>NZ_JBEXTS010000013.1:0-296423 GCF_040628815.1 Streptomyces sp. NPDC006140 | reverse complement strand
TCCAGGTTCCCGCTTCCGCGTTTCCCTTTCCGGCGGTTCCGACTCTATCAGATCCTTTCGGGCCTGATTCCCAGTCAGTTGGGGTTGTCTTCGCGACCCTTGGGCCGTTCCGACGTCTCCAACCTTAGCGCGGTCCCTCGGCGATTCCAAAATCGAAGCCAGTCGGAGTCGATCAGGTCGTCGAGCCCCAATTCGAATTGAATTCGGGCACGCCGAAATCAACCCCGTTGGGAGCGATCTTGCTAGTGGTTGGTGCCGCTCGTGCGGCGGAAGTGCTGTCGCAGAACCGTTACGTCTCCGCGGCAACCCGAAGAACTCTACGGATCAGGCAGGGGGCTGTCAAGTACCCGCTGTCAAGATCTTTTGCGGGGCGTCAGTCCAAGTCGGAGAGGCGGCCGCCGGCGTCCGGCTGGGCGTGTTCCACCCGGCGCAGGAGCCGGGTGAGGACCTCGCCCAGCGTCGTGCGCTCCTCCGGGGACAGGTCCTGGAGCAGGTCTTCCTCGAAGACCGACGCCAGGCGCATCGCCTCCAGCCACTTCTCACGCCCCTCAGGTGTCAGCTCCACGATGACTCGTACGCGGTTGGACTCGTCTCGCTCACGGGTGACCAGTCCTTCGCCGACCATGCGGTCGATCCGGTGAGTCATCGCGGCCGGGGTCAGACCGAGGCGCTTGGCGAGGTCGCTGGGGCCCAGCCGGTACGGGGCGCCGGAGAGGACGAGGGCCTTGAGGACCTCCCACTCGGCGTTGCTGATGTCCAGGGCCGCGGTCTGACGGCCGTAGGCGACGTTCATACGGCGGTTCAGGCGGGACAGGGCCGAGACGATCTGCTCGACCTGGGGGTCGAGGTCCTGGAACTCGCGCTGGTACGCGGCGATCTGCTCTTCGAGGGTCGGCTCGCTGGGGCCGGGGGTGTCGCCCATGGGCCGCAGTATGGCATGGCCGCTCTTTGCCTTGAAGTCCTTGGATGTGTACTCTTTAGCTTCTAAGTTTAGCTTCGAAGTCTTCACTCCTAACTTGTGAGAGAGGTGAACGTGACCAGGGCGATGGGCGCAGCGATGCGCCGGATCCACGTGGGCAACGCACTCAGCGCGTTCGGGCTCGGCTTCACGGTCCCGTATCTGTACGTCTATGTGGCGCAGGTGCGGGGGCTGGGAGCCATGACGGCGGGTCTTGTGCTCGCCGTCTTCGCTGTGGCCGCGCTGGTGGTGCTGCCGTTCGCCGGGCGGGCCATCGTCCGGCGTGGCCCGCTGCCGGTGCTGCTCGCCGCCCTGGTCGCCGCCGCCGTGGGTGCGCTGAGTCTGGGGATCGCGAGCAGTGCGGTGGCCGTGCTGGTGTCGGCTTCCCTGCTGGGGGCCGGGCAGGCCGTGATGCAGCCGGCGCTGGCGACGATGATCGTGGACTGCTCCAGCGCGGAGACGCGGTCGCGGGCCTTCGCCCTGCAGTTCTTCCTGCAGAACCTCGGGCTCGGGGTGGGCGGTCTCATCGGCGGCCATCTGGTCGACGCGTCCAGTGCCGCGTCCTTCACTCTGCTCTTCGCGATCGAGGCGGCGATGTTCCTGCTGCTGGTCGTGGTGATGACGACCGTGCGGATGCCGCACGCGCCGCGGATCGAGGGCGCCCCCGTGGCGTCGGGGCGGGGCAGCTGGAAGCAGCTGCTGGGCAACCGGGCCATGGTGCAGCTGTGCGTGCTGGGCTTCGTGCTGTTCTTCGCCTGCTACGGGCAGTTCGAGTCCGGGCTGAGCGCGTACGGGGTGGAGGCCGCCGGGATCTCGACGTCCGCGCTGGGGACCGCGCTGGCCGCCAACACGTTGGTGATCGTCGTCGCGCAGTTCGCCGTGCTGCGGTTCGTGGAGCGGCGTCGGCGGTCGCGGGTGATCGCGGCCGTGGGGCTGATCTGGGCCGTGGCGTGGGCCGTCGCCGGGTACGCGGGGCTCGGGCACGGCAGCCAGGAGATGGCGACGGCCGCGTTCGTGTCGACGTACACGCTGTTCGGGCTGGGCGAGGCGATGCTGTCGCCGACCGTGGCCCCGCTGGTCGCCGATCTGGCGCCGGAGGGGATGGCCGGGCAGTACAACTCCGCCTTCGCCCTGGTCAAGCAGCTCGCGCTGGCCGTCGGGCCGGCGGTGGGCGGGCCGCTGGGGGCCTCGCTGCACGCGCCGTACATCGTGGCCTTCCTGGTGTTCTCCCTGGGGATCACGGTGCTTGCCGTGCGGTTGGGGCGGCAGCTGACCGACGTGCAGGATCATCCGTGGCGCGCGAGGAGCCGGGTCGTGGCGCGGGGCGGGGCTCCCGTTTCCGCGGACGTCTGATCCTCCGGGCCTGCTAGGGCGCCTGCGTGCGCGGCAGGGCGAACTCGCACCACACCGCCTTGCCGCCGCCCGGTGTGCGGCGGCAGCCCCAGTTCGAGGCGATCGTGGCGACGATGGCGATGCCCCGGCCCGACTCGTCGCCCGGTTCCGCGCGGCGGCGTCTGGGGAGATGGTCGTCGCCGTCGGTGACCTCGATGATCAGGCGTCTGTCCGTGCGGCGCAGGCGCAGGCGCATCGGCGGGGTGCCGTGCTGGAGGGAGTTGGCGACCAGTTCGCTGGTGGCCAGGACGCCCAGGTCGTGCAGGTCGGCGGGGAAGCGCCAGCTGGTCAGGACGCCGGAGGCGAAGGCACGCGCGCGGGGGGCCGCTTCCACTCCGCCGAGGAGTTCCAGGGCGGCGTTGCGGAACAGCTCGCCCTCGGGGCCGGTGCGGGCGGGGTGCTGGAGGACCAGGACGGCCACGTCGTCGTCGTGGTCGGGGGTCACGCCGGCCGAGCGGACCAGGCGGTCGCAGACGACCTGGGGCGTGCCGGTGGCGCCGGCCAGGGCGCGTTCCAGGGCGGCGATGCCCTCGTCCAGGTCGGCGTCGCGGCGCTCCACCAGGCCGTCCGTGTAGAGGACGGCCGTCGAGCCGGGGCTGAGGGGGATCGAGCCTGAGGTGTGCATCCAGCCGCCGGTGCCGAGCGGGGGGCCGGTGGGTTCCTCGGCGCGCAGGACCGTGCCGTTCTCGTCGCGGACGAGGATGGGGAGGTGGCCGGCCGAGGCGTAGACGAGCTTGCCCTCGTTCGGGTCGTGGACGGCGTACGCGCATGTGGCGATCTGGTTGGCGTCGATCTCGGCCGCCAGGCCGTCGAGGAGCTGGAGGACCTCGTGCGGAGGCAGGTCGAGGCGGGCGTAGGCCCGGACCGCCGTGCGGAGCTGGCCCATGACCGCCGCCGCGCGGACGCCTCGGCCCATGACGTCGCCGATGACCAGGGCCGTGCGGCCGCCGCCGAGGGTGATGACGTCGTACCAGTCGCCGCCGACGGCCGCTTCCGTGCCGCCGGGGTGGTAGGTGGCGGCGATGCGCAGGTCGTCCGGCTGTTCGAGCTCCTGGGGGAGCAGGGAGCGCTGGAGGGTGACGGCCGTTTCGCGTTGGCGGCGTTCGCTGGCGCGCAGGCGTTCGGCGGCTTCGGCGTGGTCGGTGACGTCCGTGGCGAAGACGAGGACGCCGCGGCCGTCGGTGCCGGAGGTGCCGTCGCGTTCCGCGACCGGGGTGCAGGTGAAGGTGTAGGAGCGGCCGTCGGGGGCCTTGCGGGACTTCACCGTGCGGGGCTTGCCGCTGCGCAGGACCTGGTCCAGGAGGGGGAACAGGCCGAGCGCGTCCAGTTCGGGGAGGGCCTCGCGGGCGCGTTCGCCCAGGGGGCGTACGCCGAAGGCGGTGGTGTAGGCGTCGTTGACGTAGGCGATGCGGTGGTCGGGGCCGTGGACCAGGGCGACGAGGGAGGGGACGCGGTCGAGGACCTCGCGCACCCGCAGCTCGTCGACGGCGGGCACGGACGGAGTCTCGTCGGTCAGTTGTTCGGCACGGGCGGCGGGTACGGAGCCTTCCCCCCGCCGGTCCGGGGAGGCCGTCTGCTCGGTCCGCGCTGCGGCGCGGCGCTGCGTTCCGGGGAGCCGGGCGCTCCAGCGCGTGAAGTTCACGAATCCTTGCCTCGTGTAGTCGTCGGCGGCCGGCACCGGAACCGGCCGGGGCCCCGGGGGGCCCGCACCGGGGCGAGCCGTGGCACACCCGTGGTGGTGGACCAGTCTGGCAGTGCGCGGACCGGACCAACATCCGTCAGACGCCGGGCCGGCCGGTGGAGTTCCTGGGTCCGGTCAGGACGACCCCTTCGGGTTGCCCGGGGGGTCTTGGGAAGGCTTTCCACCGGCCGCGAGTTCGAACTCCGCCCGGGGATGTTCGAGTGAACCGAGGGAGACGATCTCCCGTTTGAACAGGCCGGCCAGGGCCCATTCGGCGAGCACGCGCGCCTTGCGGTTGAAGGTGGGCACGCGGCTGAGGTGGTAGGCGCGGTGCATGAACCAGGCGGGGTAGCCCTTGAGCTTGCGTCCGTAGACGTGGGCGACGCCCTTGTGCAGGCCGAGGGAGGCGACCGAGCCGGCGTAGGCGTGTCCGTACGTCTCCAGGGGCTCGCCGCGCAGGGTGTGCACGATGTTGTCGGCGAGAACCCTGGCCTGACGCACGGCGTGCTGGGCGTTGGGGGCGCATGCGCGGCCCGGCTCGCCGGCGGTCACGTCCGGGACCGCGGCGGCGTCTCCGGCCGCCCACGCGCGCGTGGTGCCCTCGATCGACAGTTCGGGCGTGCACCTGAGGCGTCCGCGGTCGTTGCGCGGCAGGTCGGTGGCGGCGAGTACCGGGTGGGGTTTCACGCCGGCCGTCCAGACGACCGTACGGGTCGGGAAGCGGGCGCCGTCGCTGAGGACCGCGACCCGGTCGGCGCAGGACTCCAGGCGGGTCCGGAGGCGGACGTCGATGTTGCGGCGGCGCAGTTCGGTGACGGTGTAGCGGCCCATCTCCTCACCGACCTCGGGCAGGATGCGGTCCGAGGCCTCGACGAGGATCCACTTCATGTCCTCGGGCTGGACGTTGTGGTAGTAGCGCGCGGCGTAGCGGGCCATGTCCTCCAGTTCGCCGAGGGCCTCCACGCCGGCGAAGCCGCCGCCGACAAAGACGAAGGTGAGGGCCGCGTCGCGGATCGCGGGATCGCGGGTGGAGGAGGCGATGTCCATCTGCTCGATGACGTGGTTGCGCAGGCCGATGGCCTCCTCGACGGTCTTGAAGCCGATGCCGTGGTCGGCGAGGCCGGGGACCGGCAGGGTGCGCGAGACGGAGCCGGGGGCGAGGACGAGCTGGTCGTAGGGCAGCCGCTGCCCGCCGGTGCCCTCCTCCTCGGTGGCGAGGGTGGTGATGGTGGCGATGCGTTTCGCGTGGTCGACGGCGGTGGCCTCGCCGATGACGATGTGGCACCGGTCGAGGACGCGCCGCAGCGGTACGACGACGTGGCGGGGTGAGATGGCGCCGGCGGCGGCCTCGGGGAGGAACGGCTGGTAGGTCATGTACGGGTCGGGGGTGACGACCGTGATCTCCACCTCGCCCCGTTGCAGTTCCCGTTTCAGGCGGCGCTGCAGGCGCAGGGCCGTGTACATCCCGACGTAGCCGCCACCGACAACGAGAATGCGCGCACGTTCCTTCACCATCCCATGACGCACCCGCCGCTTGCGTTTGTCCACAGCCTCGACGAATTGTGTGACCGGAGCGGGAGCGCGCGCGGAGTTGGCCGGATTAGCGGGCTGCGGTGCAGACGCGCAGGTCAGCGGGGGTGGTGTGGGGGGCGCGCGGGGGCACATTCAGGACGTATACGGCCCGTACTCCGATCGGTGGTCGCTCCGTGCGGAACCTGCCCCTTCTGAATTGACTCCCTCTCAACTATGTTCGTGTGTCGACGGGGTGTAGGGGGATGCGCTCACCGGGTCCGCGACGGGCGGACCCACGGACCCGAGCCTGTTCCCTCGTCCCGGCATCGAATGGCGGGGAGTGTCTCCGGGGGGAGACGTCATTACCGGGGGAATGCTTATGCATGTTCAGGATTCTCGTTGGTCGTCCGCATCCGCTCTCGCAGCGGGTGGCGCGACGATGAGCGCGGCGGGCAACGGGCGCGCGGACGGACCGCGGACGACGCCGCTGCGCGTGGACGCACAGCGCAATCTGGAGCACGTGCTGCGTGCGGCGCGCGAGGTCTTCGGCGAGCTGGGGTACGGCGCGCCGATGGAGGACGTGGCGCGGCGCGCGCGGGTCGGTGTGGGCACGGTGTACCGGCGGTTCCCGAGCAAGGACGTCCTGGTGCGGCGGATAGCCGAGGAGGAGACGTCCCGGCTGACCGACCAGGCGCGTGCGGCGCTCGGCCAGGAGGACGAGCCGTGGTCGGCGCTGTCGCGCTTCCTGCGGACGTCCGTGGCCTCCGGCGCCGGGCGGCTGCTGCCGCCGCAGGTGCTGCGGGTCTCGGTCGGGGAGGACGCCTCCGGCGGCGCGCGGGTGCCGCAGCAGCGGACCCAGCCGGGGTCGGCGGAGCTGCGGCTGGTGCCGGAGCAGCCGGTGGCGGTGGCTTCGGTGCCGGCGGTCGCGGCGGAGGACGACGCGGGGGCGTCGGCGCTGCTCGAGGTCGTGGGCCAGCTCGTGGAGCGGGCCCGGGCGGCGGGTGAGCTGCGGGCGGACGTGTCGGTGTCGGACGTCCTGCTGGTGATCGCGACGGCCGCGCCCGCGCTGCCGGACGCGGCGCAGCAGGCGGCCGCTTCGGCCCGGCTGCTGGACATCCTGCTGGAGGGGCTGCGGTCGCGACCGGCGTGAGCTTCCGGGCCGGGCGAGGCGTGAGCTTTCGGCGCCGGAGCATGGCGTGCGCAGGCGTGAGCTTTCGGCGCCGGACCGTGAGGTGAGCTTCCGGGGCCCGGAGTGACTTTCCGGGCCCGGGAGTGACTTGCTGGTGCTGCGTGACCTCTTGGGCCTGGCGTGACCTTCTTGGATCTGGCGTGAGTTCCTGGGCCTGGCGTGACCTCCTGGGCCCTGGAGCAAAGGGGAAGCCTTCCCCGAACGGGTGGCGGTTAGTGCTGGCGTGCGGCGAGTCCCCACGGATGAGTGATGGTCCGGACTCCGAGGGCCTGACCAAAAGCCGCTGTGGCAGTCTGACCCGGTGGTTCGGACGGGTTGGGCGGCTGGCGGGGGCTTTCCGCGATGAGCGTTGACGGGCGGGACGAGTCGAGCGGCAGCGGGAGCGGTGACGCCGCGGCCGGCGGCCAGGTCCCGCCGCAGGTGCCGAGCCAGGGCGGTCGCGCGAGCGGCCCGCAGGGCGGGTACCCCGTCGACGGCTCGGTCCCGGCCCAGCGCGCGTGGCGCGAGGACAGCGTCCTGCCGCCGCCGCGCGAGCTGCCGCCGTCCGACGCCGATCTCATCGACCGGATGCGCTCGGGCGACGACACGGCTTACGAGGAGCTGTACCGGCGCCACGCACTGGCCGTGCGCCGCTACGCCCGCACCTGCTGCCGTGACGCCCACACCGCGGAGGACCTGACCGCCGAGGTCTTCGCCCGCATGCTCCAGGCGGTGCGCGGCGGCTCCGGCCCGCAGCACGCCGTACGCGCGTACCTGCTCACCTCCGTCCGCCGTGTCGCCGCCTCCTGGACGAGGTCGGCGCGGCGGGAGCAGCTCGTCGACGACTTCGCGGTGTTCGCCACCCAGTCCGCGCGCGGCTCCCACGTGTCCGACGACGACACGCTCGAACTGGGCGCGGACGTGCGGGCGATGCACGAGGCCGAGCGGTCCATGGCCATGCGGGCCTTCCGGTCACTGCCGGAGCGGTGGCAGGCCGTGCTGTGGCACACCGAGGTCGAGGACGAGTCGCCCAGTGAGGTCGCCACGCTCTTCGGGCTGGACGCCAACGGCACGCGCGTGCTCGCCAGCCGGGCCCGCGAGGGCCTCAAGCAGGCCTACCTCCAGGCCCACGTCAGTGACACGCTCACCGGTGACGAGGCGTGCGCGCGCTATGCCGACCAGCTCGGCACGTACGCCCGGGGCCGGCTGCGCACGCGGGCCGAGCGGGGGCTGCGCAAGCACCTGGAGGAGTGCGCGCGGTGCCGGCTGGCCGCGAGCCAGATCGAGGAGGTGGCCGGGGGCATCCCGGCCGTCGTGCCGGTCGCTGTCATCGGCTGGTTCGGTGCCGCCGGGTACGCCAAGGCGGCCGGTCTCATCGCCGGAGGCACGGGCGCGGGCGCGGCCGGTGCCGCGGGAGCCGCCGCGGCGGCGAGCGGCGGCTCGTCGGGCGGGGCGGCGGCGGGCGGCGGCTCGTCCGGTGGGGCCGGTGGCGGTGGTGCGGCGGCCTCCGAGGGGCTCGGCGCGCCGGTGAAGGCCGGGATCGCGGCCGGTGTGGTCGCCGTCGGCGTCGTGGCCGCGGTGGTCCTGGCCCTGACCGGCAGCGAGAAACCCGAGGAGGAGGCGAGGACCGCGCCGCCCTCCCCGACGTCACCGGCGGTGCGCCCCGGCGAGCCCACGCCCACCCCCACCGAGCGGGAACCCGGACCGCGCCCGCCGGCCCTCGTGCCCGCACGGGCCGAGACGCCCGCGCCGACACCGTCCTCCAGGACCACCCCGGCTCCCCCGCCCGCCGCGGCCCCCGCGCCGACACCCACCTCGCCGCCCGCACCCCCGAAACCCAGGCCGACACCGCCTCCGGCGCCCGGACCCGAGCCGACGCCCCCGCCCACCCCGACCGAGGCCCCACCGCCCCCGGCCGTCTACCAGTTGAGCGAACTGTCCTACGACGTCAGCGGCGACGGCACGAAGCCCGAGATCCGGATCGGCGCGAGCAGCTGGGTCTGGCAGCGGTACGGCATGTCGGTCGCGGACCGGCGGTACGCGCACGGCGTCACCGTGCACGGCAGCTCCTCCGTCACCATCGACCTCAACCGCTCCTGCTCCTCGTACGACGCGTTCGTCGGCGTGGACGACATGACGCTGGGGCTCGGCAAGGTGTACTTCTCCGTCTACGCCGACGGGGCCCGGCTCTGGCGGTCCGGGCTCGTCGAGGGCGGTGACCCGGCCGTCCCCGTCCATGTGAACCTCACCGGCCGCAGCACCGTACGCCTCGTGGTGGAGCCGCACAGCACCCTGGACACCCTGATGACGGCCGACTGGGCGGAGTCGAAGTTCACCTGCGGCTAACCGTGGACGCGCGCTGTGCCTCGGTCAGTTCGCGCAGGACGTCGTCCGCCGTGAGGGCGGTGCCCCGGGCACGCTCCTCGTCGCACCGGGCGGCGCCCAGGGCCGCGCGGGCCTCGGCGTCGATCCGCTCCGCCTGGGCGTGCTCCGGCATGGGGCGCGGGCGGCCGGACCGCCAGTGGTCGGCGGCGCCGAGCAGCCGTGCCGCGCGCGGGAAGTCGCCGAGGTCGGCCAGCAGCCCCGCCCCGCCGTCCGCGACCGTGGCCCGGATCGTGTCCGAGCACCGCTTGTCGACGGCTTCCCGGAGGGCTCCGGTCAGTTTGGGCAGGGCTGTCTCCGGGCCCGACTCGCTCGCCGTGATGACGGCGTCGACCAGCTGCAGCATCACCATGAACTGCGGGGGCGGTGTGCCGCGCCCGGTCTCCGCGCGCGCTGCCTCGCACAGGTCGCGCGCCCGGGCCGTGTGCCCCTCCTCGGACGCCATCTGGGCGCTCAGCAGCAGGACGAACGCCTTGGAGTCCGCCACGCCGTACCGGTCGGACGCGGCGCTCGCCTCGTCCAGCGCCGCCAGTGCGGCCGGCCGGTCACCCGCACGGTAGGCGATCTCGGCGAGCCGGGCGATCAGGAACGGCGACTCGGCGTACGCGCCCACCTCGTAGGCGAGCCGCAGCGCCTCCTCGTACTCGCCTTTGGCCTCCTCGAAACCGTTGCGCGCCATGGCCGCCTCGCCGGCCGCGCTGCACACCTGGGCCCGCAGCCAGCGATCCCCGACGCGGCGGCTGAGGATCCGCAGCTCCGCCAGGTCGTCGTCGACGCCGGCCAGGTCGCCGGGCGCGTCGACGACCATGTGGGTGCGGAACATCAGGGCGACGGCGGTCTCCCAGTCCCCGCCGTGGGCGCGGCAGTTGGCGACGGCCGAGTCCATGACGGCCCGGAGGTCGCCCTGCTCGGCCTGCTCGGCCTGCTCGCCCTGCTCGGCCTGGCCGGCCGCGAAGCTGCAGAGCATCGGCCAGACGAGCCCCGGGAGTCGGGCCGCCCGCGGTCCGCCCTCCGCGAAGAGCGCCCACACCCGCTCCACGTACGGCCGCCGCTGCTCCACGAACTCCTGCAGGGGCCCCGCTTCGGCCAGGAAGAACAGATGCTGCATGCGCAGATCCATCCGCAGGGCGTGCAGCGGATGCCCCGCCTCCCCGTCCGGCGCGGCGAGGAAATGGTCGACGGGGTCGGGCGGGCACGGCTCTCCCCCCGACGTCAGGCGGACGCCGGTGTCGAGAGCCGCTCCCAGGCGCAGGATCCGATCCAGCCACTCCACGCCCTCGTGCCGGTAGTTGCGCAGCCACCAGAACCAGCCCATGGCCAGGGCGACGGCACCGGCTTCCGCCTCGTCCCCGGCGGTGAGGGCCCGGTCGAGGGCGGCGCGGATGTTGTCCAGCTCGGCCTCCAGACGGGAGATCCAGGGCAGTTGACCGGCGGAGCGCAGCTGCGGTTCGGCCCGCTCGACCAGCGCGCGCACCCACGCGCGGTGCCGCAGCTCGGCCTCGGCACGCAGCGGCGGGACCTCGGCGGCGCGCTCGACGGCGTACTCGTGGATCGTCTCCAGCATGCGGTAGCGCATGCCGCCGGAGCCGTCCCGCGCGCAGGGGGCCGCCACGACGAGGGACTTGTCGACGAGCGCCCCGAGCAGCTCGGCGGCGGGCCCGCCGCACACCGCCTCGGCCGCCGCGAGGTCCCAGCCGCCCGCGAACACCGACAGCTCGCACAGCACTCTGCGCTCGGCCTCGTCGAGCAGGTCCCACGACCAGTCGACGACGGCGCGCAGGGTCTGCTGGCGGGGCAGGACCGTACGGCTCCCGGAGGTGAGGAGGCGGAAGCGGTCGTCGAGCCGGTCGGCGATCTGCCGGGGCGTGAGGAGCCGGAGCCGGGCGGCAGCCAGCTCGATGGCGAGCGGCAGGCCGTCCAGCCGGCGGCAGATCTCCGCGACCGCCTGCTCGTCGCGGAGCACGGCGTCCGCGTCGGGGCGGACGGCGGCGGCGCGCTCCGCGAACAGCCGGCGGGCGTGGTCCGGCCGCAGCGGCTCGACCGGCCGCACCAACTCCCCGGGCACGCCCAGGGGTTCCCTGCTGGTGGCGAGGATCGTCAGGCCCGGGCAGCGGGTCAGCAGGGTCTCGGCGAGGTGGGCGGCGGCGCCGATGACATGCTCGCAGTTGTCAAGGATCAGCAGCTGGCTGCGCGGGGCGCAGTACTCCACGAGCAGGGCGACGGGGTCGTCCTGCACGGCCGTGAGCTCGCTGGTCATCAGCACGGTCTCGCGCAGACCGAGCGCGCTGACCACCGCTCCCGGCACCGCCTCCGGCCGGTCGAGCGGGGCGAGTTCGGCCAGCCACGCCTGCGGAAGCCCGGCGGCGGCCTCCTCGGCGAGACGGGTCTTGCCAGAGCCGCCCGGTCCGGTGAGGGTGACGAGACGGGCCCTGTGCAGATCGGAACGGATGGCGTCGATCTCGGGTTCCCGGCCGACGAAAGAGGTCAGCCGGGGACGGATGTTGCCGGTGCGCTCGGGCGGAGCGGGCGCGGGTCTCTCCTCCCGCGTGGCAGAACCGAGCAGTTCGGCGTGGAGGGCGCGCAGTTCGGGCCCCGGGTCGGTGCCGAGGCCGTCGGCGAGGGCGCGGCGGGCGGACTCGTACGCGGCGAGGGCGTCGCCCGCGCGGCCGGATTCGCGCAGGGCGCGCACCAGTAGGGCGTGCAGCGGTTCGTCGTAGGGGTGGACGGCGGTCAGTTCCCGCAGTTCCGGTACGACGTCCGGCGCGCGGCCGAGCCGCAGGCGGGCCTCGGCCCGGGCCCGGGTCGCCTCCAGCCGGGTCGCCTCCGGGCGGGTGGCGGCGGAGCGGTCGGGGAGGTCGGCGAGGGCGGGGCCGCGCCACAGGGCGAGGGCGGCGTCGAGGTGTTGTTCCGCGCGGGCGGGGTCGTCGGCGGCGAGGGCGTCGGTGCCCTGCTGGACGAGCCGTTCGAAGACGAAGAGGTCGATGTCCTCCTGGGTGGCCGCGAGTCGGTAGCCGCCGGTCTCGGAGACCACGGCATCCTTCCCGAGGGCTCGCCGGAGCCGGCCAACCAGGGCCTGGAGGGCGGCGGGGGCGTCCTGGGGCGGGTCGTCGGCCCAGACCTCGTCGATCAGGGTCGTGGGGGTGGTGAGCCGGGACGGGCGCAGGGCGAGGGCGGTGAGCAGGGCGCGGAGGCGGGGGCCGCCGACGGGTACGACCGAGCCGTGCTCGTCCTCTGCCGTGGTGACGCCCAGGATTCTGTACCGCACGGGGTCATTGTGTCCGGGGTGGGGGCGAGGCTCGGAGGGTTTTCGGTGCGGGGCGTTTCCGCGGGCGGTTGCGAAGGGGCCCGGCGCGGGTTCGGTGCCCGGCGTTGTGCTTGAGGCCGGGTGGGTCCGCAACCCGGCGTAGCGGGGTGCCGCTGCGCCCACCCGTGCCGCCCTTAGCGGCACGATTGCCCGCAGCTAGAGCGGACCGGTGGCCCGCCCCCGCGCGCCCGCAGCTGAGGCCGCTGAGGCGACTGACTGAGGCGGCTGAGGCGGCAGCCACGATGCGCCCGCAGCCGCCGTCGTACGCAAGGGGACGTGTCGGGGGGTGTCCGCCCGCAGCGGTTGGCGCGTCAACGCGAGTTAGTCGGTGAAGGGCCCCATCGCGCCGTTCCGAGGACGGACACCCCCCGGCGCGGCCCCGACCCACCCCCGGCGAGCAGGCGAGGACGCGCACCCCCACCGAGGCAGCCGGCACAACTCGGCGACCACCCGCTACCCCCGCTACCCCCGCCGCCCCCCACCGGCCCCCGCCCCCAACGCCCCCCGCTGCGGCGCGATCCCCGCCGGTACCGCTCGCTGCCGCGCCGGCGTCCCCGTCCAGCACGTGCCGCGGCGGGCCAGCAGGCGGCGGAGCCACAGTTCCAGGGAGACCAGGTCGGCGAGGCCGTCCAGGGGGAGGGGCTCGCCCGCCGCCGCGCCCCGCAGGGCCTTGCGGACCACCCGGGCCTCGACCAGCCCGGCCTCCGCCAGCAGCGGCGTGTCGAAGAGCGCGACCAGCGAGTCCGCCGCCACCCGCAGCCCCGTACGCGCCGCGGCCGCAGCCGTCGCCTGGGTCGGCGCACCCCACCCCGCGGGCAACTCCCGCACCCCGGCCCCTTCCAGCACCGTCCGCAGGATCGCCGCCCGCGCCCCCGGCCGCACCCGCAACGCCTCGGGCAGCGCCCGGGCAGCCCGTACGACCTGGTTGTCGAGGAACGGCGCGTGCAGCCGCTGGAAGCGGACCTCCGCGGCCTGCTCCAGCACCCGCAGGTCCGCCGCGTGCCGCGCCAGCGTCGCCCGCGCGCGGAAGTCACCCGGCCGCTGCCCCGGACCCACCAACTCCGACCGGTGCGTCGACGCCTGAAGGCGAACCGATACTTCAGCGAGCGCCTCACCGGTCAGCCAGCGCGCCGCCGGCCCGGGTCTGCCCCAGGTCAGCGCGGCGAGCGAGGCATCCACCGCCCCGCCGGGCGCGTCGAGGCCGTCGTCCGACCGGTGGTCGAGCAGCCGCTCGGCCAGGGTCTCCAGCCCGGCCCGGTACGGCGTACGGGACAGCCGCCGCGCCGCCGCGTACACGCGCGCGGGGACCAGCACCGACCCGTCCGCCTTGGCCAGCGCGGCGACCGGCCGGACCAGATGGCGCCGCTTGCGGTCCATCAGCAGGTCGGCCAGCCGCGCGGGATGGGCGTCCAGGACCTGACGCGCGCCGTACCCCGTGAAGTGGTCCGCGCTGCCGGCCGCCAGCCGCGCCCGGTGCCGGGCCGCCGACACCAGGGACGGCCCGGGTTCGTCGGTCAGCGGGACGTCCAGGTCGGCGTACGGCAGGGTCTCCTCGCCACCGGCCACGACCACGTGGTGCAGCCGCGGGTTCGCCGCCAGCGCCCCGGCCCGCTCCAGCTCGGCCTCGCGCCCCGCGACGGCGAGGTCGTTGAACGTGACGGCCAGCAGCCGCTCCCCCGCGCCCGTGCCGTGCCCCAGCACGGTGCCCGGCATCCCGGGCAGCCCCGCGGCCAGCAGCGCCAGTGTCCCGGAGGCCGGCCCGCCGGACAGGTCCGCCCCGATCCCCGGCACCGGCATCCCGCGCGCGGCACGCCGCTCGGCGGGTCCCATGCCGGGCACGGGCCCGGGGTCGATGTCCGCCCCGGGAACGTGCCGCGGCGCGGACAGCCGCGTCCGTACGGCCTCCACGAGGGCGTCGCGTACGGCGTCGACCGCGCTGTCGGGATCGGCGGGCGGAGCGGCGACCGCCAGCGAGGCGACGGGCTCGTACCCGGCGACCTCCCGCGCCCCGGCGCGCAGGATGAGGGCATGCCCCGGCGGAATGCGCTTCACGCCGTCGTACGGCGTGGAGTCGTGGAGCGCGGCGGGCACGTCAGGGGCGGCCAGCAGCGCGGCGAGGTGCCCGAAGTCGAGGTTGGCCTCGATGAGGTCGGCCAGCGGCAGCGCGGCCGTCGCGTACGCCGTGCCGCCGGCCCAGGGTGTGTAGAACACCGGCCGCGCGCCCGCGAGATCACCGCAGACGGTGATCCTCCTGCCGACCTGCACGATCGCGGTGTAGCTCCCGGACCAGGCGGTCAGATGCCGGAGTGCCCCGCCGCGCGCGGCGAACAGGGCGACGCGCAGTTGCTCGTCGGTGGCGCCGCAGATGCCGAGGACGGCGATCCGGGTGCGGTCGTCGGCCGCCACGACGCGCACCTCGTCGGGGCGCCAGTCGCCGACGGCCCACAGCGGATCGGGATCACCCCACAGGAGTTGGGAACCCACCGGGTGCAGGGTCTCACCGTCGTGCCCGGTGGCCCCCGCCGAACCGGCAGCGACGGCTCCCGCGGCGGTGCTGCTCCATCCCACCAACCACCGCATCGCCGCCTCCACAGGCTGTGGACAACCAGTGCACCGTACGAACCGGTTCACCATGCTGCCATGAAGGAAGCGCTCCAGAGGGTGCCCGCGCCGCTTGCGCTCCGCCGAATGCGCCCCGGCGGAGCCGCCTACGCCGCCCGGAACACCCCGAACTCCCGTACGCCGCACGACGGGCGGGCTAGACCGCCGCACGACGGGCGGGCTAGACCGCCGCACGACGGGCGGGCTCGACGGGACTCAACGAGAGGCGGAGAAGAAGAGCAACGGGAGGCGGAGCAGAGAGCGCGGAGACGGCACCGCTACGCGACCATCCGGCCACGGGACAAGCCCCGCCAGCGACACGTCACCAGTACGACTGCGACGCGAATGCGCCCCCGATACGCGCCCCAAACACGCCGGACGCGCCCTCAACGACCGTGGTCGGAGCCCTGATACCCCGCGAACGACGGGGTCGATTTTCAGCCAAATCGCCGATACGCGAGCAGCCTCGAACACGCTCCGTACAGGCTGGGCGCCGCGTCGCCCGGTCGCGTAGTCCGGGAGACGAGGCGCGCCTCCCGGACCGTTCCGCCGCCCGCGGGGATGGAGGCGGCGGTGTCCCCCAGCCCACTGGATCCAGTACAGCGGGCCGACCCACGCAGGGACCATGGAACCGCTCCCGCGATGGCCGGAGAAGAGCGCACGGACAGGCGCACTGCCACACAGCGGGAGCACGCCGCAACAGGCTGTATCTGAACCGCACTTCAGTACGGACCACAATCCCGCCAACCGGAACAATGCCCCTTAACGCTTGGGATGCGGCGAACTACGCTGGGTTTACGAATGCCGCGTGGTTATGCCAGCACGGCAGCCGTCTGTGTCGAGGGGTGGCGCATGTCCAGGGAGCAACGCGGGCCGAACGAAAAACTCGGCGCCGTTCTCGCCCTCGCGGGAATCAGCAACGCAGGCCTCGCGCGGCGCGTCAACGATCTTGGCGCTCAGCGAGGACTGACGCTTCGCTATGACAAGACGTCGGTGGCGCGCTGGGTGTCGAAGGGCATGGTGCCGCAGGGTGCGGCGCCGCACCTCATCGCCGCCGCCATCGGCCAGAAGCTCGGCCGCCCGGTGCCGCTCCACGAGATCGGCCTGGCGGACGCCGACCCCGCGCCCGAAGTCGGCCTCGCCTTCCCGCGGGACGTCGGCCAGGCGGTGAAGTCCGCGACGGAGCTGTACCGCCTCGACCTCGCGGGCCGGCGCGCCGGCTCCGGCGGCATCTGGCAGTCGCTCGCCGGATCGTTCGCGGTGAGCGCGTACGCGACGCCCGCCTCGCGATGGCTGATAACCCCGGCCGACAGTTCGGTCGCGCGTGACGTGGGCCCCGGTGAGGGCTCCGGCGCACCGCTCAAAGTCGGCCACAGCGATGTGCAGAAGCTGCGGGAGGCCGCCGAGGACGCGCGGCGCTGGGACTCCAAGTACGGCGGCGGCGACTGGCGTTCGTCGATGGTCCCCGAGTGCTTAAGGGTGGAGGCCGCCCCGCTCCTGCTCGGCTCCTACTCCGACGAGGTCGGCCGGGCCCTCTTCGGCGCCTCCGCCGAACTCACCCGGCTCGCCGGCTGGATGGCCTTCGACACGGGCCAGCAGGAAGCGGCCCAGCGCTACTACATCCAGGCCCTGCGCCTGGCCCGGGCGGCGGCGGACGTCCCCCTCGGGGGCTACGTCCTGGCCTCCATGTCCCTCCAAGCCACCTACCGGGGCTTCGGCGACGAGGGCGTGGACCTCGCCCAGGCCGCCCTGGAACGCAACCGCGGACTGGCGACGGCCCGCACGATGAGCTTCTTCCGCCTCGTCGAGGCCCGGGCACACGCGCGTGCGGGCGACGCCCAGGCGGCCGGCGGCGCCCTGAAGGCGGCCGAGAGCTGGCTGGAGCGGGCCCGCCCCGGCGACCACGACCCGAGCTGGCTCGGCTTCTACTCCTACGACCGTTTCTGCGCCGACGCGGCCGAGTGCTACCGCGACCTCAAGGCACCCCGCCAGGTCCGCCGCTTCACGGAGCAGGCCCTGTCGAAGCCGACGGAGGAGTTCGTCCGCTCGCACGGCCTGCGCCTGGTCGTGTCGGCCGTGGCCGAACTGGAGTCGGGCAACCTGGACGCGGCGTGCGAGCAGGGGGTGCGGGCGGTGGAGGTCGCCGGGCGCATCTCGTCGGCCCGTACGACGGAGTACGTGAAGGACCTCCTGCACCGGCTGGAGCCGTACGGGGACGAGCCCCGGGTGGTGGAGCTCCGCGAGCGCGCGAGGCCGCTGCTGATGGCCCCTGCCTGAGCATGTACCTGCCTACTGCCCCTCTCCGCGTTTGAAGGCGCTGTCAGTGGCGCAGTGCACTATCGGTAGTGGGAGGTGGTGCGGGTGCGGACCGCATACGACTGTGACGTGCTGGTGATCGGCGGCGGAATCGTCGGCCTGTCGACGGCGTACGCGATCACCCGCGCCGCACCTGGCACACGTGTCACCGTCCTGGAGAAGGAGCCCGGCCCGGCCCGGCACCAGACCGGGCGCAACAGCGGCGTCATCCACAGCGGCATCTACTACCGCCCCGGCTCCCTCAAGGCGCGCTACGCGGTGCGGGGCGCCGCCGAGATGGTCAAGTTCTGCGCCGAGTACGGCATCCCGCACGCGGTCACCGGCAAACTGATCGTCGCGACCGACCGCGCCGAGCTGCCCCGGCTGCACGCGCTCGTGCAGCGCGGCCGGGAGAACGGCATTCCGGTGCGGGAGCTGGGCGCACCCCAGATCGCGGAGTACGAGCCGGAGGTGCGGGGCCTCGCCGCCATACACGTCGGCACGACCGGCGTCTGCGACTTCGTCGCGGTCGCGCGTCAGCTGGCGCACGGCTCGGGGGCGGAGATCCGGTACGGCACGCGGGTCGTCCGCGTCGACCGCCGCCCCGAGCGGGGGGTCGCGGTGCTCACGGCGGCCGGGGACGTCGTACGCGGGCGGGTCATGGTGAACTGCGCGGGCCTGCACTGCGACGAGATCGCCCGGCTGACCGGGGACGAGCCGGAGGTGCGGATCGTGCCGTTCCGGGGCGAGTACTACGAGCTGGCCCGGCCGGAGCTGGTCCGGGGGCTGGTGTACCCCGTCCCCGATCCGGCGTTCCCCTTCCTCGGGGTGCACCTCACCCGCGGGATCGACGGCGGTGTCCACATCGGCCCCAACGCGGTCCCGGCGCTGGCCCGCGAGGGATACGGGTGGGGCACGGTCCGCTGGCGCGAGCTGGGGTCGACGCTGACCTGGCCCGGCTCCTGGCACATCGCCCGTCGGCACTGGCGGTACGGGGCGGGTGAGCTGCGCCGGTCGCTGTCCAAGGCGGCGTTCACGGAGGCGGTGCGCAGACTGCTGCCCGGGGTGTCCGAGGACGACCTGGTGCCGACGGCGGCGGGTGTGCGGGCCCAGGCGGTACTGCGCGACGGCACGCTGGTGGACGACTTCCTGATCCGCGAGGGCCCCCGCACGGTCCACGTACTGAACGCACCCTCTCCCGCGGCCACGGCGTCCCTGCCGATCGGCAGGGAGGTGGCGCGCAGGGCACTGAGCGCGCTGTGAGTGTGCCGGTGCCCGGCGTCGGTGCTAGGCCGGGTGGGTGCGCAACTCGGCGCGACGAGGTGCCTCCCCCAAGCTCTCGGCTTCGCTCGAGCAGGGGGGACCCCCACGCCCACCCGTGCCGCCCTTAGCGGCACGATTGCCCGCAGCTGAGCGGAACCGGCGGCCCGCACCCGCCGGACGACGCAAGGGGACGTGCCGGGGGGTGTCCGCCCGCAGCGGTTGGCGCGTCAACGGACAGTGCGCCGGCACGCAAGTCGATCGCGCCGTTCCGAGGACGGACACCCCCCGGCGCGGCCCCGACCCACCCCCGGCGCGGAGGCGAAGGCGCGCACCCCCACTCACCGCCCGTAAAATCGACCTCACTGTGTCTGACTCCGCGAACACCCCCGCACCCCCGCCCCACACCCCCGGCGTCTCCCTCCGGCACAGCCGGGCCAAGGGAGAGCCGCGCTTCCCCGACGGGCCGCAGGCCGACCCCGCCGGGTCGCACTTCGAGCGGCGGATCCGGAGTTTCCAGCCCCGGCGGAGCCGGGTCACAGCCGGTCAGGCCGACGCCCTGCAGCGGCTCTGGCCCAAGTGGGGCCTCGACATCGACGGCAGCCGGACCCTCGACCTGCCCGACCTGTTCGGCAACGACAACCCCGTCGTCCTGGAGATCGGCTTCGGCATGGGCGAGGCCACCGCCCAGATGGCCGCGGCCGACCCCGCCACCAACATCCTCGCCGTCGACGTCCACACCCCCGGCCAGGGCAACCTGCTCAATCTCGCCGACCGGAACGGCCTGTCCAACATCCGGGTCGCCAACGGCGACGCGATCATCCTGCTCCGCGAGATGCTCGCCCCGGACTCCCTCGACGGCCTGCGCGTCTACTTCCCCGACCCCTGGCCCAAGAAGCGGCACCACAAGCGCAGACTCATCCAGCCGGCCTTCCTCACCCTGGCCGCCACCCGCCTCCGGCCCGGCGCGATCCTGCACTGCGCCACCGACTGGGAACCGTACGCCGAACAGATGCTCGAGGTCCTCACGGCACACCCCGACTTCGAGAACACACAGGCGGACGGCGGTTTCGCGGCGCGCCCCGACTTCCGGCCGCTGACCCGTTTCGAGGGCCAGGGACTGGACAAGGGACATGTCGTGAACGACCTCCTCTTCCGCCGCGTACAGCACGTGGACCAACCCCCCACCGGCGCCTGACCGCATCCGGCGGTCTCCGTCTGCGGACAGCGCCCCTCCGTCGTTAGGGTCAATGCCGTGGCCACCTGCCCCCCACACCCGTCGTACCCCAGCGGCCCCACCGACGGCGCGCCCACGCCCGGCGCCCCCGGCGCCCTGCGGCACGCCCACTGGTGGCAGCGCCCCTGGGTGCGCTACGGCGCGCCGACCACGCTCCTCGCGCTCTCCGGCCTGGTCATCCTCGCCCTGGTCCGCGAAGAGACGGGCACGGAAGGGTTCCTGGTCGGACTGGGGCTGGCCGTCCTCCCGGTGCCGCTGCTCATAGCCGCGTTCCGCTGGCTGGACCGGGTCGAGCCGGGCCCCTGGCGGAACCTGGTGTTCTGCTTCGCCTGGGGCGCCTGCGCGGCGGCGCTGATAGCGATCGTCGCCAACAGCTTCGCGACGCGATGGATAGCGACGGCGACCGCGGACCCGGCCGGCGCGGACACCCTCGGCTCGACCGTCATAGCCCCCGTGGTCGAGGAGTCGGCCAAGGCGGCGGCCGTCTTACTGGTCTTCCTCTTCCGCCGCCGCGACTTCACCGGCATCGTCGACGGAGTCGTCATAGCCGGTGTCACCGCCACCGGCTTCGCGTTCACGGAGAACATCCTCTACCTGGGCACGGCCTTCGGCACCGACCAGCTCACCGGCCACACCGGCATCGCCTCCGTCACGGCGGCGACCTTCTTCGTGCGCATCGTCATGTCGCCGTTCGCGCACCCGCTCTTCACCGTCCTCACCGGCATCGGCTTCGGCATCGCCGCGCTCTCGGCGGACCGCCGCCCCGTCCGCCGCGTCGCCTTCCCGCTCGCCGGGCTGCTGCTCGCGATGGGCATGCACGCGATGTGGAACGGCTCGTCCACGTTCGGGGAGTACGGCTTCTTCGCCGTGTACGCGGCGTTCATGGTGCCCATCTTCGGGCTGCTGACCTGGCTGGTGGTCTGGACGCGGCAGCGGGAACTCAGGACCGTGCGGGAGGAGCTGCCCGCGTACGCCGTGGCCGGCTGGCTGACCCCGGCGGAGCCGTACGCGCTCGGCTCGATGCGGGCCCGGCGGATCGCCCGCCAGTACGCCCGCCGGCACGCCGGGAAGGCCGCGGCGCGGGAGGTGGCCCGGTACGAGGCGTACGCGACGTCCCTGGCGTTCCTGCGGCACCGGGCCGGCCGCGGCCGGGTCGGTGCCGACTTCGCCGTCCGGGAGCGGGAGCTCCTCGACGAACTGTGGCGGCGCCGGGAGGCAGCCCGCCCCGCGCTGGATCACGCGGCCCGGATCACGGCCCCTCCGGTCCCGGTGGCGGCCCCGCCCTGGCCGGTGTACGGGGTGTACGGCTACGGCCACCAGCCGACGCCGTACCCCGCGTACAACCCGTACCGCTCCTAGGGGGTATCCCCAGGCCTGCCTCAGGCAGAGGCCTCGGTAAGCCGTTCCGCCTCCGCCTCCGAGAGCGTCAGGTCGCCCACGCCCAGCAGCGCGGGCAGCTGTTCCACCGTCCGCGCGGAGGCGATCGGCGCCGCCACGGTCGGCTGCGCGGCGAGCCAGGCCAGCGCCACCGTGGCGACGGGCACGTCATGCGCCGAGGCGATCTCGTCGAGGGCGTCGAGGACCTTCCGCCCCCGCTCGGTCTCCAGGTGCCGCGCGGCACTGCCCGCCCGCGCGCTGTCGACGGTCGTACCGGGCCGGTACTTGCCCGTGAGGAAGCCGGAGGCGAGCGCGTAGTACGGAACGGCGGCGAGACCGCTCCGCTCGGCGAGGTCCTGGAGTTCGCCCTCGTAGGTGTCGCGGGAGACCAGGTTGTAGTGGGGCTGGAGGGCCACGTACCGGGCGAGTCCCTCGCGGTCGGAGAACTCCAGGGACTCCCGCAGCCGCTCCGCCGAGATGTTGGAGGCGGCGATGTGGCGCACCTTCCCGGCCTTCACGAGGTCGTCGAGGGCGCCGATGATCTCCTCCACCGGCACCTCGGGCCGGTCGAAGTGCGTGTAGTAGAGGTCGATGTAGTCGGTGCCGAGGCGGCGCAGGGAGGCGTCGGCGGCGGCCTTGATGTTGGCGGCGGACAGTCCCTGGAACTCGGGGTGCTGGCTGACCTTCGTGGCGACGACGACATCGGCGCGGTTGCCGCGCGCCCGGAGCCACTTGCCGAGGACGGTCTCGGACTCACCGCCCTGGTTGCCCTCGGCCCACGCCGAGTAGACGTCGGCGGTGTCGACGAAGTTGCCGCCGGCGGCGGTGTAGGCGTCGAGGACGGCGAACGACTGGTCCTCGTCGGCGGTCCAGCCGAAGACGTTGCCGCCGAGGGCGAGCGGGAAGACCTCGAGTTCGGAGGAGCCGAGTTTGCGCAGAGAAGTCATGTCCCGTGTCAACGGCCGTGCGGGGGAGGCTCATTCCACAGCGGACGCAAAACTCCCGTAAACGCCCCTCCGCACGGAACCGAGGACGCCGTGGTTCAGACGTTCAGGCCCTTGCCGCGCAGCCAGGCCAGCGGGTCGATCCCGCTGCCGGAACCGCCGGAGTGCACCTCGAGGTGGAGGTGGGCACCGGTGACGTTGCCGGTGGCGCCGACGCGGCCGATGACGTCGCCCGTGCTGACCTTCTGGCCGACGCTGACGCCGATCGACGACTGGTGCGCGTACCAGATCTCCGTGCCGTCATCGAGGGTCAGGACCGTCTTGTAGCCGTACGAACCGCTCCAGCCCGCCTCGGTGATGGTGCCGCTGTGCACCGCCTTGATCGGCGTGCCCGTGGGGGCGGCGAAGTCGAGGCCGGTGTGGTAGCCGGAGGACCAGTAGGCACCGGCCTGACCGAAGGTCGAGGTGATGGTGTACGAGGAGGTGGGCAGCGTGTACTGCTTGGCGAGGGCGGCGAGCCGCTCGGCCTCGGCCTTCTTCCGGGCCTCCTCCTCCGCCTTCCGCTTGGCTTCGGCGGCCTTGGCCTTGGCTTCCTTCTCGGCCTTGGCGGCGGCTTCCTTGGCGGCCTTCTCGGCGGCGGCCGCGGCTTCTTCGGCGGCCTTGGTCTCGATCTGGTCCTGCTGGTGCTCGGCCTGGGCCATGATCCGGGCGCGCAGCGCCTCGCCGGCGCCGGAGCTGCCCTGCTCGGCGTCCGCCGTGGCGGTGCCGAGGCTGCTGAGCGGAGTCGCGGAGCCCTGGGGGGTGTCGTCGTCCGAGATGAGGGAACCCACCGAGGGAAGGTCCGGCACGGAGATCGACACCGGCGGCTTGCCGGTCTGGGCGCTGGCCATGCCGCCGGCGCCCACGGCGGCTATGACGCCGACGCCCAGGACGGTGGAGCTGCGGGCGAGTCCTCCGCCGCGCTGCTTGGTGACGCGATGCCGGCCGCGGACGGGACGGATGGACTCCGCGGTGGGGTTCCATTCCTGGAACGGGCCCTCGTCGGTGCGCTGACCTCCGTAGCCGAAGGTCTCGGTGTCGCGCTGGTTCTGCGCGAACGGGGCCGCGGGGGCAGGCCGGTTGGACGCCACGTGGGCGTACTCCTTTCCTTCCTTCTCGCCTACCGGGTTAGCTGACGGGTTCGGAGCAGGAAGGTCTCCTACGCGCGTATACCGACCGTGCTTCCACGGCGGTATGCGTGCGATTCACCCCAAGTGGTGGTTCCCCGGTTCCCTTTCGGGATTCGGCGCGTGCGCACGGAGCCGCCTTCTGTGACGGCTGGGACGACCGCGCTGCGTTATCGAACGTTAATAGACGCGCGGTGGGTATTCCAGCGATTCCGCTTGATCATTAACCTTTTTCGCGCGGACTTACCCCCCATGACCGGGCCAAATCGGGCGAGTTGACCGCCACGTAAGTGACTCACGGGTTTTGACGGTGTGTCAGTCGTTATGCGGAGCGGCGCGATTCACTCACCGAAAGTAATGGAGGGCCCAGAGGAAACACCGAGGGCCGGAACCCTTTCGGATTCCGGCCCTCGGCCTTCAGTAGCGGGGACAGGATTTGAACCTGCGACCTCTGGGTTATGAGCCCAGCGAGCTACCGAGCTGCTCCACCCCGCGTCGTTGTGACACCAGTGTACGCCATCCGCGGGACCGCTCGCGCACACCCGCCGCTCAGCCGCCCGGGGCGCCCGCGTGGGTCAGGGTTTCCCAAGGCACGGGCGCAGGATCTGTTGGGCCGATCGGCCCGCGATCAGCACGACGGCCGCAGTCCGTACGACAGGTCGTGGTCCGTACTCCGTACGACAGGTCGTGGCCCGTACTCAGGGCGACAGGTGGCGGTTCGGGGCCTTGGCCCGCTCCTCGTGTTCGGGCAGGACGACGACCTCCACTCCCCCGGCGGCGAGGACACCGCTGCCGTCGGCCGCGGCCACGAAGGTGTCCGGCTCGCGCCAGGCCGTGACGACCCGCCGTACGCCCGCGTCGAGGATCAGCCGGGCGCAGGGTGCGGGGCGGGAGGCGCGGCGGGCGCACGGCTCCAGGCTGCTGTACACCGTCGCGCCGGGCAGGCGCCCGTCGGCCGGGTCGATCTTGGCCAGGGCCGCCTCCTCCGCGTGCACGACCGGGTCGCCGCCCTCGCGGGAGTGGCCGCGGGCCAGTTCCGTGCCGTCGGCCGCGACCACCACCGCGCCCACGCTGAACGCCGTGTCCGACGGCGGGCACTCCGCCGCCAGTGCGCAGGCGCGGGCCAGCCAGTGGTGGTCGGCGGCGACCGGGAGGGGGCCGGTGCCCGGGGCGGTCGGTTCGTAGCGCATGAGGACGACGTCCTCGATCCGCCGCGTCTCCAGCAGCCGGAGCCGGCCGGACTGGTAGCCGCCGGGGCCGAAGAGGCGGGGTGCCGCCGGGTCGCCCACGAAGAGCGGGGCGAGGACCAGCTGGAGTTCGTCGGCGAGGCCCTGGGTGAGGAGCTGGGTGTGGATCACGCCGCCGCCCTCGACCATGAGGCGCCGTACGCCCCGGACGTCGTGCAGGTGGGTGAGGAGCCGCCGCCAGTCGAGGCCGGGGCCGAGGGGGACGACGTCGGTGGCGAGGCCGAGGGCGCGGGCGCGTTCGGCGCCCTGGTCGGTGGTGTAGAGGACCTTCGCGCCGCCGGTGTGCCAGAAGCGGGCGTCCGGGTCGAGCTCGCCCGTGCCGCTGACGGTGACCTTGAGGGGGTACTCCGGCTTGCCTGCGGCGGTGCGGGCGGCGCGCCGCTCCGCGGAGTTGACCAGGAGGCGCGGGTTGTCGGCGCGGATCGTGCCGGCGCCGACCAGGATCGCGTCGACGGACGCCCGGACCTCGTCGACCCGGTCGAAGTCGGCCGGGCCGGACAGGAGGAGGCGTTCGGGTCCGGTGTCGTCCAGGTAGCCGTCGAGGGAGACGGCGGCGGACAGCAGGACGTACGGGTGGGGCATCGACGCTCCGCGGCTGGTCGGGACGGCGGAAGGGACAGGGCTTGGTTCAAGTTTGAAACAAACCTACACTGGCGGCATGACGACTCGCTGGCTCACCCCCGAGGAGCAGCGCGCCTGGCGCGCCTACATCGCCGCCTCGCTGCTCCTGGAGGACGCGATCGACCGGCAGCTCCAGCAGGACGCCGGCATGCCGCACCTGTACTACTCCATCCTGTCCGTCCTGTCGGAGTCCCCGGAACGGCGGCTGCGCATGACCGATCTCGCCGAGCGGCTGAAGATCACGCGCAGTCGGCTGACCTACGCGGTGACGCGGCTGGAGAAGGACGGCATGGTGCGGCGCGAGGCCTGCCGCTACGACAAGCGGGGCAGCATCGCGGCCCTGACCGACGAGGGCTTCGCCGTCCTGGAGCGGGCGGCGCCCGGGCATGTCGAGACGGTACGGAGCTTCCTGTTCGACCGGCTCAGCGCGGAGCAGGTGGGACAGCTGGAGGAGATCTCCGCGGCGATCGCCCAGGGCCTCCAGGAGGAGGGGACGCGGCCGGACTCGGACGACGTGCCGTGGCGGCGGAGGGCAGCCTCGTCGGCCTGTTCGTGACGCGCGCCACAGGGGCCGTATCCCTCATTGCTTCAAATTTAAAGCACGAGTAGGGTTCCGATCGTGGTTCTGCTTCAAATCTGAAGCAGTACGGCTGTGCAGCCGCCAGGAATACGGCTGTGCAGCCGACAGGAAACGGAACCCGGAGGCCCCGCATGCCCGACACCCCCGCTGTCATCGCCACCCCGCGCTCCCGCGTCCGGGTCCCCCTGCGCTTCCACGACGGCTACGAGGTCGACGCCGAGCTCGTCACCTTCCACGGCCTGGCCGACGGCCAGGAGCACGTGGCCGTCGTCCTCGGCGAGCCGGGCCCGGTCCCGCTGGTGCGGCTGCACTCCGAGTGCCTGACCGGGGACGTGTTCGGCTCGGCCCGCTGTGACTGCGGCCCCCAGTTGCGCGAGGCGGTCGAGCGCATCGCCGAGCGCGGCGGCGTGCTCCTCTACCTCCGTCAGGAGGGCCGGGGCATCGGCCTCTACAACAAGCTCGACGCGTACGCCCTGCAGGACCAGGGCCTGGACACGTACGAGGCGAACGCGGCCCTGGGGCTGCCGGAGGACGCCCGCGACTACACCGCGGCGGCCCAGATGCTCCGGGCCCTGGGCATCGGCGAGCTGGACCTGCTCTCCAACAACCCCGACAAGGCGGGCCAGTTGCGCGAGCTGGGCGTCGGCGTGCGCGACCGCGTCCCCACCGGCGTCTTCACCACCGCGCACAACGTCCGCTACCTGCGCGCCAAGGTGCTGCAGACCCAGCACACGCTGCCGCTCGCCGCGCTGACGGAGCTCAGCGCCGGCTGATCCGGCGGGAGCGCTGAACGGGACTGCTTGTCCCTCGGCTCTTCGGGTACAGCCTTTGCAAGAGGGCGACCTCCGCTGCACCCAGAGCTTATGGAAAGTGATCGTTTCGTGACCGATCTCGGCGGCCCCGGCGACTACCGGGCGAGGAGACCGGACGACGGCCCGGAGGCCGTCGCGGCGCAGATCGCCGATGCCGTGGAGAGCCTGACGGACCTGTGGTCGGTCGCCGCCCAGGAGGCCTCCCTGCGGCTGTCCCCGCACCAGCTGCGGGCGCTGCGCATCCTGCAGGCGGCGCCCGGCCTGAACCTCACGGCGCTGGCGGAGCGGCTGGACATCGGCCTCCCCACGGCCAGCCGGCTCTGCGACCGCCTGGCGGCGGCAGGCCTCCTGGAGCGCGTCCCGCACCCGGACACCCGCCGCGAGGTGCTGCTGATGCTCACCCCGCACGCCCGGCACGTGCTGGGCGAGGTCGCCGACCGCCGGGCAGGGGCCCTGGCCAAGGCCCTGGCGGCGATGGAACCGGCCGAACGGGCGGCCTTGAGCAGGGGCCTGCGGAGCTTCCTCACTGCCCAGAACAGGCCGGCACGCCACGACAGGCCGCCCCGCGGCTAACCGGAACGGGCCGGTACGCCCCCCGGGCAACTAGCCGGAGCCGGCCTCCCGGCAACCAGCCGAAACGGTCCGTACGCCACGACAGGCCCCAGCGACCAGCCGGAACCGGCCCTCACGGCGACTTGGGCGAGGAGGGAGATCGTCTCAGCCCGTCGCCAGCATCCCCGAGCGCAACCGCGCCACCGTCCGCGAGATCAGCCGGGACACGTGCATCTGGGAGATGCCGAGGCGGGCGCCGATCTCCGCCTGGGTCAGCTCCTCCACGAAACGGAGGTGGAGGATCAGCCGCTGGCGCTCGTCGAGTTCGGCGACCAGGGGGGCCAACGCGTGGAAGTCCTCGACGAGTTCCAGGGCGGGGTCCTCCTCGCCGATGAACTCCGAGAGCGTCGCGTCGCTCTCCTCCGCGTCGCCGCTGACCGCGGCGTCGAGGGAGGAGGACAGGTAGCCGTTGGCCGCGATCTGGGCCTCGACGACCTCGTCCTCCGACAGGTTCATCAGCGCCGCCAGTTCCGCGACCTTCGGCGCGCGGCCCAGCCGGGAGGCCAGTTCCTCGGTGGCCTTGGCGAGTTCCGTACGGGCCTCCTGCAGGCGGCGCGGCACGTGCACGGCCCAGGACGTGTCACGGAAGAAGCGCTTGATCTCGCCGATGATGTACGGCACCGCGAAGCTGGTGAACTGCACCTCGCGGGAGACCTCGAACCGGTCGATCGCCTTGATCAGCCCGATGACGCCGACCTGCACGACGTCGTCCATCGACTGTCCGCTGCTGCGGAACCGGCGGGCCGCGAACCGCACGAGCGACATGTTCATCTCGATGAGCGTGTTGCGCGCGTACTGGTATTCGGGCGTGCCCTCCTCCAGCACGGCGAGCCGGTCGAGGAACTGTCCGGTCAGCTCGCGCGCGTCCTGCGGGGTGAGCTTCTGGGGCTCCGCGATCTGCGGCAGCACCTCGCCGGTGTCGGTGCCGGAATCCGTCGTCGTGCCGATGCGCATGGTCGTCGTCACGGGCCCTCCCTCGTAGTTCCGGCCCGCTCCGATCCCCCGACAGGCCACCACCAGCGCCGCTACCCGCACTCGCCCGGCTCATGCCCCGCGTTCACCCCGTCGAGACGTAGACCACAGTCGATGCAGGTCGGGGCGGTGTCGGGGTACCCGCAAACGTGTTGTGACGGTACGGGCGACTACGGGCAGGAGGGTGGGCGGTGCGACGGAGAGGAAGAGACCAAGGGGTTCCCGGAGCGAACAGTTGTCGTTTGACAACTATAGTTGCAAGGCAACAAAGTAACCGTGCCACAGGGCCGCGGGAAAGGAAACGGAAAGGCCGAGTCGTTCCCGCGGGAGGCAGGTCAGGCAGTCCGGGTACCGGACGCGCGGGAGTCGTCGGAGTCGTCGTGTATCTGGGCCGCCGCCGCGTCGCAGAACGCCTCCAGCCCCTGCAGCAGCGCGACCCGCTTGGCGGCGGGCATCTGGTCGAGCACCGCGCGCAGCGCCTCCTCCCGGCGCACGCGCAGATCGGCCAGGAAGGCCCGGCCGCGGCCGCTGAGCCGCAGGCGCACCTCGCGCCGGTCCACCGGGCTGACCACGCGCTCGACGAACCCGGCCGCCTGGAGCCGGTCGCACAGCCGGCTGGTCGAGGGCGGGGTGGAGGCGAGGGAGTCGGCGAGCGTACGCAGGTTGATGCCCTCGTGGTGCTCCAGGATGAGCAGCACGCGCAGCTGGGAGGCGGACGCCGGCGCCGTCGAGGCCCGGCCCCACAGGACCTCCAGCAACTCCGCGGCCGTGGAGGTCACACGGGCGACCTCTGCTGGCTCAGGGCGGGGTCGGAGGGAAGTCACAGTCACACTCTCGCAGGCACCGGGATGGCCGTCAGCGTACTAGGCACGCGAGCGGCCGGGGCGGCACCGGCCCGGGCCGCGGCCGCCCACCACGCCGTCGACCGTACGCGCGAGGCCCCGCACGCGAGCCCCGAACGGGACGACCCGCACCCCATGACCCGCGCGCGACGCCCGTACAGGACGCCCCGCACAACCCCATGACCCGTATCCGACGGCCGCGCCCGTGGGCCCCGTGCCCGAGGGAGCGTCGACGACCGACCGAGGATTGGTGTTTCGACCATCGTGACCGCGACCGTGAACAGATTCGTGGCCGCCGAGCGTGCTCTGCGCACGGCGGCGCCCCACCAACTGCTGGACGCGGTCCGTCGTGTACTGACCGATCAGTACGCGGCGGACTCCGTCGAGCTGTTCCTGGCCGACTACGGCCTGACGGTGCTCCAGCCGGTGTCCGTGCTGCCGCACACCCTCCAGCCGGTGTCCGTGCACAACAGCCCGGCGGGCCGGGCCTTCGGCGCGCAGGAACCGTACGTGGAGACCCTTACGGACGACCTCGTGCGCGCGCACCTGCCCGTCACCGTGCGCGGCGACCGCCTCGGCGTGCTCACCGTGACCCTGCCGGGCGGCGATCACGCCAAGGGCTGCCTGGCCGAACTGGCCGAGATCGCCCAGGTGCTCGGGCACGAGGTGGTCGTGGCCGAGCGGGACACCGACCTGTACCTCCAGGCCCGCCGCAGGGACCGGCTCACCCTCGCGGCCGAGATGCAGTGGCAACTGCTGCCCGGCCGCTCCTGCGTCCGCCCCGAGTACGAGCTGGGCGCGCAGCTGGAGCCCGCGTACGCGATCTTCGGCGACAACTTCGACTGGTCCGCCACGGCCGACCGGCTCAGCCTCTACGTCACCAACGGCATGGGCGAGGGCATAGAGGCCTCCCTGCTGACGAACCTGGCGATCAACGCGCTGCGCAACGCGCGCCGGGCCGGCATCCCGCTGGCCGACCAGGCCGCCCTGGCCGACCAGGCGGTGTACGCCCACTACCGGGGCCGCTGCTACCTGTCCGTGCTCATGCTCGACTTCGACCTGGCCACCGGCCGGGTCCGGGCCGTGGACGCCGGGTCCCCGCACCTGCTGCGGCTGCGTCAGGGCGCGGTGGAGCGAGTGGACTTCGACGCGCAACTGCCGCTCGGCATGTTCGAGGAGACCGACTACGTGGCCCAGGAGTTCCGGGCCGAGCCGGGCGACCGGCTGGTCTTCGTCAGCGACGGCGTGTACAACGTCGCCTCGCCGCGCGGAGAGCCGTACGGCGACGCCGCCCTGTCCCGGGCGATCCAGTCGACCCGGCTGCTGCCTGCCGCCGAGGTGCCCCGGGCCATCCTGCGCGAGCTGACCGGCCACCGCGGCAGAACCGCCCCGGACGACGACGCCCTGGTGGTCTGCCTGGACTGGCGTGGCCGGTGAAGGACGGGGCAAGCGCTGGTCAGGGGCGTGGAGAGAAGTCGTTTGGTGGTGCCGTACGGCGGCACTAATGTTTGTCATATGGCAAGTAACGGCTGAGGCGCCGTCGCGTGACCTCGGTCCGGCCAGTGCAAGGGAGCGATGCAGGTGTCGGTGTCGGTGTCGGTGTCGGAAGAGAACGCGGAACAGGAGCCGGCCGCCCAGCAGGTGAGTGCCTTCCTCGAACGGCGCCGGGAGCAGATCGCCCAGCGGTGGGCGGACGCCGCGCTGTTCCGCACGGTCTTCACCGTGTCCCGCGACGAGGCGGTGGAGGCGGGCAGGGCCGTCGCGGCCGCGCTGGCCGCGGTCGCGGCCTCCGGACGGGTGGACGACATCCGGGCCGCCGGATTCGAGGCGGTGCGCGACCAGCTGGGGCGGATGGCGGCCTCCCGCGCCCGGACCGGAGCCGACCAGGACGGCATCGCCGACGAGGTGGCCGCCCTGCGCGAACCGGTGACCGAGCTGCTGCGCGCCGAGTACCCGGACCCGTACGCCCCCGAGGCCCAGGAGCCGCTGCTGGCGCTGACCGTGCTCATGGGCACCCTGCGCCTGGTCGTGCTGGAGACGACGGTCAGCGCCGGCGAGGAGGTCATCGCCCGGCAGCGCGAGCAGCTGCACGAGGTGGCCACCCCCGTGATCAAGCTGTGGGACAGCACGGTCGCCGTCCCGCTGATCGGCACGCTGGACAGCGCCCGCAGCCAGGTGGTCATGGAGAGCCTGCTGGACGCGATCGTCGCCGAGCGCGCCCGGTACGCCATCCTCGACATCACCGGCGTGCCCACGGTCGACTCGCTGGTCGCCCAGCACCTGATGAAAACGGTGGCGGCGGCGCGGCTGATGGGCGCCGAGTGCATCGTCTCCGGCATCCGGCCCGCGATCGCGCAGACGATAGTGCACCTGGGCATCGACCTCGGCACGGTCCTCACGCGCTCGAGCCTGGCGGACGCCCTGGCCTACGCGCTCAGCCGGCAGGGCGTGGGAATCGGGCCGGTGGCGGCGGCCGGCGCGGCCCCGACGGCCGACGCGGGCGCGCGGTGACCGGGGCCGCCGGGATCGGCCCCGCGGGCGGACACGGCTTCACCGTGCCGGTCCTGCAGCTGGGCGACGTCCTGCTGGTCACCCTCCAGGGGGAGCTGCACGACGGGATGGCCGAGCAGCTCCAGCAGGACGTCACGGCCCGGATCTCGCACACCCGGGTGACCGGTCTCGTGATCGACATCTCCGGGGTGGAGATCGTCGACTCGTTCCTGGGCCGGGTCCTCGCCGAGATCGCCGCCGGCGCCGGCCTGCTGGCCGCCCGTACGGTGCTGGCCGGGATGCGCCCGGCGGTGGCGATCACCCTGGTCGAGCTGGGGCTCACGCTGCCCGGACTGCGGACGGCTCTGGACGTCGAACGCGCGATGGAGCTGCTCGGCGCTGCCGCGCGCCCGGGTGAGGTGAGTCCGTGATGCGGGCCGGCCACGCCGCACCGGCCGTCGTGCCGATCGGCTCGGACGCCGACCTGGCCTGGGTCAGGCAGCAGGTCCGGCAGACCGCCGCCGAGCTCGGTTTCGGCCTGGTGCAGCAGACCAAGCTCGTCACCGCGGCGAGCGAACTGGCCCGCAACACCCTCGTCCACGGCGGGGGCGGCCAGGTGCGGATCACCCCGCTGGACACCGGGCGGTCGCAGGGCCTGCGGCTGGCCTTCGTCGACACCGGCCCCGGCATCCGCGACCTGGAGCAGGCGATGACCGACGGCTACACCAGCGGCGGCGGGCTCGGACTGGGCCTGAGCGGGGCCAAGCGGCTGGTCCACGAGTTCGAGGTGGACAGCCGGCCCGGCGAGGGGACCACCGTCACCGTCACCGCCTGGGCCACGCCCGTGCCGCCCTCCCGGCCGGGGGCGCTGTGATGAGCGGGGTGTGGGACGTTCCGGTGGACGACTCGACCCGGGTGCGGGACGTGCGGGTGGCGGCCGAGGAGGCCAGCGCCCTGGCCGGCCTGGGACCGCACCGCACCGCGACCGCCGCGCTCGTGGCGACGGAGCTGGCGACCAACCTGCTGCGGCACGCCGACGGCGGGCGCGTGCTCATCAACCTGGTCGACAGCGCCCGCGCCGACGGCCGGCGTGCGGCCGTCCAGCTGCTGTCGCTGGACCACGGCCCGGGCATCCCGGACGTCGCGCAGGCCATGCGCGACGGCTACAGCACCGCCGCCTCCCTGGGCGCCGGGCTCGGCACGTGCCGGCGCATAGCGAACGCCTTCGACCTGCACAGCGCCCCCGGCCGGGGCACCGTGGCCATGGCCCGCATCGACCATGAACCGGCCGTCCGGGGCGCGTCCCCGCCGCGTCCGCGCGCCGGCGGCGTCAACGTCCCGCTCGGCCGGGCCGAACACTCCGGCGACGCCTGGGAATGGGTGCAGGGCGGCGACCGCCTGACGCTCCTGCTCGCCGACGGCCTCGGGCACGGCGCCAAGGCCGCCGAGGCCTCCACGGCGGCGGTGACCGAACTGCGCGGGGTGGCCGACCGGTCCCCCGCCGAGATCCTGCGGCACCTGCGCGAGCCCCTGCGCCGCACCCGGGGCGCGGCCGTCGCCGTGGCCCAACTCGACCTCGTATCCGGCCGGCTGGACTTCTCCGGCATCGGCAACATCGGCGCCCGGCTACGCACCGGCGGCACCTGGAAGGCGCTGCTGTCCCAGCCCGGCATCGTGGGCGCGCAGGCCCCGGCGACCGTGCCCGTGCAGCGGGAGCCGTGGCACGCCGACAGCCTGCTCGTCCTGCACAGCGACGGCCTGCCCGCCCGCTGGACACCACCCGACGACGACACGCTCCTCACCCGCGACCCGGCGGTGGTCGCCGCGGTGATCCTCCGCGACGCGGGAAGCGCGGCCCGCCCGGTGCGCGACGACACGTGCGTGGCGGTCCTGGGCGGCGCCTAGGACGCCGTACGCGCCGATCCGCCTGCCCGATTTATCCGTAATGCGAGTATGGGTGAGCCCGAGCCGGGATACTCGTCCGAAATGGTACGGATGCTGAAACGGCACGGAAGGCACGACGAGCATGTCGCGGCCGACCAAGAGGCCGAGGCCCCCAAGGCACCACAGGCCGGGCCGGACGAGCAAGTGGAACGGCAGGCGCCGGACACTCCGGCGGATCTGCCCAAGCGCTCCTGGGGAGCGGTGCTGAAAGGCACCCTGAAGGAGTTCAAGAAGGACGAGCTGACCGACCGGGCGGCGGCGCTGACCTACTACGGGATCCTGGCGCTGTTCCCGGCGCTGCTGGCGCTGATCTCGCTGCTCGGGATCGTCGGCCAGTCCGCGACACAGCAGGTGCTGGACAACATCCAGAAGCTCGCCCCGGGCGCGGCGCAGGACGTCCTGCGCAACGCGGTGCAGCAGATGCAGGGCAACGCCGGACTCGGCTCGGTCATGGCGATCGTGGGTCTGGCGCTCGCGGTGTGGTCGGCATCCGGCTACGTCGCCGCGTTCATCAGGAGTGCGAACGCGGTCTACGACGTCCCCGAGGGCCGTCCGGTATGGAAGGTGCTGCCGGTCCGCGTCGGCGTGACCGTGGTCCTGATGGTCCTGGCCGTGGTCAGTGCGGTGATCGTCGTGTTCACCGGAGGACTGGCCCGGCAGGTGGGCACCGCGCTGGGGGTCGGTGACACGGCGCTGACGGTGTGGTCGATCGCGAAGTGGCCGGTGCTCGTCGTCCTGGTCACCATCATGATCGCGATCCTGTACTGGGCGACGCCGAACGCGAAGGTCCGCGGCTTCCGCTGGATCACGCCGGGCAGCTTCCTGGCGCTGGTGATCTGGATGATCGCCTCGGCCGGCTTCGCGCTGTACGTGGCGAACTTCGCCTCGTACAACAAGACCTACGGCACGTTCGCCGGTGTGATCATTTTCCTGGTGTGGCTGTGGATCACGAATCTGGCGATCCTGCTCGGCCTGGAGTTCGACGCCGAGATGCATCGCCAGCGTGCCGTCGCGGGCGGTCATCCACCCGGCGATGAGCCGTACGTCGAGCCGCGCGACACCCGGAAGTGGGACGAGGAGGACCGTCGCCGCTTTGAATCCTGAGGTCGCGGCTCGTGTGTGAAAGGGCTCCGGGCGGTAAGTCGGCTGATCATGGGGATGAAGGCGGAGCTGCGCGACGGGGATCACCGGCTGACCAGGCGGATGATCGCGTCGGGGCCACCGTGGGTGCGGCAGGTCGCGCCCGCGGTGGAGGAGGCGGCTGAACACACCAAGATCTGGTGCGCTGCGGCCGCGGTGATGGCCACCGTCGGCGGGTGGCGCGGCCGGACGGCGGCCGCCGCCGGGGTCGCGGCCATGGCGACGGCTCAACTGCTCTCCAACGCGGTCGTCAAGCAGGTGTCCCGACGGCGCCGCCCGCCGCCGCACTGGGTCCCGCCGGAAGATCTTCAAGGCCGCCCGGACAGCTCCTCCTTCCCCTCCGGGCACACGGCCGCCGCCTTCGCCTTCGCCGGCGCCGTGGCACCCGTCTGGCCGGCCGCCGGTGCCGTGTGCGGGGTGTCGGCGGTGATGGTGGCGGCGGAGCGGGTGCACAGCGGTGCCCACTACCCGTCCGACGTGGCCGCCGGCGGCGTACTCGGCCTGACGGCGGCCGCCCTGATACGTGCCGCACCCCGTCTGCTGCGGCGACATGTGCTCTGACGAGCGGTGACGCGTCGTCGTGGGGTATTCGGGGACCCGGTCGGAGTGCGGGTGGCGGCACCATCCCCGCCGACGCCCCCGCCGCAGACGGTGGACAGCGTCAAGACCGACGTAGCCGAGATCAAGGAGAAGACGCAGCGATGACCCAGGCCCGAGAAAAGGCAACGGCCGTCAAACAGCAGGTCGCCGAGAAGACCACACACGTCAGCGCTCAGGTGCGGGACAAGGCGACGCACGCCGCCCACATGGTGCAGGACAGGACCCCGGAGCCGGTGCGCGCCAAGGCCGCCGCGGCCACTGGCCAGGTCCGCGACAAGGCCGCGCACGTCGGAGAACTGGTACGGGAAAAGGCGCCTGAGCCAGTGCGCGAGAAGGCGGACGAGGCCATGCGGATGGCACGGTCCAACCGAACCCCGCTGTACGCCGCGGCCGGAGCGCTCATCGCGCTGCTGTTCGTACGTCGTGCCATGAGGCGGCGATGAAAGGCGCGAAGGTCGCCTACAAGCCGGTCGGTCCGGGTGTTCAGACAGGCCTGGAAGAAGCCCGGTCCCGATGAGGACGCCCCCGACGCCACCGACGAGGAGCGCACCTGGCGCGAGGTCATATCGGCGGTGGTCCTCCAGGGCGCGATCGTCACCGGCGTCAAAGCCGCCGTGGACCGCGGCAGCGCCGCCGCACACGACATCGGCTCGCGACCGCGGCCCCGCTCTCCTTCGGGAGCGCGAGGCCGCTTCGTCATCTCCGGGCCAACTTGACGACGGGCGATCCTGCGGCTCGCTGGCAACGAGGACATCGCCGTCGGCCGACGCCTGTGACAGCCGGTTGTGCTGCCCCGGAGTGCGATCAGGCCGGTCATGTGGCCGATGGTTTCGGGCAGGGCGGTGAGGGTGTTCTCGTATTCAGTCAGTGTCCGTGGCAGCAAGGACCGCGATCGCCTGCCCGGCCGGCCGCAGCGCGGCCACGGCGAGGTCCCAGGCCACTTGGTAGAACCAATCGGACGAGGGATCGGCGATGAACCAGTGTGTCTGTTCGACCAACGCCGCCGTCTGCGTGATCAGGGCGTCGGCGGGAGCGCCGACCAGGCCGCCAAGGGAGTGCCAGGCAGCGAGCCGCCCGTACGCGCCATACAGGCCGGTACCGTAGGCCGGGCTGCGCACTGCCGCGGTGAGCAGCACCCGCAGCACCCTGTCCGAGGAGGCCGAGTGCAGCCGGGCCAGCGCCTCCTCCTTCGGCCATGCGGTCAGCGGAAGCCGCTCGAAGACGGCCGCGAAGTCGTCCGGCGACACAGGGGCCGGGGACCAGAACTCCTGCGCAGCGACCAGTCCGTTGGACCGCTCGCGCCAGTGCCGCACCGCGGCGCCCAGGGCCTCAGCCACCTCCGCGACAGTGATCTCCACCGGGTCGACCTCGGCGCTGCGCCGACGCATTTCCGGTGAGACCCGGAGCTCGGGCTGGTCACTGTGCTTCGCCACCGTTGACGGAGGCAAAGCCCATGTCCAGTCGCGCGGCGCACGCGGCGGCCTGCGCAGCCCCCGCTCCGTCGGTAGCAGGTGGAGCGGCAGCACCGCGAGCGGGTGCTGCTCGTTCACCAGCGTTTCCCCGAAGGACCGCAGCACGGGGTACTCCGCGATCGGGACGCCTCTGAGTACCAACTCGTGCAGGAGGCATGCCTTGAATTCGTGTGACACCGCGGGGCCGGGCTCCTCGCCGTACATCACCGCGGCGATGTCCTCAGCCCGGTGACCCAAGGCCACCATCTGGGCCAGGCGACGCTCAGCCGTGACCTGTGCGGATCCTCCGGGCCACAGGCTGAACGGCACGCTCATCAGAGCGCACAGGCTACGCCGGCCCGGCGAGGCGGCGAGGGCTGTTGGCACGCGGTCGAGCGTTGCCGAGAAGTCCACATTATTCAGCGGTTCCAGTCGGCGAGCCTTGTCACTCTGCATGGCGGATTCACCTGGTCTCACTCTCTACAAGTACGGTGACTCGGCTGGCGCCGTGCGGCGCCAGCCGAGTATCGCCGTGCTCTGCATGGCCCATGCCTGGTGGACCAGGTCAAGAACCTTGCGCCGACCAACCATCCGGGTCGGCACCGTTGCTTTTGGGGAGCCAGATCCGGGTCGTCCGTCGGGCAGGGTGTCCTCCCACCGGAAATGAAGCAGCGCCCGACCCGACCGACGTCGAGCCAAGCGCTGCATCGCAGGTCCGAGGGGGTTTGCCCCCGTCCGCGAACGGTAGGCCCTGTGGGACTCGAACCCACAACCAATGGATTAAAAGTCCACTGCTCTGCCAATTGAGCTAAGGGCCCAGGCGATGTTGCCCCCACGAGCATAGCCGGACAACGCCGAGTCTCCGATCGGGTATCGGGTCCCGGTCGTGCCGCAGGGGCGCCGGAGCGCCGTGGCCCGCCCCGAGGGGGCCGGGCCACGGCGCTCTTCACGCGGGTGTGTCAGCCGTTGCGCTTCCAACGCGGCTTGTCCTCGCGGCGCTGGAAGGAACCGCCGCCGCGGTGGTCGTCACGACGGCCGTAGGGGCGGTCGTGGCCCGGACGGTCGTGGCCGCCGGAGCGGAAGCCCGGACGGTCGTCGCGGCGGTCCCGGTTGAAGGGACGGTCGCTGCCCCGGTGCCCACCGCGCTCGTCCCGGCGGAAGCCGCCGCGCTCACCGCGGTCACGGTTGAAGCCACCGCGGTCGTCACGACGCTCGAACGAACGCCCGCCACGGTCGTCACGGCGCTCGAAGGAACGACCGCCACGGTCGCCCCGGTCACCCCGGTCGTCACGGCGGAAGCCGCCGCGCTCACCGCGGTCGCCCCGGTCCGCCCGGTCGTCCCGGCGGAAGCCGCCACGGTCGCGGTCGAAGGAACGACCACCACGGTCACGGTCCCGGTCCCGGTCCCGGTTGAACCCGCCCCGGTCGTCACGACGCTCGAACGAACGCCCGCCACGGTCACGGTCGCGGTCGAAGGAACGGCCACCCCGGTCACGGTCGAAGGACCGGTCCCGGTCAGCCGAACGGTCACGGTCGAAGGACCGGTCCCGGTCGGCGTACCGGTCACGCCCGGCTCCGCCGCGCTCCACGCGCTCCTCGCGCTCCACGCGCTCCACGTCCTGCGCGGTCGGCTGCTCCGGCACCGACACCTCGACACCCGCCGGAACCTCCGCGGCCTCCCCGGCCGCCTGCGGCTCCTCGCCGCGCTCGCGCGCGACCCGCGCCAGCAGCCGGTCGGCCTCCTCGCGCAGCTCGTTCGCCCGCCGCTGCGCCCGCTCCAGCTCCTTGGTGAGCTGGGCGACCTCACGCTCGGCCTGCTGCGCGGCGTTGCCCACCGACTCGGCCTGGACCTCGGTCATCGACCGGGCCCCGGTGATCTCGGCGACCTCCGGGTCGAAGGCGCCGGCGCCCTGGATGATGTGGCGCGTGGCGTCGACGCCCGCGTCCTCCATCAGCCGGAAGATCTGGCGCCGCTGGTGCGGGAGCGACAGCGACACGACCGTGCCCGTGCGGCCGGCACGCGCCGTACGGCCGGCCCGGTGCAGGTAGTCCTTGTGGTCGCCGGCCGGGTCCACGTTCAGCACCAGGTCGATGCCGTCGACGTGGATGCCGCGGGCGGCGACGTCGGTGGCGACGAGGACGTTGACGTACCCGTCCTTGAAGTCGGCCAGGGTCCGCGTGCGCGCGCCCTGGGTCATGCCGCCGTGCAGCGCGTCGGCCTTCACGCCGGAGTCGCGCAGCTGCTCGGCGACACGGTCGGCGCCCAGCTGGGTGCGGACGAAGATGATCGTGCGGCCCTTGCGGGAGGCGATGGCCGCGGTGACCGGCGCCTTGTCCTTGGGCTTCACGATGAGGATGTGGTGCGACATGGTCGTCACGGCGCCCTGGGCGGCGTCGACCTCGTGGCTGACCGGGTTGTTCAGGTACCGGTCGACGAGGGTCTTGATCTCGTTCTCCATGGTCGCGGAGAAGAGCATCCGCTGACCGCCCGCGGGGATCTGGTCGAGCAGCTCCGTCACCTCGGGCATGAAGCCCAGGTCGGACATCTGGTCGGCCTCGTCGAGAACGGCGATCTGCACGTTCTCCAGCGAGCAGGCGCCGCGGTTGATGATGTCGCGCAGCCGGCCCGGGGTGGCGACCAGGATGTCGACGCCCTTCTCCAGGGCGTAGATCTGGTTGCCCATGGACGTTCCGCCGCAGACGACCTTCATCTTCAGGCCGAGGACGTCGCCGTACGGCTGGAGCGCGTCGGCGACCTGCATGGCGAGCTCACGGGTCGGCGTGAGGATGACGGCGCGCGGCTTGTGCTTCTCGGTACGGCCGCCGGCCAGCGTGGCCAGGGTCGGCAGACCGAACGACAGGGTCTTGCCGGAGCCGGTGCGGCCGCGGCCGAGGATGTCCTTGCCGGCCAGGGCGTCCGGGATGGTCGCGGCCTGGATCGGGAAGGGGCTGGTCACGCCGTTCTGCGCGAGCTTGCGCACGATGCCCTCGGGCAGGCCGAGGTCGGCGAAGGTGGTCTCGGGGGTGGTGTCTTCGACGGCCTCGTTCTCGGGCACGACGATGTGATCAGTACTGGCGATGGACATGCGAATGCGAAACCTTCCGGAGTCTCAAGTCGGCACGCGCCCGTCAACTCCGTGATTCGCGATTCGCAATACGACCGCCTCAATGCGGTCCACCACGGCAAAGGAGAGTACGCGCCACACGGCGCGCTCTGCGGTGGCGCCGGGCAAGATGGGATCAAACGATCTGCCACCATACGCACTCCGGGCCCCGCAAGGCAAACCGGACTGGTACGGCACCCTTCACAAGGCCGGGCGGGCGTTTTTTGTTCCCGACGTTTCCGCGGAACGCCCGGCCCCGCCCAGCAGGGCTAAAACTCAGGGCCACGCAGGGCTACGCAGGCGAGCCCGCCTCCGGCGCCGGCTCCCGCTGGGCCAGCTGCGGCTCCGGCGGCTCGTGCGCGGACGACGACGGCTCCGGCGTCGGCTCCGGGGACGTCGTCGGCTCGGGCGGCGTCGGCGTGGGCTCCGGCTCGGTCGTCCGGGTGGGCGTGGGCTGCGCCGGTGGCTTCGGCGTCGGCTTGGCCGGCTTCACCGGCTTGCCGTCCCGGGGCGCGGACGCACTCGCGTCCGGGGTCGGCGACGCCCCGGGCGGGGCCGACTCCCCCGGCCCGCCGCGCTCGCCCTTCTTCCCCTTCCCGCCCTTGCCGCGCCCGCGCTCGCCGTCGGCGGCCGCGGCCCCGAACCCGTCGGCGCCGCCCGACACCGCCGAGCCGCCGTCGGGTTCCTCCCCGCCCCGCTGCGCGGCGGAGTGCGACGGCTTGGCGCTCCCGCCCGCGTCGTCGTCCCCCACACTCATGCAGCCGGCGGCAGCGGCGACGGCCACGGCCGTGGCGGCCAGACGGACGGGTACGAACAAGGGGCGCACGGGGCCACCTCCGGGAAGGGTGATGGAGTCAACACCTCCAACTCCCGCCGCCCACAAGAGGACACGCGCCCCGTATTCACAACCCGCTCAGCCGTAGCCCAGGGCGTGAAGGCGCGCGTCGTCGATGCCGAAGTGGTGCGCGATCTCGTGCACCACGGTGATCTCCGTCTCGGCGACGACGTCCTCCCGCGACTCGCACATCCGCAGAGTCGGGTTCCGGTAGATGGTGATCCGGTCCGGCAGCACACCGGCGTACCACTCGCCCCGGTCGGTCAGCGGCGTCCCCTCGTACAGCCCGAGCAGCTCGGGATCGTCCGTCGGCGGTTCGTCCTCGACGAACACCGCGACGTTGTCCATCAGTCGCGTCAGCTCCGGCGGGATCCGGTCGAGCGCCTCGGCGACCAGCTCCTCGAACTCCTCGCGCGTCATCTCCAGCACAGGCCCATTGTCGGCCACGACCCCGCCGTACGAGAGCCTTCCGGCCTCGCATATCCGGCCCCGGACTTGGGCATACGGGACCAATGGCCCGCGTCCCCGCCGCAGTCCTGAGTGTCCTGAACCCGATCCGCAAGGCCCCGCGCGCCCTGGCCCGCCTCTACCGCTCGCGCCAGGCGCCCACCACGATCGAACTCGTGCCGCAGCCCCATCCGTGGGCCCGCGCGGCGGGACTCGTGGCCGTCGTCCTCTTCGGCGCCTGGCTCGGCCTGCTGGTCGTGGGCAACGTCCGGGTCCCGGTCGGCCCCATGAACACGACGATGACCCTGCGCCCGTCCTTCACCGGCGGGACGAAAATCAATATCTCGCCGCTGGGCGCCCTGGAACTGAACAGCCACATCGCCCCCGTCCGCCTGGACGTGAACGTCGACCAGCTCGACCCGGACCGCGCCCAGGCCCTGGTCGACCACCCCGAACGCCTCTCCGGCCTCCAGGACGAGGTCACCCAGGACGTCGGCCGCGGCACCCTCGACCTGGCCGTACGGTCATCCGTCGCCGTCGTCGCCGGCGCCACCGCCCTGGGCCTCGCGGTCTACCGCCGCCCCCGCCGCGCCCTGGCCGCCGGCGGCCTCGCCCTCACCCTCCTCGCGGCCTCGGGCGGCACGGCGTACGCCACCTGGCGCCCCGACTCGGTCCTGGAGCCGAAGTTCTCCGGCCTGCTCACCTCGGCCCCGTCCCTGGTCGGCAACGCGCGCAGCATCGTCACGGAATTCGACGTCTACCAGAAGGAGTTGGCCCGCTTGGTCACCAACGTGACCAAGCTCTACGACGCCACCTCGACCCTCCCCGCCTACGCGCCCGACCCCTCCACCATCCGGGTCCTGCACGTCTCCGACATCCACCTCAACCCGGCGAGCTGGAAGATCATCGCCTCGCTGGTGGAGCAGTACAAGGTCGATGTGATCGTCGATTCGGGCGACACGATGGACCACGGCACGGCCGCCGAGAACGGCTTCCTGGACCCCATCGAGGACCTCGGGGCGCCCTACGTCTGGGTCCGCGGCAACCACGACTCGATGATCACCCAGCGGTACATGGAGGGTCTGAAGAACGTGCACGTCCTGGACGGCGGCCGGGCCCAGACGATCAAGGGGCTGCGTTTCGCGGGCATCGGCGACCCCCAGTTCACCCCGGACCGCTCGAAGCAGCCCGGCGCGGAGCAGTCCCAGGAGCTGGCCGGCGCCCGCCTGGCCACGGCCCTGCGCGACCAGCGCACGGCAGGCACCCCGGTCGACATCGCCATCGCCCACGAGCCCTCCGCCGCCCGTGAGGTCGACGGCGAGGTCCCCCTGGTCCTGGCCGGCCACCTCCACCACGACGAGATGGAAGTCCTGAAGTACGGCACCCGGCTCCGCATCGAGGGCTCCACGGGCGGCAGCGGCCTGCGCGCCATCGAGGGCAAGCACCCGGACCCCATCGAGGCGTCGATCCTCTACTTCGACCGGGACACCCGCCATCTCCAGGCCTGGGACGAGATCGAGCTGGGCGGCCTGGGCCTCACGACGGCCGAGGTCAGCCGCCACCTCCCGGAGGAGAACCAGCCCGGCGCGAGCCCGTCCCCGAGCACCCCCACGGAGACCAGCCCCTCGCCCTCCTCCTAAACCGTTTTGGCGATAGCTCCCGCCATCCCATATGCTTCTCACGTCCCCGACGCGCTGAGAAGCGCCCAGGCGGGCCGATAGCCCTCATCGTCTAGCGGCCTAGGACGCCGCCCTTTCAAGGCGGTAGCACGGGTTCGAATCCCGTTGGGGGCACGCACCACCCTGTGCGACACTGTCGTACGAAGCTTGGTCCTGTGGAGCAGTTTGGAGTGCTCGCCACCCTGTCAAGGTGGAGGCCGCGGGTTCAAATCCCGTCAGGACCGCTGAGGTTTCACGTGAAACCTCGTGGCTGGGTAGCTCAGTTGGTACGAGCGTCCGCCTGAAAAGCGGAAGGTCGCCGGTTCGACCCCGGCCCCAGCCACCGCAGCCCTCACCAGGGCTTGAGCCCCTCTCCGATATCAACGGAGAGGGGCTCTTTCGTGCCGTGCGGCGCAGCGGCTAGTCGTTCCCGTTGCCCTGCTGCGAGCGGGAATTCCGGCTCGCGCTGCGGGTCAGTTCGCTGCCGAGCAGCGTCATCCTGGCCACACCGCGTGCCCAGCGCGGGGCGTCCCCCCGGGCCGCCCAGAAGACGCAGACGCAGCCGCCGATGACGAGCAGAACGACGACCGCCAGTATGGCCACGAGCATGCTCAACCCCCTGTTTCGTGTGATGGTCCGCGTCATCCTGTCAGGCGGAGCTCACCTCCCGCAGGCCACAAGCCACACGGCCCTCGCTGCGCAGCCGAGTGCGCGGCAGCGGCAGGCGCGCGGCTAGGCCGACGCCACGCCCTCCCGGGGGCCGACCCACTCGGTCAGGGCGGTCAGCAGCGCGTCCTGGTCGTGGTCGTCCGCGGCCCAGGCGACATAGCCGTCCGGCCGTACCAGCAGCAGCGCCGGTCCCTGGGGACTCGCCGGGGCGACGGTGATCAGCCGCTCGCCCCAGCCCGTCACCTCGGGGCACCGGCCGACGAGGACGAAGCGGCAGGCGCGCAGTGCCTCGTACAGCCGCCGCGCGGTGCCGGCGCCCGGGGCGAGTCGCAGGTCGGGGGCGCGCCGGCCGGTGTGCGGGTGCGCGCCGCGCGGCGCCGGATAGGCGATGGAGATCCCCGTCGCCTCGGCCGCGAGACGGTCGGCCAGGGGTGGCAGCGCGGCGGCGGCGCGCGAGGCCAGGTTCATGGCGGTGCGCAGCACGGGCGTGTGGATCAGCGCCAGCCGCATCATCCTGCCGCTGTCCCGGATCACCTTCCGGCCGATCGGGTGCCGCTCGGCCTGGTACCCGTCGAGCAGTTCCTCCGGAGCCCGCCCCCGCACCACCGCGGCCAGCCGCCAGGCCAGGTTGGCGGCGTCCTGCAGGCCGGTGTTCATGCCCTGACCACCCGCCGGCGAGTGCACATGCGCGGCGTCGCCCGCGAGCAGCACCCGCCCGAGCCGGTAGCGCGGCGCCTGACGCTCGTCGGTCTGGAAGCGGGAGAGCCAGCGCGGGTCGTGCATGCCGAAGTCGGTCCCGAGGGCCTTGCGGGTGATGGTCCGCACGTCCTCCAGATCGAGCGGGGCCTCCACCGGCAGCTGCTTGGCGCGGTCCCAGGCGACCACCCGGTGCCAGCCGTCGCCCAGCGGGGAGACGAAGGCGATCCCCTCCCGGACCGCGTTCGCCAGCGGCATGCCCTGCGGCACGTTCAGGCGGACGTCGGCGAGCATCACCGAGCGCAGGACCGCCCGGCCGGGGAACGGAAAGCCCAGCGTCCTGCGCACCACGCTGTTCATGCCGTCCGCACCGACCACATAGCGGGCACGCCAGGTGTGGACCGTGTCGTCGAACCGGCGTACGGACACGCTGACGCCGTCGGCGTCCTGCCGGAGTCCGGTGACCTCCGCGCCGAGCCGCACGTCGGCGCCGAGCGCCCCGGCGCGTTTCGCCAGCACCGCCTCGGTCTCGTGCTGCGGGGTCAGCAGCATGTACGGGAACCGGCTCGGCAGGCGCTTCAGGTCCAGCTGGGCGTCCCCGATCATCTGCAGCTTCCCGATCCGGACCCCGCGGGTGACGAGTTCGTCGGCGACGCCCCGGGCGTCCAGCAGCTCGAGCGTGCGCGCGTGGACCGCGAAGGCACGGGTGAGCAGCGACTCCTGGGCGCGGCGCTCCAGCACGGTGACGGACACCCCCGCCGCGGCAAGGTCTCCCGCGAGCATCAGACCGGTGGGACCGGCCCCCACGATCAACACTTCGGTGGCTTCAGGCATGGGACGGGAGGCCCTCCAATCAGGTGCGGCTGCCGTACGGCCTCACCGCCCATGCAATCCCCGCCCGAACGAGAAACGGTCAAACCTCACTCCGCGCCGACGCGCCGACGCGGAGAGGGCGGCGAAGCCCGCGCCGCTCCCCGCCGCACCCCGGGACAAAAGCGTTAGCCACGAATTTCCCGAGGATGAGATCCTGGATCCCGTATGTCTACGCACTCCGCCCCCGCCCTCGGCGCCCTCGCCCCCCGCCTGACCGAGCTGTCCCTGCGCGACGCGCACCGGCTCGGGCGCAGGCTCGAAGGTGCGCGCAAGATCCGTAAGCCGGAGGCCAGGGCCGCCGTGCTCGCCGAGATCGAGGCGGAGATCGCCAAGGGCGAGGAGCGGATGGCCGGCCGCCGGGCCCGCGTGCCCGAGATCACGTACCCCGAGCAGCTGCCCGTCAGCCAGAAGAAGGACGACATCGCGGCCGCGATCCGCGACCACCAGGTCGTGATCGTCGCCGGCGAGACGGGCTCCGGAAAGACCACGCAGATCCCCAAGATCTGCATGGAGCTCGGCCGGGGCGTGCGCGGCATGATCGGGCACACGCAGCCGAGAAGGATCGCCGCCCGGACCGTCGCCGAGCGCGTCGCCGAGGAGCTGAACACCCCCCTCGGCGAGACCGTCGGCTGGAAGGTCCGCTTCACCGACCAGGTCGACCCGGACGCCACGTTCGTCAAGCTCATGACGGACGGCATCCTGCTCGCCGAGATCCAGACCGACCGCGAGCTGCGCGCCTACGACACGATCATCATCGACGAGGCCCACGAGCGGTCCCTCAACATCGACTTCCTGCTGGGCTACCTCGCCCAGCTGCTGCCCAAGCGCCCCGACCTCAAGGTCGTCATCACCTCGGCGACCATCGACCCCGAGCGCTTCTCACGGCACTTCGGCGACGCCCCGATCGTCGAGGTCAGCGGCCGTACGTACCCGGTCGAGGTCCGCTACCGCCCGCTCCTCGAAGAGGACGGCGACGACGCCGACCGCGACCAGATCACCGCGATCATCGACGCCGTCGAGGAACTGCAGAAGGAGGGCCAGGGCGACATCCTCGTCTTCCTCTCCGGCGAGCGGGAGATCCGCGACACGGCCGACGCCCTGACCAAGAAGAACTACCGCTTCACGGAGATCCTGCCGCTCTACGCCCGGCTCTCCCACGCCGAGCAGCACCGCGTCTTCCAGCCGCACACCGGCCGCAGGATCGTTCTGGCCACGAACGTCGCCGAGACGTCCCTGACCGTCCCGGGCATCAAGTACGTCATCGACCCCGGCTTCGCCCGCATCTCGCGCTACAGCCACCGCACCAAGGTCCAGCGCCTGCCGATCGAGCCGGTCTCGCAGGCCAGCGCCAACCAGCGCAAGGGCCGCTGCGGCCGTACCTCGGACGGCATCTGCATCCGCCTGTACAGCGAGGACGACTTCAACGCCCGCCCGGAGTTCACGGACGCGGAGATCCTCCGGACGAACCTCGCCTCCGTCATCCTGCAGATGACCGCGGCCGGCCTCGGCGACATCGAGAAGTTCCCCTTCATCGACCCGCCGGACCACCGCAACATCCGCGACGGCGTGCAGTTGCTCCAGGAGCTGGGCGCCCTCGACCCGGCGCAGAAGGACCCCCGCAAGCGGCTCACGGACACCGGCCGCAAGCTCGCCCAGCTGCCCGTCGACCCGCGCCTGGCCCGCATGGTCCTGGAGGCCGACAAGAACGGCTGCGTCCGCGAGGTCATGGTCATAGCCGCCGCGCTGTCCATCCAGGACCCGCGCGAGCGCCCCGCCGACAAGCAGACCCAGGCCGACCAGCAGCACGCCCGCTTCAAGGACGAGACCAGCGACTTCCTGGCCTACCTCAATCTCTGGCGGTACATCCGCGAGCAGCAGAAGGAGCGGGGCTCGTCCTCCTTCCGCCGGATGTGCAAGCAGGAGTACCTCAACTTCCTTCGCATCCGCGAATGGCAGGACATCTACTCCCAGTTGCGCACGGTCGCCAAGCAGATGGGCATCCACCTCAACGAGGACGACGCCCCGGCCGACCGCATCCACGTCTCCCTCCTCGCGGGCCTGCTGTCCCACATCGGCATGAAGGACGTGAAGGACGGCGCGAAGAACGAGTACCTGGGCGCCCGCAACGCAAAGTTCGCGGTCTTCCCCGGCTCGGCCCTGTTCAAGAAGCCCCCGCGCTTCGTGATGTCCGCCGAACTCGTCGAGACCTCGCGCCTGTGGGCCCGCGTCAACGCGAAGATCGAGCCGGAGTGGGTCGAACCCCTCGCCCAGCACCTCATCAAGCGCACCTACAGCGAGCCGCACTGGGAGAAGGACCAGGCGGCCGTGATGGCGTACGAGAAGGTCACGCTGTACGGCGTGCCGATCGTGGCGCAGCGGAAGGTCAACTACGGGCGGATCGACCCGGAGATCAGCCGGGAGCTGTTCATCCGGAACGCGCTCGTCGAGGGCGACTGGCGCACGCACCACAAGTTCTTCGCGGACAACCGCAAACTCCTCACCGAGGTCGAGGAGCTGGAGCACCGCGCCCGCCGCCGGGACATCCTCGTCGACGACGAGACGCTGTTCGACTTCTACGACCGGCGGATCCCCGAACACGTCGTCTCCGGCGCCCACTTCGACTCCTGGTGGAAGCGCAAGCGGCACGAGCAGCCCGAGTTCCTCGACTTCGAGCGCGAGATGCTCATCAACGAGAAGGCGGGCGAGGTCACCAAGGCCGACTACCCGGACTCGTGGCGGCAGGGGAACCTGAAGTTCCGTGTCACCTACCAGTTCGAGCCGGGTGCGGACGCCGACGGCGTGACCGTCCACATCCCGCTCCAGGTCCTCAACCAGGTCACGGACGAGGGCTTCGACTGGCAGATCCCGGGCCTCAGGGAGGAGCTCGTCACGGAGCTGATCCGCTCCCTGCCCAAGCCGATCCGCCGCAACTACGTCCCCGCGCCCAACTACGCGAAGGCGTTCCTCGACAAGGCGGTCCCGCTCCAGGAGCCCCTCACCACCACCATGGCCCGCGAGCTGCGGCTCATGGTCGGAGTCCCCTTCGACGCCGAGGACTTCGACTGGGACAAGGTGCCCGACCATCTCAAGATCACCTTCCGGATCGTCGACGAGCGGCGCCGCAAACTGGCAGAGGACAAGGACCTGGAGGCGCTGAAGCTCCGGCTGAAGCCGAAGGCGCGCAAGGCCCTCTCGCAGGCGGCAGCGGCGACGGCCGAACGCCAGGGCGGCGAGTCCCTGGAGCGCGAGGGCCTCACCGACTGGACGATCGGCACGCTCACCCGCGTCTTCGAGACGCGCAGGGCCGGCCAGCCGGTCAAGGCGTACCCGGCGCTGGTCGACGACGGCGACACGGTCTCGGTCCGCCTCTTCGACACCGAGGCCGAGCAGGCCGAGGCGATGTGGAAGGGCACGCGCCGGCTGATCCTGCGCAACATCCCGGTCAACCCCGCCAAGTTCGCCTCCGAGAAGCTGACGAACGCCCAGAAGCTGGCCCTGTCCGCGAATCCGCACGGCTCCATCCAGGCCCTCTTCGACGACTGCGCGACGGCCGCCGCCGACAAGCTGATCGGGGACTTCGGCGGACCGGCGTGGGACGAGGAGTCGTACCGCAAGCTCTACGACAAGGTGCGCGCCGAGATCGTCGACACGACCGTCCGTACGGTGGGCCAGGTGCAGCAGGTCCTGGCGGCCTGGCAGGCCTGTGAGCGCCGCCTGAAGGCCGTACGCAGCCCCGCGCTGCTGCCGAACCTCCAGGACGTGCGGGGGCAGCTGGACGCCCTGGTGAAGCCGGGCTTCGTGACGGAGGCGGGGCTGCGCCGGCTGCCGGACCTCATGCGCTACCTGGTGGCCGCCGACCGGCGCCTGCAGCAGATGCCGACGAACGTCCAGCGGGACACGACCCGCATGGAGAAGGTCCACGAGATGCGGGACGAGTACGCCTGGCTCCTGGAGCAGCTGCCGCAGGGCCGGCCGGTGCCGCCGGCGGTCCTGGAGATCCGCTGGATGCTGGAGGAGCTCCGGGTCAGCTACTTCGCCCACGCGCTGGGCACGGCGTACCCCGTCTCCGACAAGCGGATCGTGAAGGCGATCGACGCGGCGGTGCCGTAACGACGTGGGCACCCAGGGTGAGTTCGACCAGGGGCCCACCCTCCTGTACAGTCTCTTCTCGCAGCGCAGCACAAGAAAAGCGCCGCGAAACCTGGTCCTGTGGAGCAGTTTGGAGTGCTCGCCACCCTGTCAAGGTGGAGGCCGCGGGTTCAAATCCCGTCAGGACCGCAAGAAGCCAAGGCCCGCACCCCGCGAGGGGCGCGGGCCTTGTCGCATGCCCGGCGGAGGCCGCGCCCGCGGCGCAGCCGCCATCGGATACAGCACATCCCGTCAGGACCGCATCGCAAGAGCCCGGATCTTCGGATCCGGGCTCTTTTTTCACGCGCTCTGACTTCGAAGAAGCCCCCTGGGCCCCCTCACGCCGTCTTGACGCCCCCTCATTCCCTAGGTACCCCAGAACCAGGGCCGTTCCCGGTACGGCCCCCTGGAGGTGGCGTATGGCGGCATCGGCTAGGCACGAGACGCGGGCCCTGCTCCGCGCGCACCTGGCGGCCGCGTCGTCGTACCGGCATCTCACGCGACACTGCCCGATCTGCCACCACCTGCTGCGGCTCGCGATGGAGTCGCCCCCGCGTGCCGCCCGGGCCGCGGCCCCGGCCACCGAGGAGACCGTCCAGGGCGAGAGCCCCGCGCCCGCGTGAGCGCCGGCGGCCTCAACACCCGCGCGGACAGGGGGCGCTGGAGCCGCAGGCTCCTCTACCGCACGGTCGCCAGGACTAACAAGCCGCTTGGTATGTGACGGGTGTCACCGCATGAGTTCGGGAAAGTGCGGTACTTACCCGCCTCCTACAACAGGTCAATTTAATATGTGCAATTGCACCCCACTCCGGGCGCCGCACACAGGGGATCCGACACCCCTCCCCAGACTCCGACAAGGCCGCTCACAGCAAGGCCGGCACACCCACAGTCGGCACACAAAAAAGATCGCGCTGGACCCGGCGGAGTCCAGCGCGACCGACGACGCACCCTGTTACGTGCCTACAAAGCTCTGACCGGCTTGGGCGTGGGGCCTGTTGGGGCAGGACCCGCGTCGCTTGGAGCTGTGGTTCCGGACGTCACGGCCAGTGGGGGACCGGCCGGTTTGCCCGGTTATTCAGTTGTTCAGGCCTCGCTGCGCTGCTGCGGAATGCCCGCGAGCAGAGCGCGGACCTCGGCCTCGCGGTAGCGGCGATGCCCGCCGAGCGTGCGGATCGACGTGAGCTTGCCGGCCTTCGCCCACCGCGTGACCGTCTTGGGGTCGACGCGGAACATGGTGGCGACCTCAGCCGGGGTCAGCAGCGGCTCGGCATCAGGGGTGCGAGCGGTCATGAGCGGCCTCCTCGGGAGAACCGAACCTTCTCGGTTCTTTCCTCTAAATTCTGCACCTTGACCCGCGTTGCCCGAAATGGCGGACGCGAGTCGAGTCGGTTATAGGACGAACGGCTTGTCCTCGGCACTACAACTACACCATCTGTCCAGCCGCGTCGGCCAAACCGATGGAATTGCCCCTCCAGGTGTTCATCAGCGACGGAAGCCGATGGACCATGCCATAGCGGACAGTCACGCCACTGTGACGATCAGTCACAGGACGATCAGGAGTCACCAGACCCCCCAAAGCGTGCAATGCTGAGATTCCGCCCATAGTGCAGCACTACGGGACGGAAGGAGCCCTCCCCGGACTCCTTGTCCTATTTTGGCATGAGGAGGGGCAAGGGGCGCAAGGGCCACGTACGTGTAGTCCGTCACGCTTGGCCTACTTGAGAGGTACGCCCGGATCGGGTCCTACGTCCCTTGCTGACGAAGCCTCAGGAAACGCACAGTCCGCTTCAGGAACTCGGTGCGAGGACGAAACCCCAAATCGGGCGGTTCGTCAAACGTCAGTTCGTTACCGACCACGAGCGGTCCGTACGGAACGCGAGGTCAGAGGTCAGTTCGCCGACCGCAGATCCCGCACGGAACGCCACCGCTCCACGAGCCGGGCGTACGCCGCCCCCGCGGCCGTGCCGTCGCCCCGGCGCAGGGCGGCGATGCCCTCGGCCACGTCCGCCGCCGAGTGGTCGTCCTCCAGGGCGCCGGCCGGCAGGGCGTGCACCAGGCCGCCGTAGTCCAGCTCCACGAGCGAGCGCGGGTGGAACTCCTCCAGCCAGCGCCCGACATCCATCAGGCCGTCGATCAGCGGCCCCTCGTCCATGGCCTCCCGCAGGGCCCGCAGGCCCCGGGCCACGCGCCGCCGGGCCTGGACCATGGGCGTGCGGTAGCGGAGCACGGGCGGGCTGTCGACCGAGGCGCCCTTGTCGTACTCGCGCTCCTCGTCGGAGACGAGCACGAACCAGTTGATCGGCACCTGCCAGGTCGCCGTACGGATCCACGGCCGGGCGTCCGGGTTGATCGCCAGCCAGCGCTCGTAGTCCTGGGCGGCCTGGCGGCGCAGGACGGGCGGCAGGACCGCGTCCAGGACCGGCGGCGGCAGCTCCTCCGAGAGCTCCTCCAGGGCCAGCCAGCCGCGCAGCCGGGTGCGCCAGGGGCAGACGCAGACGACCCCGTCCACGTCGAGCACGAAGGCGTCCTCGCTCTCGTGCACCGGCACCGGGACCGGCGGGGTGGGCGCCAAGTCGGCCAGGGCGCGCCGGAGTTCGTCCTGGTACGAGGGGCGGTCCGGGCGGCGGGCGTAGCGGGCCCAGTGGCCGCGCTCCGGCTCGGGGAAGGCGGCCAGCGGTTCGTACACGCGCAGATAGCTCGCGTAGGGGACGATCACCGAGGACACCTTGGGCACGCCTGCTCCCTCCCCCGCGCACCGCCGTGAAAACCTGCGGAGCCCACTCACGATCGCGCGGGAAATCTATGCAAATCGTCGCACGGCTGTACTCCGGTCGGAGGTGATCCTGTGCACGGTGCGGTCGGCGGGCCGAACAGGCTCTAATCTCATACTCAACAGTCCCCGCCACCTTCCCCCACAGCCAAAAGCGCGGGGGGACCCCACGGGAGCTGGTCTCCACCCGCCGCAACTTACTCAGGAGTCACCACAGTGACCGACGTAACCGGCGCACCTGCTGATGTACTGCACACCCTGTTCCACTCGGACCAGGGGGGTCATGAGCAAGTCGTCCTCTGTCAGGACCGCGCGAGCGGCCTCAAGGCCGTCATCGCCCTCCACTCCACCGCCCTGGGCCCCGCGCTCGGCGGTACGCGCTTCTACCCGTACGCGACCGAGGCGGAGGCCGTCGCCGACGCGCTGAACCTCGCCCGCGGGATGTCGTACAAGAACGCCATGGCCGGGCTCGACCACGGCGGCGGCAAGGCCGTGATCATCGGCGACCCGGAGCGGATCAAGACCGAGGATCTGCTGCTGGCGTACGGCCGGTTCGTGGCCTCGCTCGGCGGCCGGTACGTCACCGCCTGCGACGTCGGCACGTACGTCGCCGACATGGACGTCGTGGCCCGCGAGTGCCGCTGGACGACCGGCCGCTCCCCGGAGAACGGCGGCGCCGGGGACTCCTCCGTCCTCACCGCCTACGGCGTCTACCAGGGCATGCGCGCCTCCGCGCAGCACCTGTGGGGCGACCCCACCCTGCGCGGCCGCAAGGTCGGCATCGCCGGTGTCGGCAAGGTCGGCCACCACCTGGTCGATCACCTGCGCGACGAGGGGGCCGAGGTCGTCGTGACGGACGTGCGCGAGGAGGCCGTGCGCCGGGTCCTCGACCGGCACGCCGAGGGCGTGACGGCGGTCGCCGACACCGAGGAGCTGATCCGGGTCGAGGGCCTGGACATCTACGCCCCGTGCGCGCTCGGCGGGGCGCTGAACGACGACAGCGTGCCGGTGCTGACCGCGCGGGTGGTCTGCGGCGCCGCCAACAACCAGCTCGCCCACCCGGGCGTGGAGAAGGACCTCGCCGACCGCGGGATCCTCTACGCGCCGGACTACGTGGTGAACGCCGGCGGCGTCATCCAGGTCGCCGACGAGCTGCACGGCTTCGACTTCGAGCGGTGCAAGGCGAAGGCGTCGAAGATCTACGACACGACGCTGGCCATATTCGCACGTGCGAAGGAAGACGGTATTCCGCCGGCTGCCGCGGCCGACCGGATCGCCGAGCAGCGGATGCACGACGCGGCCCTGGCGCGCCGGGCGCGCTGACCCCCGAGCGACCGGAACCGCCTCCGCGGTTTCGCACGTTTGGCCGGTACCCGTCGGTGGGCAGTTAGAGAGAACTCTCACTTCTACCGGCGGGTCGACCGCCGATAAGTGGTTAAAATCGCGGTTGACCAGCGAGGACGGGGCGCCTCGAAGGTCCTGGGCGCGGGCACGTCATGCGGGCGACGTACCGTATGGGCGCGGGCTCAGGTACCGTGGAAGCCCTACGGACCGGTCTCTCTACGGAGAGTCCGTGCCGGACCATGAACGCGTGTCAAGACTCTGGGGCCGTCGAGCCCCGTCGTTGAGGGGGTCGAGCCATGGGGCGCGGCCGGGCCAAGGCCAAGCAGACGAAGGTCGCCCGCCAGCTGAAGTACAACAGCGGTGGGACTGACCTCTCACGCCTGGCCGAGGAGCTGGGCGCATCGACGTCGAATCCGCAACCGCCGAACGGCGAGCGGTTCGAGGACGATGAGCACGACGACGACCTGTACGCACGGTACGCCGACCTCTACGAGGACGACGACGAGGACGAGGACGGCCAGTCCCCGCAGCATCGTCGCGGCGCTTGACCTTGCACTGAGCACTTGCCCGGTCGGTGACCTCGGTCACCGACCGGGTTCTGTGCTGCCTTCGGGTCCTCAGTCGGCGTAGTCACCGATCAGGGCGGCACCCGTGGTGTGCTCGCCCCGCTCCGTGATCTCTCCTGCCACCCAGGCGTCCACGCCGCGGTCGGCGAGGGTCGCCAGGGCCACCTCGGTGGACTCCTGGGGCACGATCGCGATCATGCCGACGCCCATGTTCAGGGTCTTCTCCAGCTCCAGGCGCTCGACCTGACCCGTCTTGCCGACGAGGTCGAAGATCGGGGCCGGGGTCCAGGTGGAGCGGTCGACGATCGCGTGCAGGTCGTCCGGGATGACCCGGGCCAGGTTCGCCGCGAGTCCGCCGCCGGTGACGTGGCTGAAGGCGTGCACCTCGGTGGTGCGCATCAGGGCCAGGCAGTCCAGCGAGTAGATCTTCGTCGGCTCCAGCAGTTCCTCGCCGAGGGTGCGGCCGAGTTCCTCGATGTGCGCGTCCAGAGCGAGGCCCGCCTGGTTCAGCAGGACGTGCCGGACGAGGGAGTACCCGTTCGAGTGAAGACCGGAGGACGCCATGGCGATCACCGCGTCACCCGTCCGGATACGATCCGCGCCGAGCAGCCGGTCGGCCTCCACGACGCCCGTACCGGCGCCGGCGACGTCGAAGTCGTCCTCGCCCAGCAGGCCCGGGTGCTCGGCCGTCTCGCCGCCGACCAGGGCGCAGCCGGCCAGCACACAGCCCTCGGCGATGCCCTTGACGATGGCGGCGACCCGCTCGGGGTGGACCTTGCCGACGCAGATGTAGTCGGTCATGAACAGCGGCTCGGCGCCGCAGACGACGATGTCGTCCATGACCATGGCGACCAGGTCGTGGCCGATCGTGTCGTAGACGCCGAGCTGCCGGGCGATGTCGACCTTGGTGCCCACGCCGTCCGTGGCGGAGGCGAGCAGGGGTCGCTCGTAGTGCTTGAGCGCGGAGGCGTCGAAGAGGCCGGCGAAGCCGCCGAGGCCGCCGAGGACCTCGGGGCGCTGGGCCTTCTTCACCCACTCCTTCATCAGCTCGACGGCGCGGTCGCCCGCTTCGATGTCGACGCCCGCGGCTGCGTAGCTGGCACCAGTTGTCTCAGACATGGCTAATGAGAACCTTCGTGTCGTACAGCAGGTAGTGCGGACCGTCTACGGACGGCGGATCGCGTCGGCGGCGGCCGTGGCGGCCGGGCCGGCGGCCAGCTCCGTCTCCAGCAGCTGCTTGCCGAGCAGCTCGGGGTCGGGCAGCTCCATCGGGTACTCGCCGTCGAAGCAGGCGCGGCACAGGTTCGGCTTGGCGATGGTGGTCGCCTCGATCATGCCGTCGATGGAGATGTAGGCCAGGGAGTCGGCGCCCAGGGAGGTGCCGATCTCGTCGATCGTCATGCCGTTGGCGATGAGCTCGGCGCGGGTGGCGAAGTCGATGCCGAAGAAGCAGGGCCACTTCACGGGCGGCGAGGAGATCCGGATGTGGACCTCGGCGGCGCCGGCCTCGCGGAGCATGCGGACCAGGGCCCGCTGGGTGTTGCCGCGCACGATCGAGTCGTCGACGACGACCAGGCGCTTGCCCTTGATGACTTCCTTCAGCGGGTTCAGCTTCAGGCGGATGCCCAGCTGGCGGATGGTCTGCGAGGGCTGGATGAACGTACGGCCCACGTAGGCGTTCTTCACCAGGCCGGCGCCGAAGGGGATGCCGGAGGCCTCCGCGTAGCCGATGGCGGCGGGGGTGCCGGATTCCGGGGTCGCTATCACCAGGTCGGCCTCGACCGGGGATTCCTTCGCGAGCTTGCGGCCCATCTCCACCCGGGAGAGGTACACGTTCCGGCCGGCGATGTCGGTGTCCGGGCGGGCCAGGTACACGTACTCGAAGACGCAGCCCTTGGGCTTCGCTTCCGCGAATCGGGAGGTGCGCAGGCCGTTCTCGTCGATGGCGACGAACTCGCCCGGCTCGATCTCGCGGACGTAGGAGGCGCCGCAGATGTCGAGGGCGGCGGACTCGGAGGCGACGACCCAGCCGCGCTCCAGCCGGCCGAGGACCAGCGGGCGGATGCCCTGCGGGTCGCGGGCCGCGTACAGGGTGTGCTCGTCCATGAAGACGAGGGAGAAGGCGCCCCGGACCTGCGGGAGGACGCTGTGGGCGGCCTCCTCGATGGTCAGCGGCTTGCCGTCCTCGTCCGTCTGGGCCGCGAGGAGCGCGGTGAGCAGGTCGGTGTCGTTGGTCGCCGCGACGCGCGGGGTGCGGCCGCCCTCCTGCTTGGGCAGGTCGGCGACCATCTCGGCGAGCTGGGCGGTGTTGACGAGGTTGCCGTTGTGGCCGAGCGCGATGGAGCCGTGCCCGGTGGCGCGGAACGTCGGCTGGGCGTTCTCCCAGACGGACGCGCCGGTGGTCGAGTAGCGGGCGTGTCCGACCGCGATGTGTCCCTGGAGGGAGCCGAGGGAGGTCTCGTCGAAGACCTGGGAGACCAGGCCCATGTCCTTGAAGACGAGGATCTGTGAGCCGTTGCTGACCGCGATTCCCGCGGATTCCTGGCCTCGATGCTGGAGGGCGTAGAGCCCGAAGTACGTGAGCTTGGCGACCTCTTCGCCCGGAGCCCAGACACCGAAGACGCCACAAGCGTCCTGGGGGCCCTTCTCACCGGGGAGCAGGTCGTGGTTGAGTCGTCCGTCACCACGTGGCACGTCATCGAGTGTAGGCGAGGTCGACCACTGGTCCGAATTGGGGATACCGGACTTTCCGGTGGATCACCGCCCGGCGACGGCTCGCACACTCGTGCCGTTTTCGCTGGTCAGGGTGAGGGTTTGGTGATCAACTCGATACTTGGCCGTCCCGTCGAAAAGTCGCAGGAGCTTCTTCTCGTCGGCCATGAGTGAGTCTTCGCACATCATTCGGGTCGTCGCCGGAGGGCCGAGGGTGATATGGCCGTCGCGGACCGTGGCCTTGGCGTTGACCTTGTTGCAGCCGAGGCTGCCGGCGACGGTGCCCTTCTTCTCGTCGAAGGTGAGGTGGGCGCGGTCGCCGGCCCTCGGGGTCGTGACGGTCCACTTGGTGCCGGCCAGCGGGGCGTCCTCGGCCTTCGTCAGGCGGACGGTGTCCCCCTTCTCGGTGGTGAGGGTGAGGCGGTCGCCGTCCACCCGGGCCTTGAGTTCCTGGTCGGAGAGTGCGCGCGCGAGGGTCTCCTCGAACGCCATGGGCTTGTTCTCGCAGGCCATCTCGGTGGCCATGGTCTTGCCGAGCCGGATGCGGTCGCCGTCGACGGTGGCCTCGGCGCCGAAGGTGTTACAGCCGAAGCTGCCCTCGGCCCGGCCCCGGTCGATGGTGACGTGGGCGCCGGTGGGGGCGCGGTGGGTGGTGCCGTCGGCCGTGACGCTGTCGACGTTCCACCGCAGGCCGGTCACCGGCTTCCCGGCATCCACCGAGGCGCTGCCGCCGTCCGCCTTCTCGCTGCCGCAGGCCGCAAGGAGCGGGACGAGCATGGCGGCGGCCGTCAGGGTCATGCGCTGCTTCTGCCTGTCCATGCCACTTCGACGGGGGACCTGGGGGGATCGGTTCCCCTTATGTCATCAGGGGCAGGTGTTATCTCATCAGGGGCAGGTGGGCCGACAGATCCGCCCGCTCTCCGCTCGCGCTGACCTTGGCGTCCTCCACCGCCCGCGCCCAGGCCACCCGCCCGGTCGCCAGCCGGATCCAGGTCAGCGGGTCCGTCTCGACGACGTTGGGCGGGGTGCCGCGGGTGTGCCGGGGCCCCTCCACGCACTGCACCACCGCGTACGGCGGCACCCGCACCTCGGTCGAGCCGCCGGGGGCCTTCACGGCGAGCGCGTCGGCCAGCAGCCGGGTGCAGGCGGCCAGGGCCTGACGGTCGTAGGGGACGTCCAGGCCGGGGACGGCGGCGTTGAGGTCGTCGGTGTGGACGACGAGTTCGACGGTGCGGGTGACGAGGTAGTCGGCGAGGGTCATGGCGCCGGTGCGCGCGGCGAGGACGCGGGTGCCGGGGGCGGCCGCGAGCTTCTCGGCGAGGCGCTCCTCGGTCCTGTCGTACAGGGTGTCGAGGTCGGGGTTGGCCTCGGCGAGCTGCCGGGTGCCGTCGTCGATGTCGGCGGCTCGGACGGCGGTGGCGAAGGGCCAGTCGAGGAGGCCGAGTTCCGGTTTCGCCGGCTCGTCGCGGTCGAGGTTGCGGCTGACGGTCTCCACGGCCATGGTCACGTGGGCCGCCAGCTCCCGGACCGTCCAGTCGCCGAGCCTGGTCGGCAGGGCGAGCTGCTCGGGGGTGAGGGTGCGGACGGCCTGCCGCACGTGCCCGAACTGGGCGAACACGGCCGCCTGGATCTTGACGGGGTCGTAGCTGCGGGTGCGCTTCTTGGCCGGAGGCATGGGGGTCAGCCTAGATCGGCGGCGGGCAGGTTCTTCTGCCGAGGCATGGCGAAGCCCCCGCCCGGCGGCCGGGCAGGGGCTTCGGCGTGGGTGGTTACGCCAGCAGGGCCGGGATGGTCCCCTCGTGCGCCTCGCGCAGCTCGGACAGGGGGAGCGTGAACTCGCCCTGGACCTCCACCGTGTCGCCGTCGACGACACCGATGCGGGTGGCCGGGAGGCCCCGGGCGCCGCACATGTCGGTGAAGCGGAGCTCCTCGGAGCGCGGCACGGCCACGATCGCGCGGCCCGCCGACTCGGAGAACAGGAAGGTGAAGGCGTCCAGACCGTCCGGGACGATCAGGCGGGCGCCCTTGCCGCCCAGCAGGGCCGACTCGACGACCGCCTGGATCAGACCGCCGTCGGACAGGTCGTGCGCGGAGTCGATCATGCCGTCGCGGGAGCCGGAGATCAGGATCTCGGCCAGCAGGCGCTCGCGCTCCAGGTCGACCTTGGGCGGCAGACCGCCGAGGTGGTCGTGGATCACCTGGGACCAGGCCGAGCCGCCGAACTCCTCGCGCGTGTCACCGAGGAGGTAGAGCAGCTGGCCCTCCTCCTGGAAGGCGACGGGCGTGCGGCGGGCGACGTCGTCGATGACGCCCAGGACCGCGACCACCGGGGTCGGGTGGATGGCGGCCTCGCCCGTCTGGTTGTAGAGCGAGACGTTGCCGCCGGTCACCGGGGTGCCGAGCTGCTGGCAGGCGTCGGCGAGACCGCGCACGGCCTCGGCGAACTGCCACATCACCGCCGGGTCCTCGGGGGAGCCGAAGTTCAGGCAGTCGGAGACGGCGAGCGGCTTGGCGCCGGTGGTGGCGACGTTGCGGTACGCCTCCGCCAGGGCCAACTGGGCGCCGTGGTACGGGTCGAGCTTGGCGTACCGGCCGTTGCCGTCGGTGGCGATGGCGACGCCGAGGCCGGTCTCCTCGTCGATCCGGATCATGCCGGAGTCCTCGGGCTGGGCGAGGACGGTGTTGCCCTGCACGAACCGGTCGTACTGGCTGGTGATCCAGGACTTGGAGGCCTGGTTCGGGGAGGCGACCAGCTTCAGGACCTGGTCCTTCAGCTCCTCGGACGTCTGCGGGCGGGGCAGCTTGTTCGCGTCGTCGGCCTGCAGCTCGTCCTGCCAGGACGGGCGGGCGTAGGGGCGCTCGTAGACCGGGCCCTCGTGGGCGACCGTGCGCGGGTCGACGTCGACGATCTTGCCGCCGTGCCAGTAGATCTCCAGGCGGTCGCCGTCGGTCACCTCACCGATGACGGTGGCGATGACGTCCCACTTCTCGCAGATCTCCAGGAAGCGGTCGACCTTCTCCGGCTCGACGACCGCGCACATGCGCTCCTGCGACTCGCTCATGAGGATTTCCTCGGGCGAGAGAGTCGAGTCACGCAGGGGTACGTCGTCCAGCGTCACGCGCATGCCGCCCGAGCCGTTCGAGGCGAGCTCGGAAGTGGCGCAGGACAGGCCGGCCGCGCCGAGGTCCTGGATGCCGACGACCAGCTTCTCCTTGAAGGCCTCCAGGGTGCACTCGATGAGGAGCTTCTCCTGGAAGGGGTCGCCGACCTGGACGGCGGGGCGCTTGGAGGGCTTGGCGTCGTCGAAGGTCTCGGAGGCCAGGATGGAGGCGCCGCCGATGCCGTCGCCGCCGGTGCGGGCCCCGTACAGGATGACCTTGTTGCCGGCGCCGGAGGCCTTGGCGAGGTGGATGTCCTCGTGCCGCATGACGCCGATGGCACCGGCGTTGACCAGCGGGTTGCCCTGGTAGCAGGCGTCGAAGACGACCTCGCCGCCGATGTTGGGCAGGCCGAGGCAGTTGCCGTAGCCGCCGATGCCCGCGACGACGCCCGGCAGGACGCGCTTGGTGTCGGGGTGGTCGGCGGCGCCGAAGCGCAGCGGGTCGACGACCGCGACCGGGCGTGCGCCCATGGCGATGATGTCGCGGACGATGCCGCCGACACCGGTGGCCGCGCCCTGGTAGGGCTCGACGTACGACGGGTGGTTGTGCGACTCGACCTTGAAGGTGACCGCGTAACCCTGGCCGACGTCCACGACACCGGCGTTCTCGCCGATGCCGACGAGCATCGCGTCGGACTCGGGGGCCTTCTCGCCGAACTGGCGCAGGTGCACCTTGCTGCTCTTGTAGGAGCAGTGCTCCGACCACATCACCGAGTACATGGCCAGCTCGGCGCCGGTCGGGCGGCGGCCGAGGATCTCGACCACGCGCTCGTACTCGTCCTTCTTCAGGCCCAGTTCGGCCCAGGGCAGCTCGACGTCGGGGGTCGCGGCCGCGTGCTCGACCGTGTCCAGAGGCGTCCGGCTCATGCGTTGACCAGCTTCTTGAGGATCGAGGTGAAGAACGGGAGGCCGTCGGTGCGACCGGTGCCGACCAGCGGCTCGACGGCGTGCTCGGGGTGCGGCATCAGGCCTACGACGTTGCCGGCCGCGTTGGTGACGCCCGCGATGTCGTTGTTCGAGCCGTTGGGGTTGACGTCCAGGTACCGGAAGGCGACCCGGCCCTCGGCCTCCAGCGCGTCCAGCGTGTGCTGGTCGGCGACGTACTGCCCGTCGATGTTCTTCAGCGGGATGTGGATCTCCTGGCCGGCGGTGTAGTCGCTGGTCCAGGCCGTCTCGGCGTTCTCCACCCGCAGCTTCTGGTCACGGCAGATGAAGTGCAGGTGGTTGTTGCGCAGCATCGTGCCGGGCAGCAGGTGGGCCTCGGTGAGGATCTGGAAGCCGTTGCAGATGCCGAGGACCGGCAGTCCGGCCTTCGCCTGCTCCAGCAGGGGCTCCATCACCGGCGAGAAACGGGCGATGGCCCCGGCGCGCAGATAGTCGCCGTAGGAGAAACCACCGCACAGCACCACGGCGTCGACCTGCTTGAGGTCCTTGTCCTTGTGCCAGAGGGCGACGGGCTCGGCGCCCGCGAGCCGGATCGCACGCTGCGTGTCCCGGTCGTCGAGCGAGCCGGGGAAAGTGACGACGCCAATACGAGCGGTCACTTCACGGCCTCCGCGACTTCCTCGACCCGGACCGTGAAGTCCTCGATCACGGTGTTCGCGAGGAAGGACTCCGCAAGATCGTGAATGCGGGCGAGGGCGGCCTCGTCGACCGGCCCGTCAACTTCCAGTTCGAAACGCTTTCCCTGGCGGACGTCCGAGATCCCCTCGAAACCCAGCCGCGGCAGTGCGCGCTGCACCGCCTGGCCCTGGGGGTCGAGGATCTCCGGCTTGAGCATGACGTCGACTACGACGCGTGCCACTGGCACTCCCGGTGTGTGGTGCTGAGCAGGTTCCTTCAGACTACCCGCACAAAATTTCTACGCGCGTCGACTTGTAGGAAGCTACGTGACCGTCATCACGATCCGGCATCGACGAGCACACACGCGAAAATTTCCGGGAAAGATTCCGGATCGACACCCGAAACCTATTGCGTTCGGCCACGCGAAAGGATTTAGTCGGGCTTCGCAATGCATTGTCGGGCACTGTACAAATAAATTGGGCAAGTGCCACAGGAAGGGACCGATATTCGTGGCGCAGAAGGTCGTGGTCACTCTCTTTGACGACATCGACGGCTCGGAAGCGACGGAAACGATCGCCTTCGGACTGGACGGCAAGTCGTACGAGATCGACCTGAGCGAAGTCAATGCCGGTGAACTGCGGAAGGCGCTCGCGCCCTACGTCGAGGCCGGCCGCAAGCGGTCCCGCTCGGGCCGGGCGTACCGGCAGACGGAGGTCGCCCCCGACCCCTCGGCCGTGCGCGCCTGGGCCCAGGCCAACAAGATGGACGTCCCCGCGCGCGGGCGGATCCCCAAGAGGGTCTACGAGGCGTTCAGCGCCGCGCAGTGACGGCCCCCGGGCCCCGCACCGACGACCGGTCACCGGCCCCTCGCGGCAACCGACTTGCGCAGCACCCCCGCTGATCAGCTAGAGTCTGGAGCACGCCGAGGGGCACGGCCGAAAGGCCCAGCTCACGGAACATGCGGGTGTAGTTCAGTAGTAGAACATCCCCCTTCCAGGGGGAAGGCGCAGTGTGCGATTCCTGTCACCCGCTCTGCATCGCCGTACCGACCACTGATGTGGATCAGGTAGGCTGGTGCTCGCACCGGTCAGTGAAAGCTGGTCGGGAGCAATGCGGACGTAGCTCAGTTGGTAGAGCGCAACCTTGCCAAGGTTGAGGTCGCGAGTTCGAGCCTCGTCGTCCGCTCGGGAAATGAGACCCCGGTCCTTCTGGACCGGGGTCTTTTTGTGCTCCAGGGGCCCTCCTGACATTTGTCATGCCGAGTGATGACAGCCCGCACTGCTCCCGTCCCCCTGGCGACGGGACGATTGAGCCATGGAAACCAACGGACACGAACACGTGATTGAGGTCACTGACCTGCGGCGCGTGTACGGGGGCGGGTTCGAGGCAGTAAGCGGAATCAGCTTTTCCGTACGGCGCGGGGAGATCTTCGCCCTGCTCGGCACCAATGGCGCGGGCAAGACGTCGACCGTCGAACTGCTGGAGGGACTCGCGCCGCCGGCCGGCGGGCGGGTACGGGTCCTCGGGCACGACCCGTACACCGAGCGGGCCCTCGTACGCCCCCGCACCGGCGTGATGCTCCAGGAAGGGGGCTTCCCGTCCGAGCTGACCGTCGCGGAGACCGCGCGGATGTGGGCGGGGTGCGTCAGCGGGGCCCGGCCTCCGGCGGAGGTCCTGGCGCTGGTCGGGCTGGAGCCGAAGGCCGGCACCCGGGTCAAGCAGCTCTCCGGCGGACAGCGCCGCCGGCTGGACCTGGCGCTCGCCCTGCTCGGCGACCCCGAGGTGCTCTTCCTGGACGAGCCGAGCACCGGACTGGACGCCGAAGGCCGCCGCGACACCTGGGAGTTGGTGAGCGCGCTGCGCGACGGCGGTACGACGGTGCTGCTGACCACGCACTACCTGGAAGAGGCCGAGAACCTCGCCGACCGGCTGGCGATCATGCACGAGGGACGGATCGCCGTCACCGGGACACCGGCCGAGGTGACCGCCACGCAGCCGTCGCGGATCTCCTTCGAACTGCCCGAGGGCTACTTCGTCGGCGATCTCCCGCCGCTCGGCGAGCTGGGCGTGACCGGCCACGAGACCGACGGCCGGACCGTCCGGCTCCGCACCCATGAACTGCAGCGGTCCGCCACCGGGCTGCTGATGTGGGCCGAACGGGCCCGGGTGGAGCTGCGCCGCCTGGACGTGCGCTCGGCCTCCCTGGAGGAGGCGTTCCTCGGGATCGCCCGGGACGTCTCCACGGGCCGGACCACGGGAACGACGACGAAGGAGTACGCGGCATGAGCGCCACGCAGACGACGCCCCGGCCGGCCCCGGCGGCGACGACCCCGCTGAGCCGGATGACCGCTCTCGCCCGCGCCGAACTGACCCTGCTCGGGCGGACCAGGGGCGCGCTCGTCGCGGCGCTGTTGGTGCCGCTGGTGATGCCGGTCAGCGTGCGGTCGGCGGCGGAGGAGATGGACCTCGCCGGGACGGGGCTGAACACCGGCACCCTCGTGCTGCCCGCCGCGGTCGGCTTCTCCCTGCTGTTCGCCGTCTACTCGGTGCTCGTCGGCGTGTTCGTGGTCCGCCGTGAGGAACTCGTCCTCAAGCGGTTGCGCACCGGCGAGCTGCGGGACGCCGAGATCCTGGCCGGCTCGGCGCTGCCGGCCGCCCTCACCGGGCTCGCGCAGTGCCTGCTGCTGACGGCGGGCTGCGTCGCCCTGCTGGACCTGACCGCGCCGTCGGCGCCCCATCTGGTCGTGCTCGGCCTGCTGTCGGGGCTCGTGATGTGCGCGGCCCTCGCCGCGGCCACCGCGAGTTTCACCCGGACCGGCGAGAGCGCCCAGGCCACGCCCATGCCGCTGCTGCTGGTCTCGATGATCGGCTCCGGCATGTTCTGGCCGCTTGAGCTGATGCCGGACCGGGTGGCCTCCGTCTGCGAGCTGCTGCCGCTGACGCCCGTGGTCACGCTGGTGCGCGGCGGCTGGGCCGGGAACCTCTCCGGGTACGAGGCGCTGGGCGCTCTCGCGACCGCGATGGCCTGGATCCTCATCGCGGTGTTTGCTGTACGGCGGTGGTTCCGCTGGGAACCGCGGCGCTGACCGAAGGGGGAGTGACGGGCTGATGCGCGGGCCGGGCAGGTGGTGGCGGCGGAAGACCACGCCGGAGAAGGTCGAGACGTACACGCGGTGGTCGTTCCACTTCTTCGCGGTGATGGAGTTCTTCTCCGTCGGGCTCACGTCCGTGGCCCCGCTCGGGGCGCGGCTGGGCAGTGCCGTCATGGCGGTGGTGGCCGTGCACGCCGGCCTCTGCTTCGTGACCGTCTCCCGGGCGATCGACTGGACACGAGGCCGCAGGCCCCAACCCACCGGGCTGCTGTGGACACTGGCCGCCGTCACCGCCGCGATCGCCGTCGCCGCGATCGGCGTCGCCGAGCACGGACCCAAGGGCGAGGACGTCGACGCCGCCGCCGGGGGCGTCTTCGGGGTGATCCTGATCTTCGGTCCCGGCATCATCGCGCTCGGCGTCCGCGACCGGCGGCGCGCGTTCGCCATCGCGGGCGGCTTCGCGGCCGGCACCTGGACCGTGGCGTTCGCGCTCGGCGCCTCCGCGCTCACGGCGCTCTTCACGGCGCTGATCGTGCTGATCGGCGGCGTGTTCATCGCCTTCACGGCGGTCTTCTCGATCTGGCTGCTGAACGCCGTCTACCGACTCGACGAGGCCCGCGAGACCCGGAGCCGGCTCGCCGTCGCCGAGGAGCGGCTGAGGTTCGGGCGGGATCTGCACGACGTCATGGGGCGGAACCTCGCGGTGATCGCGCTGAAGAGCGAGCTGGCCGTGCAGCTGGCCCAACGGGGGCGGCCGGAGGCCGTGACCCAGATGGTCGAGGTGCAGCGGCTCGCGCAGGAGTCGCAGCGGGAGGTGCGGGAGGTCGTGCGCGGCTACCGGGAAGCCGACCTCGGCTCGGAACTCGCCGGTGCGCAAGGGGTGCTGGCGGCGGCCGGCATCGACTGCACGGTCGGCGGGGCACCGGTGGCCGGGCTGCCGCCCGCGGTGCAGTCCGCCCTGGGGTGGGTGGTGCGGGAGGCCGCGACGAACGTCCTGCGGCATGGGGACGCACGGCGGTGCGCGGTGCGGCTGCGGGTGCTGGAGGGGCGTGTGGTGTTGTCCGTGGAGAACGACGGGGTGAGCGAGTCGGGGAAGGAACCCGGGGCCGGACCGTCCGGTTCGGGGCTCGCCGGGCTGCGGGAACGCCTGGCGGAGATCGAGGGGACGCTGGAGGCCGGCCCGGCGGGGCGCGGGCTGTTCCGGCTGACGGCGGAGATCCCGCTGCCGTCGCCGCCCGCCCCTCCCGGCTCCGCCCCGGCCGTCATCGCGGCGCGCCCTGTGAGTGAGGTCACCTCGTGACGGCCGTGGAACCCATCCGGCTGCTGCTCGCCGACGACGAGCACCTCATCCGGGGGGCGCTCGCCGCGCTGCTGTCGCTGGAGGACGACCTGGTCGTCGTCGCCGAGGCGGCCACCGGGCCGGAGGCGCTGGCGATGGCCCGGGCGCACAAGCCCGATGTCGCCGTGCTGGACCTCCAGATGCCCGGGGCCGACGGTGTGAAGGTCGCCACATCGCTGCGGGCCGAACTGCCCGGCTGCCGGGTCCTCATCGTCACCAGTCACGGGCGGCCCGGGCATCTGAAGCGGGCGCTGGAGGCGGGGGTGCGGGGGTTCGTGCCGAAGACCGTGAGCGCGCAGCGGCTCGCCGAGCTCATCCGAACGGTGCACGCCGGGAACCGTTACGTCGACCCGGAGTTGGCCGCCGACGCGATCGCCGCCGGTGACTCGCCGCTGACCGCCCGGGAGGCCGAGGTGCTGGAACTCGCCGCCGACGGAGCGCCCGTCGCGGAGATCGCGGAGCGGGCCGCGCTGTCCCAGGGGACCGTGCGGAACTATCTCTCGTCGGCCGTGTCGAAGCTCGGGGCGGAGAACCGGCATGCCGCGGTGCGGCTCGCACGGGAGCGAGGTTGGGTATAGTGGTTCCCGCGCCACGGCGCATGCGAACGTAGCTCAGTTGGTAGAGCGCAACCTTGCCAAGGTTGAGGTCGCGAGTTCGAACCTCGTCGTTCGCTCCAGCGAGAAGCCCCCCGGTTCCGGCCGGGGGGCTTCTTCGTGTCTGATTCTGTCTACGACCAGCTCGTGCCGGTCAGGCGCTCGTACGCCTCCACGTACTTGGCACGGGTGGCGTCGACGACCTGCTGCGGCAGCGGGGGCGGCGGCTGCTCGCTCGCGCGGTCCCAGCCGGACTCCGGCGAGGTCAGCCAGTCGCGGACGAACTGCTTGTCGTACGACGGCTGCGCCCGGCCCGGCTGCCACTGGTCGGCCGGCCAGAAGCGCGAGGAGTCCGCGGTGAGGACCTCGTCCGCGAGGACCAGGTCGTCGCCGTCGAAGCCGAACTCGAACTTGGTGTCCGCGAGGATGATGCCCCGCTCCCGGGCGATGTCCCGGCCCCGCGAGTAGACGGCGAGGGTCACCTGGCGCAGCTGCGCCGCGGTCTCCGCGCCGACCTGGCGGGCGACCTCCTCGTAGGGGACGTTCTCGTCGTGCTCGCCGACCTCGGCCTTGGTGGCCGGGGTGAAGATCGGGGCGGGCAGCTCACTGCCGTCGACCAGGCCCTCGGGGAGGGCGAGGCCGCAGACCGTGCGGGACTCGTTGTACTCGGCCAGGCCCGAGCCGGTGAGGTAGCCGCGGGCCACGCACTCCACGGGGACCATCCGGAGCGACTTGCAGATCAGCGTGCGGCCCTCCCAGTCGGCGGGGGCGCCCGCCGGGAGTTCCGTGCTCAGGACGTGGTTCGGGACCAGGTCGGCGAGCTGGTCGAACCACCACAGGGAGAGCTGCGTGAGGATCCGGCCCTTGTCGGGGATCTCCGTCGGCAGTACCCAGTCGTACGCGGAGATGCGGTCGCTGGCGATCATCACGAGGTCGCCCGCCTCGTTCTGGTACAGCTCGCGCACCTTGCCGGTGTGCAGATGTACCAGGCCCGGAACCTGGAGCGGCTCGGGCTTTTCGACGAATCCGGACACGGTTCCTCCCCGTGGTTCTGTACGAGTGGCTCGATTCTCCCGTATGCGAGCCTGATCACGGACAGCGGGTCAGTCGCGTTTGCAGATGCGGTCCAGAAGGTTGACGGTGGCGCGCTGGATGCGCCCGTCGACGTGGCCGGGGCGGTCCAGGGCCGGAGACCAGGCGAACGTTCCGGATGCGAAGACCCAGGCGCCGGAGGGGGCGCGGTAGAGGGACGTCTCCTGGTGGCGGAGGACGCCCTCCTTGTCGGTGTACGGGGAGTGGGCGAGCAGCATGCGCTCCTCGTGCTCGGGCAGCGGGGTGCGCGGGAAGTAGCGGTCGGCCTCGCCCGCGACCAGGCCCTCGATCTCGTCGCCCTCGTGCGCCCCGGTCGCCTCCCAGAGCCAGTGCCCGGCGTTGCGCACGATCAGCGGGTGCGGCTCGGGGACGTGCCCCGCGTACTGGATGCCGAGGAGCTGCTGCTCCGCCCGGTCGATCTCCCGCCACAGCACCGGCTTGCCCGGGCCCCTGCGCTTGCGGCAGGTCAGCAGCCGGTGGGGGACGCCGGACGGGGAGGGGCCCAGCTCCACCTGCCAGTACATCGAATTGGCGGAGAGGAAGACGAGCGAGGTGCCGGCGTCGCGGGCGGCCTCCACGGTCCGGCGCATGTCGGCCGACCAGTACTCGTCGTGGCCCGGGAAGACCAGACCGCGGTAACGGGCGGGGTCGACGCGGCCCGCGTGCAGGTCACTGGAGTCGGCGTAGGCGACGTCGTAGCCGTAGCGCTCGGCCCAGCGGATGAAGTCGTAGGCGTGGCCGACGTGCAGGGGGAGGCCGGCGCCCGCGTACGGTCGGTCGAAGGAGACCGTCGTGGCGGCGTCGGCCTCGCCCAGCAGCCGGCCCTGGTCGTCCCAGGCGTGGTAGAGGCTGGCGCCGGTGCGGCCGTCCTCCGGGTAGAGGTTGTACGCCTGCCAGGTGATGTCGGGCAGGACCAGGAGCAGGTCAGCCGGCTGGTCGTGGCGGACGGTGAACGGAACGTGGGAGCGGTAGCCGTCGGCGGTGGTGAGCACGGCGACGTACGCGCCGATGTTCCAGTACGACGGGACCTGGAGGCGCCAGGAGAGCCACCAGTGGTGGCAGGAGACCGTACGGTCGGCCGTGAGCGGCGGGGGCTGCACGATGCCGGACAGGCGCGGGCTGGTGGTGATCTTGGCGGCGCCGTCACCGCCGTAGTGGCCGATGCGGTAGATGTCGACGCCGAACTGCTGGGGCGGGTCGACGGTGATGTGGAAGTCGATGGCCTCGCCGGGGGCGACCGCGCCGGTGGAGGTGAAGCCCTTGATCTGGCGGTGGACGTCGTCCGCCGCGCGGGGGCCGCCGGAGCGGGTGCCCTGCTTCGGCGCGTGGGGCGCGTGGGGCGCGTCCTGGTCCGCGTACCAGGGGACGACCCGGCCCGTGTCGTCGAAGTACGTCACGCTGCCGCGCAGCCATGGGACGGGGCCCAGGCCGAAGGGATCCGTCACGGCGTGTGCCAGCGCTCCCGACTCCCAGCGGCGGATCTGCTCCGGACCCATGGTTGCTTCCCCTCCCCTTCGCCCCCGTGGTCGTGCCTGCTGATGTGGTGCGTGGTGTCTGGTGGTGGTGCGGTGTGTGGTGTCGTGTGTGGTCTTGTGTGTTTGTCGTATGTCGCGCGCCTTTGCCATGCACGCGAACGGTCCAAGCACATCACATAACGCGCGCACTTCGTCACTGTTCGTTTCGAATTGGCCAGAAGCGGAAGGCAGTGCTCCGGTGGGTGGGGGCCAGGGACCGGCCGGGGTCAGGCGAGCCGGACCGGCTTCTCCGGGCGTATGCCCAGGTCGGCCAGCCAGGTCCGGAGCGGGGCGGCGTCGCCGTCCTCGATCAGGGCGAGGACCTTCGGCGCGAGATCCGGCGTGCGGGCGCCGTCGAGGAGCAGGGTCGGGCCGTCCAGCCAGTCCAGGCCGGGCCTCGCGCCGGCGGTGTCCATCGCGGCGCAGCAGACCATCGCCGTGAGGTGGTCGGCGAGCAGGTCACGGGACGAGCGCGGGGGCTGGAGGGGGAAGAGGGGGAGCGTGCGGTCGTCCCAGAGGGCGGCGGCGGGATCGGCGGCCGTGGCGTCGAGGGCCGTGGGGGACGACGGGCGGGGGGTCGCGGCTTCCTCGCGGGACAGCTCGGCGCTGAGGCGGGCGGCCAGGGCGGCGCTGCGGGCTGTTGTGCCGGAGAGGTCTTCGTCTTCTTCGTCTTCTCTGTCTTCTTTTTCTTCGTCTTCTCTGTGGTCTTCTTCGGTGTCGGCCGCGGTGGGGTGGGCTGGTCCGGGTCCGGTTGTGGGTCCGGCTCCAGGTCCGGTTGTGGTGGCGCTGTCGGGGGTGGCGTGCGTCAGGTGGTCCAGGACGCGGGCGAGGGTCGGGGCGCTGGTGGCGGCCGTCGTGGGGCCGGAGGCGGGGCGGACGCCCAGGGCGTCCAGGACGCGGTGGAGGCGGGCCGCGTCCACGCGCCACTTGCGGTCCACGACCTCCTCCGGATACTCGCTCCAGGCCACCGGCGACCAGTCGGGCCCGGGCCCGGCGGGGCCGCCGTGGAAGAGGCGAGCGGCGAGCAGGGAGGCGGCCTCGTCGACCGTGCCCGGCTCCTCCAGCAGATCACAGGCCGGCCGCTCCCCCAGCCGGGACGCGAAGCCCTCGGCCAGGCGGTCGCGCCGGGACAGCTCCGTGAGCGCCGCGACGACACCGGCGTCGAGCCGGGACGGCCAGCGGCCCATCCGCCAGGCGGGCAGGGCGACCCTGGTCAGCAGCCGGTCCCAGCCCGCGTACGCCAGCCCCACCTGCTCCTGGGCGACGATCCGCAGGCCGTAATCCACAGCCTGTGCACGCTCCGCGGCCGCGGCCGCCACCCCCCGCTCCATCTCGGCGGCGTGACCACGGCAGCTGCGCAGCAGAAGCCGGGCCACCCAGCCGACACCGGCGAGCACCGCCCGGGACACCGGATCGCGGCGGGACTCCGAGGCCACGGCCACCGCGGCGTCCAGCCCCCGGACGAAGCGCCGGGCGGCGGCTATGTCCGGGTGGGCCGAGGGGCCCGTACCGGCGACGACCGGTGCGAGGACCGCCCGCAGCTCGCCGACCCGCATCCACCACAGGAAGGGCGAGCCGATGACGAGGACCGGCGCGACGGGCTGCCGGCCGTGCGTGTACTTCCCGGCGCCCGCTATGTCGTCGTGCTCCTCGACCGGGGGCGGGCCGTGGGCGCGGTGTGTACGGTCCTCCAGCCAGCTGTCGCAGTCCGGGGTGAGCGCTATCGCGGAGGGCGCGGGGACGTCGAGCCGGTCGGCGAGGTCGCGCACCATCCGGTACAGGTCGGGGGCCGCCTCCTCGGTGATCGGGACGGTCGGGGTGATGGCGGGGCGGGCCCGGGCGACGACCAGGGCGACACCGGCGGCCGCGAGCAGCACGAGGACCGCGACCGGCGTCAGGGCCCAGCGGGCGGCGTCCCAGCCGGGGCCCGTGAGACGGCCGGTGGCCGGCCCCGCGAGCAGGATCACGGCGACGGCGGCGGGCAGCAGGGCCACGGCCAGCGCGCGGCTGCGGATGCGCAGCACGACGAGCGCCCGGTACCGCGCGGCCTGCGCGCCTGCCTCCACACCCATTCCGGTCACGACCGACCTCACCCCCTCCCCGTTGACCTGACGCTTCCCTTGCTCACTCCCCCACTGTGGCACCCGCCACCGACATCGCAATGCCGGTGGGCCAAGTGCCGGAACGCTTGCGCGGCACCCTAGTTGGGGCCTCGGCCCCCGTCAGCCGGATAGGGCATCGGTCACTCGATGGAATGGCTTTGGGGAGAGGTGGATGACGGAAAGCGAGGATCAGGCCCCCGCCTACCGCACACATCAGGCCCCGGATCCTGAGACGGATCCGGGGCCTGTGCGGTTCATCGGCGTCGGGGTGGTTTCCCTGGGTCCCCGGCGCCTGTCGCGCGCTGTCGGTTATGCGCCGGCCGCCGCCTTCGCGGCGATGTCCGTGCGGTGCTGGGAGCCGTCGAGGCGGATGCGGCCGACGGCGGTGTAGGCGCGGTCGCGGGCCTCGGTGAGGTCCTTTCCGGTGGCCGTGACGGACAGGACGCGGCCGCCGGCACTGACGATCGCGTCGCCGTCCCGCTTGGTGCCGGCGTGCAGCACGTACGCGTGCGGGGCGTCCTGCGCGGCGACCTCGTCGAGACCGGTGATCGGGTCGCCGGTGCGCGGGGTGCCGGGGTAGTTGTGCGAGGCGACGACGACGGTCACGGCCGCGTCGTCGCTCCAGCGCAGCGGCTCCAGGTGGGCGAGGTTGCCCGTGGCGGCGGCCATCAGGACACCGGCCAGCGGGGTCTTCAGGCGGGCCAGGACGACCTGGGTCTCGGGGTCGCCGAAGCGGGCGTTGAACTCGATCACGCGGACGCCGCGCGAGGTGATCGCGAGTCCGGCGTAGAGGAGGCCGGAGAACGGCGTCCCGCGGCGCTGCATCTCGTCCACGGTCGGCTGCAGAACGGTCTGCATGACCTCGTCGACCAGCTTCGGGTCGGCCCAGGGCAGCGGGGAGTACGCCCCCATGCCGCCGGTGTTCGGGCCCTCGTCGCCGTCCAGCGCGCGCTTGAAGTCCTGGGCGGGCTGGAGCGGCACGACCGTCTCGCCGTCGGTGACGGCGAAGAGGGAGACCTCGGGGCCGTCCAGGTACTCCTCGATGACCACGCGCTCGCAGGCGGCGGCGTGCGCCCGGGCGGCCTCCAGGTCGTCGGTGACGACGACGCCCTTGCCGGCGGCGAGCCCGTCGTCCTTGACGACGTACGGGGCGCCGAAGGCGTCGAGGGCCGCGTCGACCTCTTCCGGGGTCGTGCAGACGTACGAGCGGGCCGTGGGCACCTCGGCCGCCGCCATGACGTCCTTCGCGAAGGCCTTGGAGCCCTCCAGCTGCGCGGCCTGGCCGGACGGGCCGAAGACCGGGATGCCCGCCTCGCGCACGGCGTCGGCGACACCGGCGACCAGCGGGGCCTCCGGGCCGACCACCACGAGGTCCGCGCCGAGCTGCCTGGCCAGCGCGGTGACGGCCGCGCCGTCCAGGGCGTCGACCTGGTGCAGCTCGGCCACCTCGGCGATGCCGGCGTTGCCGGGGGCGCAGTGCAGCGCGGTGACGTCGGGGTCGTGGGACAGGGAGTGGCACAGGGCGTGTTCGCGGGCGCCGCTGCCGATGACGAGGACCTTCACGGGGGTCAGCCTAACCGGAGGCGGCGGGTTTCCTTTGTGCGGGCTGCCGAAGGGGGTGGGGATCTTGAGCTGGAGGTTCCTACGAGCACAGCGGAGCTGAGCTGAGCTGAGCTGAGCGGTCAGGCAGGGCTACTCGTTGGAGGACTCAGGGCTACTCGTTGGAGAACTCCTCCACGACCGTCGCTCCCAGCTCCCGGACGATGAGCTCCTGGCCGGAGAGGGCCGACTCGTCGAGGTCCGGGTCGTCGTCCTCGGGGATGTCCTCTTCCACGGAGACGTGGCGGGGCGCCGGGGTGGAGGGCTGGGGGGCCGGGGCGGACGCGGCAGGTGCGGACGGGGCGGACGCGGGTCTGCTCGACTGCTGGGCGGGGGCGGACGGGGCGGACGACTGGGGTGGGGCGGGGCGCTGGGCGGTTGCCGTGCCACCGCCGGCGGCGCTGTAGCCGCCCTGGGCGCCGCCGGGGTTGTAGCCGCCCGCGGTGCCGCCACCGCCTGCGTTGTAGCCGCCGGAGGCGCCGCCGCCGAAGCCGGAGGGGCCGCCCGGGGCCGGGGGCGCGGAGCCGCCGGAGGGGTCGACGATCGCCTCGATCTTCCACTGGACGTTGAACTGCTCGCCCAGCGCCTGCCGCAGCACGTCCTCGCTGCCGCTGCTCAGGAAGTTGTCCCGGGCGCCGGCGTTGACGAAGCCGAGCTGGAGGGTCGTGCCGTCGAAGCCGGCCACCTGGGCGTTCTGGCTGAGCAGGATCCAGGTGAAGCGGCGGCGGTTCTTGACCGCTTCCAGGATGTTCGGCCAGAGCATGCGGGGGTCGAGTCCGCCGCCCGTGGGGGCCGGGGCAGGGGCGGCCGGGCCAGGGGTGGCCTGGGCGGGAGCCGACGGTGGGGCTGCCGGGGCGGGGCTGGGGGCGGGAGCGCTCGGGGCCGGGGTGCCCGGGGCGGGTGCGTTCGCGGTGGGTGCCCCCGCAGCGGCCGTGGGCCAGCCGCCGGGGCGACGGCCGCCGCTGCCCGCGGAGGCGGCGGTGGGCCAGGCGCCCGGGGCCGGGGCGGTCGGGGCCGGGCTCTGGGCAGGCTGGGCGGGTGCGCCGGGGTGGGATGGTCCGCCGGGCTGGGCGTGTGCGCCGTTGCCGGGGCCGGAGGCGGCAGGGGCGTCGGAGGGTGCTCCCGACGCACCGGGGGCCTGTCCCCCGGGCGTACCCGATGCCTGGGGCGGCGCGCTCTGGCCCGCCGCGGCCGCCGTACCGGCTCCGGTGCCGCCTCCGGGACCACCGGGACCACCGGGACCACCAAGGTCTCCATGGTTTCCGGGGCCGACCATGCCGCCGCTGCTCCCGCCGGTACCGACACCGGCGCCGGGGGCACTGGGGGATCCGGGGGCTCCGGAGGCGCGGACCGCCGCCCGGGCCGCGGCCGGGCCCCCGCCCGGCGGGACCGGAGCCGCGCCCGTTCCCCCGTGCGCCGCCTCGTGGTGGCCCTCCGGCCCGGGGACGTAGCCCATGGCGGGCATGCCGGCCGCGGGACCCGGCGAGAAGTTCACGCCGCGCTCGATCCGGTCCAGGCGGGCCATGACGGACCGCTCGTCGCCGTAGGCGGCGGGGAGCAGGACGCGGGCGCAGATCAGTTCCAGCTGGAGACGGGGCGAGTTGGCGCCGCGCATCTCGGTCAGTCCCTCGTTGACGAGGTCGGCGGCGCGGCTCAACTCGGCCGGGCCGAAGGTACCGGCCTGGGCCTGCATGCGCTCGACGACGTCGGCGGGGGCGTCGATGAGCCCCTTCTCCGCAGCGTCCGGGACGGCGGCGAGGATCACCAGGTCGCGCAGCCGCTCCAGCAGGTCGGCGACGAAACGACGGGGGTCGTTCCCGCCCTCGATCACGCGGTCGACGACCTCGAAGGCCGCGGCCCCGTCGCCGGTGGCGAAGGCCTCGACGACGGAGTCGAGGAGGGACCCGTCGGTGTATCCGAGCAGCGCCGTCGCCATGGCGTACGTCACACCGTCGGCGGCGGCACCGGCCAGCAGCTGGTCCATGACGGACATCGAGTCACGCACGGACCCGCCACCGGCCCGGACGACGAGCGGGAGGACGCCGTCCTCGACCGGGATGGCCTCCTTCTGGCACACCTCGGCGAGGTAGTCCCGCAGGGTCCCGGGCGGGACGAGCCGGAACGGATAGTGATGGGTGCGCGACCGGATGGTCCCGATGACCTTCTCGGGCTCGGTGGTCGCGAAGATGAACTTGAGATGCTCCGGTGGCTCCTCGACGACCTTCAGCAGCGCGTTGAAACCGGCCGACGTGACCATGTGGGCCTCGTCGATGATGTAGATCTTGTACCGGCTGCGGGCGGGCCCGAAGAAGGCCTTTTCGCGCAGGTCACGGGCGTCGTCCACACCGCCGTGGGACGCGGCGTCGATCTCGATGACGTCGATGGAACCGGGGCCGTTGCGCGCGAGGTCCTGACACGACTGGCACTCACCGCAGGGCGTCGGCGTCGGGCCCTGCTCGCAGTTCAGGCACCGGGCCAGGATCCGCGCGCTGGTCGTCTTGCCGCAGCCGCGCGGCCCGCTGAACAGGTACGCGTGGTTGACCCGGTTGTTCCGCAGCGCCTGCTGCAACGGGGCGGTGACATGCTCCTGCCCGATGACCTCGGCGAAGGTCTCCGGGCGGTAGCGGCGGTACAGAGCGAGAGACGACACGCATACGAGGTTATAGGCGCCCACTGACAACGGACCCCGCCACAGGAACCCCGGAACGCAAACGCCCCCCACGCACCCGCCAGAGCCAACCTACCCTTGCTGCCTTCCGGCCCTGGGGGAGTTCAGTCAGATAGCGCCGCGTGAGGGGCTGCGCCAAGGCTACCTGATGTCGGGGGCGGGGAACGAGTTCGCGAGCACTCCTCTCGGTCATGTAATGTTTCGGGCGGAGGATTCGCCTAGAGGCCTAGGGCGCACGCTTGGAAAGCGTGTTGGGGGCAACCCCTCACGAGTTCGAATCTCGTATCCTCCGCCAGTGCCTCACCGGGCACGATGTCGAAGGGCCCCACCGTTCGCGGTGGGGCCCTTCGACGTGATCCGTCGCAGTGCACCGAAGATCCGGAAGGCAGAGACCACTGCGGACCATCGGGGCTTGCCAGCCAGACCGTCTGGGTGTCGTGGCCGGCCGTGACTCCGAACGCGGCCCTGTTCGGCAAGCCGTACTCCTCCCAGACGGCCACCGCCGACTCGACCGCGTCCCAGAGGCAACGTGGACCGCCCTGGCGGACCTACGGGCGTTTGACACTGCGAGCGGCTCTGCTGCCGAGCGATCATGAAGCTCGGGGCGTCCGCACTGAGCCATCCGCTCGCGCTGCCGCCAGTGACCACCAGCTTGACGAGGCCCAGTGAGCGCGTCCAGCCGCGGAGGGTGGTGAGGATGTTGCCACCGGGCCGCACCTGCTCCAGCCAGGCGGGAGGGATGCTTCGCAGCCCATAGGTGGCGATGAGCCTGTCGTACGGCGCTCCCTCGGGGTGGCCCGTACGACCGTCCCCCACGACCAGGCGGGGCGCTGACCGCACAGGGCGAGGGACTCGCGCGCTCGTCGTGCCACGCCTTCGTCCGTCTCGATCGAGGTGACCGCGTCGCTGCCGAGCCGGTGGCACATCAGCGTCGTCGAGTAACCGGTACCCGTGCCGATCTCCAGCACGGTCATCCGTCCTGCACGTCCAGATCCTCCAGCATGCGGACTACGAGGCTGGGAAGCGTGGACGACGAGGTCGGTTCGGCGTTGCTGATCGGCTTGGGGTCGCTCCAGTCGATGTCCCGACTGCCGAACTGGGTCAGCCACATCTCGTCGGAGTAGACGAGCCGGAGCCATTCCTCGCGGCAGACGCTCTCCGGGGCGACGGGCTCCCACGTGGTGACGCCCGGGGCGTCGCTCTCGCGATAGAAGCGCGGTGTGAAGACATGGCGAGGCACGGCCTCCACGGCAGCACGCCGTTCGGGAGACCGTAGCCACCCGTGCCTCACCAGTCGGTCGGCGAGCTGCCGGCGTAGACCAGCGGGGCCGACGCGATGTCGGGCTCGGTGTGGTCAGAGGGCACGGAGCCCTCCTTCCAGGAGGTCTGCCAGCGCGGCCGTCATGGGCAGGCCGGTCGGCGGCTCCATCCATGCCCACTGTCCGGACGGGTTGGACTCGATGAAGATCCACTCGCGGGATTCGGTCAGGAAGTCGAATGCCCCGAAGACGAGGCCGAAGTGTTTCAGGTAGGCGGGCAGCGCTCGTTCGATGCCGGGTGGCGCGGCCACGGGTGTGTAGATGTGGGGGCTGTAGTCGGTGCGCCAGTCGAGGAGTCCGGAGTCGATGCGTACCGAGAAGACGCCGCCCCGGTCGTGCAGCTCGGTGATCACGAAATCCGTGGTCGGGTCGCCATTCGCCGATTCGCCGGTGTACTCAGTGATGGTCAGGGGGCTTCGGGGCTGAGTAGCCGACTGGGAACTGAGATCGAGGAAAGTGGCGCTGCGATCGGTTTGTCCGCTCCCGTGAAGGAACTCTCCGAGTTGCCTCGCCGGTTCCCCGATTCTGATCGCGACGGGTGGAGCATCGCGGTTCGAGAAGCAGAGGCCGCGGTTCAGGGACAGAGTCCTGCCACGGCCAGCTGGAAGAGGCCAGCGCCGGAGTCAGTTACAACTCTCTCTACTGGGCAGCGCGCGCCCTCCGTGTGCCCGAGTTGCACGAAGGCCACCCGACGAGGGGCATTTGAGGATCTGTACCGACGCCACACCAGCCGATTGTTACCGGTCGTGGACGGTGACGGCTCGTCGTGCGACCAGTCCGCGCAAGCTGGCGACCGCGACGGCTGCGACAGCTCCGCTTCCGCACGACAGGGCTTCCGCCTCGACGCCGCGCTCGTAGGGTGCGGCTGCCCTCGGGATGGTCCGCCTCTTGGCCGGGCGTGGCAGCCCTGGGGCATGCCACCGTCCGCTGTAGAGAGTGGGCATGATTCTCAAGCACCCGTCCGACCGCGGAGGCTCCCGGGACAAGCCGTTTGAGAGGCTGGCCGAGAATGCCTCGCGGTTCACCAGTTCGGCAACGTTCTTCGGGATCTGCCTGATCCTGGTCGCCGTGGCGGTCACGTTGCACGTGATCGGTTTGCCGATCACGTGGCTTCTGTTCGTGGGTGAGGCAATGTCGGCCGTGACACTGCTCATGGTGGCGCTGCTGAAGAACTCCGAGCTGCGGGCCGAACGCGCCGTCCAGCGCAAGCTCGACGCCATCGCAGCAGCCCTGCTGGAAGGACAGGAGGGCGACGGCCCAGGAGAAGCACACCAGAAGCTACGGTCCACCCTCGACAGGGAAGAGAACTCCTGATGCGCTCGGTTCTCGCACGCTTGCCCCGCTTCGTGAGGGAAGAGGCCACCGTCGAGACGAGATTGAGGGTCGCACGGTTGGTGCGACTGATGCGTTCGTGAAGTCACCCGAGCTCAAGTTCTCAAGGCGAAGCCAGCTCTCACCAGGGTCTGGTGCTCTCACCGCAGCATCATGAGCGACACGTGTGTGCAAGGTGACGCTCCTATCTGGCTCCCGTGCTGGGCCGCCCCTGGGCTGTGCGAGGGCGTCAAGGGTGAGAGGCCGGTGACCGAGGCGTGGACACAGGCAGTACGGCACCAGCTCGACCTGGGCCGACTGCTCCCGCTCGGCGGGCCGGACGACGGGACATGGATCACCGAGCAAGCAGCCGTCCGGGCCCTGGGGCGCGCGGCCGCTGAGATTCCCGATGTCCGGGTGGAGATCCTGCGTGTCGGGTCGGCACCGGTCGAGCCCGCTCGCCCCCGGTGGAGCAGGGCCGTCACGGTGCACCGCGTGCGAGGGCGGGAGGCCGACTTGACGGTGGTCGAACGGTGTGGAGCTCGTGGAGCAGGAAACCGGAGCCGGTGATCTCGATGATGCGGGCCATGATCGGCGGCGGATGGTGCAGGCGGAGGATCGTTCCGGCTTCGGTGGCGAGCTCCGATGCCGCGAGGAAGGCGTTGAGTCCGCTGGCGTCGCAGAAGGTGACCTCCGTGAGATCGACGTCGGTGGTGCGGATGCCATCGTGCATGCATTCGGCCAGCGCGACACGCACGAGCGGGGCGGTGGCCAGGTCGACCTCTCCTGCGAGGGTAACCAGCGCGCAAGTGGGGTGGTCGTGCCGGTTGACGTTCAGCCGTGGCAGGGGCATGGCTCCTCGGTTCGGCGAGCCCTTCGGAGAGCCTCGCGGCTGGACCAGGTCCGGTCCTCGCGGCGGGCCGCCGATGCGGGGTGTGCGAGAGGGGCGGTGAACGGCCGCCCCTCAAGGATGAGTTGCCGAGCGGGCTGTCGTGACGGTTCGGTCAGGCCGACCCGTTCGGCGACGGCCGGGAGAGCCTGCCGAATCGGTGGGCTCACCCGGCTTGCTTACGGGGGCGCCGCCAAGAGAGCCCCCCTCGTCCGCCGGGCCCGCGATCATCGTGACGGCGGCCGGTGCCGCGCTCTCTCCCGCCGGCCGCGGGCCTTGCGCGGAGCCGGTCCCGCGACAGGCATCCCGGAGTGGCCGTAGTGGATGGCGGCCATGCGGTCGCCGTGCTGCGAGTTCAGCAGACGGATGAGGAGCACTCCGAGGGCGATCAGTCCCAGGATCACGGCCACGGTCACGAACGTCTCCACGGTCCTCACCTTCCCATCGGCTGCTGCGGCATCGCGGTGGTCATGGCCGGGATCCATGGACGTGCGGCCCCGTCCGGGGCCTCAATCCCTCCTTCGGAGTCCCAGACCGCTTCCACGGCCCGGTCGGCGTCGTGCAGTGTCCGCAGGCGCGTCGCCTCCTCGACCAGCCGGCTCGCGGTCGACATGCCGCGTGGGTCACTCGCGGCGGCCATGAGCCAGGCGGCCGAGTCGGGAGTCGTCTGCGGTGGGACGACCAAGAGGTTCCAACGGCCCACGTGGTAGGAGAGCAATAGCAGTTCATGCGGGTCCTGCTCGTCCCGGAACCAGCCCACGTTCACTACGTGCCCGGCGACGGGTGCCTTGCGCGGGATGACCGGCCACTGGGCGGGATTCACCGTGACCCGGGTGATCCGCCCCCACAGCGGATCCAGTACGGCGGTCAGGGACGGGAGTTCCGCCTCGAGATCGCGGGAGCGGGGCCACCAGGCGCCGTCCAGCAGAGCCGGGGCGGAGCCGGCGGGAGCCAGCGACAGACGCAGAGGAGCCGGGGAGACCCGGTCATCGGCCTCGGTCGTCGACGGGCGGGAAGTGGTCGCAGTCATGATGCGAACCCTGCCCCGGGCCGGCATGAGCCGGCCCGGAATATTCGATCGCCGAAAACGACACGAGCCTGAATGCCGGTGCGCGAAACATCCTCGGTAATTCCAGCGTACTCCTCGAACAGGCCCACCGGACCGTACGGACGACGGAGGATCGGTCCTGTGCGCCCCTCCCCGGAACCGTTGTCCCTCAGGCAGGCAACGATCCGGGCTCGGGCAGTGAGCACCCCTCGGCGGGATTGCGGCGGACGTGTCATGGCCGCGAACGACGCCCCGCCAAGATCTTCGTCGAAATTGCGGACTCCCTCGTCGAGAACTTCGACGTCATCGACCTGCTGCACCGGCTGTCCGCGCTGCGTCGAGCTGCTCGAGGTGCCGGCGGCCGGTATCCCTCGTCATGGAGCTGGCCGGGAAGGCCGTGACGCGGCTGTCGACCGCCCCTGCGGCGGGCAGGGAGGCGGAACGGATCTCGTTGTTCGGGAGCGTCCATGAGACACAGCGGCACGTCAGCTCGGGCGCGGACACCGGACAGGCCTCGGCCGCCCGCGAGAGACACCAGCCGTGGCCAGGGCACTCCCTCGGGCGGTGCCGGAGGATGCCTGCGTATGACGCGCGTCAGGGCCCTTTCGAAGGGAGCCGAGGGAACACCGTCTCCGGACGGTCATGGGTGTCTTTCCGTTCTGCGGGAAGCACGACCGGGTACGTCGAGGCGAGTGCGTCGCCGGGTCCGCCCTGCGCCGGGACGGCTCCTGCGCCTGCCGCCCGTACCGGTGCCGGTTCGCCGCCGTGCGTTCGGCGCAGCACGCGTCGGCCGAGATGGGGCAGAAGGGTGTAGAAGCGGTCGGGAAGGAACACCGCGTCGGCGACGATCATCGCCCCGGAGAAGAGTGGCAGCCCCATGAGTACGGCGATGCCGACGTGCATGCCCAGCAGCAGGCTGAGAACGGGGTACTTGAGCCTGCCGAACAGCACGAACGGGAAGGCCACCTGCAGGAGCACGGTCAGGTAACCGGCGATGGCGATCACGAGCGCGTGCTCGTCGACGAAGTCCGAGAGCACGGGCCAGGGACGGAAGAGTTCGAGGTTCAGGGCGTAGTGGAGAGCGGTGCCGCTGCCCCAGGTACTGCCCTGGACCTTGTACAGGCCGGCTGATCCGTAGAGAAGACAGACCTGCGCCGCGATGAGGAACATGCCGCAGTTGTGCACGACCGTGACCAATACGCCCCAGGCGTCGGACAGTTGCCGGGCGAGGGGGTGCCCCGACGGTCGCGGCGCACTGTCGGCACGAACCGATTTCAACCTGTTTCTGCGGGCGTCCAGGGACCAGCGTCGGCCGCAGGCGGTGAGGACGAGGTAGAGGGACATCAGCAGGATCAGGTTGTCGCCCCCGTCCGTCATGAAGATCGCGCGGGCGTGGAAGGAGGTCACCACGACGGCGAAGAGAACGGACATGACGCGGGTCCTCCAGCCCAGCATGAACAGCGCGGACGTGATGAGGGCCAGCCCGTAGCAGAGTTCGAGGAATGCCTGGCTGTCGCACAGGACCAGCACGCTGACCCAGCCCGTCTGTTCGAAGAGTTCACGGGCCAGGGCGGGGGTCCAGGGAGATCCGGGGCCCCAGATGTCGTGCCGGTGCGGGAACTCTCGCACCAGAAAGACGAAGTAGAGCAGCCCGTAACCGATGCGCAGCACCGACGCGGCGTACAGGGACACCGGCCGCCCGGTCAGGAGGTCCCACCCCGCGGCGATCCGTTCGCCGAGCCATGTACAGGCGCCGGGAAGCGCCGTCCTCCGCGGCTCATTCGGCATGGCGGGTCACCTTCCACCAAGGCAGAAGCCGGTTCTCGGACGGCTTCGGCGGACGAGTGCCGGCCCCTGATCCGGGCACGGCGACGGGTAGTGTGACGACGCGGAGCTGGACGAAGTCGAACGTGTCGCCTTGCCGGGCGGTGAGGCGGTCCGCGGCGATGTTGGTCAGATACGTCCGCATCATCACGGCGCGCTCCGTGCGCGCCGTGTCGTCCCCTCCGTGCGAGTCGACGTAGCCGGACCAGGCACGGCGCAGCATGTTCTGTGCCGTGTGGCTCGGGAACACATGATGTTCGACCGCGGAGCCGTCCACGGCCGTGAGATCGAACCAGGGACTCACCTCAAACGATCCGTCGGCATCGGTGTGGGCGGATCTCGCCAGAATCTGCCGGTTGACGGATTCCGGATCCGGGGCGAAAAGCCGCCAATTCTGTTCGAAGAAGGGGAACACCCATGCATTGACCTGCGAGCCGTATCGCTTGGAGACGGTGTTGGCCGGTGCCACGTGGAGAAACAGCAGAAGCACGTGCACGACACTCGCCACCATGCACAGGACCACCATGGCGCACAAACCTGCTTTGATGACACGGGCGCCTCTCGGCAACTCGGGCGGAGTGGCGTCAGGGCGTTCCTGCACATCCGGACTGGACTCGGAACGCTGGATTTCCTTCACGTCCGCAGCATCGATTCCGCTTGACATCGCCTACCGCCTTTCTCACATCGGCTGCCCATGCCGGGCGGCGCGCGGCGGATTCGAAGAGATTCCGCCGCGCGCCGTCATCTGGTGAGCGGGCCGACCGCAGTGCGTTGCCTAGCCGTCGTGGCGCTTGGAGTGGTCGTCGCCCTCGTGCCCCTTGGGCGCCCCGTCGTGGCCGTAGCCTTCGTGGGGCTGGCCGCCGTAGCCGTACTTCTCGTGGGGCTGGTCTCCGTAGCCGTAGTTCTCGTGGGGCCGCTTGCCGTGGTCGGAGTCGTCGCCGTGGCCAGGCTTGCCGTGGCCGTGCCCGCCGCCGTGGCCGGGCCTTCCGGGCTTGTCGTCATGGCCCGGCTTGCCCGGGCCGTGGTCGTGCCCGCCGCCGTGCCCGCCGTTCCCGCCGCCGTGCCCGCCGTGCCCGCCGTTCCCGCCGCCGTTCCCGCCGCCGTTCCCGCCAGTGGTGTTGCCGGCCGTGTTGCCCGCGGTGTTCCCGGACGTGTTGCCGGCGACGTTGCCCGAGGTGCTGCCGGGCGAGGCGATGGGTCCGCCCAGGAGACCGCCGGTGACGAGGCCGCCGCTGACGAGGCCGCCGCCGAGGAGACCTCCGCCGGTCGTGGTGCCGGTCGTCGTGCCTGCGGTGGTTCCGGTCGTCGTGCCGGTGGTCGTGCCACCCGTCGTGGCACCCGCGCATCCGCCGAGGAAGATCCTGTTGTTGTCGAGCGTCACGGCGCCGTTACGCGCCAGCGCGCGGCCTTCGATGTTCGTCCCCGTTGTCACGCTGATCGATTCCAGCGCCATGATGGTTCCGACGAAGACGGAGTTGGTGCCGAGGGTGGCCGAACTCCCGACCTGCCAGAACACGTTGCACGGTGAGGCGCCGTTCGTGAGGAGGATCTGGCTGGACGATGCCGTGATCAGGGTCGAGGGGATTTGGAAGACCCAGACGGCGTTGGGGTCTCCGTGGGCGTCCAGGGTCAGGGTGCCGTTGATCTGGACACCGCCGGATCCACGGGTGTAGACGCCCGGGTCCAGCGTCTGGCCCGCACCGATCACCGAACCGAGTGCGAAGTCCTGTGCCTGGCCGGCCGCGTTGTTGTACGCCTGAACCAGGTCGGCCTTGGCCTGGAGGGCCTGAGCGTCCGCGCGGTGCACCGCACCGCGCACCTCGCCGGGCGGGAATCCGGTCACGGATGCGTTCGGGTGGGTCCCGAGGTCGTTGTAGAGCACGGTCGGGCCGGTGTTGGTCACCCCCTCGCCTGCCAGAACGGAATAACTGGCCGCCGTTCCCAGACCCGGGGCCGTGGCGATGGCCAGTGCAGGGGTCGGCGTTACGGCGACCATCACGGCGGCGACCGTCGCCGCAAGGACCGACGCCAGCACGCCGGACAGGGAGCGCCGGTCAGCCGCTTGTGGAATCTTCAGCTTCATCTGAAAGGCCAATCCTGTGAGGACCGTGGCGTACCGGGCCCCACCGATCACCCGGGAAGCCCTGTTGCTCTTACGCAGCGGCACATTACGCAGAAATATCCTTGTAACGGACTTGCACAAGACAGAAGAAATGCCACTCATTCGAACGGCGCACAACGCTAGGAAAATAGCTTGAATTCAAAGGGCAGGAGCCGAATGCAGCATTTTCCCTACCGGTGCTTCCGGTGCTCCGTACGCTCCTCACGAGTGACATCCCCACACGCCGCGATGCGACACGCATGTGTTGTCCGAGTGGTGCGTCCGATTCGCGCTCTGTCCACACGCTCCAGCTGACCGCACTCTGAACCTGCCAGAGCGTCACCTCGGTTCACCAAGACCGGGATACCGATCTGGCTCGGGGTTTGGTGATCATCGCATTGATCCATGGCTACGCTCGATAGCAATGGACGAGGGAGGGGTGGACCAGGTCCTCGGCCCTTCCGGGCGCGTCAACCCCGGGTGAAGGTGAAGGTGATGCCCGCCCGGCCGGACAGTTCGCCGCCCGAGCCGAGCAGTGACACCGTCCCCTTCGCGCTCACCTCCGCGCTGAACGTCACCTCGTTCAGCTGGAACTCGCCCGCGCGCTCGGGCAGGGAGGCGATGACGTCCTGCATCGACGTGACGAAGTCGGCGAGGCGGGCGCGGAGTTCCTCGGCGGGGATCTCCGTGCGGGCGGCACGCCACTCCTCGAGGCGGCGGAGGGTCAGCCGGTCGGTGCGGCCCTGGTCGGTGTCCTCCAGGCCGAGGACGCTGATCGTCTTCGCGGTGTCAGGGGTGGGCTCGGGCACGGGGTGTCTCCTCGGAGGTCGGGCGGACGTGCAGGTCGGGGTCGGCGTACGCGGCGTACGTGAGGCCGAGCGGGTTTCGTAGCGTGTAGAGCAGGTGCAGGCGGGACTCCAGGAGTGCTCTGCCCAGGGGGATCCTGCGGATGAGGAAGCGTTCGTACAGCGCCTTGGAGAACGCGGCGGCGACGTCGTCGGGGATCTCGGTCTCGGTGCCGATGAAGCCGCGGTTGCCGTTCATCAGGAAGAGGTACGGGAACGACGGCGCTCCCGGGGCCCGCAGCCGGCCCGAGCCGCAGGCGTTCATCATCACCAGCGGCAGGTCGAAGTCGCGCAGGTCCCGGTCGGCGCCGAGGGCGACGAGGTCCGCTCCGAGGGCGCCGAGCGTGGTGCGCGAGTGGTGTCCCGCTCCGCTGAGTTCGATCTCGGACGCGAGGGTGTCGTCGGATCGCGTGTAGCAGTGGCAGGCGAAGTGCTGGACCTGGTCGGGCAGTTCGCGGCGGGTGCCGTCGAGGAGGAGCCGGGGGTCGAAGATCTGCTCGGCCAGGCCCGGTGCGTGTTCCGCGCCGTCGGGGTACGGCCCTTCGAGGTCGATGTGGGCGCTTCCAACGCCGCTGAACCAGGCCAGTTCCTCGACGGCTCCTTCGAGGTGCTCGTAGTACAGGTAGCGGGCGGGGACCCGGCCGTGCGGGCCGGTGTGCAGGGCGAGGCCGCCGTGGACCGGGGCGGGCAGCATGGCGCGGCGCACCACGCACGAGAAGCCGATGAGGGTGCGGCAGGCGGTGATGAAGTCGGCCGGGGTCTCGACGGGCGGACCCGGGAACATCCGGAACAGCGGCAGGAACTCCAGCGGGAGGAATCCGTCCCGGCCGCCGACGCACTCGACGAGCGGGGGCGGCAGTTCGGGGTTCATGCCGTACGGCAGGGCGTTGTTCCAGAACGCCTGGAGTTCCTTGAGGACGGCCTGCTGTCCGCCGAACAGGATGAAGAGCAGGGTGCGGCCGAGGCCGTGCAGGCTCTGGAAGACCCGGTTGAGGTCCTTGTCCTCGACGTCGAACCCGGTGAGTTCGTCCTTGAGGCGGGTCAGCCCCCGGTCCAGTTCCTGGCGGACCCTGAGCAGCGCGTCGCTGCCGACCAGGGTGGCGCGTACGGGCGCGATGCCCGGGCGCCCGGCGGTGAACTCCAGGCGGGTCGCCTCGGCGCTGGTCAGGACGCGTACGGAGACGTCCGGGGGCCGTGCCTCGCTCATGCGCCGTCCGTCGCCCCGGCCGGGGCCCGCACTTCTACCTTGAGGGCGACGACCTGGACGAGGTGGCCCGCCTGGTAGAGCTGGAACCACACCTCGTGGCCGCCCTCCTCCTCGGGCAGCCGGAACTCGAAGGCCGTCTGCCGCTCGTTCTCGACGAGGAGGTTCCTGCGCTGGGGCAGGGGCGTGAGCGTCGAGCTGTCGGCCATGGCGTCGAAGGACACCGTGCGGGTTTCCCTGCCGCCCTCGACGCGGACCGGTTCGAAGACGAAGAAGTCCCGGCCCGGGGGGCTTTCGATGACTGACGGGAGGTCTTGGGCGCGCGGGTCGCGCACCACCGAGACGAACAACTTCACCCGCTGCCCCGCCGGGGCCGTGATCGTGCCGCCCTCGGCCCGTACGTCCTGCTGCCCGCGGTCCAGCTCGATCGCGAGATAGCCGGTGAAGTTCGACAGGGCGGGGCCGGTCACGGACTCCTTGACCGAGGAGTGGATCGCGTCTCGGATGTCCCGTTCGAACTGCCGGTGGAGTGCCGTCAGATGCTTCTTCAGGTCGTCCTTCAGGCCTTCGCCGATGGGGCCGGCCGTCCGGCGGGCGACCTCCCGAGCGAGCGCGGACACATCGATCTCCCCGGCGGTGGCTGTCGCGAACCGCGAGGCGTGTGAGGCGTCCTCCTCCCGGAGCGCCTGGCGCACCTCGGCGCGGATGCCGCCCCCCACCCGCAGCGCCACGAGCGCGGCGAGTTCGTCGAGCCGGGCGCCCTCGGGAAGCTCCGGCTCCGCCGGCCGGTGCCGCGCGGAGCGGTTCGGGGGCTGCTCACCGCTCAGTTCGGCGGCCAGCCGGATCATGAGCGGCCCGGAGGGATCCGGGGGCAGGGTGATGTGCAGGCGCTCCGCCAGGTCGTACCGGTAGACCTCGACCGCGTGCGCCTTGGCCTCGTACACCTCGGCCAGCAGCCGGCGCGCCTGCACCAGCCCGATCGCCGCCAGGAGCAGCGGTCCCCAGACGAGCGGCACGGGCCGCCAGTCCGTGTAGCGGAAACCGCCGAGGCCGGTGAGTGCGACGAGCAGCCAGACCCCCGATGTGCACAGGGCGGCGGCGAGGGTGATCCGCCAGACCAGGACGCCCCGTTCCCGCCGCCACAGCTGTCGACCGACCTCGTCGGGGACGACCAGGGCGATCCGCGGCCAGATCTCGTCGATGGCGAGGCCGGTGGTGAGGGCCGTACGCCGGTCGTGTTCGGTCACGGCGGCGGAGCGGAGGGGCTGGGCGAGACGCTGCCACCAGGTGGCGGAGCTGCCCGGATGCGGGTCCAGTTCGCGCAGGCGGCGCTCCCACTCCCGCTCGCGCTCCCATTCCCGCTCGCGCTCCCACTCCGGGGACGACGACCACCCGGGCGGTCCGTATCCGCCCGGCTCGCGGGACAGCCGGCCGTAGCCGTCCGGGCGACGCCGGGGCCCGGCCTCCTCCTCCGTCAGCACGCGCACCCGCCGGGCCAGTTCGGCCGCCCAGGCCCCTGCCCGCCCGGTGCCCGTCCACAGCAGTACGGCGTACTGCGCCACCAGCAGAACGGCACCGGCCACGGCCAGCCAGCCGACCCGCAGCAGCCGCTCGTCCGGATCCGCCCCGCTCCACGGCTCCCCCTGCGACATGGCCCACGCCAGGCTGCCCAGCGGGACCAGGATCCCGGCGAGCTGCGCCCCGGGCGAAGCCGTCCGGCCTCCGACCTGGGCGGACCGCCGGCGGACGGCGGAGGCGAGGGACAGCACGCCGACGACGAGCAGCGGACCGCCCACCGCGACACCGCCCGCCCACCACGCGGCGACGGTCTCGCCCCGCAGCGCGAACCGCGCCACCACACCGCCGACCCCCAGGACAGCGGCGGCCCAGGACACCTTCAGATACCGGTCCTCGGCCGACCAGTCCTCCGAGTCGGACAGCCAGAAGCCCGCGGCCAGCGCCGCCATCGCGGCTCCCAGGGCCCAGGCCGCCCACGTGGGGCCGTCGGCCGCGAAACGGGCGGTGAGCCAGGCGCCGCACGCCTCGGCCAGGACGAAGGGAGCGACGGCGAGGATCTCTTCGGACGGCGTGTGGCCTCTGGGCAGGCCGTAGCCGGCGCTGACCTTGGCGGTGCGCCAGGACGCGGCACCGGTCAGCGCGACGAGCAGGGCTCCGGACGCCCAGGCCGTCACATGCTCCTGGTCGCGGGTCAGTCTCGCGGTGATCAGGGTCAGTTCGGCCACCAGGACCATCGCGAGGATCCCGGTCGTGTGCAGGTGCAGCGTCCGGGTTTCACCCTGGCGAGTGGACTGGCGGCCTCGCCGGACGCGGGCGACGGCCGCCTCGGCGCACCACGCGGCGGCCGCCGCGAGCACCAGCCACCCGCCGAGCAGCCACACACCGCCCGCCGGAACACCCGCCACGGGGGCGAGTACGGCACCCGCGCCGCCCGCGCCGACCAGGACCGTCGCGGCCGTCGCGAGGAGGGCGAGGCCCCGCGTGGTGCCCGTACTCCCCGCCATCTCTCCCCCTCGGCCGCTCCGGGTCCGGCAACTCATCGACCAGTATGGCCAGTTGTGACAGCGCCCGCGACGCCCCGGGCGGCGGCCCTCATGGAGTGCTGCTGGGGATCACGCAGTTCTTCGGCTGGGGGCGGCCCGTGGGCCAGCCCAGGCCGACGAACTTCAGGGTGCCGTCGCCCTTCGTGCCCGGGTCCAGTTCGACGATCGCGACGGGTTTGTCGTAGGCGTTGCCGCCGGTGGTCAGGCAGATCAGCCCGCTGGTGCCCGCGACACGGTGGCGGGAGTGCAGGAGGGACCACTGGCGGCCGACGTCCTCGCGCGAGGGGACCGTCGTCCCAGAGGCGCCCTGCTGGGCCTGGTGGAGGGCCTTGCCGATGGTGAGGAGGCCGTCGTGGACGAGCATCGTGCGGGAGTCCTCCAGGTTCGGGGTGCCGCCGAGATCGATGCCCTCGGCTTCCGTCGCGATGATCTGGCGGCGCAGGGCGTCCAGGGCCGCCCTCGGTTCGGTGAGGTACTGCGGGAGGTCCCGCTCGGCCGGTTCCCGGCCGTCGTGGGTCGACCGCCACTTCTTCGCCCAGGCGGTCAGCTCGGTGGTCCAGGCGGCGGGGTGGGCGGGGGCCGCGTACTGCACGGTGACCTTCGCCGTGCCGTCGTCGCCGCGGAGCTTCGCCCAGTCCTGCTCCGTCATGTCCTGGCGCAGCGAGGCCGCGTCGGAGCCGCTGACGATGGTGTAGTGCCGGCCCTCGCAGCCCACCTCGGCGAGTTTGAGGGCGAAGATGCGCAGGTGGAGGGTGCGGCCCGCGAAGTAGACGGTGTCCGCCTCGGAGTCGCAGATGTTGTTGGCGGTCTGGGTGAACTGGTTGCCGGTCGAGCCCGCCTCGTCGATGGACGGGGACTCGAAGGACATCGCGGCGGGGCCCGCCGGGCCCTTCTCCCTGATCCTGCTGAAGGCCCGGGCGAGCGACTCGTTGTAGCCGTCGGGGCGTTTGTCGTAGACCAGGACCGTCTTGAGGTTCCGGCGGCCCCGTTCGCCGTTGAAGTCGGCCAGGGCCTGGGCCGCGTCGTTGTTGGTGGCGAGGATGCGCGCGAGGCCCGGGAAGCGCAACTCGGCCATGCCGTCGGCCTGGTCCTTGTTGGCGATCCGGTCTCCGCTGATGCGGGCGGCCAGCACCGGGATCCGGTTCTCGGTGAGGCGGGCGACGGCCGCTTCCGTGGCGGCGAGGCTCAGGTTGAAGCCGGTGACGGCGCGCAGCCGGTCCTCGGGGGAGGCGGCCATCCGCAGCAGGGTGTCGACGACCTTCGCCTGATGGCCGTAGTCCTGCCCGGGGTTGGCCAGCACCAGGCGGATCTTCGGCGGTTCGCCCTCGCCGGAGTTGGCCTGCCGCTGCCCGAGGTACGCGCCCTGGAGGTCGCTGCGCATCTGCCGGCGCAGTGCCTCGCGGTCCGACTGGAGCGGCAGCATCATCGCCACCGTGACGTGGGGCTGCTTCTCGATCCTGCGGTTCTCGCGGGCGATGGCCCGGGCCACGGGGGCGATCTCCGGGGTGCCGAAGTCGTAGCCGTCGCCGTTGACGCCGACGCACTCGCCGTCGATCCGCTCGACGCCGTCGGCGCAGGTGTCGGGCTTGCGGACGAGGGAGGTGGTGACCGCGATGCCCGCGATGACCAGCACCGCGCCCAAGACCGAGTAGAGGATCTTCTTCCATCTGGGCATGCCCGCTATCTCCTTCGCCGGAGCTGTTCGGTGCAGGTGCAGCGCAGCAGGGGCTGCTCATTCTCCGCCAGGGCGCTCCAGTCCGTCGCCGTCCTGCTGAGCAGGCCCGCGCCGTCGAAGTCCATGATCGAGAGCAGGTCCAGCAGCTTGGCCAGGGTGCGTGCGGTCTCCTTGCCGGTCGGCCGGGTCCGCTCCTCGCACAGCCACACCGCGTGCAGCAGCTGGTCGACCGTGCGGCGCAGCGGCGGGCCCTCCGCCGGGACCAGGCCCTGGGCGCGCTCCCGCCGGGCGTCGGCGCCGCCCGGGTAGGGCGCCTGGGCGATCTCCAGGAGTTCGGCGCACCACTGGCGGGGGCGGCCGGGGAGGGTGGCGGCGAGGTGGCTGACGACGTCGTCGGCGCCGCCGGACACCAGGTGGTGGTTCATCCGGTGTGCGGTGAGCGAGCGGAAGGCGCCGCCCGCCGAGGGGGTGTCCGGGCCGGCCGCGCGCTCGGCGTAGTGGTCGCGCAGCAGATGGTGGTCGGCGTACCAGGCGGCGCCGCCGGGGCGCAGTCCGTACAGCCGGTGCACCAGCAGCTGGCGGAGGCCGAAGTCGCCGATGAAGTGGCGTTCGCAGGTGGGCCAGCCGGTGTCGGTGAGGAGCCGGGAGACGTGGTGGGCGGTCAGGTGGTGGACGTGTCCCGACTGGTGGTGCCGGAGCAGGACGTCCGCGCACTCGGTGTCGTGGGCCACGGACAGGTGGGTGAGGAGGTCGAGCCAGTGGGCGTGGTGCTCGGTCGGGAGCCGGACCGGTAACTGGTCCAGGACCAGCTCCCGCAGCAGCACCTCCGCGACGGGGCGTTCGGTGGCGTCGTCGCCGGGCAGGCGCAGCGGGGCGTCCAGGATGTCCCGGTCGTTGGCGTCGGCCGGCATGCGGAAGGCCGCCGCCGCGGCGGCCAGGCGGATCACCGTGTGGGGCCGGCCGCCGCTCAGCCGGGCCACGGCGGCGTCGATGCGGCGGCGGTTGGCGCCGCCCTCCGGCTCGGCGTACCGCTGTCTTCGTACGGTCTCCCGGCGGAGCTGGTCGCCGGTGAGCAGCGGCATCCGCAGCAGGAGCACGCCGTCGGCGAGCGGGGCCCGGTCGGCGCCCTCGTCGGTGCGCCGGGTCCAGTCGGGCGGGGCGCCGTCGGCGGGCCGGTACTCGGCCGGGGGCGTCACCTCTCGGGGCGGCAGGCCGCCGTGCAGGAAGGCGCCGCCGTCGGACCGGCGGGCCGTGCCCACGATGACGACGCGGTCGCGCTGCCCGCCCCGGCGGTCGGTGAGGACGGCGCGCAGCAGCCGCTCGCCCAGGGGCGCCTCGGCGTGGTCCAGCAGCAGGCCGGGGCGGCCGACCCGGCGCAGCCAGCCGGCCGGCCCGCCGAACGCCGCCTCCAGGTCCTCGCGCAGGGCCCGGAAGAGGAAGCTCTCCGCCACCTCCCGTGCCTCGCCGCCGGCCCGGAAGTCGGCGGCGAGGATGCGCAGCCCGATCCGGGGCTGGCCGGCCGCGCCGGGGTAGGCGCCGTAGATCCGCTCCAGTTCCGCCCTGCCCCGGGGGGCGAGCCGCTCGAAGAGGGCGTCCAGCAGGGCGTTGCTCACGGCCGCCGAGTACGGGTCGAATGCCTGCCCGGACAGGGTCGTCAGCAGGTTGCGGATGGCGCCGCGCAGCACGCCCCGCCAGAAGTCGCCCGTGGCCAGGCCGCGCAGGCGCTGCTTCTGGGGCAGGTTCTCGTAGCGCTCGGCCTCGGTCGCGACCGCCTCGGGCGTGCCCTCCGCGACGCCGGTCGCGATCACGGCGAGGCCGGTGAAGAGCCGCGGGAAGGCGAACGAGCCGCCCGTGCCCTGCCAGGTGCTCAGCCGCCCGGCGACCTCGACCAGGGCCTCGGTCGCGGCCGAACGGGCGCCGGGCTCCGGGTCCGCGCGGTCCGCGTACACCGGGGAGGCGCAGTCCAGGTGGATCACCGGCACCTTGGCGGCGAAACGGTCCCGCACGGCGCGCAGCAGCCGGCCCTTGCCCATGCCCGGGCCGCCGGTGAGCAGCACCACGGGGAGGTCGGGGCCGTACAGCGGGTCCTTGCCGGCACCCGACGGAGCCCGGCCGAACAGACGAGCGAAGAAGCCCTCCTCGTCGAGGAGTTTCTCGAAGCCCAGTTCTTCACACACGGACCCCCCATGGAGTACCTGCCCGCCCGCGGACGGGTGACCGGTGACCGATGTGCCAGAAAAGATCCAGTGGAACACGGAACCATCCGGTCGACAACGGGGGCCGCATGGAAGGAAGTTGCGAAAACCGGACCTACGGCTGCCAGGCCTACCGACTGCCGGGCTTACGGCTGCCGGTCCGACGCCGGCCAGACGTAGGGAAGGTCGTCGGGGACGCCGGGGAACAGCTCCGTGTACGTGGCGGGGTCCTTGCGGACCAGGGCGGAGCGGTGGCTGCGGTGGAAGCCGGCGTCGCCCAGCCAGGGCGGGAGTTCGCCCTCGGCGGCCAGCACGGACTGGTCGCGGACCGGGGCGTGCGGGCGGGCCGCGGCGAGGTCGGCGACCAGGGTGGCCGCGCAGCTGTCCTGGTGGCCCAGCTCGCGCCAGACGCGGCAGACCTCCAGTCCGTAGCGGACCAGCGCCTCCTCGTACCCGGCCCACATCCGTACGGCCGGGTGCCTGCGCCAGCCGTAGCCGGGCACGATCAGGCCCCGCAGGACCTGCAGCGCCTCGACCCGCTGCTTGCCGAGCCGCCGGCGGTCCAGGGCCAGGGCCGAGTCCCGGAAGCCGGGGTGGGGGAGGAAGGTCTGCACGCCGGTGGCCCCGGGCCTCAGCGGGTCTCGCGGGTGCGGGCGGTGCGGCGGCTCAGGGCGAGGGCCGAGCCGATCATGGCGATGCCCAGGACGAAGTGGAGCCAGTCGTCCGCGGTGTTGAGGGGCACGAAGTTGGCGTCGCTGTCGTGGCCGACGGACAGGCCGTAGACCCACAGCACCAGGTAGACGGCACCGCCGACCATCAGGTAGGCGTACGCCCCGGCGGCCGTGCGGGCAAGGGCGAGACCGGCGAGGCCGTAGGCCAGGTGCACGAGGTTGTGCAGGATCGACACCTGGAACAGGCCCAGCAGCTCGGCGCCCGACTCGTGGGAGGCGAACTCCATGGAGTCGTAGTCGGTGGTGATGCCGGGGATGAAGCCCAGCACGCCGACCAGCAGGAAGACGAGGCCGAACAGCTGGGCGACCCGCTGGACGGGGGTGCGGACGGCCCGGTGGGAGGTGGATGTGGTCATGGCCGGTGGCTCCTCACTGGAGAGACGGGAGAGACAGGGACTGTTCCGCCCAGATGGTCTTGCCCGTGGCGCCCTGGCGGGTGCCCCAGCGCTCGGTCAGCTGGGCCACCAGGAGCAGGCCGCGGCCGCCCTCGTCGTAGCTGCGGGCGCGCCGCAGGTGGGGTGCGGTGTTGCCGCCGTCGGACACCTCGCAGATGAGGGTGGAGTCGTGGATCAGGCGGAGCTGGATCGGCGGCTCGGCGTGGCGGATGGCGTTGGTGACGAGCTCGCTGACGACCAGTTCCGTGACGAAGACGGCGTCGGACAGCCCCCAGCGCTCCAGTTGCGCCACCACGTCCTTGCGGGTCTGGGCGACCGCGGAGGGGTCGTCGGGCACCGCCCAGGTGGCGACCTGGCCGGCGTCGAGCGCGCGGGTACGGGCGATGAGCAGGGCCACGTCGTCGGCCGGGCGCCGTGGCAGCAGGTCGGCGAGGACCGTGTCGCACAGGGCGTCCAGCGAGGGTGCCGGGCGGGCGAGTGCCTCCCGCAGCTTGCGGACGCCGGTGTCGATGTCCCGGTCGCGGTTCTCGACCAGGCCGTTGGTGTAGAGGGCGAGCAGACTGCCCTCGGGGATCTCGACCTCGGTGGCCTCGTACGGCAGGCCGCCCACGCCGAGCGGGGGCGCGGCCGGGAGCCCGACGAGTTCGACGGTGCCGTCGGGGCTGACCAGGGCCGGGACGGGGTGCCCGGCGCCGGCGAAGCAGCAGTGTCGCGACACGGGGTCGTAGACGGCGTACAGGCAGGTGGCGCCGACGTCGGCGGAGGTCTCGGGGTAGCCGGCCGGCTCCGGGGGCCCGGGGAACGGAGCGGGCCCGGGGGTGTCCGCGGGCGCTGTGGACTCCGCCCCGCGCTCCTCCTCCGTGTTCAGGCGGGCCACGAGGTCGTCGAGGTGGGTGAGGAGCTCGTCGCAGGGCAGGTCGATGTCGGCGAGGGTGCGGACGGCCGTGCGCAGCCGCCCCATGGTCGCCGAGGCGTGCAGGCCGTGGCCGACGACGTCGCCGACGACCAGCGCCACCCGCGCCCCGGACAGCGGGATGACGTCGAACCAGTCGCCGCCGACCCCGGCGTGCGCGCCGGCCGGCAGATAGCGGGACGCGACCTCGACCGCCGCCTGCCGGGGCAGCCGCCGCGGCAGCAGGCTGCGCTGGAGGGTGACCGCCGTGGCCCGCTCCCGGGTGTAGCGGCGGGCGTTGTCGATGCTGACCGCCGCCCGCGCCGCCAGCTCCCCGGCCAGGACCGCGTCGTCGTGCCGGAACGCCCCGGGGCTGCGGTACCGGGCGAAGAAGGCGACGCCCAGCGTGGTGCCGCGGGCGGCCAGCGGCACGGTCATGATCGAGTGCACGCCGAACGCCCGGACCCGGGCGGCACGGGCCGGGTCGCGTGCCAGCCACCCGGCGACGGCCGCGTCGGTCACCGCGTGCACGGCGGGCTGTCCCGTGCGCAGGCTCTCGAAGGGCGCCGAGCCCTCCGGGTAGGACTCCACCCGCCCGACCGCCCCGACCGCCTCCGGCGCCCCGGGGGTCACCGACCGCAGGGCGACGCGGCGCAGCAGCAGCGGCCCGTCGGCCGGGACCGGGTGCGCGGGCGGTTCGTGCAGGTCGTCCAGTTCGGTCAGCAGATCGACGCCGGTGAAGTCGGCCAGCACCGGGACCGTCACGTCCGCCAGCTCCTGGGCCGTGCGCGTCACGTCGAGCGTGCTGCCGATGCGCCGGCCGGCCTCGGCGATCAGCTGGAGCCGCTGGCGGGCCCGGAACTGCTCCGTCATGTCGTGCGCGGAGAGGCAGACGCCCTGGATCACGCCCTCGGGGTCGCGCAGCGCGGACGTGAAGGCCGACCAGGCGTGCTCGTGGTCCTCGCCCGGGGCGCGCAGGTAGTTCTCGTCGTACTGCGGCTCCCCGGTCCGCAGCACCCGGGCCATGCTCTGTTCCGCCTGGACACCGGCCTCGTTGTCGACGATCTCGCTGACGCGCAGCCCCCGCATCTCGTCCTCGGTGAGCGCCACGGCGCGTTCCATGTCCGCGTTGGCCCGGCGCAGCCGCAGCCGGGTGTCGTAGATCGCCATGGCGCAGCACGGGGACTGGGCGAAGCTCCAGCCCACCAGGGCGTCGTCGAGGCCGGGCCGCGGCTGCCAGCCGGTCAGCGCGGAGACGATGAGCCAGGCGGGGGCGCCGGTGCCGGGCTCCCGGTGGTGGGCGAGGATCCGCACCGTCAGCTTGCGGCCGTCCCGGTGCCGGAGCGCGACGTCGCCGTTCCAGCGGGGCAGCCCGGCGAGGGCGGGCATGCCGCCCCGGACCGGGATCGGCTCGGCCAGCAGGTCCGCGGCGCGGCGGCCGGTCATCTGCCCGGCCGAGTATCCGAGGAGCCGCTCGGCGCCCGCGTTCCAGCCCGTCACCGTGCCGCGGTCGTCGAGGGTGACGCGGGCGGTGAGGGCTTCGCCGACGAGGGCCTCGAGGACCTCGCGGGCCTCGGGCTCTTCTCCGGACGGCCGGGTGATCCGGCCGAGGGTGACGGGCTGCTCCATGTCGGTCATCTCGCTCTCGCGGGGCATCAGCCATGACCCCCGCTTACTGACCCCGGATACATGCAATTATCACCTGTTTACCCCTATTGAGGGGGTTTCACCGTCCCGCGGCGGCCGGGCTGCGGGAGCCTGCCGCCGCCCGGCCCGGGTAACCGCTCCCCCATGGGCGAGATCCTCGTGGGCACGTGTTCCTGGACCGACCGCGCGCTGGTCGGCAGCGGCTGGTACCCGCCGGGGCGGCGGGACGCCGAGGGGCGGTTACGGCACTACGCCGAGCGGTTCCCGGTCGTCGAGGTCGACGCGTCGTACTACGCGCTGCCGAGCGAGCGGAACAGTCGGCTGTGGGCCGGGCGGACACCGGACGGGTTCGTGTTCGACGTGAAGGCGTTCTCGCTGCTGACCGGGCATCCGACCCGGCAGGCGGTGATGCCGGACGGGCTGCCGGCGGACCCGCGGGACCCGGCGGTGCTGGACGAGGTGTGGGCCCGGTTCGCGGCCGGGATCGAGCCGCTGCGGCAGGCCGGGCGGCTCGGGAGCGTGCTGTTCCAGTTCCCGCCCCGGTTCCGGCCCGGGCCGCGGGCGGAGGAGTTCCTGCGGGAGTGCGCCGAGCGGACCCGGGGCTGGCCCCTCGCCGTGGAGTTCCGCCATCCGTCCTGGTGGGAGCCGGGCCGGGACGAGGCGACGAGCGCGCTGCTCGCCCGGTACGGCATGGCCGCGGTCGCCGTCGACATGACGCAGACGCTGCCGTCCTCCGTGCCGCCCGTGACGCCCGTGACCTCGCCTCGGCTGTCCGTCGTGCGGTTCCACGGCCGCAGCACCGCCTGGGGCACCGGCAGCAAGGAGGACCGGTTCCGGCACGCCTACGGAGAGGACGAACTCGCCGAGTGGCTGCCCCGCGTGCGCCGGCTGGCGGAGCGGACCGAGCGGGTCCACGTCCTGTTCAACAACTGCTGCGGCGACGCCGCCGTCCGCGCCGCCGAGACCATGACCCGGCTCCTCGACGGCGACCGGCCGACGGCGGCACCGGGGCTGCCTAGGGCGCGATCCGCACCTGCTTCTCCACCGTCACCTGGTCCACCTCCGACACCCGCACGGTCGTCTTCATCGTCCAGGTCCCGGGGAGCGGCAGGGTGACGGCGTTGGTGCTCCAGTAGCCGCCCCGGTCGGTGAGTTCGGCGTCGATCGGGCCGACGTCGCGGGAGGGGAGGCTGAAGGTGACGCGGAGTTCGGGGATGACCACCAGCCCGGCGTCGGAGCCGTGGACCACGGCCTGGATGCCGTTCTCGCCGACCCGGGCCGGGTCCAGGGTGATCCACACCTTGCCGCGGCCGGTCACGGCGCCCGTGCCCGTGTCGTAGGGCACCGTCACCTGGGTGGTGGGCGGCAGCGTGCCCGCCGGGGCCTGCCGCGCCGCCTCGGCCTGGGCGCGGCCGGGCAGGGTGCCGGTGAGCACGGTCGTGATCAGCAACACCGCGGCGGCGACGGCGACTTCGACGAGGACGGAGCGGCGCAGGCCGCGGCGCAGGGCGTCCGGACTGTCGGAGTCGCCCGGGCCGTCCGAGTCGCCCGCCACCGTGTCAGGACTGTTCCGCTCCTCGGGTTCGGCCGGTGCGCCGACCGGTTGCGGGACCCGCGCCGGTACGGCCGTCCGGGCGGTGGCCGCCGGTGCGGCGATCCGCGCCGTCCAGCGCCGCGAGTACCCGGCCGCCAGCAACAGCGCGGTCACCGCGACCAGTTTGGCGAGCAGCAGCCTGCCGTACGACGTGCCGCTCAGCACGGAGAGGGAGCCGAGGCCGCGCCAGGACTGGTAGAGGCCGGTGACGGCCAGGACGATCACCGAGGCGAACGCGATCCGGGAGAAGCGCGGCACGACCTCCGTGAGGTCCTCGCCGGACGAGCGGCGCAGGGTCAGGAGCAGCGCCACGAGACCGCCGAGCCACACCCCGGTCGCCAGCAGGTGCAGCACGGACGACGTCATCGCCAGCGGCACCTGGATCCCGGCGGAGGCGTGCTCGGCCGCCGCCCAGGTCAGGGCCAGTCCGGCGGCCAGGGCCGTGCCCAGCGCGAGTGCGACGGGCTCCCGGCGGTCCCGGCGCCGGGCCAGCCACACCAGGAAGACCGCGCTCAGCACGAGCAGGGCCAGCCGGGCGAGCAGGGCGAGGCCCGGGCGGCCGGACAGGGTGCGGCCGAGGGCGTCCGCGTCGAAGGCCGTCGCCGGGCCGGTGCCCGCCTCGTACGGGGCGCGCAGCAGCAGCAGGGCGACCGTCGAGCCCAGCAGTGTCCACCAGGCCGCGACCACGGGCCGGCGCAGGGGTGAGGTGCGGGCGGGCCGGCACAGCAGCGCGAACGCGACCGTGCCCACGAGCAGCGCGGCGGCGAGGTAGGCGAGGTAGCGGGCGGTGGTGTGGAGGCCGCCGGTGAGGGGGTCCTCGGCCGGGCCGGTGTCGACCTGGAGCATGGTCGAGGAACGTTTGCCGACGGAGAAGCTGAAGGCGCCGGAGACGGGGTGGCTGTCGGCGGACACCACTCGCCAGGCGACCGTGTAGGTGCCCTGGGCGAGCTTGCCGGGCAGGGCGATGCGGGCCGTGTCGGAGCGGTCCTCCGCGTGGGTGGCCTCGCCGGTGGGGACGCGGTGCTGGTCCGGGCCGAAGACCCGGAAGGAGTCGTCGAGCAGCCCCACGGACTCGGTGAAGGTCAGGGTGACGTGGCGGGGGGCCCGCTGGACGACGGATCCGTCGTCGGGGTCGGTGGAGCGGAGGGCCGCGTGGGCCGAGGCGGGGGCCGCTCCCCCGAGGAGCAGTACCAGCACGGTGCCGAGCAGCACCAGGGCCTGAAGTCGCCGGGGGTGTCCGACATTGCGCTCCACGTGGGTCTCCGGGGTCGGGCTGTACGGCTCCCGGTCATGTACGGATGGGAGTGGTGTAGCGCTCAGCGGGGGTTCGGCGTGCGTGGTTCGGCGGGTGCGGGTGCGTGGGGGCTGGTCGCGCAGTTCCCCGCGCCCCTAAAAAGCAGGTCGGCCGAGCCCCTGGATCTTGTCAGCCGCTGTCGGATAGCTCGCCGCCAGCTCCGCCGCGTCTCCGTGCTCGTAGCCCTCGAAGGTGAAGCCGGGGGCCATCGTGCAGCCGAACAGGGTCCAGGAACCCCCTTCGGCCACCCTGCCGCCCATCCACGTGCCCGCCGGGACCGTGAACTGGACGTGCTGGCCGTGCAGGACGTCCGGGCCCAGGACCACCGTCCGGCTGCTCCCGTCCGGGGCGAGGAGCAGGAGCTCCAGGGGGTCGCCCCGGTAGAAGTGCCAGATCTCGTCCGTGGGCAGGCGGTGGAGGGCGGAGAAGTCGTCCGCCGTGAGGAGCGCGACGATCGCCGTGCCCTCCGGTCTGCCGTCGGGGCGTTCGGGTCCGGCCCAGGTCTGGCGGAACAGGCCGCCCTCGCGCGGGATCGGCTCCAGCCCGTAGTGGGCGATGAGGTCGTCGGGCGTCACCCGGGGAAGAGTATCTCCCGGTCGAGGAAGGCGAGCTGGGCCTTCTTCTCCGGCAGGTACACGTCCGGGAGGTCGATCTCGGGCAGGACGACCACCGGCCCGGCCGTGAAGCCCTGCTTGAGGAAGCGGGCGATCGCCTTCTCGTTGCCCACGTCCGGGTCGACGACGATCCGCCGGCGGTCCAGGCCGAGCAGCACGTACCGGGCGATGGCGGTCACCAGCCGGGCGGTCCAGCCGGGCTGCCCGCCGTCCGGCCCGGCGGGGGCGAGCAGCAGGTGGACGCCGATGTCGCCGGGCCGGACGTCGTAGCACTCGCCGACGCGGTCGGCCTCCGGCTCGTAGGTCTGCAGGAGCGCGACCGGGTCGCCGTCCCGGACGACGAGGTAGGCGTGGTGGGTGGTGAGCGTGTCCAGGTGGGCGTAGACCTCGGCGACCTGCTGCTCGGTGAGGCCGGTCATGCCCCAGAAGACGGCCCGCTCCTCGCGCGCCCAGGCGTGGATCACCCCGGCGTCGGCCTGCGGGTCCAGCGGCAGCACGCGGACGGTGCCGAAGCCGTCGCTCACCTGCTCGTGGACGGCGGTGCGGGAGGCGTACGGGTCAGACATCGGTCTCCTTCGTCAGCTGCGCCCAGTCGGTGACGACCGGGACGAGGTCTCCCGCGAGCCAGTGGGGGAGCTGGTCGCGGTGGTGGGGCGAGCCGGGGACGCCCGAGGCGCCGAGCGGGACCACCCAGCGGCTGTCCTCGCGCCGGGCCAGGTCCCACACGTACCGGGCGGCCGGGCCCCGGGCGGCGCGGTCGGTGAGGCCCGGCACGCCCGAGGTGCACAGCACGCAGTCGTGGTCGCCGGACAGCCCCGGTTCGTCGTACGGCTGCTCCGGCTCCAGCGCCCGCCAGGGGGCGAGCCGGTGGGTGTCGCCCCAGACCCCGGCCGGCGGTCGCGCGGCCACCTCCTCGATCGCCGCGCGGACGGCCGCCGGGCGGTCGATGCCGTACAGCTCCCCGGCGGCCAGCAGGTGTTCGAGGGCGAAGCCCACACGGGGGACGAGCGCCATCCAGGGCAGGAACACCTCCGGGTACGCCGGCGGTGTCGCCAGCGCGGCGAACGCCGGGTGCGCCGCCAGCTTCCGTACGACCGCGCCGCGCACCGCCGCGTACAGGGCCGCGTCGGCGCTGCCGGCGTCCATGCGGCGGTCCCAGCCAAGGAGCCGGTCCCGGAGGGCGCGGGCCTCGGGGGTGAGGCCGTCGAGGGACTCCAGGTGGTCCAGGAGGGCGGTCGCGGAGGCGAGGTACGTGTCCGTGTGGAGGGCGGGCATGTCGGCGGCGGACCAGCGCTCCTTGCCCGCGAGCAGCGCGGCGATGCGGTCGTGGCGGTGGGGCGGGGCGAACTCGACGCCGAGGGGTGCCGCCGGGCCGCGCTGGTTGGCCATGACGGCGACGCCGTCGGTGAGCCCGGCGCGGGGCGTCTCCTGCCGGCCCCGCCACTCGTGGCCGGGCTCCCAGGCGGGCACCAGGCGCAGCCGGTTGGCCTCGGCGCGCAGCGGCACGAACCCGGCCACGCGGTGCAGCACACCGCCCTCGGTGTCGGCGGCCTGGACGACGTTGACCGGCTCGGCCCAGCGGTCGAAGGCCCGGTCCACGTCGGCGACCCGGCGGGCGCGCAGCAGCGGCAGCAGGGCGCCGAAGCCGAGGTCGCCGGTGACCCGGGGCGGGTAGCGCAGGCTGACGGCGACCGGGGGCAGGTCGGGGTCGGTGGTGCCGCCGTCCAGGCCCTCCGGTCCGCCGATCACCACCGGGCCCCGGCCGGTCTCGATCACCTCGACCTCGACCGGCTCCTCGCCCGCGACCTCGACGGCCTCCGTGTGCCGGGCCGCCCGCCGCCAGACCCCGTCCGGGTCCAGCGCCTCCACCCCGGCACCGGTGCGCCGCAGCCGCTCCCGGTACAGGTCCTGGTAGTCGGCCATGGCGTTGGTGATGGCCCAGGCGACCGTGCCGGTGTGCCCGAAGTGGGCGATGCCGGGGACGCCCGGGACGGCGAGGCCCACGACGTCGAACTCGGGGCAGGAGAGGCGGATCTGCTGGTAGACGCCGGGGTCCTCGATCCAGCGGTGCGGGTCGCCGGCGATGACCGCCCGCCCGGTGACGGTCCGCTCGCCGCTCACCAGCCAGCCGTTGCTGCCGGAGGTGCCGGGGCCGTCGGTGGCGAACAGGCGGACGGCGTGGGCGCCGAGGTGGGAGACGACGTGCTCGCGCCAGAGCTTGGCGGGGAACCCGGCGAAGAGGATGTGCGTGGCGAGCCAGACCCCCAGCGGCGTCCAGGGCTCCCAGCGGCCGGGGGTGAGGCCGGTGCGGGCGAACTCGGGGGCGGCGTCCGCTCCCCGCGCCAGTCCCGCGTTGACCCCGTCGACGTACGCCCGCACCCAGGCGGCCGTCTCCGGGTCCTGTCCCTCCAGGTGCTCGAAGCAGCGTCTGGCGGTGTCGTCGAGTCGGGCGCGTCGGGCGAACCGGTCCCAGGCCAGGGCGCTCTCGCCGAGGAAGGACGCCGAGGTGCCCCGCGCCCGGTGGCGCTCGACCTCCAGCTGCCAGGCCCGGTCGCGGGCGGTGACGAGGCCCTGGGCGTGGGCGAGTCCGGCCGCGCTGCCCGCGCGCAGATGCGGAATGCCCCAGGCGTCGCGATAGATCTCGGTGGCCACGCTGTGCCCCTTCTTTGCTTTAGGTTAGGCTTGCCTAAGTCATGCGTGGCGAAATCGTACGTGAAGGGTGAAGACGCGATGGGGCAGGGGCGGGGTTGGGAGGGCGCGGTCCTCAAACTGCTGCGCGCGAAGGATTTCGAGTTCACCGTGACGGACGCGGAGGACGTCACCCCGGACTACCGGCGGCTGCGCTTCACCGACGGCGGCCTGCTGGCGACGACCGGCGTCCACCCCACCATGTGGGTCCGGCTCTGGTTCGACAACGCGGGCAAGCCGCACCAGCGGGCCTACACCCTGGTCGACCCCGACCCGGCGGCCGGCACCTTCAGCCTGGAGTTCGCGCTGCACGAAGGGTGCGCCAGCGACTGGGCCCGGGCGGCGAAGCCCGGCGACACCATCGAGGCGACCGTCCAGGGCACCGGATTCGAACACCCGAGCCCGGCGCCCTCGCATGTCTTCGCCGTCGGCGACCCGGCCTCGCTCCCGGCCATCAACTCGCTCCTGGACGCCCTCGGCTCCGCCCCGGCCACCGTCTGGTTCGAGGGCGGCGACGACGACCTGCCGTTCCGCACCGACCCGGACCGCCACGAGCTGCGCAAGGTGCCGCGCCAGGACTCCGGCGCCCACCTGGTCGACCGCGTGAGGTCGGACCTGCCCGGGCTCCTCCGGGACACCTCCGACCCGTACGTCTGGATCGCCTGCGACACGGCCACCACCCGGACCCTGGCGGCGTACGTCCGCAAGGAACTGGGCCTGCCCAAGCAGCGCGTGCACGCCCTGGGCTACTGGCGCCCCTGACGGGACGGCGTCCGCGGACTACCGGCGCCCTGAGCGGACGGCGGACTGAGGACGCGGCCCGGACCGCCCCGGGGGATGATCGGGACATGGACGTCACTCTTCACCTCGCCCAGGACCCCGAGGCCGACGCGCTGCTCGGCCGCAGTCCGCTCGCCGCGCTCGTCGGGATGCTGCTGGACCAGCAGATCCCGATGGAGTGGGCGTTCAAGGGTCCGGCGACGATCGCCCAGCGGCTCGGCACCGACGACCTGGACGCGCACGACATCGCCGCGCACGACCCCGAGGCCTTCGCCGCGCTGCTCTCCCGGAAGCCGGCGGTGCACCGCTACCCCGGCTCCATGGCCAAGCGCATCCAGCAGCTGTGCCAGTACCTCGTCGAGCACTACGACGGTGACGCCGAGGCCGTCTGGAAGGACGCCGGCACCGGCAAGGAGCTGCTGAAGCGACTGGCGGAACTGCCCGGCTTCGGCAAGCAGAAGGCCCAGATCTTCCTCGCCCTGCTGGGCAAGCAGCTCGGGGTGCGGCCGACCGGGTGGCGCGAGGCGGCCGGCTCCTACGGCGAGGAGAAGTCCTTCCGCTCGGTCGCCGACATCACCGGCCCCGAGTCGCTGGCCAAGGTACGGGCCCACAAGCAGGAGATGAAGGCGGCGGCCAAGGCGGCCAAGGCCGCCGGAAAGCAGCCGTAACCCACCCGGCCCGCCCCGCCTGGCGGCCCCCTCCCGGCCGCCCCGAGCATGAACCATGCCCGAGCCCCCGAGCCCCGCCCCCGGGCCCCCGAAGTCGGTCCCCTCCCGGGGCCCCGCACGACACGGGACAGGCCCGGCGACCGGCCGCCGGTACGCCGCTGGAGTCCGGTGCAGCCGGCCATCTCGCGGCCCGGCCGGCGGACCGCGCCATGCCAGGGGCGAGCGGCCCGTTTGGCGGCCGCCGGCTGCTCGCGGCCGCTGTCGTGGTCGCCTCGGCCCCGCCCGTCCGGGGCCGCCGTACGCCGACTGGGCGGATCTCACGGCCGGTGGGATGAACGACGTCCGTGCGCCGGGGAACGACCTCCCGTGAGCCCCGCACCGCAGCCCGTCCCCCGCGGCAGCCGCCGAAGCGCCTGGCTGCGGGTCCTCGTGCTGCTGCTCGCCCTGCTCGTGCCGGGCGCGCACGCCGAGGCGCACACCGCGCCGGCGGCCGGCGTCCCGGGGGAGAGCACGATCGTCGAGTGCGACGTCCTCGACGCCGCCCCGCGCCCGGCGGCCCGGGCCGCCCGCCGCGCCCCCGTCCCCCTGCGCCCCACCCCGTTCCGGCGCCCCGGGCCCCCGCGCACCGCACCGCACCCCGTGCCCGTACCGCCGACCCCGCCGCACGACCCCCGCCCCCTGCGTTCCGAGGTCCTGCGCTGCTGAGCGGACCCCACCGGTCCCTCAGTCCCCGCAGTCCCGCACGGAACCAGGAGGAGCACACCCATGCTTCGAGACCCGTACGCCGTCCTGCGCGCCCTGGTGCGCGCGGAAGCCGTCCGCAGCACCCCGAAGGCCGGACCCAAGCCGGACCCGCGGAAGCCGCAGCAGCCCCCGAAGGGGCGGGAACGCGGCTGACCCGCCCGCGGCGGGGGCGGCCACCCGATGCCTCCGCCGCCCGGAACATCCCGACGACACCTCCCCCTTTCGGGCGAATCAGGCGCACGTTCCGCGAAACCGCCCCCAGGAACACCGAGAACAGCGGCGGGCCGATGACAGGGGCTCACCGTCCGGCATATTCACGCCCCTGTTCCCGGTTCGTACCCCCTTGTGGGGTTTTTTTCAGCGTCGTACTCCGTCGCCATGGCTGCGCCCGGAAGGTCGTGACCGGTAGGCTTTCCGTGTGATCTTCAAGCGCATCGGAAACGGCCGGCCGTACCCCGACCACGGCCGGGAAAGCACCCGGCAGTGGGCGGACGTCGCGCCGCGCCCGGTCCGCCTCGATCAGCTCGTGACGACGAAACAGCAGCTCGACCTGGAGACCCTCCTCGCCGAGGACTCGACCTTCTACGGCGACCTCTTCGCGCACGTCGTGAAGTGGCAGGGCGACCTCTACCTGGAGGACGGCCTGCACCGCGCGGTGCGGGCGGCGCTCCAGCAGCGCCAGGTGCTGCACGCGCGCGTGCTCGAGCTCGACTGACCCCGCAGGTCACGGGTTGGCCCTTTCGGGTTCCACTGGGCGACGTCGAATGATCATCTAGTAGGCATCGTCGCCCGGGCGCACTACGCTGCGCTCATGAGCATGCTGACTCCCCCCGGCATGGGCGGCAAGTACCGCATCAAGGGCAACAAGTACCCCCGGATGCGCCGGCCCCGGCGGCGCGGCAGGCTCGTCGCCCTGGGCACCGCCTCCGTCGTGGTGCTGGGCGTGGGCGGCTGGGGCACGCTGCAGCTCATCGACGTCTTCACCGGCGGCGGCAGAAAGGCTTCGGCGGCCGGCGGCGGCACGGAGTGCGGCCCCGCGACGAAGGCGAGCCCCTCGCCCAGCGCCAGGCCCCTGCCCGAACCCCGCGCGATCACGGTCAACGTGCTCAACGCCACCACCCGCAGCGGCCTGGCCAAGAAGACCGCCGACGAACTGAAGAAACGCGGCTTCAAGATCGGCGACGTGGGCAACGCGACCAAGGAGTACGACAAGAAGGTCAAGGGCCCCGGCGTACTGCTCGGCCCCGCCGCTGCCCGCGACACCTCACTGCCCGTGCTCGGCACGCAGCTCCCGGGCGCCGAACGGCGCACCGAGGCGGCCCGCAAGGGCGCCGCCCTCGACCTCGTCATCGGCGACGGCTTCAAGGAACTGGCGAAGAAGCCGGACGCCGACCAGGCCCTGACCAAGCTGGCCAGCCCCGAGCCGGCGCCGTCGAAGAAGGGCTGCTGAACCCCTCAGGGCCCGCGAACCCGCAGGCCCCGTGAGCCCGCAGGGCCCGTGAGCCCTCAGGGCCCGTGAGCCCGCAGGGCCCGTGGACCCGCAGGGCCCGTGGACCCGCAGGGCCCGTGAGCCCGCAGGGCCCGTGAGCCCGCAGGGCCCGTGAGCCCGCAGGGCCAGGGCCTATTCGGCCGCCCCGTACATCCGGTCGCCCGCGTCGCCGAGGCCCGGGACGATGTAGCCGTGCTCGTTCAGGTGCTCGTCGACCGAGGCGGTCACCACCGTCACCGGCGTGCCCGCCAGCTCGCGCTCCATGACCTCCACGCCCTCCGGCGCGGCCAGCAGCACCACGGCCGTCACGTCGTCGGCGCCGCGCCGGATCAGCTCCTGGATCGCCGCGACCAGCGTCCCGCCGGTGGCGAGCATCGGGTCGAGGACGTACACCTGACGCCCCGACAGGTCCTCCGGCATGCGCGTGGCGTACGTGGAGGCCTGGAGCGTCTCCTCGTTGCGGATCATGCCGAGGAAGCCCACCTCGGCGGTCGGCAGCAGCCGGACCATGCCGTCCAGCATGCCGAGGCCGGCCCGCAGGATCGGCACCACCAGCGGACGCGGGTGGGACAGCTTCACGCCCGTGGTCCGTGCGACCGGCGTCTGGATGTCGACCTGCTCGGTGCGCACGTCGCGCGTGGCCTCGTAGGCGAGCAGGGTGACCAGCTCGTCGGCGAGACGGCGGAAGGTCGCGGAGTCGGTGCGCTGGTCGCGCAGCGTGGTGAGCTTGTGGGCGACCAGAGGGTGGTCGACGACGTGGAGACGCATGTCCACAACAGTAACCGGGCCGGATGAGCCCGGCCGCACGGCAAGCCCGCCGCCCGGCCGTCACCCGTTCGCTGGCGTCAAACCGCCCGTCCGGGGGAAAGTGGGAGGGACGGACTGAGGGTGGTGAGCTGATGCCCGACCGGGATTCCCGACACGTTCCGTCGCCGCGCGCACAGCCCGGGACCGACCCGGAGACCGACCGGATGACGGACCAGACGTACCGGACGGACGAGAGGTACCGGACGGACGAGACCGACCGGACGGACGAGTCGGACGCCGAGCGCCGCCGGCGCCGCGCCCGGTTCCTGCGCGACCTGGCCGAGGCCCGGGAGCTGCGCGACCGCGTCCAGCCGCGCCGCGCCAAGACCGCCCGGCTGCGGCACGCGATGCGCATGCGCACCTTCCGCTGGTAGGAAACGGGTGAGGAAACCGCCGGGGAAGATCACGAACCGCGCGGGCGTTGTCGAGGTGGCCGTGCGTGGAGCGCGGGAAAGCCGCGTACGATCCGCAGGTGGCGGCAACGAGCGTGCGATCAAAACTGCTGGACACAGGGAGCCGAAGACGTCCCCTGAACGCCTAGTTTCTGCCACGATTCCGAGTGGGTGGGGCTCGGACGAGCACTCCCCGCCCGCAACCTCCGCCGGGGGGACCCCCAACCGGCACGCCTATGACCAGTGGGAGAGTCACGGTGTACTTCGCCGCACTGCTCGCGCGCACCGAAGACGGGTGGGAAGCGAGCGACACAGAGCTCGACGATGTGGAAACCCTGTCGGATCTGGCCGACCTGGCCCGTGAAGCCTCCCCCGACGAGGACACGGTGCTCGTGCTCATCGAGCAGGAGGACGCCTGGTTCGGCGTCGTCCGCGTGGACGGCGAGGAAGACCCTCGCATCTACGTCTCGGACGCCGCCGCCGCTGCCCGCAGCAGCTACGGCGAGATCCTGCTCACCGACGAGCTGCTCGGCCGGGATCCGGACGACGGGGACGACCTGGACGCCCTCGACCTCGACGGCACCGAGGACGGTGACGGCGACGACGACGACACCGACGACGCCGGCCCGGTCGCCGGCTCCGCCGAGTCCGTGCCGCACGGCCCGGTCGGCGACGCCCGGATCCTGGACGACCTCGGCGTGACCGAGAAGGAGCTGCGGGCGCTCGCGTCGGACGCGGTCACCGAGATCGCCGAGGCCCTGGGCGCCTCGGAGACCCTGGAGACCGTCCGCTGACCGCACGCACCACCCCCGGACCGCCGGATCCGGTACGGGACCCCTGGCGGCCCGCGATGCGACTCGCCCTGGACGAGGCCACCGCGGCCGTCCAGGGCGGGGACGTCCCCGTCGGCGCCGTCGTCCTGGCCCCGGACGGCACGACCGTGCTCGCGGCCGGGCACAACGAACGCGAGGCGGGCGGCGACCCGACGGCCCACGCCGAGGTCCTCGCCCTGCGCCGGGCCGCGGCCGGGCTCGGGCAGTGGCGGCTGGCCGGCTGCACGCTCGTGGTCACGCTGGAGCCCTGCACGATGTGCGCGGGCGCGATCCAGCAGTCCCGCGTCGACCGGCTCGTCTACGGCGCCCGGGACGAGAAGGCCGGCGCGGCCGGCTCCCTCTGGGACCTCCTGCGCGACCGGCGGCTCAATCACCGGCCCGAGGTGATCGAGGGCGTGCTCGCCGAGGAGTGCGCCGGGCTCCTCACGGAGTTCTTCCGCGGCCGCTGAATACCGATTTCGAAGCAGCGCGCACCTTGCTGTAAGGTCTCCCTCGGTAGCGTGTCCGAGCGGCCGAAGGAGCTCGCCTCGAAAGCGAGTGTGGCGCAAGTCACCGAGGGTTCAAATCCCTCCGCTACCGCTGAAGAAGGGCCCCGTCGTCAGACGGGGCCCTTCGTGCGATCAGCCCCTTCGCGTGCCGGACCCTTCGTGCGATCATGTGCGCGGCATGGGACACAAGGGACAGGGGAGGCCGCGATGGCGGTGAACGCTAAGAAGATCGCCGTCTACTTGGTCGTGGTCTTCGTCTTCTATGTGATCATCACCGACCCGGAGAAGGCCTCTGACTACGTCCTGATAGGTTTCCAGGGCATATCGGACGCTGCAGGAGCCCTCGGCGACTTCGCCACCTGGGTCGCCAACGGAGGAAAGTGATGATCCGCCACCTGGTCCTCTTCAAGCTGCACGAGGGCGTCGAGCGCGACGACCCGCGGGTCCTGAAGGGTGTCGAGGCCTTCCGCGCGCTCGACGGCGCGATCCCCGAGATCCGCTTCTGGGAGCTCGGCTGGAACGTCAGCGACCGCCCGATCGCCCACGACTTCGCCATCAACTCGGCCTTCGACGACGCGGAGGCGCTGCGCCGGTACGTGGAGCACCCGGCCCACCAGGCCGGTGTCGCGCTGTGGCGGGAGTTCTCCACCTGGGTGATCGCGGACTACGAGTTCTGAGGCCTTCGCTTCGAGCCCCTCGCCGTACCGGCGGGGGGCTTTTGCGTTCATTCATACCTCAACACGTAGTTATGCGGTGCTTGCACACTGTGCACATGTCTTGTGATGCTATGACCGCTTTTGATGGAAGAGTTGACGGATGAGTTGACGATGACGAGGTGGAGTTGACCGTGCTGGCCAGTACCGCACCTCAGGCACCCACCTCGGAAACGCCGGAATCCACCCCGCCCGCTCCCCAGCGGAGCCGTGGCGCCGACACCCGCGCCCTGACGCAGGTGCTCTTCGCCCAGCTCAAGGAACTCCAGCCGGGCACGCCGGAGCACGACCGGGTGCGCGGGGCGCTCATCGAGGCCAACCTCCCGCTCGTGCGCTACGCGGCCGCCCGGTTCCGCTCCCGCAACGAGCCGATGGAGGACGTCGTCCAGGTCGGCACCATCGGGCTCATCAACGCCATCGACCGCTTCGACCCCGACCGGGGCGTGCAGTTCCCGACCTTCGCGATGCCGACGGTCGTCGGCGAGATCAAGCGCTACTTCCGCGACAACGTCCGCACGGTCCATGTGCCGCGCCGGCTGCACGAGCTGTGGGTGCAGGTGAACAGCGCGACGGAGGACCTGACGACCGCCTTCGGGCGCACCCCGACGACCGCGGAGATCGCCGAGCGGCTGCGCATCACCGAGGACGAGGTGCTGTCCTGCATCGAGGCCGGGCGGTCGTACCACGCGACGTCCCTGGAGGCCGCGCAGGAGGGCGACGGGCTGCCGGGGCTGCTGGACCGGCTCGGCTACGAGGATCCCGCGCTGGACGGGGTGGAGCACCGGGACCTCGTACGGCATCTGCTCGTGCAGTTGCCCGAGAGGGAGCAGCGGATCCTGCTGCTGCGGTACTACAGCAATCTCACGCAGTCTCAGATCAGTGCGGAGCTGGGCGTCTCGCAGATGCACGTCTCTCGGCTACTCGCGCGTAGCTTCCAGCGGTTGCGGTCTGCGAACCGGATCGACGCGTAACCGCAAACAGGAGCGAGAGGTCCCCTGGGGGAGGGAATCGCTCATCAGGGCCGTTCTCGACGGTTCCGGGCCGAAAAGGCGTCAGACCCCTTGTTTGCAGGGCTGATTCGCGTCTCAGATGTCGACATGTCACTACAGCGTGTTGCCGACATGTGACATTCTGCGTGAAGCGCGTTTGCCGGGGCTTCGGCTCCGGTATTCAGGTGAAGGCTGCGTTCCTCAGACGGGGGCGTTCGCCGCGACCGTCCCGCGACCCAAAGGGGGTGGCATGTCCGCAGAACAGGGCAGCTCGAAGGTGCTCACGCTCGCGGAGAGCGAGACAGCTCCCCATGCTCTCGACTCACTCGGCCCCATCGACGACGTTCCGGCCGAGCTCGCGACCGAGCCCGCGCCGGCGCTTGTGGCCACGGGGGCCATCGACACCCGCACCCTGTCCCGCTCCCTGTTCCTGCGGCTGGCCGCGCTCGACGAGGACAGCCCCGAGCGTGCGTACGTCCGTGACACGCTCATCGAGCTCAACCTCCCGCTCGTCCGGTACGCCGCCGCGCGGTTCCGGTCCCGCAACGAGCCGATGGAGGACATCGTCCAGGTCGGCACGATCGGGTTGATCAAGGCGATCGACCGGTTCGACTGCGAACGGGGGGTCGAGTTCCCCACGTTCGCGATGCCAACCGTCGTGGGTGAGATCAAGCGGTTCTTCCGCGACACGTCGTGGTCGGTGCGGGTGCCGCGCCGGCTTCAGGAGCTGCGGCTCGCGCTGACCAAGGCGAGCGACGAGCTGTCGCAGAAGCTGGACCGGTCGCCGACGGTCACCGAACTCGCCTCCGTGCTCGGGGTGTCCGAGGAGGACGTCGTCGACGGGCTGGCGGTGGGGAACGCGTACACGGCGTCCTCGCTGGACTCGCCGGCGCCGGAGGACGACGGCGGCGAGGGGTCGCTGGCGGACCGGCTGGGGTACGAGGACACGGCGCTGGAGGGCGTGGAGTACCGGGAGTCCCTGAAGCCGCTGCTGGCGAAGCTGCCGCCGCGTGAACGGCGGATCATCATGCTCCGCTTCTTCGCGAACATGACGCAGTCGCAGATCGGCGAGGAGGTCGGCATCTCGCAGATGCACGTCTCGCGGCTGCTGACGCGGACGTTGGCGCAGTTGCGGGAAGGGCTGATCTCGGACTGACGTTGACGTAGCGGGCTCGTGGGGGTGCGCGTCTTCGCCTGCCGCCGGGGGGTGTCCGTCCTCGGAACGGCGCGATGGGGTGTCATACCGACTCACTGGCGTTGACGCGCCAACCGCTGCGGGCGGACACCCCCCGACACGTCCCCTTCCGTGGTACGGCGGGTGCGGGCGCGTCGTGGCTGCCGCCCAGCCGCCCTGACTGCGGGCCGCCCGTCCCGCTCAGCTGCGGGGCGCCCGTCCCGCTCAGCTGCGGGCATGCGTGCCGCCGGGCTGCGGCACGGGCTCCCGCCGCTTGGCTGCGAGCCGCCCGTCCCGCCTAGCTGCGGGCATGCGTGCCGCTAAGGGCGGCACGGGTGGGCGCAGCGGCACCCCGCTGCGCCGGGTTGCGGACCCACCCGGCCTCAGCAGAAACGCCCGGTACCGGGCAAGCAGCCTGTTCAGCAGCGCCGTTGCCCGGGCCCGGAAATCCGCCGTACGAGTTACGCGAGCGCCAGCCAAGCCACCGCCGCGATGATCGCCACGGCGACGACTACGCCGACGATGAGACCGATCCGCGGCCCGCCACTGGTCGCCGCGGCCTGCCGCCCCTGCGGCGCCTCGTCGACGAACGCGCGGAACATCTGGGTGCTGCCGGCAGGGTCGTGATTGCCCTGGGGGGCCTGGTTGTTAGCCATGGCCCGAGACCCTAGCGAAAACGCCGGGGCTCCCCAAGTGGGGGTTGGCCTTCCGTTTGTCCGGGCGCGACCCGTACCGCCAGGCTCGCCACCTGCACATTTACTGCCGCAATACTTGCCTTTGCCAAGTTTTTATGGCCGCACCCCCCTCTTTTATTTGCCTTCAGCAACCAACAGATGCCATGGTTGCCCTAAGCAACGAAAGCGGAGGTGCCATGGCCGAGAGGGCGCAGTACGAAGAGCTGGTCCGCCAGTTCAGTGCCTTCGGCGCCGTGAAGCGGGAGCTCGGACGGATCATGCCGGCCGAGTGCCCCGGCGGATCGGCGGCCGTACTGACCCTGCTGGGCCGCCACGGCGACATGCGCATGAGCAAGCTCGCCGAGCTGCTCGCGGTGGACATGTCGGTCACCAGCCGCCATGTCGCGCACGTCGTGGCCCGGGGCTGGATCGAACGCTCCCCCGACCCCGCGGACAAGCGCTCCCGCATCCTGCGCCTCACCCCCGCGGGCCACGCGCAGCTCGACGAGCTGTCCCGGCGGACCACCGAGGTCCTCGCCGAGCGCCTGAGCGACTGGACCGACGAGGACGTCGGCCGGCTCACCCAGCTGATGGCGCGGCTCAGGGAGAGCTTCGACTGCCGGCCCGCGGCCCGGGCGGCCCCGCCCGCCTCCGACCGGACCACCCGTACACCCGCAAGCACGTAAGAAAAGGAAGCCCATGGCAACGACCACACCAGCCGGTGTGCGGGCTCATGCCAAGCACGGGGGAGGCTCCCACGGCTCCTCCGGCGGCGGCGCTCCGATGACGCACCGGCAGATCATGGAGGCCCTCACCGGCCTGCTGCTCGGCATGTTCGTCGCGATCCTGTCGTCGACGATCGTCTCCAACGCCCTGCCCCGCATCATCAGCGACCTCGGTGGCGGCCAGAGCGCCTACACCTGGGTCGTGACCGCCGCGCTCCTCGCGATGACGGCGTCCACCCCGCTGTGGGGCAAGCTCGCCGACCTGTTCTCCAAGAAGCTGCTCGTGCAGCTGGCGCTGGTGATCTACGTGGCCGGTTCGGCCGCGGCCGGCATGTCGCAGAACCCGGCCACGCTGATCACGTTCCGCGCCGTCCAGGGCATCGGCATGGGCGGTCTGTCCGCGCTGGCCCAGATCATCATGGCGGCGATGATCTCGCCGCGTGAGCGCGGCCGGTACAACGGCTACCTGGGCGCCGTCTTCGCCACGGCGATGGTCGGCGGCCCGCTGGTCGGCGGTGTCATCACCGACACCGACTGGCTCGGCTGGCGCTGGTGCTTCTACGTCGGCGTGCCCTTCGCGGTGATCGCCCTGATCGTGCTGCAGAAGACCCTGCACCTGCCCGTGGTGAAGCGGAAGGTCAAGGTGGACTGGGGCGGTGCCTTCTTCATCACCGCGGCCGTCTGCCTGCTGCTGATCTGGGTGACCTTCGCCGGTGACAAGTACGACTGGCTCTCCTGGCAGACGTACGCGATGGTCGGCGGTTCCGTGGTGCTTCTGGCGCTGTTCGTGCTGGTCGAGGCCCGGGCGAGCGAGCCGATCATCCCGCTGCGGCTGTTCCGCAACCGCACCATCACGCTGGCCTCGCTGGCCTCGCTGTTCGTCGGTGTCGCGATGTTCGCGGGGACCGTCTTCTTCAGCCAGTACTTCCAGCTGGCCCGGGACAAGTCGCCGACGATGTCCGGGGTGATGACCATCCCGATGATCGCCGGTCTGTTCGTCTCCTCCACCGTCTCCGGGCAGATCATCACCCGGACCGGGCGCTGGAAGGGCTGGCTGCTCGGTGGTGGCGTGCTCGTGACGGCCGGACTCGGGCTGCTGGGCACGATCCGGTACGACACCGAGTACTGGCACATAGCGATCTTCATGGCGCTGCTGGGTCTCGGCATCGGCATGATGATGCAGAACCTGGTGCTCTGCACGCAGAACCAGGTGGAGCCGAGTGATCTCGGTGCCGCCAGCTCCACGGTGACCTTCTTCCGGTCCCTCGGCGGTGCCGTGGGCGTCTCCGCCCTGGGCGCGGTCCTGGCCAACAAGATCACCGACTACGTCAAGGACGGCCTCGCCGACCTCGGCCCCAAGGGCGCGGCCCTCGGTCACGCCGGCACGGGCGAGGGCAACATCCCCGACCTCGGCGCGATGCCCGCGCCGATCCGCACCGTCGTGGAGAGCGCCTACGGTCACGGCGTCGCGGACGTGTTCCTCTACTCGGCCCCGTTGGCGCTGCTCGCCCTGCTGGTGGCGCTGTTCATCAAGGAGGTCCCGTTGAAGACGAAGGGCGCGCTGGCGCAGGCCGCGGACGCGGACGCACCCGCCGAGGCTCCGGTGGCTCCCGCCGAGGCGGCGGCCGAGGCTCCCGCCGGGCAGAAGGCCGTGCCGAGCTGGGCCGCGGCGGACACCGAGGGCGCCGGCGGGACCGGGCCCGAGGGCACCCAGCGGCTCGCCGCCGTCGCCACGATCGCCCGGGCCGAGGAGCCCTCGTCCGGTGGGGCCGGTGTGCCGGTCCGCGGTTTCGTCCGCGGCAACGAGAGCGCCCCGGTACCGCAGGCCGCCGTGACGCTGATCTCGCTGGCCGGGCGTCAGCTGGGCCGGTCCGTGGCGCAGGCCGACGGCTCCTATGCGCTGGACGCCCCGGCGTCCGGGTCGTACGTCCTGATCGCCTCCGCCGACGGCTACCAGCCGCAGGCGTCCACGGTCGTGGTGAACGGCGAGCCGGTCTCCTACGACATCCTGCTCAGCGGCACCAGCGGGCTGACCGGCCTGGTGCGGGCCGCGGAGAACGGGCAGCCGGTCAAGGACGCGATGGTCATCGTGACCGATGTGCGCGGGGACCTGCTGGCCACCCAGGCCACCGGTGAGCAGGGCGAGTTCTCCTTCGCCGAGCTGGTGCCGGGGGCGGTGACCGTCGCGGTGAACGCCGCCGGGTACCGTCCGCGCGCCCTGCCCGTCGAGGTGGGCGGCACCGGGGTCACCCGGGTCGAGATCGACCTGGACTCGGGCGCCCGCGTCCAGGGCGTCGTCCGCGCCCCGCACGGCCCGCTGGCCGACGCCCGGGTCACGCTGCTCGACCAGGCCGGCAACGTCGTCGGCTCGGCCACGACCGGCACGGACGGGGCGTACGCCTTCACCGACCTGGACGGCGGCGACTACACCGTCATCGCCACGGGCTACCCGCCGGTGGCCACCGCCCTGACGGTCACCGGCCGCGGCACCGACGGCCACGACATCGAACTCGCCCACCCCGGCGAGTAGTACGGACCCCGGCCCGTGGCGGTGGGCGCGCTCTGAGCGGAGGTGCGCCCCCGTCGCGGGCCGGTCTCATTCTGAGGAGTTACGTGTGATGGGACTGACCGCGAGGATCCGCACCCGGGACGGATGGGCCGTGTCGCACGCGGTCGTCACGGTGGCGGACATGACGGGTGCGCAGGTGCTGCGCGCCGAGGCCGACGCGGAGGGGGCCGTACGGGACGTGACGCCGCTCCAGCCGGGGGCGTACACCGTCATCGTCACGGCCGTCGGGTACGCGCCCGCGGCCTCCAGTGTGATCGTCACGGCCAGCGGGCGGGCCGAGGTCGGCACAGTGACGCTGGCCCGGCAGGGCGGCACCGAACTGCCGCCGCCCGGGCCGTGGACCGTCGACCCGGTGCACTCCAGCGTGGCCGCCGTGGCGCAGCACCTGGGCATCTCCAGCGTGCACGGCCGGTTCACGGAGTTCTCCGGCTCGATCGAGATCGCCCCGGACGACGTCACCAAATCGCGGGTCGAGGCAGTGATCCGGGCCGCTTCGATCAACACCGGCAACGACATGCGCGACGGCCATCTGAAGTCGCCTGACTTCCTCGACGTCGAGCGGTTCCCCGAGATCACCTACCGGTCCACGGGGCTGACGGCGTCCGGGTCCGACCGGTGGACCGTCCACGGCGAGCTGGGCATGCACGGCGTCGTACGGCCGGTCGACCTGGACCTGGCCTACCTCGGCACCGGCCCGGACCCCTGGGGCGGCACCCGGGCGGCCTTCCGCGCCACGACCGAACTGCGCCGCGAGGACTTCGCGATGAACTACAACCAGGTCCTGCAGGCGGGCATCGCCGCCGTCGGCACGACGCTCAAGGTGGAGCTGGACATCCAGGCCGTGCAGGGCGAGTCACTGCCGGCCGCGTGACGCGGGGTCTCCCGGCCGGGACACTCTCGCCACCAACTGGCTGCACAGGTCCCGGAGTTTGACGTTCCGGTCCTGCGAGACCCGGCGCAGCCGTTCCAGCGCGAGGCGCGCGTCGATCCGCTCCCGGGCCATGAGGATGCCGATCGCCTGATCGATGACGCTGCGGGAGAGCAGCGCGGTGCGCACGTCGGCCGCCGACTGGCGCCGCCGCTCGATGCGCAGCGCCACGCTGATCACGTCCCCCGCCCGGGCCGCGAAGGCACGGGCCGCGTCCCGGCCCGTGCCCAGCGCGTCGGCCGTCACGCCGTAGAAGTTGATCGCGGCGCCGGTCTCGCCCTCGACGGCGATCGGCACCGCCAGCACACAGTGGACGCCCGCGGACAGCGCGTAGCCCGTGTACGACGGCCAGCGGAGCTCCGCGGCCAGGTCCGGGGCGTACTGCTCGGCGCCGGTCTCGGCGGCCTCGACGCAGGGGCCGGAGCCGTTCTCGTACTGCCGCAGGTCCAGGCCGCTGGGCAGGCCGTCGCTGCCGGCCAGGGTGAGCAGCCGGTCCGCGCGGCGCACCGTGATGCTGCACGCGGCGGCGCCGGGCACCTCCTGCACCGCGCGGTCGGTCAGATCGCGCAGCAGGGTGTCGAGACCGCTGCTGCGCACCATCGCCTGGTCCAGCGTGTCGGACGTCTCGGAGCTCATGACCGTACGGGTATCCCGTCGGCGTCCGTTAACGCACGTGCCGCAACTCACGCCCGCTCACGTGGAGTTGTGAGCGCCGACGATACGGCGGGCCAGATCGCGCAGTTTCACGTTCTCGCGCTGGGAGGCGCGCACCAGGCTCTCGAAGGCCGCGGCCGCGTCGATGCCCTGGCGTTCCATGAGGATGCCGGTGGCCTGGCCGATCAGGTCCCGGGTGTGCATGGCCTCGGTGAGCTGCTCGCGGACGGTCGCGGACTCCAGGGCGATGCTGACGTGCGTGGTGAACAGCCGGCCGATGCGTGTCGCGTCCTCGTCGAAGGCGCCCGGCTTGCGCGCGTAGGCCGTGAGCACGGTCAGCCGGCGGCGGTCGGCGCGCAGCCGCAGCGACAGCGCCGAGCGCAGCCCCAGGGCCGACAGCACGTCCCAGCCCTCGTCGGACTCGCTGTCCGCTATCCGCGCGACGGGGCTGTTCCACAGCTGCTCCCAGTGCCCGGGCCGGTCGCGGCCCTCGTGCCGGGCCTCGGCGGAGCGCACGACCTCGTCGGTCCAGGCGAGGGTGCGGAGTTTGTTGCCGCGCTCGATCTCGGAGATGCCGGCGTGCTCGGCCCCGGGCATGAGGTGGACGGCGAGCCGGACCGCCGTGCGCAGGGTGCTGTGCGGTGTGAGGGTCTCGTGCAGTTGCTGAGAAGCCACCGTGAGGGCTTCGGCCAGCTCGAAGCCGACCTGAAAACGGGGCAAATCAGGAAACTCGGACGCAGCCACCACGAACCTCTTCGGCATGCACGGTCATGACCGTGCGCAGGAGAGCTCCGCAGCACATTCCCGACTGCGAGCACAGGACGGACAGCACTCTAACTGTTCGGTTGCCCCGAAGTGACGTCCGGCCGACGGCCGGGCCAGGGCGCTTTCGCGACCACCCCGCGGCATGGTGCAATGGGCTTCACGGGTCAGGAAGCGGCCTTACCGGAATCCGGACGAACGTCTGCCAGGTGAGCTCCGTGACCTTCCTCCCGAATCCCACCGAATCGCGTGACCTCCCCGGTCGCGTTCATCTCGCCATGCCCGCCGAAATCGACTTCTGCAACGCGGAAGAGCTGCTTCCGCTCGTCGTGTCCGCGGTCGAGGCCCGGCGCGACCGACTGGACGTGCTCGTCCTCGACCTCACCCGCACCTCCTTCATGGACTCCCAGGGCGTCCGCCTCATCAACGACATCCGGCACCGGCTGCGCCCCGGGGCACGGGTGCGCCTGGTGGCCCGGCCCGAGGGTGTCGCGAGCCGCGTCCTGGAGCTGACCGGGCTGCGCCGGGACGTCCCCGTGTACGACAACCTCCCCGAGGCACTGGCGTCGTAGGCTGCCGCACATGGCACCGAACATCGCTACGAACACCCGCGTCTCGCTCGACGAGTTGCTGGACTTCGTCCGCCCCCGGCACCACGCGATCCTGCTGACCCGCCGGGCCGACGGCGGCCCCCAGGGCTCCCCGCTGACCTGCGGGGTGGACGACTCCGGCCGGATCGTCGTCTCCACCTACCCGGAGCGCGCCAAGACCCGCAACGCCAAGCGCGACCCTCGGGTCAGCCTGATCGTCCTCAGCGACGACTGGAACGGCCCCTGGGTGCAGATCGACGGCACGGCCGAGGTCGTCGACACCCCCGACTCCGTCGAGCCGCTCGTGGAGTACTACCGGAACATCGCCGGGGAGCACCCCGACTGGGACGAGTACCGCGCGGCCATGGTCAAGCAGGGCAAGTCCATCATCCGGATCACGCCGGAGCGGTGGGGCCCGGTGGCGACGGGCGGGTTCCCGGCGCGGCTGGTCGAGGGGGAGTAGCCGACCGACGCCTCCGGAGGGGCTCAGCGCTCCCGGGCGACCATCGCCTCGATGCCCGCGACGAGCAGTTCCAGCGCGAACTCGAAGTCGCGCTCCAGCATCTCGGCGACGGTGTCGCCGCCGCGCGCCGCCATGATCTCCTGCGACTCCCGGAGGACGTCGGCGGCCTGCGGGGCCTCCGTGACCGTGCTCAGGGACTGCTGGAAGTACTCGTCCACGGTCTGGCCGGCGGCCGCGGCCCGCGTGGCGAGGTGGCCCTCCAGCGTTCCGTAGCCGTAGACGAACTGGAAGACCGCCGAGATCGTGCTCGTCAGGCGTTTCGCCGGCAGCCCGGTCCTGCGGACGACGCGCTGGACGACCCGCGAGAACGCCAGGTTGTTGGGGCCGATGTTGAGGAAGACGCCGACCAGCGCCGACACCCAGGGGTGCCGCACCAGCAGCGTCCGGTACTCCCGGGCGAGGGCCCGCACCTGGTCGCGCCAGTCCTCGTCGGCGTCCGGGTCGGGCAGCCGCATCTCGCCCATGACCTGGTCCAGGGCGAGTTCCAGGAGGTCGTCCTTGGTGTCCACGTACCAGTAGACGGACATCGCGGTCACGTTCAGCTCTCCGGCCAGCCGCCGCATCGAGAACCTGGCCAGCCCCTCGGCGTCCAGCAGCCGCACGGTGACCTCGGTGATCCGCCCCCGGTCCAGCCCCGAGGGCTGCCCCCCGCCGCGCCGTCGGTGCGCCTTGCTCTCCAGCCAGACGCTGGTCCGCGCCTGACCCTGCCGGGCCGCTTTCGCCATGGCGCACCTTCCTCGATCTTTCAGACGCCGCTCATGCTAGACGCGCCTCTCAGGGGCGCGGGGAACCGCGCGACCAGCCCGAACGCTCCCGCAGCCGCCCACTACCCAGCCGCCCGAGCTCTTAGGCGGACTCTGCCCGCTCGGCCCGCCGCAACAACGCAGCCGCGACCAACCCACCGGCCAGCACAGCCACAGCCCCGACCAATTGACTGGTCTCCAGCCCGGAGGCGAACGCGTCAGAAATACGCGCCCTCTCCGCCGCACTGTCGGCAGACGCCAGCGCCGCCGGCAGCGACGCCGCCGAGACGGCGACCAGGGACGCGAACCGCGAGTTGAGCACCGCACCGAGAACGGCGACCCCCAGCCCGTTCCCGAACTCCGCGAGCGTGCCGTTGATGCCCGCGCCCACACCCGCCTTCTCGGGCGGTATCGCGCTCATGATCGCGTTGGCCATCGCCGGCATGGACAACGCCACACCCGCCCCCATCACGACCAGGCCGAGCAGCATCCCCTCGTACCCGTGCCCGCCGAGCAGCGCGATCGCCGCCAGCCCGGCGGCCACCAGGGTCATGCCGAGCGCGATGGCCGTCGGCGTCCCGGCCTTCCGCACCAGCTTCGCCCCGACCCCCGTGAAGTTGAGCACGACCACGGTCAACGCCAGCGGCGCCGTCCGCAGCCCTGCGTCCAGCGGCTCGTAGCCGAGCACGAACTGCAGATGCTGCGTGAGCAGGAACAGCGAGCCCGTCATGCCGAACGCCACGAGGATCGCGCCCGCGACCGCGCCCACGAACTTCTGGTTGCGGAAGAAGTGCATGTCGAGCATCGGGTGCTCGGTCCGCAGCTCCCACGTCACGAAGAGGCCCAGGACGGCCACGCCGATCAGCGCGGAGACCAGCACCTGCGCGGAGGTCCAGCCATGCTCGGGGCCGGTGATGATCGCGTACACCACGGCCGTCATGCCGATGGTCGACAGCACCGCGCCGACCAGGTCGGGCCGTTCACCCGCCTGGTGCTTGGACTCCGGCACGAGCGCGGCGACCGCGACCAGGCCCAGCACGGCCACCGGGATGTTGATCAGGAAGATCGCGCCCCACCAGAAGTGGTTCAGCATCACCCCGCCGATCAGCGGCCCGGCCGCAAAACCGAGCGAACTGACCGTCGACCACAGCGCGATGGCCTTCACCCGCTCCTGGTCGTCGAAGATCTGCACGACGACGGCGAGGATGGTGGTCATCAGCAGCGCGCCGCCGACGCCCATGCCGGCGCGGGCCGCGATCAGCTGGGCGGGGCTCTGGGACAGGCCCGCCGCCAGCGAGCCGACGCCGAAGATCGCGAGGCCGGACATCAGCAGCAGCTTGCGGCCGTAGCGGTCGGCGGCGTTGCCCGCGGTGAGCAGCAGGCCGGACTGCACCAGCGCGTAGGCGTTCATCATCCACTGGACGTCGGCGGTAGTGGCGTCCATCTCGCGGGTGAGCGAGGGGATCGCCACGTTCAGGATCGTGTTGTCCAGCAGCACGGTGAGCTGGGCGAGGCAGATGACACCGAGGATCAGCCAGCGTTGGGGGTGGCCCTGAGTCGGGGGACGGGCCTGTTCCTGTTCCTGGGGAATCGTCGTCATGCTGTACACCGTAGAATGATTCCCATACGGTGTACAACCGAGTAACCGGGTAACCGGGTAACCGGGTAATTGAGGAAGGGCGGTGGCGCGCTCGGCCACCGCCCTTCTCCCGGTCAGGGTCCGTCAGTCGCTCGCCTTCTGCGTGAGGTCGTAGAAGGTCGCCGAACCGACCGTGACCTTCTTGAAGTTGGCCTCGACCCAGGAGGTGATCCGGGAAGAGGTGCCGTCGCTGCTGCCGCCCATGCCGCCGCCCGAGCCGGAGGCGATGAAGTAGTGGATCTTCCCGTCGGCCACGTACTGCTTGAACTGGGCCAGGGTCGGGGACGGGTCGGTGCCGTTGAAGCCGCCGACGGCCATCACCGGCTCGCCCGTGGACAGCTGGTAACTCGCCGCGTTCTGGGCGCCGATGGCCGCCGCGGCCCACGTGTACTGGTCGGCGTCGGCCTCCAGCAGCTTCTTGGCCTGGGCGCTGACGCCGGCGCCGTTGAGCAGGCCGCCCATGCCGCCACCGCCGCCACCGCCCATGCCGCCCGTACGGCCGCCGTCGCCGTTCTGCTGGTTCTGGCCCTGTTGGTTCTGGCCCGGCATGCCGCCGCCGGGGAAGCCCTGCGGGCCTTGCTGGTTCTGCTGGCCCTGCTGGTTCTGCTGGCCTGGCCGGTTCTGGCCTCCGCCCGGGAAGCCGCCACCGCCGGGGCCGCCGCCGCCCGGGCCGCCGCGTCCGCCGGCCACCGCCGGGCCCGCCGTGACGATCGAGCCCGTGTGCCCCTCGTTCAGCGTGGTCAGGGTGTACGCCGCCGGACCGGCCAGCGCGGCGACGAGGCCCAGCCCCGCGGCGCCCAGGGCCAGTCGACGGCCCAGCCGCCCGGCGAAGACCAGGCCCAGGGCCGCGGTCAGACCCCCGACCAGCACCAGCCACTTCAGCCCGGGCAGGTAGTCGGAGGAGCGGTTGAGCAGGACGTACCCCCAGGCCGCGGTCGCCGTCGTCGCCGCCGCCAGGGTCAGCGACGCCCACGCCACGGCGCGCTTCTCCCAGAGCAGCGCCGCGCCCATGCCGATGAGCGGGGCGATGTAGGGGGCGAGGGCCACCGTGTAGTACTCGTGGAAGATGCCCTGCATGTAGCTGAAGACGAGCATGGTCGTGAGCAGCGCGCCGCCCCAGACGAGGAACGAACCGCGGGTCACCGACGTGCGCTTCGCCCTGCGGGTGGCCGCCAGAGCGGCGACGAGGAGGATCAGCGCGGCCGGGATCAGCCAGGAGATCTGGCCGCCGATGGAGGAGCTGAACAGCCGGTCCCAGCCGGTCTCGCCCCAGTTGCCGCCGCCTCCCCCGCCACCGCCGCCGACGCTGCCGGTCTCCTCGCCGTTGAGGCGGCCCAGGCCGTTGTAGCCGAAGGTCAGTTCCAGGAAGCTGTTGTTCTGCGAGCCGCCGATGTACGGCCGGGACGACGCGGGCCACAGCTCGACGATCGCCACCCACCAGCCGCCGGAGACGACGATCGCGGCCAGGCCGGCGGCGAGCTGCCCGATCCGCTTCCTCACCGGCACCGGCGCGCAGACGCCGTAGACCAGGGCGAGTCCCGGCAGGATGAGGAACGCCTGGAGGGTCTTGGCGAGGAAGGCGAAGCCGATGGCCGCGCCGGCCCAGACCAGCCACTTCGTACGGCCGTCCTCCAGGCCCCGGATGACGAGGTGGCAGGCCATGGCCATCAGCAGCGCCAGCAGCGCGTCCGGGTTGTTGAAGCGGAACATCAGCGCCGCGACGGGGGTGAGCGCGAGCACCGCGCCCGCGATCAGTCCGGCCGCGGCGCTGAACCGGCGCCGCACCGCCGCGTAGACGACGGCGACCGTACCGACGCCCATGAGGACCTCGGGGGCGAGGATCGCCCAGGAGCTGAGCCCGAAGAGCCGCACGGACAGGGCCATCGGCCACAGCGCGGCCGGGGGCTTGTCGACGGTGATGGCATTGGCCGCGTCCAGCGAGCCGAAGAAGAACGCCTTCCAGGACTGGCTGCCGGCCTGGACGGCCGCCGAGTAGAAGGAGTTGGCGTAGCCGGAGGCGCTCAGGTTGTAGAGGTAGAGCACGGTGGTGGCGAGCAGCAGGCCGAGGAAGGCCGGGCGGGCCCAGCGGGGGTCCTCGGGGCGTCCGTGCCACAGGCGCCGCGGCAGGGGCCGTTTCGGCTCACCGCCCTCGGGGGCGGCCGGACGCGTCCAGGTCTCGGGAAGCGTGGCCGGCGTGGCTCTGCCGTCGGCCCGCTGGTCGTAGTGGACGGTCATCGCAGGTCCCTCGCATCGTTGTCGTGCGGACGCACCGGCAGCAGCTGCACGGTCGCGTCCCGCCAGGAGTCCGCGACGTCACCGGCGCGGAAGTGAGTGGAGTCGTACGGGGCGGCCACCGGGGCGTCGTCCCCCCGCCGGTCGGGGAACACCCACGCCCGGAAGAGCAGGAAGCGCAGGACGGTCGCCGCGAGGTTGGCGGCGATGAGGACGGCCAGTTCGGTGGAATGGGCGGGATCGGACGTGGCGGCGTTGAGCGCGGCGAGCGAACCGCTGGTCAGGGCGAGCCCGATACCGAAGACGACCAGGCCCTGCGCCTGGTGCCGTACGGCCCCGCCGCGCCCCCGCACCCCGAAGGTGAGCCGCCGGTTCGCCGCCGTGTTGGCGATCGCGGAGACCAGCAGGGCGAGGGCGTTGGCGACCTGCGAGCCGGTGAAGACGCGGAAGCCGCTGTAGAGCAGCAGGTAGAAGAGGGTCGACAGGCCGCCGACCACGCAGAACCCGACGAGCTGGCGGGCCAGGCCCCTCGGCACGTCCTGGATCTCGCGGTCGCGCGGGTCGTCGCCGAACGGCCGGGTGAGCCGGTCCAGCGGCAGCGACCCGGTGGCCAGGGCCCTGCCGACCCGCCACACGCCCTTGAGGTCGTCGGTGGCGGTCCTGACGATGTGCACGGTCGAGTCCGGGTCGTCGACCCAGTCGACGGGGACTTCGTGGATACGGAGTCCCGCGCGCTCGGCGAGCACCAGCATCTCGGTGTCGAAGAACCAGCCGGTGTCCTCGACCAGCGGCAGCAGCACCTGCGCGACGTCACGGCGGATCGCCTTGAAGCCGCACTGGGCGTCGGAGAAGCGGGCCTGGAGCGAGCCGCGCAGGATGAGGTTGTAGGCCCGGCTGATGAACTCCCGCTTGGGGCCGCGCACCACGCGCGAGCTGCGGGCGAGCCGGGAGCCGATCGCGAGGTCCGAGTGGCCGGAGATCAGCGGCGCCACCAGCGGGAGCAGGGCGTTGAGGTCGGTGGACAGGTCCACGTCCATGTAGGCGAGGACGGGGGCGTCCGAGGCCGACCAGACGGCCCGCAGGGCCCGGCCGCGGCCCTTCTGTTCGAGGCGGCAGGTGGTGACCTCGGGCATCTGTGCCGCCAGCCGGGCGGCGACCTGCGGGGTGGTGTCCGTGGAGGCGTTGTCCGCGATCGTGATGCGGAACGCGTACGGGAACGTCCGGGCCAGGTGCTCGTGCAGTCTGCGGACGCACGGCTGGAGGTCCTTCTCCTCGTTGTAGACGGGGATCACTACGTCCAGGACAGGCGTACCGGCTGGTGCGGCCGGGAGGTGCTCCCGCGCCGGCAGGGTGCCGGGAGAAGAATCGGTTCGCATGGAACCGACTTTCGTCAGGCGCCCTGTTGTGCCCATGTGGTGACGCTGTGGCGTGCCTGTGAGTGCTGTTGCGGGCTCATTTCCCGCTGCGGCTGGGGCGGCAGCGCGGGCAGGTGCACCGTGAACACGGTCCGCCCCGGCACGCTGTCGACGGTCACGGCACCGCCGTGCGCGGTCGCCACGGCCTGCACGATGGCGAGGCCGAGTCCGGTCGAGCCGGTGGCGCGGGAGCGCGCGGAGTCGCCCCGCGCGAACCGCTCGAAGACGTGCGGCAGCAACTCGGCCGGGATGCCCTGTCCGTTGTCCTCGACGTCCACGCACAGCCAGGGGCCGCGCCGCTGCACCCGCGCGGTGACGGTCGTACCGGGTGGCGTGTGGGTGCGGGCGTTGCCGAGCAGGTTGACCAGGACCTGTTGCAGCCGGGCCGCGTCCGCCGGGACGAGCGCGGGCTCGTCGGGCAGGTCCAGCCGCCAGTTGTGGTCCGGGCCGGCGGCCCGGGCGTCGCTGACGGTGTCCACGACCAGCGGTACGAGATCGGTCTGCTCGAACCGCAGCGGCCGCCCCGCGTCCAGCCGGGCGAGCAGCAGCAGGTCCTCCACGAGCAGCGTCATCCGGCCCGCCTCGGACTCGATACGGCCCAGGGCGTGCCGGGTGTCGGGCCCGACCTGCTCCCTGCCGCGTCTGGTGAGTTCGGCGTAACCGCGGATGGAGGCGAGGGGCGTCCGCAGCTCGTGACTGGCGTCGGCGACGAACTGCCGTACCCGCATCTCGCTCTGCTGCCGTGCGTGCAGCGCCCCGTGGACGTGGTCGAGCATCCGGTTCAGCGCGGCACCGACCTGCCCGACCTCGGTGTGCGGATCGGTCTCGGAGTCGGGCACGCGCTCGCTGAGGTTCACCTCGCCGGTGTGCAGGGGCAGTTCGGAAACGCGGGTGGCGGTGGCGGCGACCCGGCGGAGGGGGCGGGTGGCGACGCCGATGAGGACGGAGCCGGCGATGGCGGCGGCGACCAGCCCGGCACCGGTGACGCTCACCTCGACGAGGATCAGGGTGTTGATGGTGGAGGTGACCGACTCGGTGGGCAGGGCGACGTAGTAGGCGTCCCCGTCGCGCCCGAGGACGTACTGCACGCGGTACTCGCCGAGACCGGGGATGTCGACGGTGTGCATGCCCCGGGTGGGCACGTCGGCCAGGGCGGCCCTCTGCTCGGCGGTGAGGTCCACGGGCGTGTTCCCCTGGAAGGGGCCGTTCTCGTTGGACACCTCCTGGGCGAGGACCGCCCGGGTGACCGTGCCGTCGGCGCCGACCTCGGCGGCGATGGTGCGGGGCTGCGCCGGTCCCTTGACGAAGCCGGTGATCCGGTCCGTCGCGTCGTTGTCCTTCTCACCGCCGGGTTTCATGGGGCCCGACAGGCGCTTGCCGGCGTCGTCGACCTGGCCGTTCAGCTGCTCGTACAGATGCGACCGCAGGGCAAGCGTCGTCACCGTCCCGATCACCGCGCACACCACGGCGATCAGCACCACGGACGCGACGACGAGCCGCGTCCGCAGCGTGCGCGGCCTGCCTGGCCGCTGCCCGCCTGCCGTGCGCTGCGCACGCGGTCGTCGTCGTCCGCTCATGACGCCGCGGGCTTGATCAGATAACCGGCGCCGCGCCGCGTGTGGATCATCGGCTCGCGCCCGGCGTCGATCTTCCGCCGCAGATAGGAGATGTAGAGCTCGACGACGTTGGCCTGCCCACCGAAGTCGTACGACCACACCCGATCCAGGATCTGCGCCTTGCTGAGCACGCGCCGCGGATTGCGCATCAGGAACCGCAGCAGCTCGAACTCGGTCGCGGTCAGGTGGATGTTCTCGCCGCCCCGGCTGACCTCGTGGCTGTCCTCGTCGAGGGTGAGGTCGCCGACGACCAGCACGGAGTCGGAGCGCCGGTCGGCCGCGCCGGACCGCCGTATCAGCCCCCGCAGCCGCGCGACGACCTCCTCCAGGCTGAACGGCTTGGTGACGTAGTCGTCCCCGCCCGCCGTGAGCCCGGCGATCCGGTCCTCGACGGCGTCCTTGGCGGTCAGGAACAGCACGGGCACGTCCGGCAGCTCGCGGCGCAGCCGCCCGAGCACGGTCAGCCCGTCCATGTCCGGCAGCATCATGTCGAGGACGACGGCGTCGGGCCGGAAGTCACGCGCGGTCTGGATCGCGCCCGTGCCGTCGCCGGCACTCCGGATCTGCCATCCCTCGTAGCGCAGGGCCATGGACAGCAGCTCGGTGATCGACATCTCGTCGTCCACCACAAGCACTCGGACGGGGCTCCCGTCCGGCCTCAGCAGTTCGGTGCGCCCCTGGGGCGAGGTCGTGGTCATGTGAACACGATGTCGAGGCCCTCTGAGAGCGCCCTTTCGGCAACCTGTGATTTGCCTGAGAACCGCACAGGCACTTCTCAGGAACCGCCTGGGCGAGCCGCAGGGGCCGGGCGAGACCGCGCGGCTTCAGAACAAGCCGTCCTGCACACCCGCCGCCTCCCGGAACGCCCGGACCGGAACCGTCGGTTCAGCGCTCGTGGCGGGTACCAGACCCCACCCGGTCATCAGCCGGGTGTCCAGCACGACCACACCGCCCCCGGTCGCCAGATGCAGATCGGGCCCGGCGGCAGCGATCAGCTCCCCACTGACCACGCCCCCGGCGACCAGCCCGCTCACCTCCCCGACGGCGGCAGGCACCCCCGCGAGTCCGAACGCCTCGACGTGATCGACTATCTGCAGCGGCGCCCGCGCGAGCGACTCCGGCCAGGCGGGGAGCGCCACGGTCCGCGTGTGCAACGCGGTGATCTCGCTGGCCCGGTCGACGGCCGCCTCCGGCAGCCCGGCCCGCACGGCCCGCTTCTCGGCGTACGGAATCCGGTCGGGCACGCGCAGGGCGGCCCGCAGCAGCTCCTCGGTACGCCGAGCCGCCATGAGAGGACCGACACCCAGCCAGCTGAAGCAGACGGCCCCCTGCTCGAGCAGCCGCGCGGAGCCCCGCTCCACTGCCGTGATCCCGACCTTGACCATGCCGGGACCGAACCAGGCCAGATATACGTGGTACGGCCGCGGATCGTCCGCGAGGGTGTCCGCCGCCACGGAGTGCGCCCGGTCCAGCCGCGCACACTCCTCGCACCGCGCCCCCGTACTCCGCGCCGGCACGGCCGCCCCCGCCGGACACGCATGCCCCCGAGCCCCCACACATGTCCGCACGCCCCCTTCCGCGACCGCGAAGGCCACGCGTTTCCCCCAGGTCAGCGCGGTGCGCCGCCCGCCGTCCCAGAGCAGCACGGGACCGTCCGCCGACCACCGCAGCCCCGAGCACTTCCATGCCTGTGCCATCCCTGTCGAGCGTAGGGGGCACCACTGACAACGGCGGCACCACTGACAACGGGGGCGAGCCTGGGACGTATCTCAGCAGCCGACGAGGACAGACCTCACCGCGCGGAGTCGGCCCCCACGGCAGCGGCGGTCTCCCGCTCCCCGTCCCGCTGGGCAGGCATGGCCAGGTCCGCCGAGCGCCCGGGACCCCGCCGCCCTCGCCCGGCCAGCCGGCACCCCAGGCAGTCCTCGTGCCCACCCGGCGCCGCCGAATCCCGCACGCGCCACCCCCACTCGTCCCGGGGCCGCAGGCCGGGACCCTTCCCCCACCCGGCGAGATGCAACGCCCAGGTGACCAGGAGACTCACGGCCCCGATCGCGATCCCGCCGGCGATCAACAGGCCCGAGACCGTGACGACGCCCAGCCCGGCCACACCGGCGCCCACGCTGGCGATCCCGAATCCGACCCACCCCGCGACCGTGTGCCCGTGGTCATACTGATGTGCGCTCACGTGCTGTCCCCTCGCCCATGAGGCCCCGGGAGGACCAGAGCACCCCCGACCCCTCACCACTAAGCCATTGACGGCCCAAACTTCTCACGAACTAAGGGAATTGGGAATGCAAGCCAAGCCGCGTCCGGCCGCCACACCGGAGCAGGCGCTCTCGGCGATGGACCACCTCATCGCGACCCACCTGGTCGGACAGCACGAGATCGCCCAGCAGGTGGGGCTGAGTGTGACCGACCTCACCTGCTTCGCCTACGTGCTCGAGGCCGGGGAGAACCTCCCCACGGCCGGCGACCTGGCGGCCCGGGTCCACGTCACCACAGGCGCAGTCACCGGCATCCTCGACCGCCTGGAGCGCGCCGGCTACATCACCCGCCGCCCCGACCCGACCGACCGCCGCCGCGTCCGCGTGGCCGCCCGGCCGGAGGCGGTCGCCCGTATCCGCGAGGTCTACGAGCCGTACTACGCCCGCCTGACGCGGCTCTTCGCGGACTACTCCCCCGAGGAGATCGCGGTCCTCAACGACTGGTTCACCCGCGCGAGCGCCCTGGCGGCGGACTACCTGGAGGAACACTGCCGCACCGACTGAACGGCCCCGGTCGCCTGACGGGGGGGAAGACGCGAAGGCGGGAAGGCGGAACATGCCAGAGGCTCTGAGGATCATCGACCCTCAGAGCCTCTGGCCCGAGCGCACTCGTGAAACTAAGCCGCCTTGGATCGCGCCGAACGCCGCGCCGGGGCGGGCTCCCCGGGGTCCTCGGTCAGGAAGGTGTCGTCCTCCCCGAAGTCCGGGGCCTGGAAGGGGTTCATCGCCGGCGGCGGCGATGCTGCGGCGGAACGGCGGGGTTGCCCTTCCGGAGCGGAGAACAGCGAAGTCGGTTCGATGAGAGTCTCTCTTTCGTTGCAGGCCCCTGGAGGGGCCTTGCGTGCCGTGACCGGGCACAGCGGTCCTACAGCTTGGTCATCTTGGCGTACGGGCTCAAGATCCGCATCGGCGCCGACCCGAAGTCGACGAGCGCCGCGATCCCGTCCTCGATGCCGATGACCCTCCCGAGGCCGTACATGTCGTGGGTGACCTGGTCACCCACGGCGAAGTGCTTGGGAGCCGGTGCGACCGGAGCCTTGAAAGGGCTGGTGGGCAAGTGACGCTTCTGTGCAGCAGGCTTTGTCATTGCCCCCAGTATGCGCCTACATGCATCCGATGCGCCCGTGGTCGCCCACGATCAGCTCGCTCAGCACTAGCGCACACCGTACGCACATTGCGTACAGCGCTTCCGCATGCGTACAGTGTTCGCATCGCGGGAACGCCGTACGCATCACAGTCGGGAGCAGGCATGTCGAACAACGTGAGCTGGGACGAGCAGGGCAACTGGGACGCCAGGGGCGAGTGGGGGACCCTGGACTCGGCGGGTCGGAAGCTGGACCTCGCCCACTGGCAGTCCCGGCTCGACGAGCTGCGCGCCAAGCACCACGTCCCGGCCGCCTCGCTGGCGTTACTCGTCGACGGGGTCGTACACGAGCTGGCCAGCGGCGTGCTGCACCGCGGAACGGGCGTGGAGGCGACGACCGACTCGGTCTTCCAGATGGGCTCGATCGCCAAGGTGTACACCGCCACCCTGATCATGCAGCTCGCCGATGCGGGCCGACTGGACCTGGACGCACCGGTCGTGGACGTACTGCCGGAGTTCTCGGTCGCCGACCCCGAGTCGACCAGGGCGATCACCACACGCCGGCTGCTCAGCCACACGAGCGGCCTCACCTGTGACTTCACCTATGACAGCGGGCGCGGCGACGACTGCCTCGCCAAGTACGTCGAGGCCGCGAAGGGCGTGGCGCTCGACTGCCCGCCCGGCGAGGCGCTCTCGTACAGCAGCATCGGGTACAACGTGCTCGGCCGCATCATCGAGGTGCTGACCGGCAAGGTCTGGGACGAGGCACTGAAGGACCTGCTCCTCACCCCGCTGGGCCTCGACCACACGGTGACGCTGCCCGAGGAGGCGCTGCGGTTCCGGGCGGCGATGAGCCACCTGGGCGAGCCGGGCCAGGACCCGGACCCGGCACCGTCCTGGGACCTGATGCCGCGCTCGGCGGGCCCGTACGGCCGGGTCATCGCCACGGCCGGGGACCTCGCGCGGCTCGCGCGGATGCACCTCGCGGGCGGAGTGGCGCAGGACGGCACCCGGCTGCTCTCCCAGGAGACCGTCGCGCTGATGCAGCGCCGGGTCGTGGACTCCCCCGACAAGTGGTCGGTCAGCGCGGACGGCTGGGGCCTGGGCTGGACCCTCTACGACTGGAACGGCGTCCAGGGCTACGGCCACGACGGCGCCTCCATCGGACAGTACGGCTATCTGCGCGTCGTCCCGTCGGCGGGTGTCGCGGTCGCGCTGCTCACCAACGGCGGCGGTGCGCGTGAGCTGTACGCCGCGCTCTACCGGGAACTCCTCGCCGAACTGGCCGGGGTGACGATGCCGGACGCGTTCGCCCCGCCGGCCGAGCCTCCCGTGGTCGACTTCGCGCCGCTCGTCGGCACGTACCGGCGCGAGGGCGTGGTCATCACCGTGACCGAGCGGGACGGTGCGGGGCACATGGCGTACGAGTTCGTCGACGGCATGAAGGACTTCTCCGAAGCCCTAAAGATCGATCTGGTACCCGTGACGGAGACGGTTTTCGCCGGTACGGGGGTGGGCGCGGCGTTCAGCGAGGACTACATGCCCGTCATCTTCTCCACGCTGACGGACGGCACCGGATGCGTGTACATCGGAATGCGCTGCGGCCCCAAGGTCGCGTAGCCCTCCGTTTCGCCGTCAATAATTGAATTCACCGTCGGGATGCAGGGCCGATCGGGTGAGCGTAGCGTTATACGGGGGAATTCGAGGGTGGATTTAATTCTTTTCGCGTCGCGATGATACGCGGAAACAGGCCAGAGAGGCGCGACGATGTCAGAGCGCATTCTTTTCTACAGCGCGTCCAAAGGGCGCGGTGTCATCTCTTCCATCGATGACGACAACAACATGGGAGACGTCCGCGTCTTCCCCGAGGGCAGCTTCGCCAAGGACTGGACGGCGGTCACCGGGCTCAGCGGCGACCGCATGCTGTTCTACAGCGCCTCCAAGGGCCGCGGCGTCGTCACGTCCGTCGATGACGACAACAACATGGCGGACCTCCATGTCATCCCCGAGGGCAGCTTCGCCAGAGACTGGACGGCAGTCACCGCTCTGAGCGGCGATCGCATTCTGTTCTACGGCGCGTCCAAGGGCCGCGGTGTCGTCGCCTCTATCGACGACAACAACAGCATGGGAGACGTCCGCGTCTTCCCCGAAGGCAGCTTCGCCAGAGACTGGACGGCAGTCACGGCCCTGAGCGGCGACCGCATTCTGTTCTACGGCGCGTCCAAGGGCCGCGGTGTCGTCTGCTCCGTCGACGACAACAACACCATCGCGGACGTCCGCGTCTTCCCCGAGGGCAGCTTCGCCAAGGACTGGACATCGGTCACCGGCCTCAGCGACGACCGCATCCTCTTCTACGGCAGGGCGAAAGGCCGCGGCGTCGTCTGCTCCGTCGACGACGGCAACACCATCGCCGATGTCCGCGTCATCCCCGAAGGCAGCTTCGCCAAGGACTGGACCGAGGTCAGCTTCGTGCATCCGCTGGAGAGCCACCTGAGAGTGGGCCGCTCCGCGGAAACCCAGCTCGCGTAGATATGCACACACCAGAGGCCCTGTGGACTGATCCACAGGGCCTCTGGTCTGCTGTGCACTCGGCAGGATTCGAACCTGCAACCTTCTGATCCGTAGTCAGATGCTCTATCCGTTAAGCTACGAGTGCTTGTTCTGTTTTTTCGCCGCTCTCGGGCCTTCCGGCTCGCTCGCGGCGACAGGAAGAACATTACATGACTGCCGCCGCCATGTGAAATCCGTTTGCCACACCCCTTGTGACCTGCGGAAACGGCCGTACGGGGGGTGCTGGAGGCAACGACAGCGAAGCCCCGGTCGGTGGGACCGGGGCTTCGTGATCGGGTGCGGAGGCGGAGGGATTTGAACCCTCGATGGGCTTTAAAACCCAAACCGCATTAGCAGTGCGGCGCCATAGACCGGACTAGGCGACGCCTCCCAGCACATCCCCACGCGCGAGCGCGAGTCGGTGCGTGCCGATGATGACACAGTCGAGCGTGGTGTCACCAATCGACCCCCACGGTACTAGGCGGGAAGGGCGCAGGGCAAAGGCCTTGTCGCGGGCGTGCGCCGTCCCAGGGGACCGGCGCGCGGGACCGGCGCATGGGCGTCCCCGCGCAACGTCCGGGACCCTGTCGCGTTAGGCAGGGCATGTTGCGTGCCACCCCCCGGGCCACTGCCCGCCCCACCCTGCGGCGCCTCCTCGTCGGCGCCGCCGCCTCCGTCGCCGCCGCCGGTTCCCTGACCTCGGTGTCCCCGGCCGCGTATGCCCAGGCCGACGCGCCCGGCCCGCTGTCCCCGAGCCGGCTCGGCGCCGGCCCGGACCGTGATCACCTCACCGTCACCGTGCGGAACGCCGGCGGCGGGGTCGACGGGACGTTCGAGCTGTACTGCGCGCCCGAGGGCGGCAGCCACCCCGACCCGCGCGGAGCCTGCGCCGCCCTCGAGCGGGACACCCGCTGGGGGCAGGACCTCTTCGCGCCCGCGCCGGAAGGCGGCTTCTGCACCATGCAGTACGGCGGTCCCGCCACCGCGCACGTCACCGGCACCTGGGCCGGACGCCGAGTCGACGCCACGTACGACCGTCGCGACGGCTGCCAGATCGCCCGTTGGGACCGGCTCGTGCCGCTCCTGCCGGACATGGGCGGCGACGCGGGGGCCTGAAGACGCGGGCCCCTGAGATCCGACGCGGGGGCCTGAGAACCACCTGAGAGTCAGAGGCGCGTGCATCCGGGGGGGGGCTGTCAGCCAAGGACGGCCCCCCTCCCTGCACCCCCCGGGCCATCCCCCACGCACACCCCGTTTGCGCCACACTCCGCCCCGATCACGCCAGCCCGGCCGAAAGGTACAGAAACACCTCCGTCGTAAAGGTCCCGCGAAGGTCCCGCGACGTCGTCGCAGGAGGGCGGGCGTTTCCTCTTACTCGGTCGTCAGTTCGGGGTCACTTCCTCGTGCGACCTCGCTCTCATCCGGCGTCGCGAGCGCAACCGCAGCCCTTAGACTCCCTCGCGTGACACGGCCCGGGACGGTTGGCAAGATGGCCCGAGCGGTCGGCAAGGTGCGGTAACAGGGAGGAAGCGTCGCGTGAGCAGCAGGCCATCCCGAGGCGCTGCTCGCCTCGCAGCCATACTGGACGCTCTTCCCGACGCGTTGGTGCTGGTCAATGCCAACGGGACGGTCGTCAACGCCAACACCATCGCCCTGGAGGCCTTCGAGACCCCGGGGACCGCACTGGTCGGGCGCGGGCTGCTCGATCTGCTGCCGCACTTCGACTCCAAGCTGATCCCGGGCTCGATGCGACGGCCGGAGCACCTCGACCCGCGGGCCCGGACCAAGCCGACCCGGATGGTCGCGCGCCGGACCGACGGGACCGAGTTCCCCGTCGAGGTCACCAGTGCGAATCTGGAGAACGGGCAGCAGGCCTACGACAGTTACGGCTACAGCGGTGACGAGCTGCTCATGCTCGTCGTGCGGGACCTCACGGGAACCGTCGACACCGAGGCCGAGCTGGCGCGCTCGCAGCGGCAGACCGAGATGATCCTGCGGGCCGCGGCCGAGGGCGTCGTCGGCACCGACACCGACGGGCGGATCGTCCTCGTCAATCCGGCCGCCGCCCAGATACTGGGTTACCGGGCCAGCGATCTCGGCGGGCGGGAGCTGCACACGCTCGTGCTGCACTCGCGCGGCGACGGGTCGCCCTTCCCGTACGACGAGTCGCCGCTCGCCGACACCCTGCGCTCCGGGCGCAAGCACCGGGTGCGCGGGCAGGTGCTGTACGCCAAGGACGGCGGGAAGGTGCCGGTCGACCTGACGACCGCGCCCGTGCGCGACGGCGACCAGCTCGTCGGCGCCGTCATGACCTTCACCGACCGGCGGCCCTACGACGCCGTCGTCGAGGAGAAGGAGGCGGCGGAGAAGCGCCACGCCGAGGAGCTGGAGCGGGTCGCCGAGGAACACGCCTCCGAGCTGACCGCGCTGCGCCAGCAGCACGTCACCGAGCTGGAGGAGCTGCGCGAGCGGCACGCCGAGGAACTCGCCGCCGGCGAGGAGCGGTACGCCGCGCTCGGGGAGCGGGAGAAGGACCGGTACGAGGCGCTCGCCGCCCGGCACGAGCAGCTGCTGACCCTGCTCGGGCGGTCCCTGCGCGGGCCGCTGGAGGAGCTGCGGCGTGAGCTGGCCGCACTCGCCGCGGACGACGCCGGGCAGCTGTGGCCCGAGGCCAACCAGGTGCTCCACCATCTGTCGGCCGGCTACTCGCGCATCACGACACTGATCGACAACGTCCTCGGCTACCAGCGGCTCGACGCGGGCAGCGAGGACATCTCCCGTACGAAGGTGATGCTGGACGCCGTCGTCGCCGCCGGTGTCGACGGGGCCGTCGAGCTCATCGGGCCCGGGCGGGTGCAGTTCGCCGTGCACGCGCCGCCCATCGAGGCCGAGGTCGATCCCCGGCTGCTCGCGACCGCCCTCGCGCACCTCGTCGCCGACGTGGCGGGGGTCGACGCGACCGGCAACACGCCCGTGTCGGCGGGCGGTTACCTGGACAACACCGTCGTCGTGGCGGCGGCGCAGCGCGGCGAGGTCGTCCGCATCGAGGTGCGCGGGCCGTACGCCGGCGGCGACACGGTGCACGAGCCGATCGTCCGCGGGATCGTCCGGGCGCACGGCGGTGTGCTGCAGACGCATGAGGTGCCGGGGATGAGCGGGAGCGCGTACGTCCTCGAAGTGCCGATCGGGGGCGGGGCCGGGGCGGTCACCGCGGAGGCGGTCGACGAGGCCGTTCCCGATGCCTCCGATGCCCCGGATGTCACCGCTGCCACCGCTGCCACCGTTGCCACCGCTGTTCCCGATGAGCAGTCCTCCGGTGGAGGGCGGCGTCGGGCGCGGCGGTCGTCCACCGATGCCTTCCTGGACGCGGATGCTGCGGGTGCCGAGGGTGACGTGGCCGGTGGTGCGGGGGCCGGTGATTCCGGCTCCGGTGCCGGTGCTGGTTCCGGTGCCGATGGGGTCGTGCCCACCGGGCGGCGGCGGAGGCGGGCCGCCGGGGAACCGGCCGCCCTTCCGGCGCAGGCCTCCGGCGAGGGCGGGGCCGTGTCGGGCGGTACCGGGCGGCGGCGCGGTCGGCCCGCCGAGGACGCCGGTGCGGCTGCCCTCGGGAGTGCCGTCCAGGGTGTCGCCGAGGGGGCCGTCGTCACGGCCGCCGAGCACGCGGCCGGGACCGCCGCCTCGGGTACGGGGCTGGGCGGGACCGTTCCGCCGCAGGGCGTGCCCGCGCCGTCCGGACGGCGGGCCCGGCGCGAACCGGGTGAGCAACACGCGTTGCCGCCGGCGCTGCCCGCGTCGCCGTCCGGTGAGGCCGCTGGTGCCGCCGGCGCGGCTCAGGGGCAGGCCCCGCAGCCGACGGGGCGTCGACGGCGTGCGCTGGCCGCCGCCAACGAGCGGGCGGCACAGCAGGAGGCAGCCGGGCCGCGTCAGGTGTTCGCGCTGCCGCCGGCCGAAGCCGACCAGGCGGTGCCGGGGCACCAGGAGGTTCCGGTCGGGCAGGCCGGCCAGGTGCCGGGTCAGGGCCAAGACCAGGGCCAGGGGCAGGGTCAGGGGGCCGTCGCGGTTCCCGGGCCGGGGGGCTCCGGGGGCGGGGGCGTCGAGGAGGGGCGGCACGACGCCGTCCCGCACGACCAGTCCGCCGATCACACCCCGCCGCAGCCGCATCCCACCAGCGCGCCGACGGGTCGTCGGCGACGGGCCGTGGCGCCACAGCCGGCCGCCGAGGGGGCCGGAGCGGCCCAGGCCCAGGCACCGGGCAGCGTCCCCGTCCCCGGTTCGCCCGGGCAGGGGGCCGGACATCCGGTTCCTGCGGCGGGGGCTGGACATCCGCTTCCCGCGGCGGGGGGTGCCGACCAGGCCGGACCGGCAGCGGCGGGTTCCGTGCCCGGCGGTTCCGTGCCCGCCGGTGCTGCGGCTGCCGGTGTTGTGCCTGCCGGCGCTGCGCCCGCCGGGGCCGAGCAGATGGTTCCCGCGCAGCAGGACGCCGACGGCCGGGTTCCGCAGGGGCAGGGCGTTCCCGGGCAGGCCGTCCCCGCGCAGGGCGCTCCCGCGCAGGTCGGGGTGGCCGCCGGTCAGGTCGCGCCGGGTACGGCCGTGCCGCCGCAGGGCGTGCCCGTTCCGGCGCAGGGCAACGCCGTCCAGCCGCAAGGCGGCGCCCCGGGAGGTGCCCCTGGCGGGAATGCTCCGCAGGGGAACGTCCCCCACGTCCCCCACGTCCCCCACGTCCCCCAACCGCAGGGGGCCGTGGCCGGACCGCAGGGCGCTGCCGTCCCGCCCCAGGGCGTCGCGGCCCCTCCCCAGGGCGGCTCCGTACCCCCCCAGGGCGTCGTACCCCCGCAGGGCGTCGCGGCCCCTCCCCAGGGCGGCTCCGTACCCCCCCAGGGCGTCGTGCCCCCGCAGGGCGTCGCCGTGCCCGCGTCGCAGGGCGTCGTACCCCCGCAAGGCGTCGCCGTACCGCCGCCCGGTGGGCTCGGGCACAGTGTGCAGGCGGCGCTGCCGGGGCAGGCGGTTCAGGCTCCGGCCCAGATGCAGCCCCAGGTCGCGCAGCCCCTGCCGCAGCAGGGTGTCGCCGCGCCGGGGCAGCAGACCTCCGCCGGTCAGCCGCTGCCCGCCGAGGCCGCCCCGGGCCAGGGGACTCCGCCCCGCGGCACCCCCGCCGCCCAGACCTGGCCCGCCGCCGACGACACCTCGGGAGCCGGTGTCGCCGTACCGCCGAACGGCGCCCGGCAGGCCCCGCAGCCGCACACCCCGGGCCCGGGCACCCCGCTGCCCGCGGAGGGCGCTCCGCGGTCGGCCCAGCCGTTGCCCGCCGAGGCCGCCGCGGGTGTCGATCCGAACTCCACGCAGGGGCGGGCCATCAGCGTGCGGACGCTGGGGCAGGGCGTGCCCTTCAACCGGCAGGCGGCACAGGTCCAGCAGCCGGCCGCGCCCCCGGCTCCGGGCGGGACGCCTCCCCCGCACCAGCCCGGTGGGTCCGGACGGCGCCGCAAGCTCGGCACGCCGCCCGACCCGGCCACGCGTACGGAGCCGGGGGCGCGTCCGGAGCAGGCCGCGCGGCCGCATCCGGCGGGCGAGGCGACGCCCGCGCCGGGCCCCGGCCAGGTGCAGGCCCCGGCTCAGGCACAGGTTCAGGCGCCGGTGTCCGCGCCGGTTCCCGCGCAGCCCTCCCTCGCCGGGCAGTCCCGGCTCGCGCAGCTGACCGAGGGCGGCGGGCGGTCGTACGCCATAGGCGCTCCGGACGAGAACGCCGCCGAGGGGCCGGAGCCGCTGGACGGGCCGGGCGGTGCCGTCGAGGTGGCCGATCCGCCGCGGCCGCAGCCGATGGACGACGAGCTGCCGCCGGAGCCGCTGGACAACCCGCGGCGGCTGCTGGTGTGGCCGGCGCCGGACGTCAGCACGCAGCAGGCGCTGAGCGACCGCGGCTACCGGCCGGTGATCGTGCACTCGCGCGAGGAGGTCGACGCGCAGATCGCGGCCTTCCCCGCCGCGCTGTTCGTCGACCCGCTGACCGGGCCGATCACCCGGACGGCACTGCAGTCGCTGCGGCAGGCCGCCGTGGCCGCCGAGGTGCCGGTGCTGGTCACGGCCGGGCTCGGGCAGGCCTCGCGGGACGCGGCGTACGGCGCCGACCCGGCGGTGCTGCTGAAGGCGCTGGCGCCGCGCGACAGTGAGCAGCATCCGCCGCGCGTCCTGCTCATCGAGGAGCACGCGGAGATCGCGCTGGCGCTGACGGCGACGCTGGAGCGGCGCGGGATGCAGGTCGCGCGGGCCGCGAGCGAAGCGGACGCGGTGGCGCTGGCGGGGCAGTTCCGGCCGAACCTGGTCGTGATGGACCTGCTCCAGGTGCATCGGCGGCAGGCCGGGATCGTGGACTGGCTGCGGGCGAACGGGCAGCTCAACCGCACCCCGCTCGTCGTCTACACGGCCGCCGTCGACCAGGCCGACCTGCCGCGGCTGGCCTCCGGAGAAACGGTGCTCTTCCTCGCGGAGCGGTCCACCAGCGGCGAGGTGCAGACGCGGATCGTCGAGCTGCTGGCCCGGATCGGGACCAACTAGGGGCCTCTGCGGCAGTTCGCCGGGGAGGCTGGGAACCTACGGCCGGTGTACGGAGACGACCTCGTACGGTACGAGGTCGAGCGTCGCGATCTTCAGTACCTGCTCCATGCACGCCCGTACCTCGGGGTCTTCGCGCGCGGCCGCAAGATCCGCTTGCGAGCGCCACTGGTTGTAATTGGCCACTCGCGTGCCCTCAAGACCCCGGTGGATATTGGCCTGCACATAGCCGGGCTGCTTCGGCATGACCTCGCGCGCCATGTGCTGGAGCAGCTCGATGAGGCGTTGCTGATGCTCGGGAGCGACGGTGAAGACATTGATGTACGTGACCACGTCGCCGCCCGTGCTGATCTCGGTCATGTTCCGTATCTCCTCGCAGGCCCTGTGACACACGGTGTCCGTCGCAGGAGGCAACACGGATCGGCGCCGGGTTTCTTCCAGACCGTGGCGCTGCGCCACGCGCTCTAACGCGCCGTCAGCCGGCGGGCCGCCTCCTTGACCGAGGCGCGCAGGCGCTGCTGGTCGGTGTCGTCGTCGCCGACCAGGATGCGCCGCATCTGCGGGACGACGGCGGTCCAGTTGGCCAGGGCGGTCAGCAGGAAGAGCAGGTCGGCCGCCGGGATCGCGGCGGTGACGACGCCCCGGTCCTGGCCGTCCTGGAGGGCGGCGACCTTGCGGCGGTAGTGCTCCTGGCGGTCGGACTCGTGGGGCAGTTCGGTGCTGCCGTACTCCAGGCCCTCCCAGAAGAGCAGGCGCAGCAGCTCCGGGTGGGCGGCGTGGTAGTCCATGAGGCGGTCGATCCAGCTCTCCAGGTCGTCCGGGTCGACGGGGACGGCCTCGGCGAGGTGGAGCATCTTGCGTTCGAGGACGATCGCGAACAGCTCGGCCTTGTTGCCGAAGTAGGCGTAGATCAGCTGTTTGTTGGCCTTGGCCTCGGCGGCGATGCGGTCGATGCGGGCGCCGGCGATGCCGTGCCGGGCGAATTCGGCGACCGCCGCATCGAAGATCCGGGCCTTGGTGGCCTCGGGGTCCCTTGCTGCCATGGGGGAGAGGGTAGCGCGCCTGGTAACCAACTGTTTGGTTGACGGGGAATGGCGGAGGCACCCACACTGTTGCCTCATCATCCAACCAACTAGTTAGTTGCTAGAGCCGACTCCAAGGAGTCCTCCCCTCATGCCGTCAGCGACCACGACCACGTCCCGCCGGGCCTCCGCCGCCCCCGTGCGGCAGGGGCGCACGCCCGCGCCCGGTCTCTTCCTCACCCTGCTCGCCGTCTGCAGCGCGGTGACCGCCGCCAACATCTACCTCGCCGCGCCGCTGCTCTCCCTCATGGCCCGCGACTTCGGCTCGGCGCCCTCGGCCCTCGCCTGGATCGCCTCGGTCGCGCAGCTCGGCTACGCGGTCGGCCTGCTGTTCTTCGCCCCGCTCGGCGACAGCGCGAACCGCCGTCGGCTGGTCGCGGGGCTCACCGTCGTCACCGCCCTGTCGCTGGCCGCCAGTGCGGCCGCGCCGGGCGCCGCCGCCCTCGCCGTCGCGATGTTCGTCGCCTCGGCCGCGACCGTCATCCCGCAGCTGCTCGTCCCGCTGGTCGCCGAGCGCGCCCCCGCGGACCGGCGGGCCCGGCATGTCGCGGCCGTCATAGCCGGCCTGTTCACCGGGATCGTCGCGGCCCGGGTGCTGGGCGGAATCGCCGGGCAGGCCTTCGGCTGGCGCTGGGTGTTTGCCGGGGCGGCCCTGCTGACCCTCGTCCTGGGCCTCGCGACCGCCGTCGTCCTGCCGTCGCAGCGGCGGCGGGAAGGGCCGCTGTTCGCGGGTCTGGCCGCGCTGCCGTCGGTGCTGCGGCGCTCGCCGGACCTGTGGCGGGCGTGCGTGCGGCAGGCCGGGATGTTCGGGGCGTGGAGCGCGCTGTGGACCTCGCTCGCGCTGCTGCTGACCGGGCCGGTGTACGGGCTGTCCACCGCGACCGCCGGGCTGTTCGGGCTCTTCGGGCTGACGGCGAGCGCGGTGGCGCCGCTGGCCGGCGGGTTCGTGGACCGGTTCGGCGCGGCGCGCGTCGTGCGGTCCGCGTATCTGCTCGCCGCCGTGTCGGTGCCGCTGTTCTGGCTGGGCGGGCACATGCTGGGGGCGCTGTTCGCCGCCGCGGTCCTGATCCACGCGGCGCTGGTCGCGTCCCACGTCGCCAACCAGACGCTCGCCCTCACCGCGACCTCCACGCCCGCCACCGCCAACACCGCCTACGTCGTCGCCGGCTTCGCGGGCGGCGCGGCCGCCTCGGCCCTCGCGGGCGCCGCCTTCAGCCACTTCGGCTGGGGCGGGGTGTGCGCAGTCGCCGGGCTGTGGCTGGTGCTGGGGTGGGGGGTGACCTGGTCGCGGCGGTGATCTCGCTCGGTCGACGTGACAGCCCCTGGCCGTGGCCAGGGGCTGTCGGACGGGGCCGGTGGGGTCAGGCGAGGCTCGTGACGTCCAGCTCGCCCTGTGCGTACTGCCTGCGCAGGACCTTCTTGTCGAACTTGCCGACGCTCGTCTTCGGGACCGACTCGATGACCGTCCAGCGCTCCGGGAGCTGCCACTTGGCGATCTTTCCCTCGTCGGCGAGGAAGGCGCGCAGGGTCTCGAACGTGGCGGTGGCGCCCTCCTTGAGGACGACCGTGGCCAGGGGGCGCTCGCCCCACTTGTCGTCGGGGACGGCGACGACCGCCGCCTCGGCGACGTCCGGGTGGGACATCAGCGCGTTCTCCAGCTCCACCGAGGAGATCCACTCGCCGCCGGACTTGATGACGTCCTTGGCGCGGTCGGTGAGGGTGAGGTAGCCGTCGGGCGAGATCGTGCCGACGTCGCCGGTCTTGAGCCAGCCGTCCTCGCTGAACTTGTCGGCGGGGCGGAGGGGGTCGGCGTCCGGGCCGTTGTAGTACGCCCCGGCGATCCACGGGCCGCGCACCTCCAGCTCACCCGCCGACTCGCCGTCCCAGGGGAGGCGTTCGCCGCCCGGGCCGGTCAGCCGGGCCTCGACACCGGCCGGGAAGCGGCCCTGGGTGAGGCGGTAGGAGAACTCCTCGTCCGTGCCGACCACGTGGGCCGGCGGACGGGCGACCGTGCCGAGCGGGGACGTCTCCGTCATGCCCCAGGCGTGGCAGACCCGCATGCCCAGCTTGTCGAAGGCCTCCATCAGCGACGGCGGGCAGGCCGAGCCGCCGATGGTGACCTGGGTGAGGGAGGTGACGTCCCGGGGGTGCGCGGTCAGCTCCGCGAGCAGGCCCTGCCAGATGGTGGGGACGGCGGCCGCGTGGGTCGGCTTCTCGCGCTCGATCATCGCGGCGAGGGGGGCCGGCTGGAGGAAGCGGTCCGGCATCAGCAGGTTCACGCCGGTCATGAAGGTGGCGTGCGGCAGGCCCCAGGCGTTCACGTGGAACTGGGGGACCACGACCAGCGAGGTGTCCTGGTCCGTGAGGCCCATCGACTGGGCCATGTTGACCTGCATGGAGTGCAGGTAGATGGAGCGGTGGCTGTAGACCACGCCCTTGGGGTCGCCGGTGGTGCCGGAGGTGTAGCACATGGCGGCGGCCTGGCGTTCGTCCAGCTCGGGCCAGTCGTAGGAGGTGGGCTTCCCGGCGATCAGGTCCTCGTACTCGTGCACCTGCGCGGTCGCCTCCGCGAGCAGCGAGCGGTCCCCGGGGCCGGTGACCACCACGTGTTCGACGGTCTTCAGGTGCGGCAGCAGCGGGGCGAGCAGGGGGAGCAGCGAACCGTTGGCGATGATCACGCGGTCGGCGGCGTGGTGGACGATCCAGGCCAGCTGCTCGGGCGGGAGGCGGAGGTTCAGGGTGTGCAGGACCGCGCCCATGGACGGGATCGCGAAGTACGCCTCGACGTGCTCGGCGTTGTTCCAGGCCAGGGTCGCGACGCGCTCGTCGGCGGTGACGCCGAGGTCCTCGCGCAGCGCGTGGGCCAGCTGGGCCGCGCGGGCGCCGATCTCCGCGAAGGAGCGGCGGTGCGGTTCGTCCTCACCGGTCCACGTGGTCACCTGCGATGTCCCGTGGATCGTCGACCCGTGGGTCAGGATCCTGGAGATCAACAGCGGTACGTCCTGCATGGTGCTCAGCACGGCGTCCTCCCGGGGCGACATTGCCTGCGCGGTGGTAAGGGTTGCGCTGATTCTGCGCACATACCACGCGGTATGTCACTAGGAGGCGGTGATCGATCAGGTGACGTCGGCCGACACTTCGGCTCAGGACCGAACAAGTCCCAGCTCGGCGTCCTCCCGGAGCTTGCCCAGGGCCCGCGACACGGCCGACTTCACCGTGCCCACCGACACACCGAGCACCTCCGCCGTCTGGACCTCGCTGAGGTCCTCGTAGTACCTGAGGACCACCATCGCCCGCTGCCGCGCGGGCAGCCGCATGATCGCCCGCCACATCGCGTCGCGCAGCGCCTGCTGCTCGGCCGGGTCGTCGCCGCCGGGCACCGGCTCCGGCTCGGGCAGCTCGTCGCAGGCGAACTCGTCGACCTTGCGCTTGCGCCACTGCGACGTCCGCGTGTTCAGCAGCGCCCGGCGCACATAGCCGTCGAGGGCGCGGTGGTCCTCGATGCGCTCCCAGGCGACGTACGTCTTGGCGAGGGCGGTCTGCAGCAGGTCCTCCGCGTCGCTCGGGTTGCCGGTGAGCGAGCGGGCGGTGCGCAGGAGCACCGGCTGGCGGGCCTTGACGTACGACGAGAACGACGGGTAGGGAAGGGTCCGCTCCGCTGGTGCGGCCGCCTTCGAAGCGCTCGTGCAGACGAGTGTGGTCATGGCTCAACGCTATGAGCGGGCCGGTACCGAGCGGATCGGCCGCAGGTCCCGAAGCGGGATCCCCCTCAGGTTGTAGGGGTAGGGGTGGCTGCACCTCCTGTAGGTGGAGCGGCGGGCCCCGGGTACTGCGGGTTCACCCCTGGGGGTCGGCGGTCAGGACGAGTCCCGACGTGGGCACGCCCGTCCCGGCCGTCACCAGGACCCGTTCCGCGCCCGGCACCTGGTTCACCGCCGTGCCCCTGATCTGCCGGACGGCCTCCGCGATGCCGTTCATGCCGTGCAGGTACGCCTCCCCCAGCTGGCCGCCGTGGGTGTTGAGCGGCAGCCGGGTCTCGGCCACGAAGTCCGCCGCCTCGCCGGGGCCGCAGAAGCCGAACTCCTCCAGCTGCATCAGCACGAACGGCGTGAAGTGGTCGTAGAGGATCCCCACGTCGACGGCGTCCGGCGTGAGCCCCGAGCCGCGCCACAGCTGCCGCGCCACGACCGCCGTCTCGGGCAGGCCGGTGAGGTCGCCGCGGTAGAAGCCGGTCATCTGCTCCTGCGCGCGTCCGGCGCCCTGGGCGGCGGCGGCGATCACGGCGGGCGGGTGGGACAGGTCGCGGGCCCGTTCGACGGAGGTGACGACGAGCGCCTGTCCGCCGTCCGTCTCCTGGCAGCAGTCCAGCAGCCGCAGCGGCTCGACGATCCACCGGGACGCGGCGTGGTCGGCGAGGGTGATGGGACGGCCGTGGAAGTAGGCGGCCGGGTTGGTCGCCGCGTACCTGCGGTCGGTGACGGCCACGTGCCCGAAGGCCTCCGGGGTCAGCCCGTAGGTGTGGAGGTACCGCCGGGCCGCCATCGCCACCCAGGAGGCCGGGGTGAGCAGGCCGAACGGCAGCGTCCAGCCGAGCACCGCGCCCTCCGCCGTGGGCTCCCGGTGCCGTACGCCGGAGCCGAAGCGGCGGCCGGAGCGCTCGTTGAACGCCCGGTAGCAGACGACCACGTCGGCCACGCCGGCGGCGATCGCGAGGGCCGCCTGCTGGACGGTGGCGCAGGCCGCTCCGCCGCCGTAGTGGATCCGGGAGAAGAAGGACAGCTCGCCGATGCCGGCCGCCTGGGCGACGGTGATCTCGGGGCTGGTGTCCATGGTGAAGGTGACCATCCCGTCGACGTCGGCCGGTGTCAGGCCCGCGTCCGCCAGGGCCGCGCGCACCGCCTCGACGGCCAGGCGCAGTTCGCTGCGGCCCGAGTCCTTGGAGAACTCCGTGGCCCCCACACCGACGACGGCCGCGCGCCCGCCGAGTCCGTCCCGGCTCCTCGGGCTCATGCCGGGACCCGTACCGTGACCGTGCCGGTGACGTGCGTGCCGAGGCCGTTCGCGCCGACGACCCGGACCGTCGCGGTGTCGCCGTCGACCTCCTCGACCGTGCCGGTCAGCACCATGGTGTCGCCGGGGTGGTTGGGCGCGCCGAGCCGGATGGCGACCCGGCGCAGGACGGCCCCGGGGCCGAAGTGGTCCGTGATGTAGCGGCCGACCAGGCCGTTGGTGGTCAGGATGTTCATGAAGATGTCGGGGGAGCCCTTCCCCCGGGCCGCGTCCGGGTCGTGGTGCACGTCCTGGTAGTCGCGGGAGGCGATCGCCCCGGCGACGATCAGCGTGCGGGTGATCGGGATCTCCAGCGGCGGGAGGCGGTCGCCGGGGTTCACGGCGTCACCCCCTGGAACACCGGCAGCACCAGCTCGTCGTCGTAGCGCCGGAACTCCAGCCGGACCGGCATGCCGATGCGGACCTCGTCGTACGGCACCCCGACCACGTTGCTGACGATCCGCACGCCCTCGGCGAGCTCGATCAGGCCGACCGCGTAAGGAGGCTCGAAGGCCGGGAAGGGCGGGTGGTGCATGACGACGTAGGAGTAGACCGTGCCCTCGCCGCTCGCCGCGACGGTGTCCCAGTCCGGGGAGCCGCAGCCGTGGCAGCCCGGCAGCCAGGGGAAACGGAGGGCGCGGCAGGCGGTGCAGCGCTGGATCAGCAGTTCGTGGCGGGCCACGCCCTCCCAGAAGCCGGCGTTGTCGCGGTTGACGACGGGGCGAGGGCGCGTTTCCCGGGGCGTGTTCCGCCGGCGCTCGGGGGCGTACTTGAGGATGCGGAAGCGGTGGGTGCCGGCGAGTGCGCCGTCCGCCCGGATGTCCGTGCGGGTGGTGACGAAGTAGCCCGTCCCGAGCTTCGTGGTCTTGCGGCCGGAGACCGACTCGATCACCGAGTCGAAGGTGATCCGGTCGCCCGGGCGCAGGGGGCGCAGGTACTCCTGCTCGCAGTCGGTGGCGACGACGGCGGTGCAGCCCGCCTCGTCGAGCAGGCCGAGCAGTTCGTCGTAGGCGGCCGCGCGTCCCGGGTGGCCGGACAGGCCGCCCATCGTCCAGACCTGGAGCATGGTGGGCGGGGCCACCGCGTCCGGTCCCGCGTAGGCGGGGTGGGTGTCGCCCATCGCCTCGCACCAGTGCCTGATCATCGGCTCGTTGACGGGGTCCTTCCCCACGCCGGTGACGGCCGCGGGCCGCCCCTCGTAGGCCTTCAGGCGCGCCTCTAACTCCTCGTGGACATCGGGCTCACCGCTCACGGTTTCTGACTGTCCGTCAGATATCGGCACCTGTCAAGGCCGCCCGCCACACCCGGAAAGCGCCTGGGCGGCGGTACCGAAGTACCGCCGCCCAGGCGCTTGTCACCCCACGAAGCACACCCACACACCTTCCGGGCCGGTGCCGGTACACCGGCCCGGTCAGCTCACCACCACAGCGGGGCGAAGCTGACGGCGGTGTTGTCGTTGCCCTGGTTGACGGCCGTGAACGCCGAGCCGTTGACCTGGGCGGTGTTGCTCTGGTTCGAGGCGCCGTCACCCACGGCCTGCTGCTGGGTGGTGGCCGCGTTGCCGAAGTTGTCGCCGCCGACGCCGCTGCCGAGGATGCCCTGCTCGGCCTCGGTGACGGACGCGATCGATCCGTTGTCCGCGAAGGCGCCGTTGTCCGCCGTCGCGACACCGGTGAAGAGCGCGGCTGCGAGCGGCAGGGCGGAGACGGCTGCGATGACGCGGGCGGTACGGATGCTTGCCATGTCGTTGTCCCTCCAGGACGTACGTGAAGTACTGCTGCCACCAGGGAAGTTGGCCGGCCGCCCTGGCTTTCTGCTCGACGTCGCGAGTCCAGAGTTGCCCACCGAATCCCCGGCGAACCACCCTGGAAGCCGCGATTCGCACGCAAGCGTGAGGACAAGTCGATAAACCCCTTTGCGTCACTTCCGTCCCGGACGGGGGCACAAAGGGTCGTTCGAACCCAGGTACCGCAAGGGACGAAGCGTTCCAGCACTTTTCCCCGACGCCGCTCCGCCCCGGCGCGTCGCACCCGCTCCCCCTTTCCTTTTTCGAACGTACGTACGAAACTAGGAGCATGGCCACCACCGACCGGCAGGCCACGACGCTGGCCCTCGCACACGCCCTGTCAGCCGCCGAGCGCGGACTGGCCGTCCTCCCCCTGTCCCGCACCAAGCTGCCCGCGCTGCGCTCCCCCCACCGCGACGACCCCGCCCCCTCCCCCTGCCACGGCGAGTGCGGCCGCCTCGGCCACGGGGTCTACGACGCCTCCAGCGACCCGGCCCGCATCCGCGAACTGTTCGCCGCGGCACCCTGGGCGACCGGCTACGGCATCGCCTGCGGCCTGCCCCCGCACCACCTGATCGGCATCGACCTGGACGTGAAGACCGGCACGGACTCCTCGGCCGCCCTGCGCGAGCTGGCCCTGCGGCACCTGTTCACCATCCCCCCGACGGTGGTGGTCCTGACCCCCTCCGGCGGACGTCACCTCTGGCTGAGCGGCCCGCCCGACGTGGTCGTCCCCAACTCGGCGGGCCGCCTCGCCCCCGGCATCGACATCCGGGGCGCCGGCGGCTACCTCGTCGGCCCCGGCTCCCGCACGGACCGGGGCGTGTACGCCGCCGCCCCGGGCACCGCGCACCTGCCCCCGGCCCGCTGCCCGCGCTCCCTGCTGCGCCTGCTGCTCCCGCCGCCCCGCGCCCAGCACCCCACGCCCCCGTCGGCCGGCGGACACGGCCAGGGCCTGGTCCAGTTCGTGCTCGCCGCCCACGAGGGACAGCGCAACACCCGCCTGTTCTGGGCGGCCTGCCGCGCCTACGAGGACGGCATCGGCCCCGCGCTCGTGGACCCCCTGGTCGACGCGGCCCTGAACACCGGACTGTCCGAGCGGGAGGCCCGGGCGACGATCGCGTCGGCGGCACGGCTGACGGGGCACCGGCCCTGAGCGGGGCCCCCTCCACGAGCACCGAAAGACCCCCATGCACCAGCACGTCAGAACGCCGGCCCTGGCGCTCGCCCGTCTCGTCCTGGCCTCCGGCCGCTCGGTGGACCTGGCCGAGCTGCGGTTCACCTCGACGTACGGCGACCTGCTGGAGGGCTATCCCTGCAAGCCGGTGAACGACCTGCGGATCCGCGGCCTGCTGCGCGCCGCCGAGCAGGCCCACCCGGGCACGCCGGTCCATCTGGTCCCGCCCCCGCGCGAGTACCCCGACCAGTACGCGGGCGGCCTCGGACCCGTCGAGGTGCTGCCCGCCGTGGCGTGCCTCGGCACGTTCCACTCCACCGCCCTCGACCCGGCCCACGACCCGGTCGCGTACCGCTCCCGGCTGACCGTCCTCTGGTTCCAGTCCACGCCGCGGCTGCCCTCGGCGTGCGGCCCGGAGCCGGCGCTGCGGGACATCGACTGGCCGGGACTCGCCCGGGACACACGGGCGCTTGCGTAGGGTCGTCCGATGAGCGTTTCCCGTACGGAACTACTGCGCGCGCAGTTCGAGTTGGTCTGGTCGCTGTTCGAGTACCACCTGGAGCGGCTGGAGCCGGAAGACTTCCTGTGGGAGCCCGGGCCGTACACCTGGACCGTGCGCCGCTCCGCCGACGGCACCTGGGTGCCGGACTGGGCGGACACCGAGCCCGACCCCGTGCCCGTGCCCACGATCGCCTGGGTGAGCTGGCACATCGGATGGTGGTGGGGCGTCACCCTCGACCACGCGCGGGGCCTCCCGCCCCGCGACCGCACCGAGGTCGCATGGCCCGGCGAGGGCACCCCGACCGTCGAGTGGCTGCGCGACCTGCGCACCCAGTGGCTGGCGGTCCTGGACGGCCTCACCGACACCGCCCTGGACGCCCCGGCCCGGTTCCCCGTGCCCGACGACCCCGGCTACACCGTCGCGCACATGGCCGCCTGGGTGAACACGGAACTGACCAAGAACGTCAGCGAGATCGGCCAGCTGCGCATGCTGCGGGCGGCCGCCGCGGTACGTCAAAATCACTAACCGCACGCCTGTGACCAGCGACAAAGCAGTTCGTTGGAGTGGGCATGCGTTCTCGTCTGCTCTCCCGTGCCGCCGCGCTGCTCGTCGCTCTCGTCGTCCTCCAGGGCGGTTCGTCCGCCCTGGCCGCCGAGGGCGGCGGGGGCAGCCGGTCGGGCTCGATCGATCCGCTCACCCCGTTCGCGCAGGGAGCCTCGGCGCTCGCCGGCATGGCCCAGCCGTTCTACAGCGCGTTCAGCCAGGCCGTCTCCCCGCCGCCGAGGGCCTGATCCGGCGGCGCGGCCGCGCGCCACGTGACATCGTGAAGGCATGACCATCGACGTGCGCCCGGCCACGGACTTCGAGGACGTCCGTGCCGTGCTCGGGCCGAAGTCACCCGGCGCGAACGTCTGCTGGTGCCTGAGCTACCGGATCCCCTCCAAGCTCAACAACGAGCTGCGCGGCCCGGCCCGCGGCGCGTACGTCGCCGAGCTGTGCCGCGCGGAGGTGCCCCCGGGCGTGCTCGCCTACGACGGTGACGAACCGGTCGGCTGGGCCGCCGTCGCCCCCCGTGCGGACACCTCGTTCGCCCGCAACCGCAAGATCCCGCACGTCGACGACCTGCCCGTCTGGTCGCTGTGGTGCGTCCGGGTCCGCCCCGGCCACCGCAAGCAGGGCATCTCCCACGCCCTGATCGCCGGCGCCGTCGACTTCGCCCGCGCCCACGGCGCACCGGCGATCGAGGCGTACCCCCTCGACAACGGCGACGCCAAGGTCGACCTGACGATGGCCTACGCCGGCCTGAGGAAGAACTTCGAACGCGCCGGCTTCACCCACGCGGCGGACACCACCTCGGTCCTGGCCGGTCATCCCCGGATCCTGATGCGGCTGGACCTGCGCTGAAAAAAGGCCCGACCGCTGGCGACGGGGGATGCACCAGCGGTCGAGCTATGGCCAAGGGTAACAAGCGCTTGCCCAGCGAGAGCCGACATGCCGTCAGGAAGGCGGCGTTGTGACTCGTATCACTCAACTCCCGTGACCGTACGGCCTGTTGTGCACATGCCTCTTCGTCAGCCGCCGCACGGCGGGTCGTAGGAGAGCCGGGGCAGGTACTCGCTCCAGGTGTCCGGCGTCAGCACGCCCCGGGTCAGCGAGCAGATGCGGCGCACGGCCGGGTCGACGTCCAGGTTCCAGATCCGGATGGTGTCGGCGCCGCTCGACACCGCGATCGCGCGGCCGGCCGGGCTGAACGACAGATAGGTGCCGGTCTTGGTGTTGGGGCTCATCGACTGGCCGATCGCGGTGGCCCCGGAGGGGTCGGAGACGTCCCAGAGCCGGACGGTGCTGTCGTTGCCGCCGCTCGCCAGGATGCGGCCGTCACGGCTGAACGTCAGGGACACGACCGCTTCGGTGTGACCGGTGAGGTGTGCCAGCTCGGAGGCATCGGCCGGGTCCGCGACGTCCCAGAGGCGGACGGAGCTGTCGTCGCCGGCGCTGGCCAGCGTACGGCCGTCGCGGCTGTAGGCGAGGGCGTTGACGGCTCCGAGATGACCCCTGAGCGGTGCGCCGATCAAGGTGACCCGGCCGGGGGCGGCCGCGTTCCACAGCCGGATGGTGCCGTCCGCGCTGCCGCTGGCGAGCGTCCGGCCGTCCCGGCTGAAGACGAGGGAGTTGACGTAGCCCTTGTGACCGGTGAGGGGTGCGCCGAGCGGCCGGGGGCGGGACGGGTCGGCGATGTCCCACAGCTGGATGGTGCGGTCGTCGTCGGCGGTGGCCAGGGTCCGGCCGTCCGGGCTGAAGGCCAGCGGGTCGGCGTACCGGATGCGCAGAGGGAGCGGGGACCCGTACGGAACAGGGTGTTCCGGATCGCGGAGGTTCCACAGCTGCACGGCCCGGTCGCCCGTCACCGCCGCGAGCGTGCGGCCGTCCGGGGAGAACTCCAGGGAGCGTACGTCGCCCTTCCCCGGCCGGAACGGCTCGCCCATCGGCACCGGCCTGCCGGGCCTGCGCACATCCCACAGCCGGACCCGGCCGTCCCGCCCCGCCGTCGCGAGCACCCGCCCGTCCGGGCGGAACGTGCCGGTCCGGCCGGTCATGTCCGAGGTCGGCAGCGCCCACAGGCGGACCTTGTTGTCGCCCGTCCCGGTGGCGAGGGTGCGCCCGTCGGGGCTGAAGCCGAGCGCGTACATCTCGCCGCTGCTGCCCGTCAGGGGCTCGCCGACCTGCGACGGGTACTCCGGATCGCTGACCTTCCACAGACTCGCCGTGCTGTCCGCGCTGGCGGCGGCGAGCATGTTCCCGTCGGGGCTGAAGGCCACCGACCAGACCGGCCCGGTGTGGCCGGTCAGCGGCGCTCCGATCTGTTCCGGGTCGTGTGGATCGGCCACGTTCCACAGCCGGACGGTGTTGTCCTCGCCGCCGCTGGCGAGCGTCCGGCCGTCGGGGCTGAAGGCCACGGAGTGCACGAGGGCGCTGTGCCCGGTCAGCGGCCTGCCGACCGGTGCCGGACGCCCGGGCTCGGTCACGTCCCACAGCCGGATCGTGCCGTCGTCGCCGCCCGCCGCCAGTGTCCGGCCGTCCGGGCTGAACGCCACCGAGCGCACCGCGGCCGTGTGCCCGGTCAGGGGCTTGCCGAGCCGCTTCGGGTGGCGCGGGTCGGCCACGTCCCAGAGCCGGACGGTGCGGTCCTCGGCGGCGGAGGCCAGCGTGCGCCCGTCCGGGCTGAAGGCGATCAGGTAGATCGTGCCGTCGTGGCCGGTCAGGGGCTCGCCGAGCCGCTTCGGATGACGGAGGTCGGTCACGTCCCACAGCCGGATCGTGCCGTCGTCGGAGGCGCTCGCGAGCGTACGGCCGTCCGGGCTGAAGATCGCGCTGCTCACCCAGCTCGTGTGGCCGGTGAGCGGCTTGCCCAGGGCACTCGGACGCCCGGGGTCGGCCACGTCCCACAGCCGGACCGTCCGGTCGTAGCTGGCGGTGGCCAGGGTCTTGCCGTCCGGGCTGAACGTCGTGAGGTAGACGGCGCCCGTGTGCCCGAGCAGGGGCGTGGCCAGCGGGGCGTTCACGACGGAGATCAGGCGGCTCCTCGCGCCCTCGTCGTCCGGCCGCAGGCGGTGCGCCACCAGGTCGAGCTGCGCGGACAGCGACGGATCCGTGTCCCGGACGCGGTCGGCCTGGGCGAGCACCTGCTCGAACACCGCGTCGTCCCGCTGCTTCCAGGCGACGACGGCCGACCCGGCGGCCAGCACCGCCAGCACCACCAGCGCCGCCACCGCTCCCCGGCTGATCCAGATGACGCGCCGGCGCAGCCGGACCGAGGCGGCCAGGAACTCCACCGCGCTGCGCGTCAGGAACGTGTCCCCGGCGGACTTCGCCCAGCCGTGGGCCTGTTCCAGCCGGGAGCCCCGGTAGAGCAGTGACGTGTCGCGGTCCGACTCCTCCCAGGCCCGGCCGTCCTCCTCCAGGCGCTGGCGCAGCAGGTTGCCCTGCCGGTCCTCGTCGATCCAGTCGCGCAGGCGCGGCCAGGCGTGCAGCAGCGCCTCGTGGGTGATCTCCACGGTCTCGGCGTCCAGGGTCACCAGCCGGGCGCGGACCAGCGCCTCCAGGGACTCCTCGGTCTTGCCCGGGTCGTTCGACTCGTCCGCGAGCTGCCGCCGGGTGCCTCGCCGACGGGTGGCCTGGGTGTCCTCGCCCAGCCGGACCAGGCGGAGCAGGAGCAGCCGGGCCGCCGTGCGGGCCGCCGGGTCGAGGCCGGTCCAGGCGCGTTCGGCGGTCGCCGCGACCGCGCCCTGGATGCCGCCGGCCGCGCGGTAGCCGGCGAGCGTGAGCCGGCCGCCCTTCCTGCGCTGCCAGGTGGCGAGCAGGGCGTGCGACAGCAGCGGCAGCACTCCTGCGTCGTGCGCCCCGCGCGGGCCGTCGGCGCTGACCTCCCGGACGATCAGCTCCGCCAGGCCCGGTTCCAGCTCCAGTCCGACGGCCTTGGCCGGGCCGGTCACCGCCTCGCGCAGCTCCGCGGTGGTGAGCGGCCCGAGCACCATGTGCCGGTGCTGGAGCGCGTCGGCCAGCTCGGGGTAGCCGAGGCACTGCTCGTAGAAGTCGGCGCGTATGCCCAGGACCACCACCGCCGGGGCCGTTTCACCGGGGGCGGCGGGGGTGCAGGCGGCGTGCAGGACCTCGACGAAGGCGCGCCGGTCGGCCTCGTCGGGGCAGAGGGTGAACGTCTCCTCGAACTGGTCCACGATGACGACCGGGCGGGCGCCGGCGGGATCGACGCGCCGGGCCCAGGCGGTGACGGCCGCGCGGACGGCGTCGGCAGGGCGGACGCCCGAGCGGACGGCGTCGGCCGGGCGGACGGCGTCGGTGCGGACGGCGTCGGCGCGGGGCGGTGTGCCGGGCTCAACCGCGGGCGGACCGGCGACGGGCGCTTCCAGGGGCGGTGCGGCCGCGGGCGGGACACCGGCCCCCTCCGCGGCAGGTGTCTCCACTGCCGCAGGTCCGGCCTGTGCCGAGACGACAGGCGCCAGCTCCGGGATGCACCGGGCCAGCTCCGCCAGCGGGTCGGCGCCCGGTACGAGCTGGACCACCTCCCGCGCCCGGCCGTTCCCGTCGCCCTCATCACCGTCGTCGCCGCCCAGGGCACCGTCCCGCAGCGCGCCGTCGCGCAACGCGGGCACCAGACCGGCGTTCAGCAGCGAGGACTTCCCCGCCCCCGACGCGCCCACGAGCATGACCAGGCCGCCCGCCCCCGCCACGGCCCGGAGCTGGGCGACGAGCGCGTCCGTGCTCCGCTCGCGGCCGAAGAACCACCGGGCGTCCTCCCGGCGGTAGGAGGCCAGCCCCCGGTACGGGCACACCCCGCCGGGCGCGGGCGGGGCGTCGGCCGACGCCTGCTCCTGCCCCGGGGACCCGGCCGGGCGCTCGGCGACCGGGTCGGCCACCGCGCGCTCCCACAGCCGTTGCCACTGCCCCAGGTCGTACAGGCCCGGCGACACCGGCGTGGGCCGCTCGCGCCGCGCCTCGGGGATCAGCACGTGCAGCACCGCCGCGAGGGCGGGGAACTGGGCGGGTACGTTCCGGGCCCGCCGCCAGTCGCTGATGCGCTGGGCGGACACCCGCACGGGCCGCCCGCGTTCGTCGACCCGCTGGAGCCGCACCACCGCTTCGGACACACGTTTGAGTGGGGGGTTGCCGGCTTCCTTGTACAGCAGCGCGAGGCGTTCCGCGAAGGCGGTGCGTGCCCCCGAGTCGGAACCCAAGGTCTCCACTCCTCACTTCCACGCCTGGACGTCCGGTCCGGAAAACTCACTCTATATGGCTGACCTGCGGTAATACCCTCCGCAAGCCCCCGGAACCTCCTCGTCCGCGACCGGAAATGGCAGGATCCGGTTCCAGCAGCGCACCCATCCGGTCGACTTCCATCCGGGTTCCATCCGAGTCGGACGACGGTAGCCCCACCGTTCGGCACCGGTCCCCACGAGGGGAGGGACCGGTGCCGGACGACGTGGTGATCCTCCCCGGTGGAGTGCGCCCTCCAACCCCGCGAGCGCCGATCTGCGGCCCTGGATAACTGACGACCCGTCAGCTATGGTCGCCCTGCCGTACCGCTTCCGAGCGACGTACAGGGGTGAGCGCAGTGGAGTCACGTCCCGACAGCCCACGACCGCAGGGTGCTCCGCGCTGGGTGGCGATGGTCCACCGCCCGGCCGAGGGCTCGTGGCGGACGGCGGCGGAGTCGCCCCACCGCTCGCCGGTGCTGTACGCGCTCGGGGAGATGACCCAGACCCTGCGGGCGCGCGGCGACGAGGTGACCGTCGCCCTGTGGGGGCCGAAGGACGGCGAGTGGCACCTCTTCGACGCCCCCCTGAAACAGGCGCCCACGCCCCCGCCCGCCCCCAAGACCTCCCCCGGCGACACGAGCACCCTGGCGGAACGGATGACCGGCCGCCGCCACCAGGTCCTCCTGGCCGGCCTGGGCAAGGCGGGCCTCTACGACCTCTCCCCCGAGGACGACACGACCGTCAAGGCCCTGGTCGAACGGCTCGACGAGGCCGCCGTACGCCGGGTCGCGCACTGGCTGGCGACGGCGGGCGGCACACGCTGAGGCCGGCCGGCGGCAGATGCTGAGGTCAGCGTGCGCCGGCAGACGCCGACCGGGCCGGTTCAGCCGGTGGCGTGCTGGGCAGTGACCTCCTGGCGGCGGGGCCTCCGCTGCCGTCAGGAGGGGGAGGAAGCGGCATGAAGGTCTCCGTGGACCGCGAGCTCTGCTACGGCTCCGCCGAGTGCGTCCACCGGGCGCCGGCGGTCTTCGCGTTCGTCGACGGATTCGGCGTCGTCCGCCCGGGCCGCGAGGAGACGGGCGACGACCCCGAGATCCTGGAGGCGGCGGAGAAGTGCCCGAGCCAGGCCATCAGGATCACCACGCCGACGGACGGCCCTGGCGAGGAGTGATGCCGGTACCGAGCCTGCTCGCGGTCTTCGCCCACCCCGACGACGAGTCCCTGTCGGCGGGCGGCGTCCTCGCCCGGCACGCGTCCGCGGGCGCGCGCACGGCGGTCGTCACGGCGACCTGGGCGGCGGACAGCCCGCGCGCCGCGGAGCTGGCCGAGGCCCTCCGCGTCCTCGGCGCCGGCGCACCACGGATGCTGGGTCACGCCGACTCCCGCGTCCCGCACTCGGCGCCGGGCAGACCGCGTCTCTGCGACGCGCCGCTGGACCGGACGGTAGGGGAGCTGGTCACCCACCTGCGGTCCTTCCGCCCGGAGATCGTGGTCACCCACGACGCCTACGGCGGCCTGACCGGCCACGAGGACCACGTGCACACCCACCGCGTGACCCTGCTCGCGGTCCACGCCGCCGGCCTCGAACGCCTCTACCCGGACGCCGGTGAACCCTGGCGCCCGAGCGCCCTCTACCTGGCCACGCACCCCCACTCGGCCGTCCGGGACTGGGGCGGGCACTGGGCACCCACGGGCAAGGCGCTGCGCACGGTCCCGGACGACCTGATCACCGCGGCCGTCGACGTCACGCCCTGGCTGGAGCGCAAGGTCGCCGCGATCCTGGCCCATCGCTCCGAGGTGGCGCGGGGAGCGGCCCCGGGCCTGATCGCGGCGCTCCCGGCAGCCGAGCGGGAGCGGCTGCTCGGCACCGAGTACTACATCCGCCACGACACGGTCACCGCGGTGCGGCGGCGGCAGACGGAACTGCTGCCATAAGAACCGCTGTCACCACCTGGCCACTCTCACAGAGCGGCCGGAAAACCCCACGGCAGCCGCGACAGGGCCCTGGCCCTGGCCTCCACGACCGCCATCCGGGCCTGCCGCTCGGCCCGGTCGGCATGGGCCGCCTGCCCCGTCACCTGCCCCTCCCACTTCCGGTACAGCAGCCCCACCTCCCCCGAGAACCACCCGCGGCTCACGGCGTTCAGCGCGAGCAGCAGCCCGGTGTCCTCCGAGGCGGGCAGGGCCATCCACCCGCCGAGGGCGAGCAGCAACTCCCGCCGCACGAACAGCGAGGCCGGATGCACCTGGGCGAGGAACCCGTTGGCCTTCCAGTGCTCCAGCACGGCCCCCCGCTCGATCACCCCCTCGTCGGGGTCACCCGGGAACCCGACGGTCGTCCCGTCGGGCATCAGATCCAGCACCCGCGACGTCACCCACCCGAGCCCACGGTCCCGCTCCAGCACCGCCAGATTCCGCCCGAGCACCCCCGGAGCCAGCTGGTCGTCGGCGTCCAGCACCGTCACGTACTCGCCCTCGGCATGGGCCAACGCGACGGTACGGGCCACCCCGGGCCCCCCGGGCCGCCCCTGCCGGAACGTCACGCGCGGATCATCAGGCACATACGGCCGGACGTCCTCGCCCTCCCCGTCCTCCTGGACCACCCAGTGCCACTCCCACCCCTCCGGCAGCCCCTGCCCGCACAGCGAGGCGTAGGCCTCCGGCAGGAACCGGGCATGGGGGCCGTGCACAGCGGTCACGACGACGATGCGCCGCATCACGAGGCGCGCTCACCACCTTCCAGGACACCCGGTGAACGGCCCGCATGCTATCCACCGGCGGCAAGGGAAGAGACCAGCACCGCCCCGCCCATGAGAACGACCACCTGCACGACCCCCGGGATGCGCCACCCCAAGGCGAGGAGCCCCCCGCCGGTAAGCACCGCGCCGCCCATCAAAATCAACGAGGCCTGCGACGCCACACTCGACGCCCCCGACGCACTGGCACTGGCACTGGCGCTGTCACTCTCGTAACTGTCGGCCCACCCCTCCATCCCGACAGCGAACACCATCCAGGCGATGACCATGAGGTCGATGACGAGCAGGGCCACGGCGACCCCGACCTGCTGCCCGGCCGACGGCCCCCGCGCCTGACGCTCTCGTAAGTACATACGGCCAGCATGCTGACGCGGCACGCCCTGCGCATGAGCACAGGTACTCACCTGCACCCAGCAGCTACAACAGCCTGGATCAGGCCCGGAAACCTGCGCTCCAGGTCCTCCTTGCGGAGGCGCATGTACAGCCCGTTTCCGGCATTGCGCTGATAGACGAGGCCCGCCTCACGCAGCACTCGCCAATGTCGCGTGCGACTGGATTTGCTCAGGGGCAGGTCGAACGAAGCGCAGAGCCGCTCATCGTCAGGTCGCGCGAACAGTTCAGCTACAACCCGACGGCGGTTCTCGTCCGCGAGCGCCAGAAGGATGGGGCCCACCTCCAGCTCCTCGACGCCAGGGTGCACCAACTCACCAGCGTCCATTACTCCACCTCTGACTGCGGGCCAGGCCGCCGACAGCCCGCAGTTCGTCCCCCTGCTGCAGAAGGTGCGGGTCCGTGGATCAACGATCGTGCGGCAAGCGACCCCGAAGCAGTACGAGCCGGTCGTCGGTTACGAGACGAGGGGACGGACGTCCTCGGCCACGAAGCGGACGAAGCCCTCGGGGTCCGGTTCATCGCCGGTGGGCTCGAGGATGACGGTGTCGGCACCAGCGGCGATCAGGCTTTGAACGGCCTCGGCCACCGTACCGGCGTCGCCGGCGACTCCCAGTTCGGGGATCTTGTCCGTGCCGGCGGCGGTGAGCTCGGCTTTGAGGCGGGCGACGGCGTTCGGCCCAGTGGTGGTAAGGAGATAGACGACCACCCGGTGGGAGTCGGTGCGACCGGCCGCCGCGCGGCCCTCGTCAATGAGCCGACGGGCTTTTCGTACGCCGTCCGGCGGGGTGGCCTCGCTGAGCAGCGTGCCGTCGGCGGCCTCGCCGGCCAGGCGCAGCGAACGGGGGCCGGTGACGCCAGCGAGCACCTCGGGGGCGGTGAGCGGAGGCCAGCCGAGGCCGACGTCGTCCAGTTTCACATACCGCCCGTCGGCGGTGACGCGCTCGCCGCGCAGCAGCGCCCGGAGCGCGTCGAGGTACTCACGCAACAGCGTGACCGGCGACTCGGCCCGCGCGCCGACCTGCCCCATCCAGTCCTGCACACCGTGCCCGACGGTCAGCGTGAAGCGCCCCGGAAAGAGCCGGTCCAGGGTGGCGGTCTCCATCGCGGTGAGGGCGACGTTCCGCAAGGGCACGGGCATCAGCCCGACGCCGACTCGCAGCCGCTCCGTCCAGGCGAGCGCGGCGGACGCGGTGGCGACCCCGCCCTCCAGGAAACAGTCCTCCCACAACCACAGCTCCTCGAGCCCCGCCGCCTCGGCAGTACGGGCTACGTCACGCACTTTCTCGGGCGGCAGCTGAGGTCGTAACACAGCACCAAGAACAGTCATAGGTCCTTACCCAACTCCAGTGTTCCAGGATGGACAACTGCTTTTCCGAGTTGCATGAAGTTGGCGAGTTCCGCTTCTTGCGTGAGGACCACAGCAGTTCCACCGGGTTCAGCTCGGGAGCGTAGGCGGGTAACCGTTCCGGGATGAGCAGTCCTGTTCGGCGACCCAGGCCCGGATCGCCCGGCTCCAGTGGGCGGACAGGCCGTCCCGGACCAGGACCACTCGCCCGCCGCGGTAGAACACCTTCATCCGCTCCAGGACCTCGATGAGCCCGGCGGTGTCGTAGCGCCGGGCTTGAGGTGGAAGCACAGGCGGGCCCCGCGATCGGGGTCGGTGGAGTGGTAGCTCAAGGACCCGGCCATCGACGCACGCTTCCAGTTCAGGCGGTGCCTCAGATCCGCCGCGCCTACTCGCCCCGAGGGCGGACTCCGCCCCTGCCAGCGGGCGATCTCCGATTCGTCCCGCTCGACCGCGCGCCGCTCGGGCCGTTGCAGGCTCCATCCGAGCCGGCCGGTCAGCAGCCGCCATACCGATGCCCTCGACAACACCACCCCCGTTGTCCGGGTGACGAGGGCGCCGACTCGTTCCAGGCTCCACAGGCCGGCCTCGAAACCATGAGCCTGGGCACCTTGCTCCAACGCGGTCCGGACCATCTCGACCTGGGTGTCGTCCAGCTTGGGTGGGCGTCCGGTGGCTGCCCGTCGCCGCAGGGCCGAAGCCCCGCCTTGCTCCCACACCCGCCGCCAACGCCGCACACTCTCGGCACACACCCACACCGCCCTCGCGATCTCCGCATGCGAGACGCTGCCCTCGAACAACTCGACTGCCCGAACACGACGCGCCTCCGCCAACTGAGGCCGCGACAAAGGAGGACGGGAGGAGCCGGTAACCGAAGGGGAAGGTCGGCCCATGGCGCTCTTCAGAGGGATCTACCACCCGCACAGAACCGGCCTGTCGGCCTGTCGTCAGCTCCGGCTCAACCGCCGCACGATGGCCTCCAGCAGCTCATCCAGCGCCGCATCACGTGTCCGGCCCTTGGGTCGGGCCAGCCCTACCCGGCTCGGTGAGACCCCGCGGACTGGACGGAACACCACGTCCGGGTGGGAGTAGAAACGGGCCGTCGACGCCGGGGCCAGCGTTACGCAGCCGGCAGCCACCGCTCCGAGCCACTCGTCGGGCCGACTGGTGACGGCGCCGACCCGGACTGGGTGCCCTTCCCGCTCCTCCGCCGCCAGCCAGTGCTCCCTCCAGGCTCCGGTCTCGGCTCCGGCCGCGACGAACGGCTCGTCCCACAGCTCCCGGAACTCCACCGTCCCGCTGTTCGCCAGCGGATGCCGGGTCGGCAGCAGCACCCCGCGCTCCTCAACGAACAACTCCCGCACGTTCAACCCCTCCTGCCCCGGAAACGGCAAACGCACCACTGCCGCATCCACCTCACCTCGGGCCAGGCCGGCACTCGGGTCCGACCAGTCGAACTGACGTAGTTCCACCCGCCACTCCGGCTGCGCCTGGCGGAACTCGGCGATGACCTCGTGGACGGCGCCCACGGCGCCCGCGTCCAGGAAACCCAGGCGCAGCATCCGCGCCGCCCGGCCGGTTGCCTGTACCGCCTCGTCCCAGCCGTCCAGCAGTGCGGGCACCCGCGCGGCGAGCTCTCGACCAGCCTCGGTCAGCGCCATCCCGGACCGCGAACGCGCGAAGAGCGGTACCCCGAGATCGTCCTCCAAGCGCCGGATCTGCTTGGTCAGCGCGGGCTGCGAGACGAACAGTTTTTTCGCCGCCCCGGTCAGGCTGCCCTCCTCCGCCACCGCGGCGAAGTACCGAAGCAGGCGCGTGTCCACGTCCATTCCACCAGGTTATAGAAGCAGGTATTGGACGGTGCCGAAGCGTCTGCGGAACCTGAAGGCATGACCGGTACCCAGCTTGCATTCCTCGTCGTCACCCTGTTCACCGCCGCTGTCAACGTCGGTATCGCCGCAGCCGACCTCGCCGGGGCCCGCTTCGTGCTGGCCAACTCGGCACAGGTGGGTGTGCCTCGGTCCTGGCTGCCCTGGCTAGCCGCCCTCAAGCTGGCTGGTGCGGCGGGCCTTCTCCTCGGCCTCTTCGACGCGGCACTGCGCCCCCTCGGTGCCGCCGCGGCCTGCGGCCTCGTCCTGCTCTACCTGGGCGCGCTCGCCTTCCATCTGCGCACCCGCGTGCTCTACAACCTCGCGTTTCCCGGTTTCTACTTCGCCACCGCCGTCGCCTCGTTGGCGTTGACCGTGTCCTCCTGATGGCGGCACCGCTCAACCTTCGCTGCGGCAGGCCAGCGGGCTGTTGGGGGCGCGACTGCTACAGGGCGAACTCGAGGTGCTCGATGTCCGTGAACCGGACCTCTTCCAGGCTGCCGGCGCGGCGGCCGCCATCCCGGCCTCGGTGGCCCGTATGAACCCGCAGGAACGAAACCCAGCGGGCAGGGACCCGGCTGGGCGCGAGCTCAGCGAGGGTGCCCCTCAGTGAGAGGCACCCTCGCTGACGTGCACATCTATGACCTGCGCGGAGGCGGTGGGATTTGAACCCACGGTGACATCGCTGCCACGACGGTTTTCAAGACCGTTCCCTTAGGCCGCTCGGGCACACCTCCCCGCGCCGGCCGTGATCGGCGGGCGCGGGGACAAGGGTAACGGGTCGGTGCCCGCGGGTGTGGGTCAGTTGTCGCCGACGCGGGAGCCGAGGGTGACGTCGACCGTGTGCTGCTTGCCGGCGCGCTCGTAGGTGATCGTGACCTTGTCGCCGGGCTTGTGGGTCCAGATCTCGCCGATCAGGGTGGGGCCGGAGTCGATCACCCGGTCGTCGAGCTTGGTGATGACGTCGCCGGGCTTGAGGCCCGCCTTGGCGGCCGGACCGCCGGGCTCCACCGGGGTGGCGGCACCGCCCGCGCCCTCCTTGGAGATCTGCGCGCCGCCCGAGCCATCGTCCAGCGAGACGGACGCGCCGATCTTCGCGTACACCGGCTTGCCGGTCTTGATCAGCTCCTGGGCGACGTACTCGGCCTGGTTGATCGGGATCGCGAAGCCCAGGCCGATCGAGCCGGACTGGCCGGTGCCGAAGCCGCCGTTGCCGGTGGACTGGATCGCGGAGTTGATGCCGATGACGTTGCCCTGCGCGTCCAGCAGCGGACCGCCGGAGTTGCCCGGGTTGATCGAGGCGTCGGTCTGCAGGGCGCTCATGTACGACGCCTGGCTGCCGCTGCCGTCGCTGGAGGCCACCGGGCGGTTCTTGGCGCTGATGATGCCCGTCGTCACCGTGTCGGACAGGCCGAAGGGGGCGCCGATCGCGATGGTCGCGTCGCCGACGGCCACCTTGTCCGAGTCGCCGAGGGTGAGCGGCTTGAGGTCGCCGGGGGCGTTCTTCAGCTTGATGACCGCCACGTCGTAGCCCTGGGCGTTGCCGATCACCTCGGCGTCGTACTTCTTGCCGTTCGGGAAGGTGGCGGTGAGCTTGCCGCCGTCCACGGCGTCCGCCACCACGTGGTTGTTGGTGATGATGTGGCCCTGCTTGTCGAAGACGAAGCCCGTGCCCGTGCCGCCCTCGCCGCTGGTGCCCTCGGCCTCGATCGTGACCGTGCTCGGCAGCGCCTTGGCGGCCACGCCCGCGACGGTGCCCGGGTCGCGCTTGACGTCGCCGCCGCTGGTGGAGGCGGAGACCGTCGTCGAGCCGGTGCTGTCGTCGTTGTTCTTCGCCAGCGTGTAGCCGAGGCCGCCGCCCAGGCCGCCCGCGACCAGCGCGGCCACCAGGACCCCGGCGATCAGACCACCGCGCCCGCGGCCGGACTTCGGCGCCGGCTGCTGGTACGACGAACCCCAGCCGCCCGCGCCGTAACCGGAACCGCCGTCGCCGTGCGAGGGCGCGGTGGGCGGCGGGGGCGGGGGCCAGGACGGGTCGGGGGCGGAGGAGGAGACGCCGGGACGGCCGGCGTCACCGGGAGCGCCCTGCCCGTGGCCGGGCTGTTCCTGGGGGTCCTGCCCGTACGGCCCCTGCGGGGCCTGGCCCTGGGGCGCCGGAGCAGCGGGAGCGTCCACCGGCACGGGGGGTGCGGACGGGGCGGGGGGTACCGCGGTGCCCTCGTTCTCGGTGCTCACAGCTTCTCTCCTCGATCCACGGCTGTTTCCTGGGTCGCACTGGGTACCGCTGCTCGCGCCGGTCGACGGGTCCGGCGCGACACTGCTGTGCTTGTCCCTTTGTATGCCGTCAGCTTTTCCCACGGGCCGTCAGAGCACCATAAGCGGTGGCTGTGGGTCCGGGGCCATTCTTTATATAGGTCATTACTGGCGAAAAGGATGCAATCCCAATGCCTCCGTCCGGACCTGCGAAGCCGTCGGGCCCGTCCGACCGGACGCGTACCCGCACACGGTGGCACCATGACGCGGTGACCCACGCACGGCAGCATGTGATTCAAGTCGTCGCCCACCGCGGGGCCTCCGAGGACGCCCCGGAGCACACCCTGGCCGCGTACACCAAGGCGATCGAGGACGGCGCGGACGCCCTCGAATGCGATGTGCGCCTGACCGCCGACGGCCACCTGGTGTGCGTGCACGACCGCCGGATCAACCGTACGTCCAACGGCCGCGGCGCGGTCTCCGCGCTGGAGCTCGCCGACCTCGCCGCCCTGGACTTCGGCTCCTGGAAGACCCGCGAGGCATGGAAGGGGCGCGACGAGGAGCCCGACTGGGAGCACCGCCCGGAGGACCGCGAGGCGACCTCCGTCCTCACCCTGGAGCGGCTGCTGGAGCTGGTCGCCGACGCCGGGCGCCGGGTGGAACTGGCCATCGAGACCAAGCACCCCACCCGCTGGGCGGGGCAGGTCGAGGAGCGGCTGCTGGTCCTGCTGAAGCGGTTCGGCCTCGACGCGCCGGCCTCGGCCGAGGAGTCGCCGGTGCGGGTCATGAGCTTCTCGGCGCGTTCGCTGCACCGCGTGCGGGCCGCCTCGCCCACGCTGCCGACGGTCTATCTGACGCAGTTCGTCACGCCCCGCCTGCGGGACGGACGGCTGCCCGTGGGGGTGCCGATCGCGGGTCCCTCCCTCCGCATCGTGCGCAATCATCCGGCCTGCGTCACGCGCCTGAAGCGGGCCGGCCACCAGGTGCACGTGTGGACGGTGAACGAGCCCGAAGACGTGGAGCTGTGCGTCGGCCTGGGCGTCGACGCCATCATCACCAACCGCCCGCGCGCGGTGCTCGACCAGCTCGGCCGCTGATCCTCCACGCCGGATCGGCACCACACAAGTCCCACCAGACCCATGCACACCCCTTGACCCGCGTCCCCGCCAGACGGGATCCTCCGATCTCGGCCACACCGATGAAATCCAGCCACACGATCACAGGGAGTGCTCCGGCGCGTTCGGTCCGTGTCCGGTCGCGGTGAATGCGTCACCGGAGACGGATCGGCCGGTTTCCGGTACAGGCCAATGGGGCATCCACACCGTGGCGTGGGGCGAAGGAGGTCTCGGGGGTGGCGTTGGTGGTGGCACAGGAGGTGCCCACGTCGTCGAGCATGGCCGTACCCCATGGCCCTGCGGGCGTGGGGGAAGCGAGACACCGTATGCGTGCACAGTTGCGCAGGGGTGGCGTAGCGGAATCGGTCATCGACGACGCCGTACTGATCCTTTCCGAACTCTTGAGCAACGCGTGCAAACACGGCCGGCCCCTGGGCGACGCCCTGTCCGGCGACGGCGACGTCCGTGCCGCGTGGCGCGTGGACCCGACCGGCCGGCTCATCGTCGAGGTCACGGACGGCGGCGGCCCGACCCGCCCCGCCCCGGCGACCCCGTCGGTGACGGCACACGGCGGCCGCGGACTGAACATCATCACGGCGCTCGCCGACGACTGGGGCGTCCGGGACGACATCCGCGGCGAGGTCACGGTCTGGGTCGTCGTCCACGACGACGTGTACGACCCGGACGCCGGCCACCGCCGTGACGACTTCGCGACGCGCGTCGCCGCCCCGGCGGTCTCCCAGATACCCGGACTCGACTTCGCGGACGCCTTCGACGACATGGACTGAGGCGCGGTACGCCGCGACGGGCCCGAGGTTGTCCACAGGACGGGGGACCCGGGGTTGTCCACAGGACGACGGACGACGGACCCGGGGTTGTCCACAGGATCCCGTCGCCCGGGGCACGAACGGCTAGGCTCGCGACCGTACGAGACGAGCCGCAACCGGGAGACCCACCGATGGCCAAGAAGCGACCCCAGACGAAGGCCAAGCGCCCGCAGACCACGGCCGGGGCCCGCGCCGCAGGCGCTGACGGAGCCGTTCCGGTCGTCGGTGCCCGCGAGCCCTGCCCCTGCGGCAGCGGCCGCCGCTACAAGGCCTGTCACGGCCGGGCCGCCTCCCACGCCGCGACCGAGCTGGTGCACCGCCCCTTCGAGGGCCTGCCCGGCGAGTGCGACTGGGTGGCCCTGCGCGAGCTGGTGCCCGCGGCCACGGTCGAGCTGACCCTCAAGGACGGCCTGCCGGACGGCGTCCCCGCGGTCACGCTGGCCACGGTCCTGCCGATGGCCTGGCCCGCCCTGCGCCGCGACGACGGCTCGGTCCTGCTCGGCCTGCAGAACGACACCGCGTCGGGCGACATCAGCCGCGACCTCGCCGACACCCTCCAGCGCGCCCTCGAAGCCCAGCCGGGCACGCCCGTGCAGGGCCGCCGCGCCCCGGCCGAGAGCCCGCGGCTGCAGGACCTGCTCGACCCGGAGGGCGCCTTCGAGCCAGAAGTGCACAGCGGCTTCGAGTTCTGGGTCCCGGATGCGGAGAACGCCACGCCGGAGGTGACCGCCTCCCTGGAGCGCGCCAACGCCGCGGCCATCCCGACGGTCAAGCTCCAGGGCGTGGACGCCGCGTACTGGTGCGAGACGCCGGAGAAGAACCACCTGCGGTGGGTCATGCCGCACCCCGAGGAGCAGCTTCTGGACGCTCTCGCGCGGCTGCACGCCGCGGGCCGCTCCAGCCTCGGCGAGGGCACGCGCCTGGTCGGCTCCTTCCGCGCTCACGGACTCACGGTGCCGGTGTGGGACCTGCCCAGCGGCGTCTCGGCCGAGGACGTGGAGAAGCCGGCGGCGGAGTTCGCCGAGCGCCTCGCCGCCGCCCTGGCGACGGACGCGCCGCTCACGGCGGAGGAGCGCCGGGCGCGCGGCGGCCTCACCAACCGGCAGGTCACCCTCAGCTGACGGCTCGCCGCGGGATCCGGTCCGGCCGATCCACCGGCCGGACCGGATTCCTGTGCCTGGTGGTTCACAACTCCCGGCAGGGACAAGCCAGTCGGTGACTGGAAAGGCGAGATCGAATTTGCGAACCGCCGATCTCTTGTTACCGTTCCTGTAGCCCGGTTGCTGGTGCATCCCCCGTCGCCAGCAACCGGGTCTTTCCATGCGCGCTCGGTCTCACCCAGCGCAGCCGCTCGTCAACTGACCGTCCAGACGGGCGAGTTGCTCCCCGAGCGCAGCAGCAGCGGCCCTCGTCCGCCCCGCCGGGCGAACTCCGCGACCGCCGTGTAGGCCGCCAGGTCCCCCCGCGTGGGCTCCCGGGGCGTCTCGCACGCGCCCGGCTCGTCCCCGGCCCCCACCGCGCACGTCGTCCGCACGGTCCGGTCCTCGGGCCCCATCAGGCTCAGTACGGCGTCCAGCGCCTCGCCGGTCGCGTTGCGGTAGTAGGTCCGCGCCCAGGTGACCGCGCCCTGCGTCACCACACAGGTCTGCGCCTCGATGCCCTCGGGGGAGGAGAGTTCGGGCCCGCAGCGCACCTCGGCGGCCACGACGGAGGGTTCCTCGCCGTCAGCGGCCGGAGGGTGACGACGTACGGCGCCGGAGGGGGAGGTGGTACGTGCCTCGGCGCCGCCCACGGAACTCACGGATCCCGCGGATCCCGTGGATTTCTTCGACCCCTCCGATGGCACGGACCCCGCCGACGCCACCGCCAGCGGCAGTGCGACCGCGCACGCCGCCACGACGCCCGTGAGGGCGAGGAGTCGGGCCTTTCGGGGGTCCCGGGCGCGCCCCCGGGCATGACGCGGCATGGCCCCGGAACATAACGCGCCGGGGCGGGCGCGGGGCTCGGCGCGCCCGAGGGTCCTAGAACTCGGGCGCGCTCACACCCGTACGAGTGAGGGCCTCGACCACGGCGTCCACCACGGCCTCGACGTCGGGCACCCACGGCGAGGCGGAGCCGGGCAGCGGCGCCCGCTCCCAGCGGATCTCGCCCTGGCCCGTCCCGGACGGCGGCAGCGCCAGGTAGCCGCCCTCGCCGTGGAAGCGGAGGGAGCCGGGGACGAAGTCCTTGGCGTAGAGCAGCTCGCCGAGCTGCTCCATGGAGTACGGCTTCACGAGGATCGCCCAGCGCGTGGGCGAGGCGACGACCGGGCCGAGCCGCATGCCCGAGCGGTCGAGCGCTTCGAGGGCGCGGGCGGCCGGCAGGGCCGGCAGGGAGACCGCGCAGGGGGCCTTGCCGCCGGTGGCCAGGATGATCGGCGCCGTCGGCCGGTTGCTCCACCACCAGCGGACCATGCGCTCGTCGGTGGTGGCCGCGAGGAGGCCGGGGTCGAAGGGGTGCGCGCCGGGCACCGTGCAGTCGGGGTCGGGGCAGCTGCAGCGGGAGCGCCCCTGCGGGTCCGCCGCCACGCCCGGGAGTACGGGCCACTGCCATTCCGTCGCGTAGGTCAGGGCCGCGCCGACCGGCTCAGGCCTCCCGTCACTGCGCTGGAACAGGAGCCTGCGTCGCCTTCCAGGGATCTCGCGCATGAGCGCTCGTCCTTTCCGTTGCACGCCTGGCAACACCGTGGTCCACATCACAACATGTGTCGATCACTTCACTGTGCGTACCTGTTGGCGCATCACACCCCTGCCGTGAGCAAGGGGAACCCCTATGGGTCGAGCAAGGGCTGCCTCCGCGGCCGTCCCGCCCATACTGCGTGTATCAAAAGCACGGGCGTGGCGTAGGGGTGGCGAAGTATGGCGTTTGCCGTCGCGCGTATTTCTCTCCGCCTCCGCCACGGGAGGATGGGGCACGGTCGTCGGTGGATAGGACGCCCGGTTCCGTCACCAGGTTCCGGGTGGTTCCCAACCACCCCTGGCCTTCACCGAGTACGTACCCATCACGACCGCTGTGACGCTCCGTCGAGCAAGCCCAGTCGACCGCAATAAGCCGTCACCTGCGGCAGTTTTAAGCCAACTTTGCATTTCCGTAAGAAGAAGGAGAGTTGTCCCCTCGGGCCTCACGGACACCAGGAATCCCAGCAGGACAATGCTGGACATCTCCTCACGAGTGCGTGTACATGTGGAGACACTGCTAGCGGCGCAGAATGACATGGGGGTTTGCGATGCTTTGGAGCAGTACGCGCCGGTCGGAAGGCCGGACGCCATGAACGCCCCGCACCCTCCGAAAGTGGCTGGAATCGATTCAACGGTTCCGGCTCCCGCACACACTGTCGCGCCCGTCGCGGGTACCGCCCCGGCCGCCCCCGCAAACCCACCGGCCCCGCCCGGCGCGGTTCTCCAGGACCGTCTCGCCGGCTGGGTCTCCGACCTCACCACCCTTCACGAGCTGACCGAACGCCTGGCCCGCACGGCCGCGCTCGACGAGGCACTCCAGGAACTGCTGCGGGCCGGCGCCGCGCTGGTCGGCGCCCGGCGCGGTCTCGTCGTCCTCGAACCGGGCGACGGCCTCGGCCCGGACACCACCATCGGCCTGGGCCTGGCCCGCGCCGACCTCGGCCACATCGAGACGGTGCCGCGCAGCGCCCTCTCCTACGGCCGGATCCTCGAAGGCCTCCCGGGCGGCGAGGGCGGGATCGCCGACCCCGACCTGTTCGCCGAGGAGGGGCTCGACCCCCGCCACCGCGAGGTCGCGGCCCGGCTCGGCTACGCCGCCAGCTACACCCTCCCCCTGTCCACCGACACCGCCGGCCGCCTCGGCGCCGCCGTCTGGCTCTACGACGAACCCGCCGAACCCGGCGAGCGGCCGCGCCACCTCGCCGGCCTGTACGCCCGGTACGCCGCCGAGCACCTGGCCCGGCTCCTGGAGCTGGAGCGCACGCGCACGTCCATGGCGACCATGTCGGACGAGCTGCTGCCCTCCCGGCTGCCGCGGGTGGCCGGTGTGCAGCTCGCCGCCCTGCACCGCACCGGCCCGCGCGGCGGCGGCGACTGGTACGACGCGCTGCCGCTGCCCGACGCCGCCCTCGGCCTCGCCGTCGGATCGGTCACCGGGGCGGGGCCCAGCGCGGTCGCCGCGATGGGACGGCTGCGGGCGTCCCTGCGCGCGTACGCCGTGATGGAGGGGGAGGACCCGGTGGCGGTCCTGTCCGACCTGGAGCTGCTGCTGCGGCTGACCGAGCCGGCCCGCTCGGCCACCGCCCTGTTCGGCTACTGCGAACCGGCCGCCCGCAAGATCACGCTGGCCGGTGCCGGGCACAGCCCGCCCCTGCTGATCGGAGAACGCCGCACGGAGTTCGTGGAGACGTCGGTCTCCGCCCCGCTGGGCATGCTCGCCTGCTGGGAGGCGCCCAGCGTGGAGATCCTCGCCGAGCCCGGGGAGACGGTCCTGCTGTACACCGACGGGCTGCTGCACCGCACCGGCGAGGCCACCGACCGGGCCTTCGCGCGGCTGCACGCGGCGGCGGCCGGAGTGCCCCGGGCGCTGCGCCGCGACCCCGGCGCGATCGCCGACCACGTCCTGCGCAGCGTGCTGCCGGACGGGCTGGACGCGGCGGACGGCGCGGAGGACGTCGTGCTGCTGGCGGCCCGCTTCGAGTAACGGTCCTCGTCATCGGCCCGGGCCCCCTTCCACGCCGCCGTAGAGTGGACGGTGGTCCAGTGCCGTATCGAGGAGGATGACCGTGGCGGAGGAGCTCACACCGGCGACCCCGGACGAGAGCGAAGAGCCGATCAAGCAGCGGAAGAACGGACTGTACCCCGGCGTGTCCGACGAACTGGCCGAGAACATGAAGAGCGGCTGGGCCGACACCGAGCTGCGCGACCTCCAGCCCATCCCCCAGGCCGCCGAGACCGCCGCCCGCCGGGCCGCGCTGTCCGCGCGCTTCCCGGGCGAGCGCCTGGTGATCCCCGCGGGCAACCTCAAGACCCGCTCGAACGACACCGAGTACCCCTTCCGGGCCTCCGTCGAGTACGCCTACCTCACCGGCAACCAGACCGAGGACGGCGTCCTCGTCCTGGAGCCCAAGGACGACGGCCACGAGGCCACGATCTACCTCCTGCCGCGCTCCGACCGCGAGAACGGCGAGTTCTGGCTGGACGGCCAGGGCGAGCTGTGGGTCGGCCGCCGGCACTCCCTCACCGAGGCCGAGCAGCTGTACGGCATCCCCGCCTCCGACGTGCGCGAGCTGCCCGGGGCGCTGCGCGAGGCCACCGGGCCGGTGCGCGTCGTGCGCGGCTACGACGCCGGCATCGAGGCCGCGCTGACCGACAAGGTCACCGCCGAGCGCGACGAGGAGCTGCGGGTCTTCCTCTCCGAGGCGCGGCTGGTCAAGGACGACTTCGAGATCGGCGAGCTGCAGAAGGCGGTCGACTCGACCGTGCGCGGCTTCGAGGACGTCGTGAAGGTCCTCGACAAGGCTCAAGCGACCTCCGAGCGGTACATCGAGGGCACGTTCTTCCTCCGCGCGCGCGTGGAGGGCAACGACGTCGGCTACGGCACGATCGCCGCGGCCGGACCGCACGCCTGCACGCTGCACTGGGTGCGCAACGACGGGCCCGTGCGGCCGGGCGACCTGCTGCTGCTCGACGCGGGTGTGGAGACGCACACGTACTACACGGCCGATGTGACGCGCACGCTGCCGATCAGCGGCCGCTTCAGCGAGATCCAGAGGAAGATCTACGACGCCGTGTACGAGGCCCAGGAGGCCGGCATCGCGGCGGTGCAGCCCGGGGCCAAGTACCGGGACTTCCACGACGCCGCGCAGCGGGTGCTCGCCGAGAGGCTCGTGGAGTGGGGGCTCGTCGAGGGCCCGGTCGAGCGGGTGCTGGAGCTGGGGCTGCAGCGGCGGTGGACGCTGCACGGCACGGGTCACATGCTGGGCATGGACGTCCACGACTGCGCCGCCGCGCGGACCGAGACGTACGTGGACGGCGTGCTGGAGCCGGGGATGTGCCTGACCGTGGAGCCGGGCCTGTACTTCCAGGCCGACGACCTGACGGTCCCGGAGGAGTACCGCGGCATCGGTGTGCGGATCGAGGACGACATCCTGGTCACCGAGGACGGCAACCGGAACCTGAGTGCTGCGCTGCCGCGGCGTTCGGACGAGGTCGAGGCCTGGATGGCGTCCGTCCAGGGCTGAGTTTCGGGGGCGGGGGCGCGCCCTCCGGTCGGGCCGGTCAAGAAACAGCAGGTCAGCCGTAGTTGACGTGTGAGATCATGACCGACCTTGCCGGGCCGACTCGGGGAACAGGCGCGATCACCATGAAGAACGCTCAGACGGCACTGACCATGCAGGACGCCATCCTCACCCTGCAGAGGTACTGGAGCGACAACGGCTGCATGATCACGCAGCCGTTGAACACCGAGGTCGGAGCCGGTACGGCCAACCCGGCCACGGCGCTGCGGGTGCTCGGCCCCGAGCCGTGGAGCGTCGCCTACGTCGAACCGAGCGTGCGGCCGGACGACTCGCGCTACGGCGAGAACCCCAACCGGCTCCAGACCCACACCCAGTTCCAGGTCATCCTCAAGCCGGACCCGGGCAACCCGCAGGAGCTGTACCTCGGCAGCCTGCGGGCGCTCGGCGTCGACCTGAACGCGCACGACGTGCGGTTCGTCGAGGACAACTGGGCCTCACCCGCGCTCGGCGCCTGGGGGCTGGGCTGGGAGGTCTGGCTGGACGGCATGGAGATCACCCAGTTCACCTACTTCCAGCAGGTCGGCGGCGTCGCCCTGGACCCGGTGTCGGTGGAGATCACCTACGGTCTCGAACGCATCCTGATGAACCTCCAGGGCGTGTCGCACTTCAAGGACATCCTGTACGCGCCGGGCATCACCTACGGCGAGGTGTTCGGGCAGAACGAGTACGAGATGAGCCGCTACTACCTCGACGACGCCGACATCGACACCAACCACCGGCTGTTCGAGTCGTACGCGGCCGAGGCGCGGCGCCTGCTCGACCTGGAGCTGCCGGTCCCGGCGTACACGTACGTCCTCAAGTGCAGCCACACCTTCAACGTGCTCGACGCGCGCGGCGCGATCAGCACCACCGAGCGGGCCAAGGCGTTCTCGCTGATGCGCGGGCTGACGCACGAGTCGGCGAAGCTGTGGGAGCGGCGGCGGGCCGCGCTGGAGCACCCGCTCGGGGTCGCGGCCGCCCCGGCCCCGGCCGAGCGGGCCGCGCTGCCCAAGGTGCCCGGCGTCGAGACGCTGCTGTTCGAGATCGGCGTGGAGGAACTGCCGTACGCCGACGTCCCCGCCACCACCGAGGCCGTGCGCGAGTCGGTCACCGCCAAGCTGGCCGCGACCCGGCTGGGGCACGGCGCGATCACCGTGATGGCCACCCCGCGCCGGATCGTCATCACGGTCGAGGGGGTGCAGCCGCGTGAGCGGGACACCGTGCGGACCGTGCGCGGCCCCAAGGTCGCCGCCGCCTTCAAGGACGGCGCGCCCACGCCCGCGCTGCTGGGCTTCGCCCGCAGTCAAGGCGCCGAACCGGCCGACGTGCGGATCGTCGAGGTCAACGGGACCGAGTACGTGGCGCTCACCCGGCACGAGTCGGGGCGGCCGGCCGTCGAGGTGCTCAGCGAGCTGCTGGCCGAGGTGGTGTCCGGGCTGCGGGCCGGGCGGAACATGCGGTGGAGCGATCCGGGGCTGTCGTTCTCGCGCCCCGTGCGCTGGCTGCTCGCGCTGCTGGGCCGTACTCCCCTGCCCGTGGTGGTCTCCTCGCTCTCCGCCGGCGACACCACCCGGGTCCAGCGCCAGGCGCCCTACCCGGAGGTCCGGGTCACCTCCGCCGAGGGCTACCCGCACTTCCTGCACATGCACGGCATCCTGCTCGACCGGGAGGCCCGGCGCGGGGCGGTGGTCCGCGGGGCCCTGGAGGCGGCGGCCGAGGTCGGCGGGCGGATCGACGTGGAGGACCAGGCCGGGCTGATCGACGAGATCACCGACATCCTGGAGTTCCCCTACGCCGTGCGCGGGTCGTTCGACGAGCGCTACCTCGAACTGCCCGCGAGCGTCCTGACCACCGTGATGCGCAAGCACCAGCGCTATCTGCCCGTGCTCGACGGCGAGCGCCTCATGCCGCACTTCGTCACGTTCGCCAACGCCCTGTGCGACGACGACGTGGTGCGGGCGGGCAACGAGGCCGTGCTGCGGGCCCGTTACGAGGACGCCGCGTTCTTCTGGCGGGCGGACCTGAAGGTGGCGCCGGAGGAGTTCCGGCGGCGGCTGGACAAGCTGACCTTCGAGGACCGGCTCGGCACGGTCGCCGACCGCGCCGACCGCATCGCCGCCCTCGCCCTGAACCTGGCCGGGCGGGCCGGGCTGCCCGAGGAGGCGGTGGAGGTCGTGCGCCGCGCCGGTGCGCTGGCGAAGTTCGACCTGGCCTCGCAGATGGTGATCGAGTTCTCCGGACTGGCCGGGGTGATGGCCGAGGAGTACGCCCGCCGGGCCGGCGAGTCCGCCGAAGTCGCCCGGGCCCTGGCCGAGATGGAGCTGCCGCGCTCCGCCGGCGGTGCCCTGCCCGCCGGTGACGCGGGTGCCGTGCTGTCGCTCGCCGACCGGTTCGACCTGGTGACGGGCATGTTCGTGATCGGGGCCGCGCCGACCGGGAGCTCCGATCCGTACGGGGTGCGGCGGGCCGCGATCGGACTGCTCAACGTGTTGCGGAACGTGCCCGCCGTGGCGGACGTCCGGGTGAGCGACGGGCTGCGCGCGGCGGCCGTACGGTACGCCGCGCAGGGCGTCGAGGTGCCCTTCGAGCGGGTCGCCGAGGCCGCCGAGCTGATCACCCGGCGCTACGAGCAGCAGCTCACGGACGCCGGGCACGAGCACCGGCTGGTCCAGGCCGTCCTGGTGCGGGCGGACCGGCCCGCCCAGGGCGATCGCACGCTGGCCGCGTTGGAGCGGCACATCGGCAGCGAGGCGTTCGAGGCGCTCACCGCGGCGCTGCAGAGGGTGGTGCGCATCCTGCCCGAGGAAGAGTCCTCCGGCGATGCCGACCGGTCCCTGCTGACCGCGCCCGCCGAGCTGCGTCTCGCCGAGAGCGCGGAAGCCGTACGCCAGGCCCTGCACGGCCGCGAGGACGACCTCGACGCGCTGGTGGAGGTCTCCGCCCCGCTGGTCGAGGCGATCGGCGCGTTCTTCGACGAGGTCCTGGTGATGGACCCCGACCCCGCGGTCCGTGCGGCGCGGCTGGCGCTGCTGGCGGACGTGGCGGGGCTGGCGCGGACGACCCTGGACTGGGGCGCGCTGTAGGGCGGAGGGGCACGGGCGGTGTTTCACGTGAAACACCGCCCCACCGGTGAAGACCGCCCCACCGGTGAAGACCTGCCGGTGGGCCTCAGGCCCTGGGCGCCGCCAGCGGAACCTCAGACCGCCACCAGCGGGGCGTCCTCGCGCCACTTCAGGACCTTGTCGAAGCTCACCACGGCTCCGCCCCGGCCCGGCTTGTTGCCGATGTGGACATGGTCGGCGAGCTCCTCGATGAGGCACAGCCCTCTGCCGTGCTCCGCGTCGGCGTGCGCGGTGCGGATCTGCGGGCGGGACCGGCCGGCGGAGGCCGCGGGGAACCCCGGACCCGCGTCGGCGACCTCGATCCGGCACTTCTCGCCGTCGAGGTACGCGGTGACCCGGTACGCCTCCGAGCCCGGGCCACGCCCCGTGTCCCCGCCGTGCTCCACGGCGTTCGCGCAGGCCTCGCTGAGGGCGACGGAGAGGTCGTAGGAGATGTCCGGGTCGACGCCCGCGGTCTCCATCGTGCCGATGAGAAGGCGCCGGGCGAGCGGCACGCTCGCAGCTTCGCGCCGCAGATGGAGTGACCACCAGATGCTCATGCTCCAGCCTCCTGGCCGCGGCTCGACATACCGTTACGTATTGCCCTCAGTCCCCGCATGTAAGCGTGAAGTTGACGTGAGGCCGCCCAAACGGCGGATGCGCGCTGGTCCTGATCGGTGTATGTGGGGGCGGACATCGACGCATACGGGGGCGCGGACATCGGCGCATCAGGGGGGCGCCTGGGGCCAGAGGGTGACGTTCCGGTCGTACGGCATCTTGCGGACCTGCCGCACGAGGCCTCGGGGGCCAGTGCGATGATGAGCCCGCCATGACTGCCCCCCACGCGCGCGCGACGCGCTCCGGACACACGCTCCGGATTCTGCGGGCCGCGGTGTTCGCCGCGGTCTGCGTCGTGCTGGCCGGGGCAGGTCACGCGCTCGCCTCCTGCGACGGTATCCCGCTGTGGACGCTGGGCGCCGGGTTCCTCGGAGTGGCCGCGGTGGCGGCCCCGCTCGCCGGGCGCGTGCGCTCGCTGCCGGGGATCGCGGTGCTGCTCACGGTCGGCCAGACGGTGCTGCACACACTGTTCGGCCTGGGCCAGCACGGTTCGGCCGCCGCCACCTCCTCGGTGCAGCCGGGCGTGAGCGACGCCGCGCTGGTGCAGCAGGCCGCGCGGCTCCTGTGCGGCACGACGGCGGCGGCGATCAGCCCGGCGCAGGCCCACCGGATCCTCACCGACGCCCGGCTCCAGCCCGCTCCGGACGCGCACATGACGCATCAGGACGCCGCGTCGGGCTCACTGTGGCCGTCCCTGCCGATGCTGCTCGGTCACGTCCTCGCGGCGATCGCCGCCGGCTGGCTGCTGCGTCACGGCGACCTGGCCCTGCTGCGCCTCACCGAACTGTCGGCGCAGGGCGTCGCCGAGGGGGCGCTCGTACGCTCCCTGCGGGCCGCACTCGCGCTGGCGCGGGCCCTGCGCGCCGGTCTCCCGGGAACGCCGGAGACCCCTCGGCGCACCGCGCACGCCGTGCGGCCCGCGCTCGGCATGCCGCGCACCGACGCGCTCCAGCACACGGTGATCCGGCGCGGTCCGCCCGCCGTCGCGGTTTGCGCACTCGCCCTCGCCGCCTGACGCGACGCGACCACCACTCCGCCGAGGAGGGGCCGCCGTCGCGCGGCACGCGCGCGTGCGCGCATCCCTCCGATCCTTCCCAATCGACTCACAGCGGAGTGCCCCTTCCATGAAGGTTTCCCGTATCGCCGCGGCCGGTGCCGCCGCCGGTGTCACCGTCCTCGCCCTGTCCGCGCCCGCGTTCGCGCACGTCACCGTGCAGCCCGAGGGCACGGCCGCGAAGGGCGGCTACGCGGTCGTGGACTTCAAGGTCCCCAACGAGCGCGACAACGCCTCGACCACGAAGCTCGAGGTCAGCTTCCCGACCGACCACCCGCTCGCCTCCGTCATGCCGGAGCCGATGCCGGGCTGGAAGATCGAGGTCACCAAGTCCAAGCTGGACAAGCCGCTGGAGATGCACGGCGAGAAGATCTCCGAGGCCGTCACCAAGGTCACCTGGACCGCCGACGGCAAGGGCATCGAGCCCGGCTACTTCGAGAAGTTCCCGGTCTCCATCGGCACCCTGCCCGAGGACACCGACCAGCTGGTGTTCAAGGCCCTCCAGACGTACTCCAACAAGGAGGTCGTCCGCTGGATCGAGGTGCCGCAGAAGGGTCAGGAGGAGCCCGACAACCCGGCCCCGGTGCTGGAGCTGTCCGCCGCCTCCGAGGACGGGCACCACGACAGCGCGGCCGGCGACGACTCCGGCACCGGGTCGGCCGACAAGGCCTCCGCCGACACCGCCGCCTCCGACTCCGCCTCGTCCGACAACACCGACACCACCGCCCGCGTCCTGGGCATCGTCGGCATCGTGGTCGGCGCGGCCGGTGTCGCCTACGGCGTGCTCGCCGGGCGTCGGCGCACCAACGCCTGAGCCGCTTCCGTTGCACGGCGCGCGCCGGATCCCCGCCCCCGGCGGGGCGCCCCGGTGCGCGCCGGGTCACCGACATCTGGGACATTTTTCTATGCGCACCAAGACCTTCGCCGCGGCCGCTCTGCTCGCCGCCGCCTCCCTGACCCTGACCGCCTGCGGCAGCGGCGACGACAGCAACAAGCCCGTCGCCGTGGTGTCGGAGGAGGCCGGCTCCGACAAGGCCGCCACCGTCCTCGACAAGCCCTTCGAGAAGCCGGACCTGGTCCTCACCGACACGCAGGGCAAGAAGTACGACCTCCGCAAGGAGACCGAGGGCAAGCCCACGCTGATCTACTTCGGCTACACCCACTGCCCCGACGTCTGCCCGCTGACGATGAACAACATCGCCGTCGCCAAGAAGCAGCTGCCCAAGGCCGAGCAGGACGACCTGCGCGTGGTGTTCGTCACCACCGACCCCCGGCGCGACACGCCGGCCGAGCTCGGCAAGTGGCTCAAGGGCATCGACGCGCAGTTCGTCGGCCTCACCGGCGACTTCGCGACCATCCAGGCCGGTGCCCGCACCCTCGGCATCTCCATCGATCCGCCGCACAAGGACAAGAACGGCAAGATCGTCTCCGAGCACGGCACTCAGGTCATCGCGTTCTCGCCGAAGACCGACGGCGGCTATGTGCTCTACGGCGAGGACGCCACCGTCCAGGACTACACCAAGGACCTCCCCCAGATCGTCAAGGGGGAGAACCCGTGAGGCGGCGACTCGGCCCCGCGGCACTCGTCATAGCCGGGGCGCTGGCCCTGACGGGCTGCGGCGGCTCCGACTCGGGCGAAGACGGCGGCCCGGGCGGCAAGGCGGAACTCTCCGTCGGCGCCGCCTACATGCCGCAGCCGGTCTCCGCCGAGATGGCGGCCGGCTTCCTCACCGTCACCAACAAGGGCGGTGCCGCCGACGAGCTGACCTCGGTCACCAGCGACATCGCCGGGCAGGTCACCGTGCACGAGACCACCGGCGGAGCCATGCAGGAGGTCAAGAGCCTGGAGATCCCCGCCCACGGCCGGCTGGTGCTGAAGAGCGGCGGCGACCACCTGATGTTCGAGCAGCTGAAGCGCAAGCCGAAGGAGGGCCAGACCGTCTCGGTCGAGCTGCGCTTCGCCCGCTCCGCCCCCGTCAAGGTCGAGATGCCGGTGAAGCCGGCGACCTACACCCCGAAGACCGGACACTGAGGGAGGGACCACTGTGACGCAGACCATCGCCCCCCGCGTCCGGACTCTGGTGCTGCTGCTCCTGGCCGCGGCCTGCGCACTCCTCGCCGGAGCCGGCCCGGCCTCCGCGCACGCCGCGGTGACGGGCAGCGACCCCGCGCAGGGGGCGGTGGTCGACAAGGCCCCGGCCCGGATCACGCTCACCTTCTCCGAGCAGGTCGCGATGTCCGACGACTCGCTGCGCGTGCTCGACCCCGAGGGCAAGCGCGTCGACCTGGGCAAGCCGTCCGACGTCAGCGGCACGACGTACGCCGTGCGCCTGCGGTCCGGCCTGTCCGACGGCACCTACACGGTGGCCTACCAGGTCGTGTCGGCGGACAGCCATCCCGTCTCCGGCGCCTACACCTTCTCCATCGGCGCGCCCTCCAAGACGTCCGTGACGGTCTCCGGGCAGGGGACCGACGACGGCGTCGTCGGCTGGCTGTACGGCTTCGGGCGGTACGTGTCCTACGCCGGGTTCATCGTGATGGTCGGCGGCGCCGCCTTCGTGCTCGCCTGCTGGCCCCGCGGTTCCGGGGTGCGGCCGGTGCAGCGGTTCGTCGTCTCCGGGTGGCTCGCGCTGACCGCCGCGACCCTCGCCCTGCTGCTCCTGCGCGGCTCCTTCACCGGCTCCGGGAAGGTCGCCGACGTCTTCGACCTGTCCCTGCTCGGGCAGGTGCTGCAGACCAAGACCGGCGCGGCCCTGGTCTCCCGGCTGCTGCTGCTCGCCGCCGCCGCGCTGTTCATCGCCGTGCTGTTCGGGTCGTACGACAAGCGTGACGACCCCCGCGAGAAGCGGGACCTGACCTTCGGCCTCGCCATCGGCGGCGTCGTCGTGGCCGCCGGGCTCGCCGCGAGCTGGGCTATGTCCGAGCACGCCTCGGTCGGGCTCCAGGCGGGCATCGCCATGCCGGTCGACGTCGTGCACCTGCTGGCCGTCGCCGCGTGGCTCGGCGGGCTCGGCGCGCTGCTGACCGCCCTGTACCGGGCACCCGCCGACGCGCCCGTCGAAGCGTCCGCCGTACGCCGCTTCTCCCGTGTCGCCTTCGGCAGCGTGCTCGCGCTGATCGCGACCGGGGCGTACCAGTCCTGGCGCCAGCTCGGCTCCTGGTCGGCCTTCACCGACACCCGCTACGGCCAGCTCCTCCTGGCCAAGATCGCCCTCGTCGTCGTCCTCGTCGGGGTCGCGTGGATCTCACGCCGGTGGACGGGACGGCTGACGGAGGCGGTGCCGGCGGAGCGGGAAAAGGTGCGGGCCGGGGTGGGTGCCTCCGGTGACACGGACGCCGGGACCGACGCCGCCGAGGAGCACGCTGCCGGCGAGTCCGCCGCCGAGCGCGCCGATGACGGGCCTGCTGCCGGGGAGTCCCCTGCCGCGCCCGCCGCCGAGGAACCCGCTGCCGACAAGCCCCCCGCCGAGCCCGCCGACGCCGAACGCGCCGCCCAGCTCGCCCGGCAGCGGGCCGCTCGGGACGCCGCCCGGCAGAAGCGGCTGCGGGACGCCGACCCCGGCCGCTCCGGCCTGCGCCGCTCCGTGCTGGCCGAGGCCGGCATCGCCGTCGTCCTGCTCGCCGTCACCACGGTGCTGACGCAGACCGAGCCGGGACGTACGGAGCAGGAGGCCAAGGCGGCCACCTCGTCCTCCGCCTCCACCGACGCGGGCGCCTCCGGGGCGCTCACCCTGAACATGCCGTTCGACACCGGCGGCAAGGACGGCAAGGGCATCGTCACGGTCGACCTCGACCCCGCGCGCGTGGGCGGCAACGAGCTGCACGTCTACGTGGAGCGGCCCAACGGACGCGCCTTCGACATCCCCGAGGTGAAGGTCGAGTTCACCCTCAAAGCCAAGGACATCGGGCCCCTGCCCGTCGTCCCCGACCACATCACCACCGGACACTGGTCGGCGAACGGAGTGCAGATCCCCATGGCCGGCGACTGGGAGGTCGACGTGACCGTGCGGACCTCCGACATCGACGAGGTGACCGTTTCCAAGAACGCGCAGATCGGCTGAACGACCATGCCTGACCAGTCCATTCCGCAGGCCCGTACCCCCGACACCGTCCCGGGGGAGAACGAGACGGCCTCCTCCCAGGGCATCTCACGACGGCGGCTGCTCGGCACCGCCGGCGCCACCGGGCTCGTGCTCGGCACCGCCGGCGCGGCCGTGGGATACGCCGCCGCTCCCTCCGAAGCCGCCGCTCCGCTCACCTCGCTCGGCACGGACCGGGCGATGTTTCACGGGAAACATCAGCCCGGCATCACCGAGGGCCTCCAGGCCCGCGGCCACCTCGTCGCCTTCGACCTGGCCCCGGGCGCCGGCCGCAAGGAAGCCGCCGCCCTGCTCCGCCGCTGGTCGGAGACGGCCCGGCGGCTGATGGCGGGCGAGCCGAGCGCCCACGACGACACCGACGTCGCCCGGGACGCGGGGCCCTCGTCGCTGACGATCACCTTCGGCTTCGGCCACAGCTTCTTCTCCCGGACCGGCCTGGAGAAGCAGCGCCCGGTCGCCCTCGACCCGCTGCCCGAGTTCTCCTCCGACCACCTGGACAAGAACCGCAGCAACGGCGACCTGTGGGTGCAGATCGGCGCCAACGACGCCCTGGTCGCCTTCCACGCCCTGCGCGCCGTCCAGAAGGACGCGGGCCGGGCCGCCAAGGTGCGGTGGCAGATGAACGGCTTCAACCGCTCCCCGGGCGCCACCGCCCACCCCATGACGGCCCGCAACCTCATGGGCCAGATCGACGGCACCCGCAACCCGAAGCCGAGCGAGCCCGACTTCGACCAGCGGATCTTCGTGCCGGAGCAGGGCGAACCGGCCTGGATGGCGAACGGCTCCTACGCCGTCGTCCGCCGGATCCGCATGCTCCTCGACGACTGGGAGAAGCTCTCCGTCAAGGCGCAGGAGGACGTCATCGGGCGCCGCAAGTCCGACGGGGCGGCACTGTCCGGCGGCACCGAGACGACCGCGATGGACCTGGAGAAGACGGACGCCAAGGGCAACCTCGTCGTCCCGATCAACGCCCACGCCCGCATCACCCGGCCGGACCAGAACGGCGGCGCCGCGATGCTCCGCCGCCCGTTCTCCTTCCACGACGGCATCGACGCCGACGGGGTGCCCGACGCGGGCCTGCTCTTCATCTGCTGGCAGGCCGATCCGCTGCGCGGCTTCGTGCCGGTGCAGCGCAAGCTCGACCGGGGCGACGCCCTGTCCGCGTTCATCCGCCACGAGTCGAGCGGGCTGTTCGCGGTGCCCGGCGGGGCCGCGGAGGGCGAGTACGTGGGGCAGAAGTTGCTGGAGGGATGAGAGTCCGTCTCTGGGCGGGCTTTGGGGGATAGCGCTTCCGCGGTCCCATTAGGGTGAGGTCATGCCAGCGAGCTATGCGTATCTCGGCCCCGAGGGCACCTTCACCGAAGTCGCCCTGCGCACGCTTCCCGAGGCCGCCACCCGCGAACTCATCCCGTACGTGTCCGTCCAGTCCGCGCTCGACGCGGTACGCGCCGGCGAGGCCGAGGCCGCGTTCGTGCCGATCGAGAACTCCGTCGAGGGCGGCATCACCACCACCCTCGACGAGCTGGTCGCCGGCGCGCCGCTGATGATCTACCGCGAGGTGCTGCTGTCCATCACCTTCGCGCTGCTCGTCCGTCCGGGCACGAAGCTGTCGGACATCAAGACCGTCTCCGCGCACCCGGCCGCCCAGCCGCAGGTCCGCAACTGGCTGAAGAAGCACCTCCCGGACGCGCACTGGGAGTCGGCCGCCTCGAACGCGGACGCCGCCCGGCTGGTCCAGGAGGGCCAGTACGACGCCGCCTTCGCCGGGGAGTTCGCCGCCGCCCGCTACGGGCTGGAGGCCCTGGAGACCGGGATCCACGACGCGGAGAACGCCCAGACGCGGTTCGTGCTGGTCGGCCGGCCCGCCCGGCCCGCCGCCCCGACCGGCGCGGACAAGACCTCGGTCGTGCTGTGGCAGCGCGATGACCACCCCGGCGGCCTGCGCGACCTGCTGGGCGAGTTCGCCACCCGGGGTATCAACCTGATGCTGCTCCAGTCCCGGCCCACCGGCGCGGGCATCGGCAACTACTGCTTCTGCATCGACGCCGAGGGCCACATCTCCGACCGCCGGGTGGCGGAAGCCCTGATGGGCCTGAAGCGGATCTGCCTCCAGGTGCGCTACCTCGGCTCGTATCCCCGTGCCGACTTGCAGCCGGGGGAGGTGCGGGCGCCGCGGCCGGGGACGTCGGACGAGGAGTTCCTCGCGGCCTCGGACTGGGTCGCGCGGTGCCAGGACGGCCGGTTCTAGGCCGGTCGTACCTGCTGATAGTCGTTATCCACAGAAGTTATCCACAGGTCCGCTTCTCGACCTGGGGACAAGTCGACAACGAAGCGTGAGTCAGTCGACAAATCGCCCTACAGCCCCCTGATGCGTCCATCAGCAGGCAGGTCACCCTTCGTCCACCGTTTTCCCTTGCGTAACTCTTTAGGGTGACCCGTTTCCACTCGAAAGTGAGGGTAAAGGTGGTTTGCGGCGGGAATTCTCAGGGATGACCACGCCTTCCGGAGTGATCAATTCCGAAGTCCACAGATCTTCCACACAGCCTGTGGATAACTCTTCGGCGGATGTGGATCCCTGTGGACAACCCAAGCCCAAGTCCCCTTCCCTGCAAGGGATTCGGGTCAATGCCACGCCGCCCGGATGCCTCGTTCCAGGGAAAGGCGCCCTCTTTATTGACACTGAGTGCAATTCCCCCATAACGGTACGTAAGGCACGCTCGGAATAGTGAGTCGTGGGCGGTCATCCCGCACCGGTAGCCTTGAGCGCGTGATTGACCTTCGCCTGCTCCGTGAGGACCCCGACCGTGTGCGCGCGTCGCAGCGCGCCCGTGGAGAGGACGTCGCGCTCGTCGACTCCCTCCTGTCTGCCGACGAGCGGCGCAGGTCGTCCGGCGTCCGCTTCGACGAGCTGCGCGCCGAGCAGAAGGCGCTCGGCAAGCTGATCCCCAAGGCGTCCGGGGACGAGAAGGCCGAGCTGCTGAAGAAGGCGAGCCAGCTCGCCGCCGACGTCAAGGCCGCCGACGCGGAACGCGACGCGGCCGCCGCCGAGACCCAGGAGCTGCTCCAGAAGCTCGGCAACCTCGTCCACCCGGACGTGCCCGTGGGCGGCGAGGAGGACTTCGTCACGCTGGAGACGCACGGCACGATCCGCGACTTCGCCGGCGAGGGCTTCGAGCCCAAGGACCACCTGGAGCTCGGCCAGCTGCTCGGCGCGATCGACGTGGAGCGCGGCGCCAAGGTCTCCGGCTCGCGCTTCTACTTCCTCACGGGGGTGGGCGCCCTGCTGGAGCTCGCCCTGGTGAACGCGGCGATGGCCCAGGCCACGGCGGCCGGCTTCACGCCGATGCTGACCCCGGCCCTGGTCCGCCCCCAGTCCATGGCGGGCACGGGCTTCCTCGGCCAGGCCGCCCAGGACGTCTACCACCTCCCGGCCGACGACCTCTACCTCGTCGGCACCTCCGAGGTCGCGCTCGCGGCGTACCACATGGACGAGATCCTCGACGCCGACCGCCTCCCGCTGCGCTACGCGGGCTTCTCGCCCTGCTTCCGCCGCGAGGCCGGCTCGCACGGCAAGGACACGCGGGGCATCTTCCGCGTGCACCAGTTCGACAAGGTCGAGATGTTCTCCTACGTCACGCCGGAGGACTCGCAGGCCGAGCACCAGCGGCTGCTGGAGTGGGAGAAGCAGTGGCTGACCTCGCTGGAGCTGCCGTTCCGGGTCATCGACGTGGCATCCGCCGACCTCGGCTCCTCGGCCGCCCGCAAGTTCGACTGCGAGGCGTGGATCCCGACCCAGGGCAAGTACCGCGAGCTGACCTCGACCTCGGACTGCACCGAGTTCCAGTCCCGCCGCCTGTCGATCCGCGTCCGTGAGGGCAAGCAGGTCCGCCCGCTGGCCACGCTCAACGGCACGCTGTGCGCCGTCCCGCGCACGATCGTGGCGATCCTGGAGAACCACCAGCAGCCCGACGGCTCGGTGCGCGTGCCCGAGGTGCTGCGTCCGTACCTGGGCGGGCGTGAGGTGCTGGAGCCGGTCGCCAAGTGAGCGCCGGTTTCCCCTACCGACTCGTCGCCACCGACCTCGACGGAACGCTCCTGCGCTCCGACGAGTCGGTCTCGCGGCGCACCCGTGACGCGCTCGCCGCCGCCACGGCGGCGGGCGCCGCGCACATCGTCGTCACAGGCCGCGCCGTCCCCTGGACCCGGCACATCCTCGACGACCTCGGCTACCAGGGGCTGGCCGTCTGCGGCCAGGGCGCGCAGGTGTACGACGTCGGCGCGCGCCGCCTGCTGACGTCGGTCACGCTGGACCGGCAGCTCGCCGGGGTGGCGCTGGCCAAGATCGAGGCGGAGGTCGGTCCGCTGTACCTGGCGGCGAGCCGCGACGGCCTGGACGGCGAGGTGCTGGTGGGCCCGGGCTACGCGGCGCACGGCAACCTGCCCGCGACTCCCTTCACGGACGCGTCGGACCTGTGGGCCGCGCCCCTGAACAAGCTGTACATCCAGCACCCGACGCTGAGCGACGACGAGCTGTGCGAGGTGGCCACGCGCACCGCCGGCGGTTTCGTCACGGTCGTCATGGCGGGCGAGGGCATCGTCGAGCTCCTGCCGCTGGGCCTGTCCAAGGCGACGGGCCTGTCCCTGGCGGCCCGCCGGCTCAAGGTGAAGGCGGCGGACACGATCGCCTTCGGCGACATGCCCAACGACATACCGATGTTCGCCTGGGCCTCCTACGGCGTCGCCATGGCGGACGCCCACGAGGAACTGAAGGCCGTGGCCGACGAGGTGACGTCCTCCAACGAGGAGGACGGGATCGCGGTCGTGCTGGAGCGGTTGCTGGGCTGAGCGTGCGTGTCGCGGGTGTGGCGGAGGATGCACGGATCGAACGTGCGCGGGCTTTTCAGCCCGACCATGACTCGCTTTTGATCAAGCACAGCGCAAGCCAGTGCCTTACCACTCGGCCAATCCTCCGGGTGGGCGGCCTCACGCGAGGTGCGACTCGCGTGCTCGAAGCGGCCGCCCCGGGCAGCTCCCCGTGCGGGGCGGGTTCTACGGAGAGGTAACGGCTACTCCGGAACCCGCCGCGGGCTGCCCTGCGGGGAGCTGGACGTACTGCCGTGCATGGACATCGTCCGGCTCCTCTCCCAGAGCGTGGCGCCGGCTCGAGTGAGCCCGGCGGTGACGAGAACTACTCTGCCTGCCGGGCGAATTGGACGCCACCGAATAAATCGGCGGCGGGGCCGGACCGGTGGCCTACTTGCGCCTGCGCCACCTGCGCCTGCGGGCCTTGCTGAAGAACCAGCCCGCGGGCGGCTCGTCCGAGCGCCAGGGCTGCGGTTCCGGCTCCTCGCGGCGCCAGCGCTCGGCGAGCATCCGGGCCCGGGCGGACGGCTCGGTGGCCTCGGCGGAGCGTATGAAGTCCTCGTCCAGGCCGAGGTCGTCCCAGGCGTCGGCACCGGGCCCGGATCCCGGCTGCCCGCGGTCGTCGTACTGAGCCCTTTCGCCCGCCATGCGTGTCCTCCCCGGCCGTCCAACTCCCGTGCGGTTCCCTACATCCCGTTTGCCCAGTGTGCCCTGACAGAGGTGAAGCCTCTGTCAAGGCCGGGGCACGTCACTCCTCGCCGGCCAGCGTGAGCGAGCGCAGCTTCTGACCGGCGTACCAGGTGGCCAGGACCGTGACCGCGACCAGCAGGACCGTGGCCGTGGTCAGGCCCACGTCCGAGGTCACCAGGTCCCCGCCGGACACCTTCTGGGCCACGGCCAGCGACCACTGCTGGACGCTCAGCGTGCGCGCGCCCGGCACCAGGGAGCCGAACAGGGCCTCCCAGACCAGCGCGTAGACGAGGCCGAACACCACGGCGTGCCGGGAGACCGTGCCGAGCAGCAGGAACAGGGCCGCATACGCGATGGACGCGACGAGGGCAGCCACCGTGTAGGCCACGGCGATCTGCTGGCCGTTGCCGTTGAGGATGAAGCCGGCGATGAGTGTCGGCACCGCGGAGAACACCATGGTCACCGCGATGGCGACGATCAGCTTGGTGAAGATGATGGTCGGCCGCTTGATCGGCTTGGACAGCAGGTACACCACCGAGCCGTCGTCGATCTCCGGGCCGATGGCGCCGGTGCCGGCGATGACGCCGATGATCGGCACCATCGTGGCCAGGGCGAGGCCGCCGAGCAGGTCGGACGCCGTCTGGTCGTCCGCTCCGGCGAGGGCGCGTACGGCCACGGCGATCACGATGAGCAGCAGCGGCAGCGCGCCGAGAATGAGGGCCCGGCGCCGGCCGAGCAGGGCCCGGTAGGTGAGCCGGGCGACTGTGGGGTCGTACATCAGGGCCTCCTACGCCGCGACCAGGTACGAGAAGACGGACTCGAGGGACTCGTCGGACGGCGAGACCGTGAGCAGCCGGATGCCGTGGTCCCTGGCGACCCTGGGCAGCAGCGCGGTGAAGCGGCCGAAGTCGACGGCCTGGATGCGCAGCGCGCCCTCGGCGTGGTCGACCTCGATGCCGGACGTCGACGGGTCGGCGATCAGCGCGGCCGCGAGGGCACGGTCGTCGCTGGAGCGCACCAGGTAGCGGTGCGGCCGGTCGGTCATCAGGCGGCGGATCTTGCGGAAGTCGCCGCTGGCCGCGTGCCGGCCGGCGACGACGACCTCGATGTGCCAGGCGAGTTGCTCGACCTCTTCGAGGATGTGGGACGAGAACAGCACCGTGCGGCCCTCGTCGCCCATGCGGCGCAGCAGGTCCATCAGCTGCATGCGCTGGCGCGGGTCCATGCCGTTGAAGGGCTCGTCGAGCAGCAGCAGCGACGGGTCGTGGACGAGGGCGCTCGCCATCTTCACGCGCTGGCGCATGCCCTTGGAGTACGTCTGGATCTTGCGGTCCTGCGCGTACTCCATCTCGACCGTGGCCAGGGCCTTCTGGGCCGCCTTGGCGCCCAGGCCGTGCAGCTCGGCGTTGGCGAGGACGAACTCCTTGCCGGTGAGGAAGTCGTACATCGCCTCGCGCTCGGGGACGACGCCGATGTGCTGGTAGATCTTCTCGTTGCGCCAGACGGGCTGCCCGTCGAGGGTGACCGTGCCGGTGGAGGGGGCCAGGAAGCCGCCCATCATGTTGATGAGGGTGGACTTCCCGGCGCCGTTGGGGCCGAGCAGGCCCGTGACGCCGGGGCCGATGGTCATGGTGATGTCGTTGACGGCGACCACGTTGCCGAACCAGCGGGAGACGTGGTCGATGGAGAGCGTGGTCACAGTCCCACCTTCTTGTAGCGGCGCATCAGGAGGCCGTAGCTCGCCGCGATCAGGCCGAGGGCGACGAGGACGAAGACGATGCCTTCGGCGGTGCTCGGGCCCACCCCGCCCGGGAAGGCGGAGGTCGCGCCCAGGAACGCCGACTGCACACCGTCGACGATCGTGATGGGCGAGAACAGCCCGATCCACGGCACGGCGTCGGCGCTGCCCTGAGCGTCGGCGATGGCCTGGAGGGTGGAGACGGCGCCGTAGGTGATGGTCAGCACGGCGATGACGGCCGCGATGCCGAAGCCGCGGCGCGGGGTGAAGGACGCGATGACCAGGCCGATGCCGGCGAAGAGCAGTGAGAGCAGTGCCACGGAGACGAGTCCCTGTGCGAATCCCTTGGTCTGGTCGGCGAAGTCGAGCTTGGCCAGCAGGGCGCCGACGTAGAGCACGAGCAGGGGAGCGGCCGTGAGGATGAACAGCGCCGAGGCCAGCGCCGCGAACTTGGCGCGGACGTAGTCGGCGGTCTCGATCGGCCGCGAGAAGTACAGGGGCACGGTCTTGAAGCGCAGGTCGCGCGAGACCGACTGGGGAGCCTGCGAGGCGACGTACAGGCTGATGACCGCCTGCATGACGATCGCGTAGCGCGTGTAGTCCAGGGGCAGTTCCTTGGCCTTGGTGGCGACCGCGACGGCGACCATGATGGCCGCGGGCACGCACATCACCACGAACAGCAGCATCGGCAGCACCTTGGACTTGACCGAGCGGCCGAGGCCGTAGGAGCCGCGCAGGGACTGCGAGTACAGGGAGCGGCGGGCGTAGGCGCGGCCCAGGCGGGGGCCGTCGTAGCTGCGGTAGCCGATGTTGTGGATGCGGGTCTGGTCACCCGACTGTGTCGCCAGGGGCTGCTCAACCGCCATGGCCGACCGCCTCCTTCCGCTGCTCGTGCTGGTCACTGGTCGTGAAGACCTCGGAGATGTGGTGCCGGCGCTGCTCCATGCGCACCAGGCCCAGCCCGAGGTCGGCGATCACGTCCCTGACCAGGTCGTACGTCTCCTCGCCCTGCGCGGTCAGGAGCAGGACGTGGCCCGCGCCGGGCAGGCCGCTGCCGTCCTCGACGCTCACCCCGCGCGCGTGCAGCGCCTCGCGGACCGCGCGGGTGCCGTCCGGGTGTTCGTCGGTGTCGGTGACCTCGATCGCGAGGGTCGTGGTGGTCTGGGTGAAGTCCGTGGTGGAGCTGGAGCGCAGGAGCTTGCCGCCGTCGATGACGACGACGTGGTCGCAGGTGCGCTCCAGTTCGCCCAGGAGGTGCGAGGTGACCAGGACCGAGATGCCGAAGTCGGTGTGGATGCGGCGGATCAGGCCGAGCATCTCGTCGCGGCCGACCGGGTCGAGGCCGTTGGTCGGCTCGTCGAGGAAGACCAGCTGCGGGTCGTGGACGAGGGCCTGCGCGAGCTTCACGCGCTGCTTCATGCCGGTCGAGTAGCCGCCGATGGGGCGGTAGCGCTCCTCGTACAGGCCGACGTGGCGCAGCGTGTCGGCGGTGCGCTCGCGCGCGGCCGTGGGCGGCAGGCCGGACATGCGCGCCATGTGGACGACGAACTCGGTGGCCGAGACGTCCGGCGGCAGGCAGTCGTGCTCGGGCATGTAGCCGACCCGCTCGCGGATGTCGGCGCCCTTGGTGGCGACGTCGAGGCCGAGCACTTCGGCGCGGCCCTCGGTGGCCGGGGACAGACCCAGCAGGATCTTGATCAGTGTGGACTTGCCGGCCCCGTTGGCTCCGACGAGTCCGGTCACACCGGGCCCGACGTCCACGGAGAGCCGGTCAAGCGCGGTCACCCGGGGGAACCGCTTGCTCAGGCTTTCGGTCGCGATCACAGTCACCCCTCGAAGGTAGGGGCCAGGCACGTGGCGGTCGTCACTCCGCAGGTCTGTCTTCGGGTCAACCTGAGGTAGTACGGGCCCTTAGGGGGCCTGGTTCTCGAGGGTTACCACGAGCGGGGAGCTCCTATTGACGAACCCTCTAACAACTGCCAGATTCGCCGGATGACGTTGCTCACGGGCGCGCGGGAGCGCAGGGTGCGGACCGGCGAAGTCGAGCTGTGCGTGGCCGAGCTGGGCGATCCCGGCCGGCCGACGGTCGTGCTGGTGCACGGCTACCCCGACAGCAAGGAGGTCTGGTCGGAGGTCGCCGCGCGGCTCGCCGGCCGGTTCCACGTGGTGGCGTACGACGTCCGCGGCCACGGCCGGTCGACGGCGCCGCGGCCGCTGCGGGGCGGGTTCACGCTGGAGAAGCTGACGGACGACTTCCTGGCCGTCGCGGACGCGGTGAGCCCGGACCGGCCCGTGCACCTGGTGGGGCACGACTGGGGCTCGGTGCAGGGCTGGGAGTTCACCACCGTCGAACGCGCCGAGGGCCGCGTCGCCTCCTTCACGTCGGTGTCCGGGCCGTCCCTCGACCACTTCGGCCACTGGCGCGACCGGCGCCTGAAGCGCCCCACCCCGCGCCGGGTCGCCCAGCTCCTCGGGCAGGGCGCCAAGTCCTGGTACGTCTATCTGCTGCACACGCCCGTGCTGCCCGAGCTGGCCTGGCGCGGCCCGCTCGGCAAGCGGTGGCCGAGGGTCCTGGAGCGCGTCGAGAAGGTACCCCGGGGCGACTACCCCACCTCGTCCCTGCCCTCGGACGCCGCCCACGGTGCCTGGCTGTACCGCGACAACGTACGGCCCCGGCTGCGCGACCCCCGCCCGGACGCGTACGCCCACGCCCCCGTGCAGCTCGTCACGCCTCTGGGCGACCGGTTCCTGTCGGAGCGGCTCCACGACGACCTGGAGCAGTGGGTTCCGGAACTGACCAGGAGGACGGTCCAGGCGGGGCACTGGATTCCCCGTACGCGTCCCGACCAGCTGGCCGCCTGGATCACGGAGTTCGTGACGTCCGTCGAGGACGACCGGCCCCGGCCGGCGGCGAGCGGCAGGCACGCCGAGCGGTTCGGCGGGCAGCTCGTGCTGGTCACCGGGGCGGGCAGCGGCATCGGGCGGGCGACGGCGCTCGCCTTCGCCGAGGCCGGCGCGCGCGTGGTCGCCGTCGACCGGAACGCGGAGGCGGCGGCCCGCACCGCCGAGTCCTCCCGTCTCGCGGGCGCGCCCGCGGCCTGGGCGGAGACGGCCGACGTCTCCGACGAGCAGGCCATGGAGCGCCTCGCCGCGAAGGTCGGCGCCGAGTACGGCGTGGTCGACGTCCTCGTGAACAACGCCGGGATCGGACTGTCCGGCTCCTTCTTCGACACCACCCCGGAGGACTGGAAGAAGGTCCTCGACATCAACCTGTGGGGCGTGATCCACGGCTGCCGGCTCTTCGGCCGGCGGATGGCCGAGCGGGGGCAGGGCGGCCACATCGTCAACGTGGCCTCAGCGGCGGCGTATCAGCCGTCCCGGGCGCTGCCCGCGTACAGCACCTCCAAGGCGGCCGTGCTGATGCTCAGCGAGTGCCTGCGGGCGGAACTCGCCGGACAGGGGATCGGCGTGACGGCGGTCTGCCCCGGCTTCGTCAACACCGCCATCACCTCCACGGCGCACTTCGCCGGGGTCGACGCCGAGGAGGAGAAGCGGCTCCAGCGGCGCGTCGCCCGTATCTACGGGCTGCGCAACTACCCGCCGGAGAAGGTGGCCAGGGCGATCCTGCGGGCCGTGGCACGCAACGAGGCGGTGGTTCCGGTGACGCCGGAGGCCCGGGGCGCCCGGGTACTGTCGCGGTTCGCGCCGGGGCTCCTGCGGCGGATCGCGCGAGTGAAACCGCCGGTCTGACGGCTCAAGGCAGCGGAAACGAAGGCCAGTTGTCCACAGAATCGCCAATTCCCCTGTGGATAACACCACTTGGCTGTGGATCAAACCTGCGGATCGAAACTCGATCGCGTGATTCACGTCTCTCCCGCACCCTGGTCGCATGGACGAGAGACGCACCGTGAGGGTGTCGAAGTACCTTTCCAAGCACCTCCGCCACCAGCCGGAACGGATCGGGCTGGTGCTCGACGAGGGCGGCTGGGTCGAGATCGACGCACTGATCGCCGCAGCCGCCACGCACGGCTTCCGCTTCACCCGCGACGAACTGGACCACGTCGTAGCCGCCAACGACAAGCGGCGCTTCGCCGTCGAGGGCACCCGGATCCGCGCCAGCCAGGGCCACAGCGTGGAGGTCGACCTCGGGCTGCCGCCCGCGACCCCGCCCGCGGACCTCTACCACGGCACCGTCGCCCGCGCTCTGGACGCGATCCGGGCCGAGGGGCTCCGGCCGATGAACCGGCATGCCGTGCACCTCTCACCCGACCGCGAGACGGCGACCCGCGTGGGAGCCCGGCGCGGCAGGCCGGTCGTGCTGGAGGTGGACGCGGCGGCCATGCACCGCGACGGCCACGTCTTCCATGTCAGTGCGAACGGGGTCTGGCTGACCCAGGCCGTACCGCCGGGGTATCTGCGGTTTCCCGAGCCTCGCTGACCTACCGTCCGTGACCGAGGGTGACTGTTTCACGTGAAACAGGGGCGTCCCACAGGGGTCCCTTAGGCTCGACGTCATGAGTCTGCGTCTGAGCACCGTGATCCTCCCCCACCGCCGCTGGCACGAAGGCGGCCGTGCGACCTGGACGCGCGCCGAGCAGCTCGGCTTCCACACCGCGTACACCTACGACCACCTGTCCTGGCGCAGCTTCCGGGACGGCCCGTGGTTCGGCGCCGTGCCGACCCTCACCGCCGCCGCGACCGTCACCGACCGGCTACGGCTGGGCACCCTGGTGACCTCGCCGAACTTCCGGCACCCGGTGACCCTCGCCAAGGAGCTGATCTCCCTGGACGACATCTCCGGCGGGCGCGTCACGCTCGGTATCGGCGCGGGCGGCTCCGGCTTCGACGCCACCGCGCTCGGCCAGGAGCCGTGGACGCCGAGGGAGCGCGCCGACCGCTTCGGTGAGTTCGTCCCGCTGCTCGACCGGCTGCTCAGCGAGAGCGCGGTGTCCTTCGAGGGCGACTTCTACTCGGCCCACGAGGCGCGGAACATCCCCGGCTGTGTGCAGCGTCCCCGGCTGCCGTTCGCGGTGGCCGCGACCGGGCCGCGCGGGATGCGGCTCGCCGCCCGCTACGGACAGGCGTGGGTGACTACCGGCGACCCCAAGCTGTACGAGAACGGCACTCCTGACCAGTCGATTCAGGCCATTCGCGGACAGGCGGAGAAGCTGGCCGACATCTGCGCCGAGATCGGCCGGGACATGACCGACCTCGACAAGGTCCTGCTCACCGGATTCACCCCGGAGCGCGGCGGCCCGCTGCAGTCCCTGGACGCCTTCGTCGACTTCGCCGGCCGGCACGCGGAACTGGGCTTCACCGAGCTGGTGATCCACTGGCCGATCCCCGACTCGGACTTCGCGGCGGACGAGAAGGTCTTCGAGCGGATCGCCATGGAGGCGCCGGCGCAGCTGCGCTGACGCTTCCGTCCGGTGGGGAGCTACTGGTGAGCAGCTCTCGGTGAGCAGCTCTTGGTAAGGGGGCTCCTGGTGAGGGGGCTCCTGGTGAGGGGCTCCTGGTGAGGGCGGTATCCACTCACTTGTGCGGAGTCCCGCACGCCCGTGCAGGCATATGCGGGACAATGGCCGGGTGACCTCAGCGACCCGACAGCCCGAGACCGCCGCCCGGACCCTCCCGCCGCGGCTGATCGCCACCGACCTCGACGGCACCCTGCTGCGCGACGACAAGTCGGTGTCCCCGCGCACGGTCGCCGCCCTGGCCGCCGCCGAGGAGGCGGGGATCGAGGTCTTCTTCGTCACCGGCCGCCCGGCCCGCTGGATGGACGTCGTCAGCGACCACGTGCACGGCCATGGCCTGGCGATCTGCGGCAACGGCGCCGCCGTGGTCGACCTGCACGGCGGCCCCGGCGCCCACCGGTTCGTGAAGGTGCGGGAGCTGGCGCGGGAGAACGCGCTGGACGCCGTACGGCTGCTGCGCGAGGCAGCGCCCGGCACGGTGTACGCGGTGGAGCAGACGTACGGCTTCTACCAGGAGCCGGCGTACCCGAAGCTGCACATGGAGATACCGGACAGCCTCGCCCCGGCCGAGGAGCTGCTGTCTGCGGACCACCCGGCGGCGGCGGAACCGGTGCTGAAGATCCTCGCCTACCACCCCGAGATCGACCCCGACGCCTTCCTCACCCTGGCCCGGCTCGCCATCGGCGACCGCGCCAACGTGACCCGCTCCAGCCCCAGCGCCCTGCTGGAGATCAGCGGCCCCGCGGTGTCCAAGGCCAGCACGCTCGCCCTGTGCTGCGCCGAGCGCGGCATCTCGCACGAGGAGGTCGTCGCCTTCGGCGACATGCCCAACGACGTCGAGATGCTCACCTGGGCGGGCCGGTCGTACGCGATGGGCAACGCCCACCCGGACGTGATCGCCGCCGCGTCCGGGCGTACGGTCGCGAACAACGACGACGGGGTGGCGGTCGTGATCGAGGAGCTGCTGGCCGAGCTGCCCGAGCGGCCTTAGCCGAGGGTCCGCCGGTCCGCCCTGGTCAGAGCGACACCCCTCGCGCCGCCAGCCACGACACCGGGTTCACCGCCGAGCCCATCTCCGGAGTGACCCGGGTCTCGAAGTGCAGGTGGGGTCCCGTGGAGTTGCCCGTGCTGCCCGACTGGCCGATCCACTGGCCGGGGCTGACGTGCTCGCCCTGGTCGACCGCGACCGACGCGAGATGGGCGTACTGCGTGTAGTAGCCGCCCGCGTGCCTGAGCACGATCTCGATGCCGAAGGCGCCGCCGCAGGACACCCTCACGACCTGGCCGGCGCCCACGGCCCGCACTGGCGTGCCGATCGGCACCGCGAAGTCCTGCCCGGTGTGCCGGCTCGCCCACCGCGCACCGCCGCTGCCGTAGGACGCGGACAGCTCGTACGTCTCGACGGGCGCGACCCAGTCGCTGGTGAACCCCGTCTCCGGCTGGTCGAGCCGGACGGCCCCGCGGCAGGCCCCGGCGGCGACCGCGGCGTCCGCCTGCCCCTGGAGCTGGGAACGTGCCGCTTCGAGCTTCTGCTCGATGTCCGACTTCAGAGCGGCGAGTCGGGTGTTCCGCGTCTCCAGCGCCTCCCACTGTGCCGCTGCCTTGGCCTCGTCCGCCGCCAGGCGCGCCTCGGCCCGGCGGTTCTTGGAGATCGCGTTGTTCAGGGCGAGATCCGCCTGCGAGAAGGCGTGCTGACCGCGCATCAGGTCGTCAGGACTGTCGGCCAGGATCATCTGCGCGGCCACCGGCAGGCCACCGCTGGTGCGGTACTGGGCGCGGGCGATCCGCCCCAGGTCCTCGTGCAGATCGGCGATGTGGCGCCGCTGGGCGTCCAGGAGCTCCTCCGCCCGCTGGGCTCTGGCCCGTTGCTCGTCGGCCTCCTTGCGGCCGGCCTCGTACTGCTGGGTCGCCACCGCGGCCTCTTCGTACAGCCGCACCACCTCGGCGCTGAGGCCGCTCGTGCCGCTGCCGCTCCCGGGTTCCTTCTCCACCGCCGTGGGCCGGGCCCCGAGGACCGCCAGCGCGCACAGCAGGACCGGAACCAGCAGCCGCAAGCGGCGATGTGAGCGCATGTCAGTGATCGTCGCTCAGTCCGGCGGTCCCGGTCCTGTTCATGTCGTACGGCTGGGGGACCGGCTGCCCCGAACGGATCAGCGCGGCGCCGGGTCCCGACCGGGACCAGCCGGGACCAGCCGGTGGCCTTGGCGGCGGGCCCCGGCTGTCCCGTACGCGTCAGGGCGCTACCACGAGGGACTCCGCCGCCGCCTCGCGCTCCGCCATGTCCCGCAGCGGCCCGTCCGCGGACACCAGCTCCGCGTACGGGCCGCGCTGCACGACCCGTCCGTGATCCAGCACGAGCACCTCGTCCACCGCTTCCAGGCCCGCCAGCCGGTGCGTGATGAGCAGCGTCGTACGCCCCTTTGTGGCGGCCAGCAGGTCCGCGGTGAGCGCGTCGGCGGTCGGCAGGTCCAGGTGCTCGGCGGGCTCGTCCAGCACCAGGACGGGGAAGTCGGCGAGCAGGGCGCGGGCCAGCGCCAGCCGCTGCCGCTGCCCCCCGGACAGCCGCGCCCCGTGCTCGCCGACCAGCGTGTCGAGCCCGTCGGGCAGGCTGTCGGCCCACTCCAGCAGCCTGGCCCGGCCCAGCGCGGCGCGCAGTTCGTCCTCGGTGGCGTCCTTCCGGGCGAGCAGCAGGTTCTCGCGCAGCGAGCTGTCGAAGAGGTGCGCGTCCTGCGCACACAGCCCGACGAGCCCGCGGACGTCGTCGCCGAGCAGGGCGTACGCGTCCACGCCCGCGAGCGTGTAGGAGCCCGCCTCGGCGTCGAGGAACCGCAGCAGCACCTGCGCCAGCGTCGTCTTGCCGGAGCCGGAGGGTCCGACCACCGCGACCCGGCGGCCCTCCTCCAGGGTCAGATCGAGGCCGGCGAGCGCGTGCCGCTCCTGCCCCGCGTGCCGCGCGGTCAGCCCCCTGACCTGGAGCGGGAACGGCGAGGCGGGCGCCTGCCGGGGCCGCTCCGGCTCCCCCACGGGCTCCGGGGCGTCCAGTACCTCGTACACCCGCTCCGCGCTGCGGCGCACCCGCTGCCGGTACTGCACGGCCAGCGGCAGCCCGAGCACGGCCTCGAAGGCGGCAAGCGGGGTGAGGACGACGACGGCCATGGTCACGCCGTCCAGCCGCCCGCCGACGACCGCCTGCGCGCCGAGCAGGGCGGCAGCCGTGACCGTGAGCCCGGAGATCAGCGCGGTGAGCCCGTCGCCGAGGGCCGTGGCGGTGGCAGCGCGCGAGGCGATCCGGGTGAGCACCCCGTCGGCCTCACGCGCCTGGGCTGTCCGCGCCGGCAGGGCACCGGCGACGGTCAGCTCCGCCGTGCCGGTGAGCAGGTCGGCCACCCGCGTCGCCAGTACCCCGCGCGCGGGGGCCAGCCGGTGCTCGGCCCGCCGGGCGACGGCACCGGTGACCAGCGGCACACCCACACCTGCGGCCAGCAGCCCGGCCGCGAGCACGGCCCCGGCCTCGGGCAGCAGCCACGCCGTGAAGCCGACGGACGCGGCCGACACGACGACGGCCGCCCCGGCCGGCAGCAGCCACCGCAGCCAGTAGTCCTGCAGCGCGTCCACGTCCGCGACCAGCCGGGAGAGCAGATCGCCCCGGCGGGCCTCGCGCAGTCCGGCGGGCGCCAGCCGCTCCAGCCTGCGGAACACCGCGACCCGGGTGTCCGCCAGCATCCGCAGTACGGCGTCGTGCGAGACCAGCCGCTCGGCGTACCGGAACACGGCCCGTCCGATCCCGAACGCCCGCGTCGCCGTCACGGCCACCATCAGGTACAGCACGGGCGGCTGCTGCGAGGCCCGCGAGATCAGCCACCCGGAGGTGGCCATGAGCCCCACGGCGCTCCCGAGCGCAAGGCTCCCCAGCAGCAGCGCGAGTCCCAACCGCCCGCGCCGGGCACCGGACATGGCACGGACGCGCGCGAGGAAACCGCCGGAAGCGGGCCCGCCGCCGGACCCGGCCGACGGAGATGGCACAGCAGGCTCAGAGGGCACAGCAGGGGCGGAGGGCAGGGCAGACGCGGAGGGCACAGCGGACTCGGGCAGCTCAGCGTCGGCGGAACGCGCACCGTGGATCGCGGCAGGCGCCACGGTCACCGCGGGCACCACGTACTCCGCAGGCACCGCAGCGCCCTCGCGCTCCGCCAACCGCACCACCCGGTCCGCCACCCCCAGCAACGCCGGCCGGTGCACCACCAGCAGCACTGTCCGCCCGGCCGCCAGCCGCCGCACGGCCGCCACGACCTCGGCCTCCGTGGCCCCGTCCAGCGCGGCCGTGGGCTCGTCGAGCAGCAGCACGGGCCGGTCCGCGAGGAACGCCCGGGCCAGCGCGAGCCGCTGCCGCTGCCCGGCGGACAGCCCGGTCCCGTCTTCGCCGAGCCGGGTACCGACGCCCTCGGGCAGCGCCTCCACGAACTCCAGCGCCCCGGCGTCCCGCAGCGCCCGCCGGACGGCCTCGTCGTCGGCGTCGGGCCGGGCCAGCCGTACGTTCTCGGCGATCGTCCCGGCGAACAGCTGCGGCCGCTGCGGCACCCACGCGACGCGGGAGCGCCACTGCTCCAGATCGGCCTGGGCGAGGTCGACTCCCCCGACCCGCACCCGCCCCTCGGCCGCGGGCACGAATCCGAGCAGTACGTGCAGCAGCGTCGACTTGCCCGCCCCGCTCGGGCCGACCAGCGCGACCGTTTCCCCGGGCTCGACGGTGAAGGACACCTCCGAGACGGCGTCCGCCGACCGCCCCGGGTACCGGACGGTCACGCCCTCGAAGGCCAGCGCCCCCTCCGGCACGACCTCGGTACCGCGCGCCGGAACGGGCGTCTCCAGGACGGCGAAGATCTCCTCGGCCGCGGCGAGCCCCTCCGCCGCCGCGTGGTACTGCGCCCCGACCTGCCGCAGCGGCAGATACGCCTCAGGCGCCAGGATCAGGATGACCAGGCCGATGTACAGGTCCATCTCGCCGTGCACCAGCCGCATGCCGATCGTCACGGCGACCAGCGCCACCGAGATCGTCGCGAGCAGCTCCAGCGCGAACGAGGAGATGAAGGCGATCCGCAGCGTCCGCATGGTCGCCCGCCGGTACTCGCCGGTGATCCGCCGGATCGACTCGGCCTGAGCCTTGGCACGGCCGAACACCTTCAGCGTCGGCAGCCCCGCGACGACGTCCAGGAAGTGCCCGGACAGCCGCGACAGCAGCCGCCACTGACGGTCCATCCGGGCCTGGGTGGCCCAGCCGATCAGCACCATGAAGACCGGGATCAGGGGCAGGGTGCCCACGATGATGGCCGCGGAGACCCAGTCCTCGGTGACGATCCGCGCCAGCACCGCCACCGGCACCACCACCGCGAGACCCAGCTGTGGCAGGTACCGCGAGAAGTAGTCGTCGAGGGCGTCGACGCCCCGGGTGGCCAGGGCGACCAGCGAACCGGTCCGCTGCCCGCTCAGCCACCCCGGGCCCAGCCGAGCGGACCGCTCCAGCAACCGCCCCCGCAACTCCGACTTCACCGCCGCACTCGCCCGGTGCGCGGCCAGTTCGGTGAGCCAGCCGACCAGCGCCCGCCCGACCGCGACGACGGCCAACAGCAGCAGGGGAGTGACGAGTTCGGACACCCTCATACGGTGCTGGAACGCGCCGACCACGATCTCGGCGATGAGCATCGCCTGCGCGATGACCAGCCCCGCCCCGATCGCTCCCAGGGCGACGACCGCCACCAGGAAGCCTCGGGTGGCACGGGCGTACCGGAGCAGACGCGGATCGATTGGTTTCACGTGAAACACACCTCAGTGCACCGGATCGGCGATGTGCTGCGTACCGATCCGCTTGCGGAACACCCAGTACGTCCAGCCCTGGTAGACCATCACGACCGGTGTGGCGATCGCCGCACACCACGTCATGATCTTCAGCGTGTACGGGCTGGACGAGGCGTTGGTGACGGTCAGGCTCCAGTCGGGATTCAGCGACGACGGCATGACGTTCGGGAACAGCGTCAGGAAGAGCACCGCCACCGTGGCCACGATGGTGAGCCCCGAGAAGGCGAACGCCCAGCCTTCACGACCCACCCGTGCCGCGCCGAGCGCCATGACGAGCGACGCCACGGCCGCGACCGCCGCGACGAGCGACACCCCGTCACCCCGGTCGGACTGCGTCCACCCCAGGAAGGCGAGGGCCAGCAGGGCGGTGACCAGTCCGACGCGCAGCGCCAGCTTCCGCGCCCGCTCCCGGATCTCCCCGACGGTCTTGAGCCCGACGAACACCGTCCCGTGGAAGGTGAAGAGCGCCAGCGTGACCAGGCCGCCCAGGAGGGCGTACGGGTTGAGCAGGTCCAGGACGCCGCCGGCGTAGTTGAAGTCCTGGTCGATCTTCACGCCCCGCACGATGTTGCCGAAGGCCACACCCCACAGGAACGCGGGGATCAGCGAGGTCCAGAAGATCGCTGTCTCCCAGTTGCGCTGCCAGTTCTCCTCGGGCCGCTTGGCCCGGTACTCGAAGGCCACGCCCCGGACGATGAGGCAGACCAGGATGACCAGCAGGGGCAGGTAGAAGCCGGAGAAGAGCGTGGCGTACCACTCGGGGAAGGCGGCGAAGGTCGCGCCGCCCGCCGAGAGCAGCCACACCTCGTTGCCGTCCCAGACGGGTCCGATGGTGTTGATCAGCACCCGCTTCTCGGGCCGGTTCCGGGCCAGCAGCTTCGTGAGCACACCGACCCCGAAGTCGAAGCCCTCCAGGAAGAAGTAGCCGGTCCACAGGACGGCGATCAGGACGAACCAGACGTCGTGCAGTTCCATGACTGTGCAGCTCCCTCGGCCTAGTACGAGAAGGCCATCGGCTTGTCGGCGTCACGGGAGTCGCCGCCGATCTTCGTGGGCGGGTTGAGGTCGGCCTCGGTGAGTTCGGGCGGTCCCGCCTTGACGTACTTGACCAGCAGCTTGACCTCGACGACGGCGAGGATCGCGTACAGCGTGGTGAAGACGATCATCGAGGTGAGGACCTCGGCCTGGGAGACACCGGGGGAGACCGCGTCCCGCGTCTGGAACAGGCCGTAGACGACCCACGGCTGGCGGCCCATCTCGGTGAAGATCCAGCCCCAGGAGTTGGCGATCAGCGGGAAGGCCATCGTCCACACCGCCACCAGCCAGTAGAGGCGCGTGAGCCGCGGCCGGAGCGGGTTCCGGAACAGCACCAGATGCGGCACCTCGTCCTCCCCGGTCCGCCAAGCGGCCGGCAGCAGGAACTTCTTCCGCGTGAGCCACAGCCCCAGCAGGCCGATCGAGAACGACGCCATGCCGAAGCCGATCATCCAGCGGAAGCCCCAGTAGGCGACGGGGACGATGGGCTTGTAGTCGCCGGGACCGAACTTCTCCTGGAGCGCCTTGTTGGTGTCGTTGATGCCCGGCACGTACGACTCGAAGTCGCTGTGGGCCAGGAAGGAGAGCAGGCCGGGGATCTCCAGGGCGACCTTGTTGTGGCCCTTGTCGACGTCCCCGTAGGCGAACACCGAGAAGGGCGCCGGCTTCTCGCCGTCCCACAGCGCCTCGGCAGCGGCCATCTTCATCGGCTGCTGCTCGTACATGACCTTGCCCAGGGTGTCCCCGCTGACCGCGGTGAGCAGGCCGCCGACGGCGACGGTGACCAGGCCGAGCCGGAGCGAGGTGCGCATCACCGGGATGTGCTTCTTGCGCAGCAGGTGGAAGGCGGCGATCCCCACCATGAAGGCGCCGCCCGTCAGGAAGGCCGCGGAGAAGCTGTGGAAGACCTGGTTGAGCGTGGTGTTCTGGGTCAGCACCAGCCAGAAGTCGGTCAGCTCGGCCCGGCCCTTCTCCCCGTTGATCCGGTAGCCGACCGGGTGCTGCATCCACGAGTTCGCGGCGAGGATGAAGTACGCCGACAGCAGCGTGCCGATCGAGACCATCCAGATGCAGGCCAGGTGGATCTTCTTGGGCAGCTTGTCCCAGCCGAAGATCCACAGGCCGATGAAGGTGGACTCGAAGAAGAAGGCGATCAGGGCCTCGAAGGCGAGCGGCGCACCGAACACGTCACCGACGAAGCGCGAGTAGTCGGACCAGTTCATGCCGAACTGGAACTCCTGCACGATGCCGGTGACCACGCCCATCGCGATGTTGATCAGGAAGAGCTTGCCCCAGAACTTCGTCGCCCGGAGGTACTTCTCCTTCTCCGTCCGCACCCAGGCGGTCTGCAGCCCGGCCGTGAGGGCGGCCAGCGAGATCGTCAGGGGGACGAACAGAAAGTGATAGACGGTGGTGATGCCGAACTGCCATCGCGCCAGGGTCTCCGGCGCCAAAGCCAGGTCCACGTCGCCGCTCCTTACATACGCTTGTGAAAGCGTTCACATTCACAAGCCATTATGCAGCACGCACTTTCGAGCCCGGGAGGGGGTCCCCCTGTGACGTCAACCCCTTGGCGCAGACTTCAACATATTGTTGAATCACCGGCATGCAGACGACACAGACACCCGTACGGATACGGATCTCCTGGCCAGCGGGCCACCTCACCGCGGCCCTCGACGACACCCCCACCACCCGGGCCCTCACCAAGGCCCTGCCTCTCGTCTCCACCGCACACCTCTGGGGTGAGGAGGTCTACTTCGACACAGGAGTGTCGGTTTCACGTGAAACACACGCCCGGGAGGTCGTGGAGCCCGGCACGGTCGCCTTCTGGACGGACGGCGATGCTCTCGCCCTCCCCTACGGCCCCACACCGATCTCACAGGGCGACGAATGCCGGCTCGCCAGCCCGTGCAATGTCCTGGGCCGGGTAGACGGCGACCTCCGCCTGCTCTCGACCGTGCGCGAAGGCGACCCGATACGCGTCGAGCCGGCCGACGACTAGCGCCGACCGGCTCGCACCGCGTTGCCGCTCAGGGTCTAGAGCTCCTTGCGGAACCCTTCCGCCACCTTGAGGAAGATGTCGTTCCCCTCGGCCTCCCCGACCGTCACCCGCACACCCTCACCCGGGAACGGCCGGATCACCACGCCCGCCTGCTCACACGCCTCGGCGAACGCGACCGTGCGCTCCCCCAGCCGCAGCCACACGAAGTTGGCCTGGGTCTCGGGCACCGTCCAGCCCTGGGCCCGCAGCCCGTCGACCACGCGCGTGCGCTCGCACACCAGCGAGCCGACCCGGCCGAACAGTTCGTCCTCGGCCCGCAACGAGGCGATCGCCGCCTCCTGCGCGAGCTGGCTCACCCCGAACGGCACCGCCGTCTTGCGCAGCGCCGCCGCCACGGGCTCGTGGGCGATGGCGAACCCGACCCGCAGCCCGGCCAGCCCGTACGCCTTGGAGAAGGTCCGCAGGACACAGACGTTGGGCCGGTCACGGTAGAGCTCGACGCCGTCCGGCACCTCGGGATCGCGGATGAACTCGCGGTACGCCTCGTCGAGCACCACCAGAACATCACCCGGCACCCGGTCGAGGAAGCGCTCCAGTTCCGCCCGGCGCACCACCGTTCCGGTCGGGTTGTTGGGGTTGCAGACGAAGATCAGCCGGGTCCGGTCGGTGATCGCCTCGGCCATCGCGTCCAAGTCGTGCACGTCCCCGGAGGTCAGCGGCACCTGCACCGACGTGGCCCCGCTGATCTGCGTGATGATCGGGTAGGCCTCGAAGGACCGCCAGGCGTAGATCACCTCGTCGCCGGGACCGGCGGTGGCCTGGATGAGCTGCTGGGCGACACCGACCGACCCGGTGCCGGTGGCCAGGTGGGACAGCGGAACGCCGAACCGCTCGGACAGCTCGTTCATCAGCGCCGTGCAGGCCATGTCCGGGTAGCGGTTGAAGTTGCACGCCGCCGCCGTCACGGTCTCCATCACACCCGGCAGGGGCGGGTAGGGGTTCTCGTTGGAGGACAGCTTGTAGGCCACCGGCCCACCGGCCGCGGCCGGCTTGCCCGGCTTGTAGGTGGGGATACCCTCCAGCTCGGCGCGCAGCTTGGGGCTCGTCTCGCTCACCGCAGTCCTCCTCGCGAAGACCGGCGGCCCATGACCGCCGCCGACATCCAATACTCCTCACCTTATGAGGATTCGGCGCCGCTGCGTATAGCCACGACAGCGCGGCACCCACCGGCCTCCTGCGCCCCGGCAACATCACGGGCATCGCCGTACGAAGGCGTACGAATCCGGGGGCGCGCCGCACATATATCTACGCGCCGGTGGTGCACGCCGTGGCGCGCATCCCCCGTGCAGGTGAGTTGAGACCTCTTCGCAACCTCGGCCACTTGGCAGGCCCGCACGGGCCGCCACACCACGTACTGCCATGGGAGCGCTCAACCCCCTTGGTTTCCACGGCAATTGAGGCTTAATGATCATGCAGAAACGTGCCTGTCAACGCGCGCATATGCGTCCGCCCTACCCCGCCGTATGAGCCCTACTATCGGCTCGCCATGACAGCAGCAGGGAAGCACCAGGTGAGCCGCGCGGAAACCTCACGTCGAGGCAGTCGGCCGGGTCGGGCGGGTATCAGAGACGTGGCCGCCGCCGCCGGAGTGTCCATCACGACCGTCTCCGATGCCCTCAACGGCAAGGGCAGGCTCCCGGACGCCACCCGGCGCCACGTCCGCGAGGTCGCCGACCGACTGGGCTACCGACCCTCGGCCGCCGCCCGGACCCTCCGTACCGGCAAGTCGGGACTCATCGGCCTGACCGTGACGACGTACGGGGATGAACCTTTCACCTTCACCGAGTTCGCGTACTTCGCCGAGATGGCGCGCGCCGCCACCTCCGCCGCGCTCGCCCGCGGCTACGCCCTCGTCATCCTGCCCGCGACCTCCCGCCACGACGTGTGGTCGAACGTCGCCCTGGACGGCACGGTCGTCATCGACCCCTCCGACCAGGACCCGGTCGTCAGCGAGCTCGTCCGGCAGGGCCTCCCCGTCGTCTCCGACGGCCGCCCGGCCGGCTCGCTGCCGGTCACGGCCTGGGTCGACAACGACCACGAGGCCGCCGTCCTCGGCATCCTCGACCACCTGGCCGACGCGGGCGCCCGCCGCATCGGCCTGCTGACCGGCACGACCACGGACACGTACACCCACCTGTCGACCACCGCGTACCTGCGCTGGTGCGAGCGGGTCGGCCAGGACCCGGTGTACGAGGCCTACCCGGCGCACGATCCGTGCGCGGGCGCCGTCGCCGCCGACCGCCTCCTCGCCCGGCCCGACCGCCCCGACGCGGTCTACGGCCTGTTCGACCCGAACGGCACCGACCTGCTCGCCGCCGCCCGCCGCTACGGGCTGCGCGTACCGGACGACCTGCTGCTGGTCTGCTGCAGCGAGTCCACCGTGTACGCCAACACCGAGCCGCCGATCACCACGCTCTCGCTGAAGCCGCGCCGCATCGGCACGGCGGTGGTGCAGCTCCTCATCGACGCCATCGAGGGCGTGGAATCCGACCATCCGGTCGAGCAGGTGATACCGACGGAGCTGATCGTGCGCACGTCCTCGCAGCGACGCCCGCCGCGCACGACGGTCAGCCCGCCGCGGTCCCCCGAAGGGGCATAGTTCCGGCCCGGGTACGCCCGCCGCCCGGTAAGGGGAAGATCGCGCTCCTGAGGAGAAACGGGGCCGGTCCCCCGGAGAGAAGGGATCGTTCTCGCGAAGAGAAGGAAAGCGAGGACGGTCACACGGTGGTCAAAGCCCGGCTCAATCGGGGCGAAAGCCGCGGTGAACTGGACTCTTGCTCTGATTCACCACCCCTGGGTCATCACATGGCGCGATCCGCATTCCTATGATGGGCCCACGACACCGGCGGGCCGCTACGACCAGGCAGTCCGATGCGGTGCAGATGCGGCGCGATGGTGGAGGGGTCGATGACTCAGGGGGCCGGTCAGGGACCCGAGGTGGAGCGCACGGCGACGTTGCGCGACTTCCGGGTGCCCGCGTACGTCCACGAGGCCGGTCCGTACGTCCACAGCGTCCACCCCGGCGAGATCGCCCCGCCGCCCGAGGAGACCTACCCCGAGGGCTACACGCCGACCCAGCGCGACCTTCCCGTCGTCAACCGGGGCGACACTGTCCAGGTGACCGTCGACCCCGAGACCGCCGCCGTCCCGCAGACCACCGGGCAGGGTCCGCTGTACGTCGTGGGCGACGTGCACGGCTACCTCGACGAACTGGTGGCCGCCCTGCAGGAGAAGGGCCTGCTCGACGCCGCGGGCAACTGGTGCGCGGGAACCGCCCGGCTGTGGTTCCTCGGCGACTTCACCGACCGCGGCCCGGACGGCATCGGCGTCATCGACCTGGTGATGCGGCTGTCCGCCGAGGCCGCCGCGGCCGGCGGCTACTGCAAAGCGCTCATGGGCAACCACGAGCTGCTGCTGCTCGGCGCCAAGCGGTTCGGCGACACCCCCGTCAACTCCGGCGCCGGCACAGCCACCTTCCAGGCGGCCTGGCTGCTCAACGGCGGCCAGAAGACCGACATGGACCGCCTCCAGGACCACCACCTGCAGTGGATGTCCCGCCTGGACGCCGTCGAGGAGGTCGACGGCCATCTGCTCGTGCACTCCGACACCACCGCCTACCTCGACTACGGCCGCTCCATCGAAGAGGTCAACGACACCGTCCGCGAGACGCTCACGCGCAACGACGCGGACGAGGTCTGGGACCTGTTCCGCAAGTTCACCAAGCGGTTCTCCTTCCGCGACGAGGGCGGCGCGGACGCCGTGCGCTCCCTGCTCGATACGTACGGGGGCACCCGTATCGTTCACGGCCACAGCCCGATTCCGTATCTGGTGGGCGAGGTGGGCTCCGAGGACGACGAGGACAGCGGCGCCCCCGTGATCGAGGGACCGCACGTCTACGCCGACGGTCTCGCCATCGCGATGGACGGCGGCGTGACCATGGCCGGAAAGCTGCTGGTCCAGCAACTGCCCCTGGGTACGTGAACGTTCACCGGGCAGGCGTTCCCTGTCACAGGACCGGACCGGTGAGGGGCCAATTTCGGTAAACCCCCTGTCACCGCCCACCTCCACCGCTCTACCATCGGCTTATCCGTAGCAGGCTCCCCTCCGTTTCTGCCCGACGGCTCGTCAGCATGCCGAGCCCCAAGCCCTACGGAGCATCGGGGGATGCACATGAACAGCGTTCCGCAGCACCTGCTGAGCGAGGACCGCCAGGAATACGAGCGGATCCTCGATGAGGCGCTGCGCTCCGCACCACACCGTCCGGAACTGGCCGCTGTCGGACAGCGGCTCAACCCCGAGCAACTGCGCACCATGGCACTCAACGCCACCGCGCTCATCACGGCGGCCGCGTCGACCGAATACCAGCACTACGTCAAGGTCCGCGAGGAGCTGCGCCACCCGGCGCCCTCCGCCTCGCCGTCCGTCCGCGAGTCCGGCTCCTCCGAGCCGGGCACGGGCGCGACGGGGCTCGCCGCCACGATGGGCGAGGTCGCCGAGACCGCCGGCGCGGGCGCCGTCGCCGTCGTCGCCGTCCTCGCTCCTGTCCTGGCCGGCACCGCGGCGGCGATCTTCCTGCTCGTCGGCTACATCCTGCGGATGCTCGACCCCGGGCAGGCGTTCGCCCAGACCCTGCTCACCACGGGCTGGGTGTTCGGCGCCGTCACCGCGGTCGCGATCCTCGTCGCCGCGGTGGGACTCCTGCTCACCGCCCTGCGCAACAAGCCGACGGCCGAGAGCGGTCCGTACGGCGAACTGCAACAGGAGGTGGACCGAGCCAGGGAGGACTGGCGTGAGGCCCTGTTGGAGCGGGGCATCCTGCCCTTCCTGCGGGAGGCCCTCACCGGCCCGGATGCGGCCGCAGCGCTGCACCGCCCGTCCCCGTCCACACCGGTCAGCCGCATGCCGCACCTCGGCTACGACCGTCCGGGTTTCACCAGCCCGGACGACGGCGGCCGCGGCTCGCGGCCGAGCTTCACCAGCCCGGACTACACCAGCCCGGACTTCGGAGGACCGGAACACCAGCCGGAGTAGCCGTCGGCGCCCTTTCGCGGCGCCCGTCGGCTTGCGCTCCCCCGCGGGGAGCAGCACAGGGAGCGCAAGCCGGACACCCGGCCCTGCTGCACCGGATCCAACCTCCGGCACCGGCCACACCCTTCGGCGCCATATCCAACCTCCGGCACCGGCCCACCCTGCGGCACCGGACTCACCCTGTGACACCGGCCCCGCCCCACCCTGCGGCGGCACCGGATCCACGCGGTGGGTGGATTCACAGGCGGCGGAGGATCTGTGCCTCGACCCGTTCGACCGTGCGACGGCTGAAGGCGTGCACCAGCGCGAGGTGGTACAGCGCCGGTGCCGTCGGCGCCCACCGGTGGACGCGGTCGTCGCGCAGCAGGTACCTGACCACCGTCGTCGGCCGGAAGGGGACGAAGTCGATGGTCTGGTGCTCCCAACGGTCGGCGACGCCCCTGCTCATCCGCGCCTGCAGATCCGTGCTCTTGAGCTCCCGCAACCTGGCGTAGAAGTGCGCACTCCAGCCCCTCCTCTCCACGTCCAGCACGAAGGCCAGCAGTTCGAGCGTGTACTCCTGGGCCTCCAGGGACAGTTCCTCCCGCATGCCGCGGCGGGCCACGGCGTGCAGGTCCGGTGCGTTCCTCCCCGACGAGTCGATGTGGCGTGACAGGCCCTCGTTGACGGAGGAGTTCCAGACGCCCGGTGCCATCCGGACCCGGTCGCTGCGCTGGGTCACCACGAGCATGTCGTCCGCGGTGACGACCGCGATGTTGACCCCCAGGCTGCACTGCAGGAACGCCGGGGCCTTGAGCGGCTCGTCCGGGTCCAGATAGCGCGATCTGGGCGTCGTACCGTCCGGGAGCCGGCGGTCCAGTTGCTGTGCTGCGAGGAAGGTGTAGTAGTCGGTCGGGCGCAGTCGCAGGTGGACTTCGGGGCGCTCCTCCAGGGCCGTACGGGAGATGTCGAGGGATTCGACCGCGTACCGGGGGCCGTTCCACAGGGGAGTGCGTCCCTCGGCTTGCAGGCGCTCGCTCTCCTCGGCGATCTCGTCCCGCCAGCCGGCCATGTCCGCGGGCAGCGTCACCTCCTCGTCGAGCACCTGCACATGGACAGTTTCAGGCGATATGGGCAACTCTCCGTCGCCCTCGACGATGAGGGCGGACGTCTGGAGCGGGCCGAGGGAGAACGCCCGCCAGGCGGGCGCCGACTCGTCCCGCCGGCCCATGCTGCGGATCGCGCTCGTCGAGCGTCTGCGCAGGCGGTACCACGCGTCCTGCAGCGGCTGCTGGAACAGCACGGCGAACAACATGCCGAGGACAGCGCCCACGACGCCGTTGACCACATCGATCCCATCCATGGCAGAAACCTTAGGGATCTTGGGCCGGGCAGGGTGCGCCGTGCTGTTTCCGTTACGCGGCCGGCAGTCCGGATCAGTCCGCGATCGGCAGGTACACCCGGTTCCCGCTCGCCGCGAACTCCTTCGACTTCTGTGCCATGCCCTCCTCGATCTCACTCCGGCTGCCGCCGTGTTCACGGCGGATGTCCTGCGAGATCTTCATGCTGCAGAACTTCGGACCGCACATCGAGCAGAAGTGGGCCGTCTTGGCGGGTTCCGCCGGCAGGGTCTCGTCGTGGAACTCCCGTGCCGTGTCCGGGTCGAGGGCCAGGTTGAACTGGTCCTCCCACCGGAACTCGAAGCGGGCGTCGGACAGCGCGTCGTCCCACTCCTGCGCGCCCGGATGCCCCTTGGCGAGGTCGGCCGCGTGGGCGGCGATCTTGTAGGTGATGACGCCGGTCTTGACGTCGTCGCGGTTCGGCAGGCCCAGGTGCTCCTTGGGCGTGACGTAGCACAGCATGGCCGTGCCCCACCAGGCGATCATCGCGGCACCGATGCCGGAGGTGATGTGGTCGTACGCCGGGGCGACGTCCGTGGTCAGCGGGCCGAGCGTATAGAACGGAGCTTCATCGCAGATCTCCTGCTGAAGGTCGATGTTCTCCTTGATCTTGTGCATCGGGACGTGGCCCGGGCCTTCGATCATGGTCTGTACGTTGAAACGCTTGGCGATCCGGTTGAGTTCCCCGAGCGTCCTCAACTCCGCGAACTGCGCCTCGTCGTTGGCGTCCGCGATCGAACCGGGCCGCAGACCGTCTCCGAGGGAGTACGTGACGTCGTAGGCGGCGAGGATCTCGCAGAGCTCCTCGAAGTTCTCGTAGAGGAACGACTCCTTGTGGTGCGCGAGGCACCAGGCGGCCATGATCGAGCCACCGCGGGAGACGATGCCGGTCTTGCGGTTCGCCGTCAGCGGCACGTACGCCAGGCGCACGCCCGCGTGGACCGTCATGTAGTCCACGCCCTGCTCGGCCTGCTCGATGACCGTGTCCTTGTAGATCTCCCAGGTCAGTTCCTCGGCGCGGCCGTCGACCTTCTCCAGGGCCTGGTAGAGCGGCACGGTGCCGATGGGGACGGGGGAGTTGCGCAGCACCCACTCACGCGTGGTGTGGATGTTGCGGCCGGTGGACAGGTCCATGACCGTGTCGGCGCCCCAGCGGGTCGCCCAGGTCATCTTCTCGACCTCCTCCTCGATGGAGGACGTCACGGCCGAGTTGCCGATGTTGGCGTTGACCTTCACCAGGAACCGCTTGCCGATGATCATCGGCTCGATCTCCGGGTGGTTGACGTTGGCCGGCAGCACCGCCCGGCCCGCCGCGATCTCGTCGCGCACGACCTCGGGCGAAACGTTCTCCCGGATGGCCACGTACTCCATCTCGGGCGTGATCTCGCCCCGGCGGGCGTACGCGAGCTGCGTGACCGCCTTGCCGTCCCTGCTGCGGCGTGGCTGACGTGGCCGGCCGGGGAAGACGGCGTCGAGGTTGCGCAGGCCGCCGCGGGGCGAGGTGTGCTTGATGCCGTCGTCCTCGGGGCGGACGGGGCGGCCCGCGTACTCCTCGGTGTCGCCGCGGGCGATGATCCAGTTCTCGCGCAGCGGCGGCAGGCCCCTGCGGACGTCGGTCTCGACGTGCGGATCGGTATAGGGGCCGGATGTGTCGTACAGCGTGACCGACTGCCCGTTGGTGAGATGCACCTGACGGACCGGCACCCGCAGGTCGGGGCGGGTGCCCTCGACGTACGCCTTGTGCCAGCCGATGGACTTCCCGGCCTCCTCGGACTGTCCGTCCTGAACGGAGGCAGGCGTGCGTGCGTCCTTGTTGGTCATGAGACCTACTCCCTACGCCGGCATTACCCGGTAACAGGTTCGGCGGTCGACGCAGCGGTATCCGTCCGGCGACGTTTCGTGTGAAACATCACTCGACTCCGGCGATGTTTCATGTGAAACATCGCTGGGACGGAGGTCAGCGCCCTCTCAGCCCGGTGCTCCGAGCTCCCGCGTGTACAAAAGGTGCCTCCACGCTAGCGGCAATCTTGGCGCGGTGAACAGAGGGCCCCCCTCGTTCTTGCGATGATCGGTCGGTGACCACGACGCAGCGTCCCCCTTACCCACCGCCCGAGCCGCCCCGCGGATCCGGCGCCGGAAACGGCAACGGCCCGGGAGACGGCCATGATTTCTCCGCCGGAGCGGGGCATGGCCCTGCCCGGGGGCAGGGGCATGGCCAGGAGCAGGGCCATGGCCAGGGGTATGGACCCGGTGCGGGTTTCGGGGGCGGGGCGTCCAGGGCCGGCGGTGAGCACGGTCCCGGTTCCGCGGGTGGGCGCGGTCCGGGTTCCCCCGGAGGGCATGGTGTCGGTTCTGCCGGTGGGCAGGGCCTCGGCCGCGGCGGTGGGTACGGGCCCGGCTACGGCGGGGGCCAAGGTTCCGGCTCCGGCGGTGGACAGGGCGGCCCCGTTGGCGGGCAGGGCCCCGGTCACTCCGGTGGGCAGGGCCCCGGTCACTCCGGTGGGCACGGACCCGGCCCCTCCGGCGGGCAGGGCCCAGGTCCCTCCGGTGGGCAGGGTCCCGGTTCCGGAGGCGGGCCCGGCGGCGGTGGCGGGCATGGTCACGGGCACGGCTCCGGGTCAGGGCCGGGCGGCGGACACGGGCACGGGCATTCGCACAGCCACAGCCACGGCCCGGCCACGCCCGTCTCCCTGCATCTGCGGAAGGTCATCGCGGCGGTCCTGATCCCGTTCACCGCGGCCGTGCTGGTCGGGCTCGTCGTGCTGTGGCCGGGCGGCGCCCCGCCGCACGAGCGCACCGGCGTCGGCTTCGACCGGCAGACCCAGCAGGCCACGGTCACCAAGGTCGTCGACGTGAGCTGCAAGGAGGCCGGCGCCTCGGGCGTCCCGCCGACCGGCGACACCTCCACCGCCGAGGGCTCCTCCGCGGTGCAGCAGGAGAACGGCACCTGCAAGCGGGCGACGATCCGGGTCGACAGCGGCGACGACAAGGGCCGCACCTTCACCGAGATCGTCCAGCCGGACCAGTCCCGCCAGCTGCACGAGGGCCAGAAGGTCGTGGTCGCCTACGAGCCCTCCGCGCCGAGGGACCTGCAGTACTCGGTCACCGACGTCAACCGCCGACTGCCCATGGGCCTGCTGGCCGGCATCTTCGCCCTCGCCGTCGTGGTCGTCGGGCGGCTGCGGGGTGTCATGGCCCTGGTCGCACTGGCGATCAGCTTCCTGGTCCTGAACTTCTTCATCCTGCCGGCGATCCTGCAGGGCTCGAATCCCCTGGTCGTGGCGGTGGTGGGCGCGAGCGCCATCATGCTCATCGCGCTGTATCTGTGCCATGGCCTGTCCGCGCGAACATCCGTGGCGGTGATCGGCACCCTCATCTCGCTGCTGCTGATCGGTGTCCTCGGCTCGGCGTTCATCGACTGGGCCGCGCTGACCGGCAACACCGACGACAACACCGGTCTGATCCACGGCCTCTACCCGACGATCGACATGAGCGGTCTGCTGCTCGCCGGCGTCATCATCGGTTCGCTCGGTGTGCTCGACGACGTGACGGTCACGCAGACGTCGGCGGTCTGGGAGCTGCACGAGGCCAACCCGTCGATGGGCTGGCGCGGGCTCTACCGGGCGGGCATCCGGATCGGCCGGGACCACATCGCCTCGGTCGTCAACACGCTGGTCCTCGCCTACGCGGGTGCCGCGCTGCCGCTGCTGCTGCTGTTCTCCATCGCGCAGAGCGGTGTGGGGACGGTCGCCAACAGCGAGCTGGTCGCGGAGGAGATCGTGCGGACTCTGGTCGGTTCGATCGGCCTGGTCGCCTCGGTGCCGGTCACCACGGCCCTGGCCGCGCTCGTCGTCTCGGCCGACCGCACGGGAGGGGAACCTGCCGCGGAGGCTTCAGCGGTCCCGGCCCGCGGGGGCAAGGGAGGCCGGCGCCGCAAGCGCTGACACACCGGCAGGTTCTCGCCCCGCCCCGGGGAGAAGCGTTCCTGCACAGCGGGCGGCATCCGGTGAAGCGTTACTCCACCGTGCCGCCGGCTGATGTCTCACCCGGCGCCCTGTTCCGCGAGGATGCGGTCCAGGGCCTCGTCGAGGTGGGCGTCGAAGTCGGCGAGCGAGCCCTCCTGGCCGAGGGGCACCAGCTTGTCGGTGCGGTCGAGGAACGCGACGAGCGGTGCCGTCGAGGACCTGAACAACGCCTGATCGCTGCCCACCTGAAGCCGGATCAACACCTCGCCCAGCGCGTCGGGTTCGACGGGTGTGACCCGCACATCACCCTCCCCGCACGGGCGGCCGACCCCGTCGATCAGCAACTCCCGCCCGAAAGCCCACGTCACCGGGGCGTCACCGGGCAGGTGGAAGGTCAACCGGACGGCATAGGGATCACTGGTCTCATAGCGCAGCTCCACCGGAATGCGGAAGGAGAGCTCCTCGGACACGAGAAAGCTCATCATGACCTCTGCCTGTACGGACTCGCGCATCGCTAACCCCGTCATTCGCCGTGGACTGGCCGGGAACGAACCTCTGACACTTGGTGGAATCTTGCTGAACGTACACAGCAGATCACAAGGAGTGAGTTTTCACATACTGATAGAGAGCGCGAGCGACCCGAGCCGACGCCCGATCTCGCTCTGCAACTGACGGGCCGCGGGCAGCAGCCGGTCCTCCTGGTGAGCAGGCAGGGAGATGGCCATCGTCGCGGCCGTGTTGCCGAGGGTGAGCGGAATCGCCGCGCAGACCGCACCCAGGGCGTACTCCTGACGTTCGGTCACCGGCTCCATCCGCCGCACCCGCTCCAGGCGCCGGAGCAGGCTGTGGTTGTCCCGCACCGTGTACGGAGTGAGGGGCTGCACCGGGTAGCGGTCGAGGTGGTCGCGGCGGGCCTCCTCGTCCAGCTGGGACAGCAGGCACTGGCCGATGGCGTGCGCGTGCCCGGTCTCCCGGAAGTCGGCCCACTCCTCCACCGCCGGGTTGCCCGGGGTGTCGGAGACGCACATGACCTCGATCTCGCCCTCGCGATAGGCCGCGTAGTACACCGGGACGCCGAGCAGGTCCCGCCAGTGCGCGAGTGCGTCGACGACCGTGCTGCGACGTTTCTGCCGTGCCCCGCTGCTGCTGAGCCGCTCGGCCGCCTCACCGAGAAAGAACAGCCCCTTGTCGCGGCGCAGATAGCCCTCGTGCACGAGCGTGCGCAGCAGGTGGTAGGTCGTGGGCAGCGCCAGCCCGGTCTCGCGGGCCAGTTGCTTGGCCGGGGCGCCGTATTCGTGCTCGGCGACGGTCTCCAGCAGGCGCATCGCGCGCTGGACGGATCCGATGAGGGTCGCCGGTGGCGGTGGCGGTGGCGTGACGGGAGACGGTGGCTCGGGGGGTGCCGCCGAGCGGGGTTGGGCGGGGACGGTGTGGAGGTGGACAGGTGCGGTGTCAGCCGGAGCCAAGGGGCACTCCCGAAACGCGAGGGGGGCAGCCCGTGTCGATGAACACGGGTGGGGGTGTACGCCGCTCGCGGGGGATGTCCCCGCGTCGAGTTCCGGACTCTATTCGTCTGCCACCGCGCGCAGACGGCCCCGCAGGGAAACTTCCCCCGGCCGAGGGAACCGTTGATTCCGGGTGTTTCCCGCTACCCCCACCGGTTTCCCACCGGTCTCACCAGTCGCTGCGCGACGAGGAGCTGGAAGTGAACTTCCGTACGACGTAGATCAGTCCGCCGACCAGTGCCACGAAGACCAGCACCTTGAAGAGCAGTCCGATGACGAAGCCCACCACGCTGGCTATCAGCCCGCCGAACACGACGAGGGCGATGACCGGCACCGCGACCCACTTCACCCACCACGGCAGTCCCGCGAAGATCTCTCGCATCGCCCTCGTCCTTACCTCTCCACCCGTTCGAGTGCCGGGTCCTGTCGGTCCTTCTGGATCTCTGGTGTCCTGCACTCGATGCTAGGTCCAGGAGAGGGCCTCACGGGGGCCTCGCACCCCTTGTCCTCCCCTGACCGATCCCCTAGGGAACCCGGAGGCTGCTCGTCAGCTCTCGGGCGGAGAGAAGACCACCAGCACCCTGAGGTCCTCGGTGATGTGGTGGAACTTGTGGGCGACACCCGCCGGCACGTACACCACGCTGCCGCGCGCCACCTGGGTCGTCTCCAGCCCGACGGTGATCGCGGCACGGCCGCTCACAACGAAGTAGACCTCGTCCTGATTGTGCGGCTTCTGTGGATCCTGTTCGCCCGCATCCAGGGCGTACAGACCGACCGACATGTTCTGCTCGCGGAGAAACTGCAGGTAAGCGCCCTCGTTGGCGGCGCGCTCCGCCTCCAGTTCGTCCAGCCGGAATGCCTTCATCGCCTTGTCCGCCCCTGCCTCTTGTGCCCATGTCCGATCAGGTCTGCCACGATCAGACACATGAAGAATTTCGTAGTCAAGACGATCGCCAACGCGGGTGCCCTGGCGGTCGCCGTGTGGCTGCTCGACAAGATCACCCTGACCGGTGACAGCACGGGCAAGAAGGTCGGCACCCTGATCGTGGTCGCGCTGCTCTTCGGCCTGGTGAACTTCCTGGTCAAGCCGGTCGTCAAGCTCCTCAGTCTGCCGCTGCTGATCCTGACGCTCGGCCTGTTCACCCTGGTCGTCAACGCGTTGATGCTGCTCCTCACGTCGTGGCTGGCCGACAAGCTCGACCTGAGCTTCCACGTGGAGGGCTTCTGGACGGCCGTCCTGGGCGGTCTGATCATCTCGGTCGTCTCCTGGGCGCTGCACGTCGTCCTGCCGGACGGGGACTGAGGACGCATGACGTACCGCGTCTGCTTCGTCTGCACGGGCAACATCTGCCGCTCCCCGATGGCCGAGGTCGTCTTCCGCGCGCGGGTGGCGGAGGCCGGTCTCGACGGTCTGGTCGAGGTCGACAGCGCCGGCACGGGCGGCTGGCACGAGGGCGACGGCGCCGACCCGCGCACGGTGGCCGTCCTGGAGGAGAACGGCTACGCCTGCGGCCACACGGCCCGGCAGTTCCAGCCGTCCTGGTTCGCCCGCCTCGACCTGGTCGTGGCCCTCGACTCCAGCCACCTCAGGGCGCTGCGGCGCCTCGCGCCCACGGAACAGGACGCGCAGAAGGTGCGGCTGCTGCGTTCCTACGACCCCGCCGCCGGGGACGACCTCGACGTACCGGACCCCTACTACGGGGGTGCGGACGGTTTCGAGGAGTGCCTTGAGATGGTGGAGGCCGCGAGCACCGGTCTGCTCGCGGCGGTGCGCGAGGACGTGGAGGGACAGGCGGCATGAGTGGACCCGCGACGGGTGACGGGCGCGGATCGCCGGGCGACGCGGGCCGGGTGCCGGGCGGCACGGGCCGCGCGGGCCGGGTGCCGGGCGGCACGGGCCGCGCGCCGGGCGAGGCGGGCCGGGCGGCGGGCGAGGCGGGCCGGGCGGCGGGTGACACGAGCCAGGTGTCCGGCGATGCGGGCCTGGTGACGGGTGACGCAGGTCAGGTGCCTGGTGTGGGCCGGGTTGCCGCTGGCGCCGGTGACGGTACACGTGCGGTGCGGGCCGGGCTGCCGGAGGCGGTCAAGTACGAGCCCACCCTGCCCGGGCCCGTGTTCGCCGCCCACTACCACCTGCCGGGCGACCCGACCGGCCCGTACACCTACGGCCGCGACGAGAACCCGACGTGGACACTGCTGGAGCGCGCCGTCGGCGAGCTGGAGGCGCCCGGCCGGGACGGTGCCGAGACGCTCGTCTTCGCCTCGGGCATGGCCGCGATCTCGGCCGTGCTCTTCTCCCAGCTGCGCACCGGGGACGTCTGCGTCCTGCCCGATGACGGCTACCAGGCGCTGCCCCTGGTCCGCGCCCAGCTGGAGGCGTACGGCATCGAGGTGCGCACCGCGCCGACCGGCGGCGACGCCCAGCTCGACATCCTCGACGGTGCGAAGCTGCTGTGGATCGAGACGCCGTCGAACCCCGGGCTCGACGTGTGCGACATCCGGCGGCTCGCCGAGGCGGCACACGCGCGTGGTGCCGTGGTGGCCGTCGACAACACCCTCGCGACACCGCTCGGCCAGCGCCCTCTGGAACTCGGCGCCGACTTCGCGGTGGCGAGCGGAACCAAGCAGCTGACCGGCCACGGCGACGTCCTCCTGGGCTATGTCGTCGGCCGGGACGCCCAGGCCATGGCCGCCGTACGCCGCTGGCGCAAGATCGTCGGGGCGATTCCCGGGCCCATGGAGGCCTGGCTCGCACACCGTTCGATCGCGACGCTCCAGATGCGGGTCGACCGGCAGAGCGCGACCGCCCTGGCCATCGCCGAGGTGCTGCGCCAGCGGTCCGAGGTGACCGGGCTGCGCTATCCGGGGCTCCCCGACGACCCCGCGCACAAGATCGCCTCGCAGCAGATGCGGCGCTACGGGTCCGTGGTGTCCTTCACGCTGCCCACGCGCGCGCGTGCCGACCGTTTCCTCGAGGCTCTGCGGCTCGTGGATGACGCGACGAGCTTCGGCGGAGTGCGGTCCACGGCCGAACGGCGTGGACGCTGGGGCGGTGACGCGGTGCCGGAGGGCTTCATCCGCCTGTCGGTCGGCGCCGAGGATCCGGAGGACCTGGTGGCGGACGTACTGCGCGCGCTGGACGCGTCGGCGGACTGACGGACTCGCTCGGCTAGAGGGGCGGGCCGGGGGCGCGCTCCTTCCGGAGCGCCACGGAGTTCCACCGCACCGCGTCCCGGCCGAGCAGGTCCGCGCCCTCGTCCACCAGCCGAACCGGTACCAGCCCCGCTTCGGCTCCGTGGCCGACGACCTCCTCCGGCGGGATGTCGAACATGCGCCGGCCCTCGGGCGGCTCACCGCGGCGCAGGGTGATCAGCAGGATGCCGCGCGGCGCCAGCAGCCCGGCCAGGCGCCGCATCGCGACGGGGCGCTCCTCCGGCCGGAGATGCATCCACACCGCGGACAGCAGGACCACGTCGTACGGCCCCTGGACGCCCTGCAACGAGGGGAGCGCGCCCGCCCGCCACGTCACCCCGGTGCCTTGGTGCAACCGCTCGGCCACGCGCCGGAGTTCCGTCACCGGCTCCACCGCGTCGACCGTGAAGCCCCGCCCGGCCAGTGCCGCGGCGTCCCGGCCGGTCCCCGCGCCGACGTCCAGCACCCGCGCGGGCGGCTCCGGCAGCAGGTCCAGCAGCGCCCCGTGCACCGACTCGAACGAAACGCTCTCGTACGCTCTCGCCAGCAGCTCGGCCGACTCGGCGTAGTAGGCCTGGACTCCCGCACCCGACGTTGGTTCCATGCCCCAACCGTACGACGCGGCACTGACAGCGCTTGCGCGGTCGGCTGGATCGGCATACGAAAGACGGACGGTCCGAACCTCCCCCCTCGTGGCTCGGACCGTCCCCCGGTTCCGCGCGCAAGAACCGCGCGACCAAGGCTAGTTGACTCTCTGTCAGTGTCCAATCACAGTAGCGACAGCAACCTATCGACTTATTTATAGTTGGGCGCGGCCGGGGGGCTGGGAGCGGGGGCCGACGAGGGGAGTGTGCGCGGTGGATCTGGCCTTGCTGCGGACCTTCGTGACCGTGCACCGGGCCGGCTCCTTCACCCGCGCCGCCGCCCTGCTCGGTCTGTCCCAGCCGGCCGTGACCTCGCAGATCCGGACGCTGGAACGGCAACTGGGCCGCCCCTTGTTCCTGCGGCAGGCCCGCGGCGTGACCCCGACGAGCATCGGCGACGAACTCGCCCACAAGGCCGCACCGCATCTCGACGCCCTGGTGGAGATCACCGAGACCGGCCTCGACGACGACTCCTCCTTACGGACGCTGCACCTCGCCGGACCTCCGGAGTTCACCGCCGAACGAGCCCTGCCCGCGCTCACGGAGCTGACCGGTGAGGACGGCCAGGGTTTCGCCCTGCGCGTCTCCTTCGGAAACGCCGAGGAAACGCTGGAAGGGCTTTCCGCCGGGCATCACGATCTGGCCATCAGCACGGCCCGGCCGCGCGGCGCCCTGCTCACGGCGACTGCGCTCTGCGACGAGGAGCACGTCCTGGTCGCCGCCCCGCGCTGGGCCGAACAACTCGGCGCCGGACAGCCGGACCGCAAGCCGGAGCCGGCCCTGGAGCAGGTGCCCGTGGTGGAGGTGCACGAGTCACTGCCCTTCGTCTCCCGCTACTGGGCCTCCGTCTTCGACTCCCGCCCGGCCGCCCCGGGCACGGTCGTCGTCCCCGACCTGCGTGCGGTGCTGGCCTGTGCGGCCGCGGGTGCGGGGCTGGCGGTCCTGCCGCGCTATCTGTGCGCGGCGGCGCTGGAGCGGGGTGACGTCGTCGCCCTGCACGAGCCGACGGTGCCACCGCTGCGCACGTACTTCCTGGTGGTCCGCACCGGGACCATGGCCATGCCCCACATCGCGCGGGCCCATGAGTGGCTGCAGCGGGCCTCCGCCGACTGGTGCTGAGGCCGCTCGGAGGCGGGCGCCGGGCTGTACGGACGAGGCCCAGACGGGGGCGTGGGGGCGCCCGGGGCCGTGTCTCACTCTGGGAGTTCGGCCGGTGACAGTTCGCGATGTTTCACGTGGAACCAGCCGGGCCACATTTCACCCATGACCGTCCGACCCGTGGTCAAGCGCACCGCCCGCGCCGTCCTGCTGGACGGTGACGACCTGATCCTGATCAAGCGCACCAAGCCGGGCTTGGACCCCTACTGGCTCACTCCCGGCGGCGGGGTCGAGCCCGGTGACTCGACCGTCGTCGACGCCCTGCACCGCGAGGTGTACGAGGAGCTCGGCGCGAAGATCACCGACGTGGTGCCCTGCTTCGTGGACACCGTGGAGCACATCGGGGAGGACGGCGGCGCGACCGGCGTGAAGGTGCAGCACTTCTTCGTCTGCCGCCTCGAGTCCATGGACCCTTCGCTCCGGCACGGCCCCGAAGTGGACGAGCCCATCGGCGAGTACGAGATCGTACGGGTGCCCTTCACCCGGGTCGGGATCGCCTCCGTCCATCTCGTTCCGCTGTCGCTGCGGCACTACCTGGACGGCAACATCGAGGGTGTACGCGCCATGCACGCCCCCGACCTCGGCTGAGCAGCGGGTCAGGGCCCGGCCGCGACCAGTTCCTCCACCGAGTCGTGCCGTATGCGGTCCGACGGGATGCCGATGTCCCTGAGGGCGTCCACACCGCTGCGGATCATCCCGGGCGGGCCCGAGAGGTAGGCGTCGTACTCGTTCCACGGACCGTAGGCGCGTATCGCGTCCGGCAACTGCTGGTGCGCCTGCTGGTCGATGATCGCGCGGACGGAGAGCCAGGGGTGGCTCTGCTGGAGGCGGAGCATGGTGTCGATGTCGTACAGGTCGTGGTCCGTGCGGGCGCCGTAGAAGACCTCGACCGGCCGGCGTTCGCCGTGCTCGGCGACGTCCTCGACCAGTGCCTTGATGGGCGCTATGCCGGTGCCGCCGCCCAGGCAGAGCAGGCCGCTGTCGGTGGTGTGGTCCACGGTCATGGACCCGGCGGGCGGGCCGAGCCGGATGATGTCACCGGGGCGGGCGCGGTGCACCAGGGCGTTGGAGACCCAGCCGGCCGGCACGGCCTTCACGTGGAACGACAGCAGCCCGTCCGAGCGGGGCGCCGAGGCGAAGGAGTAGTGCCGCCAGATGCGCGGCCACCAGGGTGTCTCCAGGCTCGTGTACTGCCCGGCGAGGAAGGGGTACGGCTGGTCGGGCCGGACGGTGACGACCGCGACGTCCGGGGTGCGGAGGTCGTGCGTGACGACCTCGGCGTACCACCAGGCCGGGGCCCGCAGTTCGTCCGCGGCCGCCGCGTCGATCATGATCTGGGAGATGGTGGTGTAGGTCCGGACCCAGGCCGCCTCCATCTCCTCGTTCCACACGCCGGCGGCGTACTTGCTCAGCGCGCCGATGAGGCATTCGCCGACGGCCGGGTAGTGCTCGGCCCGCGTTCCGTACTTCCGGTGGCCCCGGCCCAAGTTCTGCAGGTAGTCGACGAGGACATCGGTGTTGTCGATGTGCTCGGCAGCGGTGAGCAGCGCTCTGAGCAGCCGGTCCCGCTGGGTGTCCATCGCGGCCGGGAACAGCGGCCGCAGGTCGGGGTGGCGCACGAAGAGCAGGGCGTAGAAGTACGACGTGACCTTGTCGGCCACGGGCGCGACCTCGGCCATGGCACGCCGGACGAGGACGGCGTCCGGGGACGCTTCCTCGGCCGGGCCGGAGGCGGCAGGCCCGGGGGCCGAGGCCGGCGCGGGCCGCTGGGCGGGAACACGAGGCTCGGCCGCGGCATTCGAGGGGGGAGCGGCGGTGGCGGCGAAGGGCTCCGGAGCCGGGACGAACGCCGTGGGCGCGGGGCGCGGCGATGACGCCGCGGCGGCTCTCGAGCCCGCAGGAGAGGGGGCAGGCGGTGCGGCCACGGGGGTCGGCGTGGGTATCGCGTCCGGGGTCTCGCCCTCCTGCTCGGGCCCGGTGCTCGCGCTGCCGGTCGTCGAGTCGGACGGCGCGGCTGTGCCGTCCGCCGGCGCTGCCGGGTCAGGGGCGGGCCTGCCCACCGGGCGTATCGCCGCCGGTCGACGCCCCTCTGCCGCACCGGGCTCGCTGCCCGGCGTCGGCTTCTTGCGGGGCGTGAACCAGCCGCCCCCGCCGCCAGAAGTGCCGTTGTCGGCCGACGTGGTGGTCGGAGCGTCCATGGTGTGCCTCGCCTCGAGCATCTTTCGGTCGGTCTGCGCACTTCCCCGGTCGGAAGGTGCCTGCTTTCCCCCGTGGACGGACTACTGCGTTCCCGTCCTGTGTCGTGGCCAATGCCGCCACATTTAACCCGTATTTCGGCTGCGTACGGACAAGTAGGGGAGAGTGTGACATTGACCGCAGTACTCTCACCGAGCTTCCCACTCGCCCGGACGGCTCAGTCGCATAACCGGAAACGCGGGTCTTCGATCTCTCCGTCCCGTAGGCTGCCTTGCCCTGCACTCGGCCCGCTCGGGCGGGTCACCTCACCCCTGACGCGAACCGGAGTCGACCCTACCGGCCACCGCCGCGCACACAAGTCCCCCCTTCCCTCATCACGAATGCGGGCACGACGCGCATCGTCAGTTCCGTCAACTACTGGACAAGACCCACTGGTTCCTCGTCTCGATCGGACATCGGCTGTTCTTACGTGTTTCACGTGAAACAACCAGCACCTGTCCACGTGCTGTGCGGGCGGCGACAACTGGCCAAAAGCTCGTATGTCTCCGCCGAAACAGGTGGACGGCAGGGGCCCCGGTCGGACAGCCTGACCTGCGTGTCGACTCCTTCCCTTGCCTCTCTGCCCATCCGCCGTCTGACGCTCCGCGATCTCGCCGCCTGCGCCGACTTGTCCGAGGACCGGGGGTGGCCACGGGAGGAGCACAAGTGGGGCTTCCTCCTCACAGCCGGAAAGGGCTACGGCATCGACGACCCTGACGGCGGTCTCGTCAGCGCCTGCATCGTCACCGAGTACGGGCCTCAGGAGCACCCTGCCTTCGCGGCGATCGGCATGGTCCTCGTGGCGGAACGGCACGCTCGGCAGGGGGTCGGGCGCCGGCTGATGCGCCAAGTCGTCTCCGCGATGGGCGCCACACCGCTCACCCTGCACGCGACACCGAACGGCCGCCCCCTCTACGAGGAGCTCGGCTTCAAGGTCGTCGGTCGGGCCGAGATGGTGTCCGGCCGCTTCACTCCCGGCGGTCCGGAGCCGAAGGTCGCCACCCGGGCCGCGACCGCCGAGGACCTCTCCGCGATCCTCCGGCTCGACGAGCAGGCCTTCGGAACCGACCGCACGCACATCATCACCCGGCTGCCCGCCTTCGCCGACCAGTTGCGCGTGGCGGAGGAGCGCGGGCGGATCGTCGGGTACGCGGCCGCCTGGCCCAACATGGAGACCCACGTGGTGGGTCCGCTCATCGCACGTGACACGTCGGTGGCCCAGGCACTCATCGCCTCCCTCGCCGCCCACACCGACCGCCCGCTGCGCACCGACATCGATGTGCGGCACGAGGAGCTGCTCGCGTGGGTGAAGGAGCGTGGCCTGGCGCCCGTCGCCTTCAACTCGGTGATGGCGTACGGGATCACCGAGCTGCCCGGCGACTGGAGCCGGCGGTTCGCACCGGTGACGGTCGCGGCGGGCTGAAGGGCTCCGACACGACGACGCCGGCTCCCCAGAGGATGGGGAACCGGCGTCGTCTCGCTGCAGGGGCCAGTTCAGGCGAGGGCCTCCACGGCAGCCGTGGCGAAGGCGTGGTCCTGCTCCGGGGCACCGCCGCCGACACCGATCGCGCCGATCAGCCGGCCGTCGCGGTGTACCGGCACACCGCCGGCGATGAACAGCAGCGGCCGGTCGAGCGCGGTGGGCAGCGTGTGGAAGAGGCCTCCCGGCTGCACGGCGTCGACGAGGTCAGCGGTGGGCGTGTCCAGCTGGAGCGCCGTGTAGGCCTTGCGGGTGCTGGTCTCGCCGGAGATCAGCACGGCGCGGTCGTCCCGCCGGAAGGCGAGCAGGTGCCCGCCCGCGTCCAGGACCGTGACGCTGACGGTGACTCCTGCGGCCTCTGCTGCCCGACGGGCCGCGGTGACGAGGACATCGGCGTCCTGGCTGGTCAGCGGGGCGACTGCGGTGGTGGTGCTCATGGACATCTCCTGGATGACTTGCGGGGTGGCGTCGGTGCGGACCTGGAGGCTGTGACTCCGGGGGCCCGGTTGGTCAGTGGTGGACGGCGGTGCGCTGCCCGGCGGGCGCGGAGCCCGCGACGACGGTGCTGGGCGCACCGGCGCGGCGCTCCAGAGCGGCGGAGAGGAGGGCCAGGAGCAGGGCTCCCGCGGCCAGGGCGGCACCGACCCAGTTGGGGGCGGTGTAACCGAGTCCCGCCGCGATCACGAGCCCGCCGAGCCAGGCGGACAGGGCGTTGCCGAGGTTGAAGGCGCCGATGTTCACGGCGGAGGCCAGGGTCGGGGCGCCGTGCGCCTGGTCGAGGACCCGCTTCTGGAGCGGCGGCACGCTGGCGAAGCCCAGGGCACCGATGAGCGCGATCGTGACGGCCGACAGGACCTTGTCGTGCGCGGTCAGCGTGAACAGGGCCAGCACAACGGCCAGGGCGCCCAGGGAGACGTACAGCATGGGCATCAGGGCGCGGTCGGCGAACTTGCCGCCGACGAGGTTGCCGCCGACCATGCCGAGGCCGAAGAGGACCAGCAGCCAGGTGACGGATCCGTCGGCGAAACCGGCGACGTGGGTCATCATCGGCGCGATGTAGGTGATGGCCGCGAAGACACCGCCGAAGCCGAGGACGGTCATCGCCATCGCGAGCAGCACCTGCACGTTCTTGAAGGCGGCCAGCTCGTGCCGCAGGCGCACGCCCTCCGGCTTGGGCATGTCGGGGACGAGCCGGGCGATGCCGATCAGGCCGATGACGCCGAGGGCGGCGACGATGCCGAAGGTCACCCGCCAGCCGACGGACTGGCCGACGAGCGTGCCCAGCGGGACGCCGACGACGTTGGCCACGGTCAGCCCGGTGAACATCATCGCGATGGCTCCGGCCTTCTTGTCCGGGGCGACCAGGTCGGCGGCGACGACCGAGCCGATGCCGAAGAAGGCGCCGTGGGCCAGGGAGGCGACGATCCGGCCGATCAGCATCACGGCGAAGGCCGGGGCGAGTGCCGAGAGCAGGTTGCCGGCGATGAACAGGCCCATCAGCAGCATCAGCATCCGCTTGCGGGAGACCTTGGTGCCGAGAACGGTCATCAGCGGGGCACCGAACATGACACCGAGCGCGTAGCCGGTGACCAGGTATCCGGCCGTGGGGATGGAGACCCCGTAGTCGCCCGCGACCTCGGGCAGCAAGCCCATGATCACGAACTCTGTCGTTCCGATCCCGAAGGCCCCGATCGCGAGGGCCAGAAGCGCGAGAGGCATGGAGGGGTTACCTTCCCAGAAGATTGCAGGAGCGCTTTGCGTGCGTTCACAATAGTTGCAAGCGCGGGCTATATGCAACCGCCTACTATTGCAGGGCTGCTCTATCCTGGGTGTCAGCCGCTCCGGGACGGAGGAAACCCCAATGACAGCGACGGACCCCGCGCTCACCGCCCTCGCCCAGGGCTGGTGCGCTCTCTCCCTGCTGCACGGGAGGATCGAGACCCACATCGAGCGCGCCCTGCAGGCGAAGCACGACCTCAGTGCGCGCGAGTACTCCCTGCTGGACGTGCTCAGCCGGCAGCACGACGGCGACGGAGGCCATCTGCAGATGAAGCAGGTCGCCGACGCGGTCGTCCTCAGCCAGAGCGCGACCACGCGCCTGGTGACCCGGCTCGAGGACCGCGGGCTCCTGGAGCGCTATCTGTGTCCCACCGACCGCCGGGGCATCTACACGAACGTCACCGAGGCCGGCCTCGAGCTGCTGGAGGCGGCGCGACCGACCAATGACGCCGCTTTGCGCGAGGCCCTCGACGAGGCAGCGAAGAACCCGGATCTGGCCCCGCTGGTCCGAGTCGTGGAGACGCTGAAGGCCCCGGTGCCCGCCTGACAGGCCCCGGCACGGGCCGGCTCTGCGTAGGGTGCGTCCATGGGAGATCTTGAGATACGCGCCGCTGTCGCCGACGACGTCCCGGCGATCGTGGGCATGCTCGCCGACGACCCCCTGGGCGCGCAGCGCGAGTCACCCGACGACCTCGCCCCCTATCTGACCGCGCTGGAGCGGCTCAGCGCCGACCCGAACCAGCACCTGGTCGTGGCGGTACGCGGGGGCCGCGTGGTCGGCACGCTCCAGCTCACGGTCATCCCCGGGCTGTCCCGACGCGGTGCGACCCGGTCGATCATCGAAGGCGTACGGATCCACGCCGACGAGCGCGGCAGCGGCCTCGGGACACAGCTCATCGAGTGGGCGATCGCGGAATCCCGCGACCAAGGCTGCCAGTTGGTCCAGCTGACCTCCGACAAGACGCGCACCGACGCCCACCGCTTCTACGAACGGCTCGGCTTCACAGCCTCCCACACGGGCTTCAAGCTCTCGTTGTGACCGACTTGAAGGGGCGGCCTGTTTCACGTGAAACAGGCCGCCCCTTCAAGTCACCGCCTAGCCGATCCCACGCCAACCCTCGGGATCGACCCCGCCCGGCACAGGAGCCCCTTCGTCGTACGGCTGACGCGTGAACACGAAGGACCCGAGGTCCAGGTGGCTCACGGCCCCGTCCGGCCGCCGTACGGCCTCCAGGAGCTCGCCGGCGTAGTAGCCCTCCAGTCCGGTCCAGGTGCCGTCGCCGTTCGGACGGAACCGCGAACCACGGCCACTGCCGGACAGCGGCCCCAGCGAGAGGAGTCCGTCGGCCGTGAGGCGCAGCGCGAAAGCATGCGTCCCCCAGTACCACTGGCCCGTCAGCTCCAGCACGGACGGGTCGACAGCGCGCAGCGGTTTCCACGCCGTGGGGATGCGCGGTTCCGCCTCGGCGACGATACGGACCAGGTCGGAGGCGACGGGGAACAACAGCGGGCCGGAGGTGCAGTTGGCCAGGACGATCGCCGCCACGTCGTCCTCGACACTGATCATGAGGCAGGCGAGGAAGCCGGGCAGCGAGCCGGTGTGGCCGACGAGGGACCGTCCGCCCCGCCGCCGGATCTCCATGCCCAGGCAGTAGGCGTAGCCGCTCGCCACGTCCGACGCTTCGTGGGGCGCTGCCGGTGTCCTCATCTCCAGCAGCGACTCCGGGCTCAGCACCCGCTCGTCACCCTTGACCAGGAAGGCAGCGAACCGAGCCAAGTCACCGGTGGTGGACCAGAGTTGACCGGCCGGGGCCATCCGTCCCAGATCCTCGGTGGGCTCGTGCAGCATCACATCGGCCCAGGGATGCACGGCCCAGCCACTCGCATACGGCGCCTGCGGCCGCACGCTCGTGCGGTGCAGCTCCAGGGGTTCGAGCACTTCGCGCCGAAGGATCTCCTCCCATGAGTCGCCGCGCAGCTTCTCGACCAGCGCGCCGAGCAGCGCGTAACCCGGGTTCGAGTAGTGGAACCGACGGCCGGGAGGGGACAGCGAGGGCCGCTCGCCCAGCACGTCGGCGATCTCGGGCCGCAGGGATCCGGGGCTCCGCTCCCACCACGGCCCCGGGGTCTCGGCCGCGAGCCCTCCGGTGTGCGCGAGCAGTTCGGCGACGGTCACCTCCCCCACGCCGGTGTCCGGCAGGTGCTTCTCCAGCGGATCCGCGAGGTCCAGGGCGCCCTCGTCGCGCAGCCGCAGGACGAGAATCGCCGTGAAGGTCTTGGTGATGGAGCCGATCCGGTACTGCACGTTCTCGTCCGGCGCATGACCTTCCACCGAGGTCCGCGCACCTGTCCACACCGCTTTCCCGTCCCGCACGACGGCCGCGACGAGTGAGGGCGCCCGCCCTTCGGCCTGCGCGACGGCGATCCGGTGCAGCAGTGCGCGACGCGTGCCGGGGAGCAGCTCTGCCTGAGATGTCATGGATCCCAGTCCACCCGGCCCGGCGTCTCCGCGTCGAGCACATGTGCTGCTGTCAGGTCTGCGCCATGTCGACGAAACGCGAGTAGTGGCCCTGGAAGGCGACCGTGATCGTCGCCGTCGGGCCGTTTCGGTGCTTGGCCACGATCAGGTCGGCCTCGCCCGCGCGGGGCGACTCCTTCTCGTAGGCGTCCTCACGGTGCAGCAGGATGACCATGTCGGCGTCCTGCTCGATGGAACCGGACTCACGCAGGTCGGAGACCATCGGCTTCTTGTCCGTGCGCTGCTCGGGGCCACGGTTCAGCTGGGAGAGCGCGATGACCGGGATCTCCAGCTCCTTGGCCAGCAGCTTGAGGTTGCGGGACATGTCCGAGACCTCCTGCTGCCGGCTCTCGGCCCGCTTGGAACCGCCCGACTGCATCAGCTGGAGGTAGTCGATGACGACCAGCCTGAGGTCGTTGCGCTGCTTGAGGCGGCGGCACTTGGCGCGGATCTCCATCATCGACAGGTTCGGGGAGTCGTCGATGTAGAGCGGCGCCGCCGAGACGTCGGGCATACGCCGGGCCAGGCGCGTCCAGTCCTCGTCCGTCATCGTGCCGGACCGCATGTGGTGCAGGGCCACCCGGGCTTCGGCGGAGAGCAGACGCATCGCGATCTCGTTGCGCCCCATTTCCAGGGAGAAGATCACGCTCGGCAGGTTGTTCTTGATCGAGGCGGCCCGCGCGAAGTCCAGCGCGAGCGTGGACTTGCCCATGGCGGGACGCGCGGCGATGACGATCATCTGGCCCGGGTGCAGCCCGTTGGTGAGCGAGTCGAAGTCCGTGAACCCCGTGGGCACACCGGTCATCTCGCCGCTGCGTGAGCCGATCGCCTCGATCTCGTCGAGCGCGCCCTCCATGATGTCGCCGAGCGGCAGGTAGTCCTCGCTGGTCCGCTGCTCGGTGACCGCGTAGACCTCTGCCTGGGCGCGGTTGACGATCTCGTCGACGTCGTCGTCGGCCGCGTATCCCATCTGTGTGATGCGCGTACCGGCTTCGACCAGGCGGCGCAGGACGGCCCGCTCGTGGACGATCTCCGCGTAGTAGGCGGCGTTGGCCGCCGTCGGAACCGTCTGGACGAGCGTGTGCAGGTACGAGGCACCGCCGACCTTGTTGATCTCGCCGCGCTTGGTGAGCTCGGCCGCGATCGTGATGGGGTCGGCCGGCTCGCCCTTGGCGTAGACGTCGAGGACGGCCTGGTAGATCGTCTCGTGGGCCGGCTTGTAGAAGTCGTGGCCCTTGAGGATCTCGACGACGTCGGCGATGGCGTCCTTGGACAGGAGCATGCCGCCGAGGACGGACTGCTCGGCCTCGATGTCCTGTGGCGGCACCCGCTCGAACGACGGGCTTGAGCCGCCGTCCCACACTCCGTTGTCAACGCCGCGTTCGTGCTGCTCGTCGCGGCCCCGGGATCCGTCACCACGGCGGCGGGAGGCGGGCAGACGATCACTGGGACCGCTGTCGGCCCACGGGTCGTCCAAGGGCTCGGAAATGCTCACCGAGCCACCTCCTCCCGTCCGCCGCAGCAGACCTCGCCGTGCCTCTTTTCTACGGCACGGCACTGACAAATGAGAGGCCCAACTCCGTTTGACGGACGCCGGTTTTGTGGTGTTTTGAAAACCGGCGGACGGAGCGGGCGCCGGACCACCGTAGGCCTGTCGGCACCGTCAGCCAATCTGGTTATCCACAGGCCATGTGGACGACGGCCCAGATGTTGTGGAGAACTCCGCGAAACCTGTGCACGACCCGGTGGACAGGCCTGTGAACAAGCACCGGCCCGCCTTGAACAGACCCCTCTGACCTGCACCTTTACCGTCCACCGGCTGTGCAGAAGAAAAACTTCCCCAACCGGGCCAAGATCACTTCGAATGGTGCACAGGAGTGCGTGCCGCTGGACGGAAAGTAAGGGTCACAAAAGCCTGGCATCTCTTACCTGTGGACGATTAGATTGGTGCACATGACACAGGCCCCCGCGCGCCGCCGAGCCGGCCGGAGACAGCACGACAGAGAGATCGTCGCACTGGCCGTCCCGGCGTTCGGCGCCCTCGTCGCCGAGCCCCTCTTCCTCATGGCCGACACCGCCATCGTGGGCCATCTGGGCACGGCCCAGCTCGCCGGTCTCGGCGTCGCCTCGGCCTTGCTGATGACCGCCGTCAGCGTCTTCGTCTTCCTCGCCTACGCCACCACGGCAGCGGTCGCCCGCCGGGTCGGCGCGGGTGACCTCCAGGCCGCCATCCGGCAGGGCATGGACGGCATCTGGCTGGCCCTCCTGCTCGGCGCCGCCGTCGTCGCCGTCGCCCTGCCCACGGCGCCCCACCTCGTGAGCCTCTTCGGAGCATCGGAGGCAGCAGCCCCGTATGCCACCACCTACCTGCGCATCTCCGTCCTCGGCATCCCCGCCATGCTCGTCGTCCTCGCCGCGACCGGTGTCCTGCGGGGCCTTCAGGACACCAAGACCCCGCTCTACGTCGCCATCGCCGGTTTCGTCGCGAACGGCGCCCTCAACGCGGGGCTCGTCTACGGCGCCGACCTGGGAATCGCCGGCTCCGCCTGGGGCACGGTCATCGCGCAGTGCGGCATGGCCGCGGTCTATCTCGTCGTGGTCCTCCGGGGCGCCCGCAAGCACGGCGCCTCCCTGCGTCCGGACGCCGCCGGGATCAGGGCCTCGGCTCAGGCGGGTGTGCCCTTGCTGGTGCGGACCCTCTCCCTGAGGGCGATTTTGATGATCGCCACGGCGGTCGCCGCCCGGCTCGGGGACGCCGACATCGCCGCCCACCAGATCATCCTGTCCCTGTGGAGCCTGCTCGCATTCGCTCTCGACGCCATCGCCATCGCCGGCCAGGCCATCATCGGCCGCTACCTCGGAGCCGGTGACGCCCAGGGCGCCCGCGACGCCTGCCGTCGCATGGTCGAGTGGGGCATCGCCGTCGGGGTTGTCCTCGGCGTCCTGGTGGTCATCACCCGCCCGGTGTTCCTGCCCCTGTTCAGCAGCGACCCGGCGGTCAAGGACGTGGCGCTGCCCGCCCTGGTCATCGTCGCCCTCTCCCAGCCGATCTCCGGCATCGTCTTCGTGCTGGACGGCGTCCTGATGGGCGCCGGCGACGGTCCCTATCTGGCCTGGGCGATGCTGGTCACTCTCGCGGTGTTCACTCCGGCAGCTCTGCTGGTGCCGGTACTGGGCGGTGGGCTCACCGCGCTGTGGGCCACCATGACGCTGATGATGACAGTGCGGATGCTGACCCTGTGGCTCCGCACCCGCTCGGGAGGCTGGATCGTGACGGGCGCGACCCGCTGACCGTTTCACGTGAAACATCGATGGTTTCACGTGAAACAGGAGCCCACCGTGAACGAAAACACGAGCCCACCGTGAACGAGCGGAGCCCGTCGGCGCACATGACGATGGGGCCGTCCCCCGAAGGGAACGACCCCACCGCTCACTGCTTCAGCGAGCGCAGCACTCAGGCCGCGACGACCTCGATGTTGACCTTGGCGGCAACCTCGGGGTGCAGACGCACGGACGTCTCGTGAGCGCCCAGCGTCTTGATCGGCGAGCCCAGCTCGATGCGGCGCTTGTCGACCTCGGGGCCACCGGAAGCCTTGATCGCGGAAGCGATGTCGGCGGGGGTGACGGAACCGAAGAGACGACCGGCGTCGCCGGAGCGGACAGCCAGACGGACCTTGACGCCCTCGAGCTGGGCCTTCACCTGGTTGGCCTGCTCGATGGTCTGGATCTCGTGGATCTTGCGAGCACGACGGATCTGCTCGACGTCCTTCTCGCCACCCTTGGTCCAGCGGATCGCGAACTTCCGCGGGATCAGGTAGTTGCGAGCGTAACCGTCCTTGACGTCGACGACGTCGCCCGCGGCGCCGAGGCCGGAGACCTCGTGGGTGAGGATGATCTTCATGAGTCGGTCACCCTTCCCTTATCGCGCGGTGGACGTGTAGGGCAGCAGCGCCATCTCACGGCTGTTCTTGACGGCCGTGGCGACGTCACGCTGGTGCTGCGTGCAGTTGCCGGTCACGCGGCGGGCACGGATCTTGCCGCGGTCGGAAATGAACTTCCGCAGCATGTTCGTGTCCTTGTAGTCCACGTACGTGACCTTGTCCTTGCAGAAAGCGCAGACCTTCTTCTTCGGCTTGCGCACAGGCGGCTTCGCCATGGTGTTTCTCCTGTGTGATCAAGAAGTGTGGGTGCGAACCCGCCCTTAGAAGGGGGGCTCGTCCGAGTAGCCGCCGCCACCGCCGCCGGAGTTTCCACCCCAGCCGCCGCCACCGCCCTGGTTGCCACCGGCGGGAGCGCCGGTCGCCCACGGATCGTCGGCGGGAGCTCCGCCGCCCTGCTGGCCGCCACCGGGGCCGCCGCCCCAGCCACTGCCACCCTGGCCGCCACCGCCACCGCCGCCGTAGCCGCCCTGGCCACCGCGGCCGCTGGTCTTGGTGACCTTGGCCGTGGCGTTGCGCAGGCTGGCGCCGACTTCCTCGACGTCCAGCTCGTAGACCGTGCGCTTGACACCCTCACGGTCCTCGTAGGACCGCTGCTTCAGCCGGCCCTGCACGATGACGCGCATGCCTCGCTGGAGCGACTCGGCGACGTTCTCCGCCGCCTGACGCCAGACCGAGCAGGTCAGGAACAGGCTCTCGCCGTCCTTCCACTCGTTCGTCTGGCGGTCGAAGGTGCGGGGAGTGGACGCGACACGGAACTTCGCGACGGCCGCACCGGAGGGGGTGAAGCGCAGCTCGGGGTCGTCGACAAGATTGCCGACCACCGTGATGACGGTCTCGCCTGCCATGGGGGAACCTCTCGGCGGGTTTGCTCTGGCTGCTTGCTACTCGAATCCCGGGATCAGCTGAGCGTGGAAGCTCAGTGCATCTCGGGACGGAGGACCTTGGTCCGGAGGACCGACTCGTTCAGGTTCATCTGGCGGTCGAGCTCCTTGACGACCGCAGGCTCGGCCTGCAGGTCGATGACCGAGTAGATGCCCTCGGGCTTCTTCTTGATCTCGTACGCGAGACGACGACGGCCCCAGGTGTCGACCTTCTCGACCTTTCCGCCGCCGTCACGGACGACAGAGAGGAAGTTCTCGATCAGCGGGGAGACAGCGCGCTCCTCGACGTCGGGGTCGAGGATGACCATCACCTCGTAGTGACGCATGTGGAACCCACCTCCTTTGGACTCAGCGGCCACGGTCGTTCCGTGGCAGGAGGGTTGTGATGCGTAGGCAACGGTATCGGCCACCACTGACAATCAGGGGTTCTGTGGAGAAGCCCTGCCGTGACATGGGCAGACACCGGTGCGGACGGTACAGAGTACCCGCACAGCGGCTTGCGGTTGAAATCCGGTCGCGAGGGCAGCCAATCTGTACACATCGGGTGTGTATGGCGCTACGATGCGCCGACTTTCGCAGGAGGTGCCCTATGGCACAGGCATTGCGACCCAACACCGCCGGCGGCCTCTTCGCCACGGACGGAAAGCCCCACCCCCTCCAGGACACCCTGCTCGCGGTGACCCTGGTGCTGGGCATCACGTCGTTCATCACGGCACTGGTCGACGACGACCTGCACCTGCTCAGCTCCTGGACCGGTCTGGTGGGCATTCTCACCGGCGCGTACGGCCAGTGGATCTCGGAGACGACCCGTGAGCGGTTCGGCCTGATCCTGGGGCTGGGCGCGGCGGGTGTCGGGTTCTTCCTGGGCATGGCGCACGGCGGCCTCTTCGGCGGGCTCATCGACTGACGCCAGGGACACTCCTTTCCGAACACCGGGTGACGCCACGGCCGCCGAGGCCGTGGCGAAGGTGCCGTACGCCCAACCGGCGCGCTCCCAAGGCGCAGTAGGCTTCGCGCGAGAGCCGGAGCCCCTGAACCCATGGGGACACACCAGCCCGAGGAGCGCCCCGAATGAGCCTGACCCTGAGGACCATCAGTCGAGAGCAGCATCTGGCTTACATCCAGAGCCTGCCGTCGGCGAGCCACATGCAGGTCCCGGCCTGGGCTGACGTCAAGGCGGAGTGGCGCTCCGAGAACCTCGGCTGGTTCGACGACCGCACCGGCGAGCTGGTCGGTGTCGGTCTGGTCCTCTACCGGCAGCTGCCCAAGATCAAGCGCTACCTCGCCTACCTGCCCGAGGGCCCGGTCATCAACTGGTTCGCGCCGAATCTGCAGGAGTGGATCGAGCCGATGCTGGCGCACCTGAAGCAGCAGGGCGCCTTCTCGGTGAAGATGGGCCCGCCGGTGATCATCCGCCGCTGGGAGGCCGCCTCCATCAAGGCGGGCATCCAGAACCCGGACGTGAAGCGCCTGCGCGACATCGAGGCCGACCACATCGAGCCGCGCGCCTTCGAGGTCGCCGACAAGCTGCGCCGCATGGGCTGGCAGCAGGGCGAGGACGGCGGAGCCGGCTTCGGCGACGTCCAGCCCCGCTACGTCTACCAGGTGCCGCTGGCGAACCGTTCCCTGGAAGAGGTCCACAAGAACTTCAACCAGCTGTGGCGCCGCAACATCAAGAAGGCCGAGAAGGCCGGCGTCGAGGTCGTCCAGGGCGGTTACCAGGACCTCGAGGAATGGCAGCGGCTGTACGAGATCACGGCCGTGCGCGACCACTTCCGGCCGCGCCCGCTGTCGTACTTCCAGCGCATGTGGACGGCCCTCAACACCGAGGACCCCAACCGCATGCGGCTGTACTTCGCCCGGCACAACGGCGTGAACCTGTCGGCGGCGACGATGCTGATCGTCGGCGGGCACGTCTGGTACTCCTACGGCGCCTCCGACAACATCGGCCGCGAGGTCCGGCCCTCGAACGCCATGCAGTGGCGGATGCTGCGCGACGCATACGCGCTCGGTGCCACCGTCTACGACCTGCGCGGCATCTCCGACTCGCTGGACGAGACCGACCACCTCTTCGGCCTGATCCAGTTCAAGGTGGGCACCGGTGGTCAGGCGGCCGAATACCTCGGTGAGTGGGACTTCCCGCTGAACAAGCTGCTGCACAAGGCGCTCGACATCTACATGTCGCGTCGCTGATGTCCCGTTCAGTGCTTCTATACCCCTGACACACGGCAGCCGCCGACAGACGGCAACCGCTGATTCACGGCAACCACGAGAAAGGTTCCAGGTCCGGCCATGGCGCTCACGCTCTACGTCGACACCGCGCGCTGGCGGGCGCACCACAAGCACGTGCAGGAGCAGTTCCCGGGCCTCGTGCCGGTCTGCAAGGGCAACGGCTACGGCTTCGGGCACGAGCGGCTGGCGGAGGAGGCCACACGGCTGGGCTCGGACGTCCTCGCCGTCGGCACGACGTACGAGGCCGCCCGGATCAAGGACTGGTTCGGCGGTGACCTGCTGGTGCTGACGCCGTACCGGCGCGGCGAGGAGCCGGTGCCGCTGCCGGACCGGGTGATCCGCTCCGTCTCGTCGATAGACGGTGTCTACGGCCTGGTCGGCGCCCGCGTGGTGATCGAGGTGATGTCCTCGATGAAGCGCCACGGCATCAGCGAGCAGGACCTGCCCCAGCTGCACGCCGCGATCGAGAACGTCCGCCTGGAGGGCTTCGCCATCCACCTGCCGCTGGACCGCACCGACGGCTCGGACGCCGTCGAGGAGGTCATCGGCTGGATGGACCGGCTGCGTGCGGCCCGGCTTCCCCTGCACACCATGTTCGTCAGCCACCTCAAGGCGGAGGATCTCGCCCGGCTCCAGCAGCAGTTCCCGCAGACCCGCTTCCGCGCCCGCATCGGCACGCGGCTGTGGCTGGGGGACCACGAGGCCACCGAATACCGTGGCGCGGTCCTGGACGTCACGCGCGTCGCCAAGGGCGACCGCTTCGGCTACCGGCAGCAGAAGGCCGCCTCGGACGGCTTCCTGGTGGTCGTGGCGGGCGGCACGTCCCACGGGGTGGGCCTGGAGGCCCCCAAGGCGTTGCACGGCGTCATGCCGCGCGCCAAGGGCGTCGCACGCGCCGGCCTCGCGACGGTGAACCGGAACCTTTCTCCGTTCGTCTGGGGCGGCAAGCAGCGCTGGTTCGCCGAGCCGCCGCACATGCAGGTCTCGATCCTGTTCGTGCCCGCGGACGCGCCGGAGCCGAAGGTGGGCGAGGAGCTGGTGGCCCATCTGCGGCACACCACCACGCAGTTCGACCGGATCGTGGACCGCTGACCGAAGCGGTTCAGCGCACAGGCCGAAGGCCGTACACGGGCTTCCGTGTACGGCCTTCTGGCTTCAGTCGGCTTCCGGGCCGTTCGCTCAGAGTGAACCGCCCGGGGCGCCCTGTCTGCCCCACTCGACCGACGGCCCGTCGAACCGGGCGTCCTCGTGCTTCCGGGGCCGGGCCGCGGGGCCGAGGACGAAGACGTCCTCCGCACCGTCGAGCACCCCACCCGAGGGGTCGTCGTCGCCGGCCCTCCGCACCGGGTCCCGCTCCGGCATGAAGATGTCCCGCACGACCATGACGCACAGGTACAGCGTTCCCAGCAGATGCATGCCGATGGCCCAGTGGTAGCCGTCGGTGGGCAGGCCCTTGTGGGCGTCTCCGCTGGTGGTGTACGCGAGGTACATCCAGATCCCCAGGAAGTACGCCACCTCGCACGCCTGCCAGATCAGGTAGTCCCGCCACTTCGGCCGGGCGAGCGCGGCCAGCGGCACCAGCCACAGCACGTACTGCGGCGAGTAGACCTTGTTGGTGAGGATGAACGCCGCGACGATCAGGAAGGCGAGCTGGGCGAACCGCGGCCGGCGCGGTGCGGTCAGTGCGAGGGCCGCCACACCCGCGCAGCACACCAGCATCAGCAGCGTGGCGAGCGTGTTGACGGTCTCGGTGCTGAGCGGGTTGTCGGAGTTCTGGGCCATGATCAGCCAGAAGGAGCCGAAGTCGACGCCCCGTTCCTGGCTGAACGTGTAGAACTTCGACCAGCCCTCGAACGCGAAGAGCATCACCGGCCCGTTCACGACGACCCAGGCGGCGATCCCCCCGCCCAGGGCCTTGGCGAACTCCCGCCACTTGCCCGCGCGCCAGCACAGCACCAGCAACGGCCCGAGGAGCAGGAAGGGATAGAGTTTGGCCGCCGTGGCGAGCCCCAGCAGGACACCGAAGGCCAGGGAACGGCCCCGCGACCACATCAGCATCGCCGCGGCCGTCAGAGCGACCGCCAGCAGGTCCCAGTTGATGGTGGCCGTCAGCGCGGCGGCGGGCGCCAGGGCGACCAGCAGGCCGTCCCAGGGACGCCGGGCATGGGTACGGGTCACGCAGACGGCGATGACCGACGCGCACACCATGAGCATCCCGGCGTTGACCATCCAGTACCACTGCTCCTGGTACTGGATGGTGCCGCTGCCGGGCGTGAGCCAGGAGGCGACCTCCATGAAGACACCGGTCAGCACCGGATACTCCAGGTACTGCATGTCGCCGGGGAGCCGGTCGAAGTACGGCACGAGTCCGTCGGCGAAACCACGCCCCTGGTAGAGGTGCGGGATGTCCGAGTAGCAGGCGTGCGTGTACTGGGAGCTCGCACCGAAGAACCAGGCGCCGTTGTAGCAGGGCGCCTTCTGGACGAGGCCGAGGGCGAACATGCCGATCGCCACCAGCGCGATCACTCGCACCGGAGTCCACCAGGACGACCCGAGCAGGGCACGCCGACCGAGCGGGCCGCCGATCAGCTCGCTGCCGACCGCGGCGACCTCGTCCTCCTTGGTCGGCCGCACCGGCTCCGGCTCATGAACGCTCGCTCGCGTCGATTCTGCACTGGGCATGCCGCACATCCTGCCGTACGTGTCCAGCAATACGCCGAGGGCCGCCGCACCCGAGTGGGTGCGGCGGCCCTCGTTTCACGTGAAACAGCCTGACGTTTCACGTGAAACACCCAAGCCGGGCGATCGATCGGCTATCCGGCAGGGCCTCCGAAGAAGCCTCCGTTGCCATTGCCTCTGGTATTGCCACCGTCCAGATTCGTGTCGGTCGGTGTCGGCTCGGGAGTCACTCCTCCGTCCGTGCCTCCACTGTCCGCGCCGCCGTTCTGGCCGCCGCTGTCGTTCTCGCAGCCGAAGAAGCCACAGGTGTCGCTCGGCGAGGGCGACGGGAGCGTCGGGCTCTCGCTGGGCGTGGCGCTCGGCGACTCGGACGGCGTCTCGCTGGGCTGCTCACTGGGCGTCGGAGTCGGCGACGGGGCACCCACCGCGTCCTGAATCTCGCCGATCTTCTCGGCCTCCGGGAAGCCGAGGTCGGGCTCGCCATCGAGCGCGGCCTTCATGTACTCGGTCCACACCAGCGTCGGGACGTCACCACCGTGGATGGACTCCTCGCCTGCGGTGCCGTTCATGGAGAGCAGCTTGGCGCTCTTGGGGTCCTCGCGGAACATCGCGACCGAGGTCGACAGCTGCTTGGTGTAGCCGACGAACCAGGCCGACTTGTTCTCGTCCGTCGTACCGGTCTTGCCGGCCGCCGTACGGCCCAGGGACAGCGCGTTCTTACCCGTACCGTTCTGGATGACGTTCTCCAGGACGTCCGTGACGTTGTTCGCCACGTTTTCCGGCATCGCCTGGGTGATCCTGGGCTTCTTGAAGCCGGCGACTTCCTCCCCGTTGAACTTGACGCTGGTCACCGAGTACGGGGCTGCCTGCTTGCCAGCGGCGGCGAACGTCGCGTAGGCGTCCGCCATGCGGATCGCGCTGGGGGTCGAGGTACCGAGCGCGAACGACGGGTTGAGCGTGGCGAAGCTGGCGTCCAGGATGCCGGCCTTCTCGGCCACGTCCCGCACGTTCCTCATCCCCACGTCCATGCCGAGCTGCACGAACGGCGTGTTGACGGACTGCTCCATCGCCTTGCGCAGGGTGATGTAGCCCCAGGGGTGGTCGCTCTCGTTCTCCTGGTAGAAGGGCGTGTTGTCCTTCTTCAGGACGTAGGAGCCGTCGTTGTTCCGGACCTTGAGGTGGTCGTTGCCGTTGTACTTGCTCAGCGGCGAGAGGGGCCCGTTGCTCCGATAGGTGCCGTGCTCCATGGCCGCGGCGAGCACGAACGGCTTCCACGTCGAACCGACGGGGACACCCGAGGTGTCCGCGTTGTTGTTGAAGTGGCCCTTCTCGTAGCCCGCACCACCGTAGAGGGCGACGATCGCGCCGTCCTTGGGCTTCACCGACGCCGCGCCGAACTGGACGTGCTTGTCCAGCTCACGCTTCTCCGGGTCGAGCTTCTCCTTCTCGACCTTTTTGACGGCCCTGGCCAGCGCCTCGACCTTGCTCTTCTCGAAGGTCGTCTTGATCTGGTAGCCGCCCTGGTCGAACTGCTGCTCCGTGATGTTGGAGTGGTTCAGGACGTACTTCTTGGCGGTGTCCACCAGGTAGCTGATCTGGCCGCTCATGCCCTTGGTGGCCTTGCGGCCCTGCGGCATGGGGTAGTCCTTGATCGCTTCCTGGTACTGGGCGTCCGTGAGCTTCTTGTCGTTGTGCATCTGCTGGAGGATCCAGCCCCAGCGCTCCTCGGACCGCTTGCGGTTGTCCTTGGCGTTCGCCGACGGGTCGAGGCTCTCGTTGCCCGCGGGGTCGTAGTACGTCGGGCCCTTGAGCAGCGCGGCGAGGAAGGCGCACTCACTCGGCGTGAGGTCGTCCGCGTCCTTGCCGTAGTAAGTCTGGGCGGCGGCCTGGAGGCCGTAGGCACCACGTCCGTAGTACGAGGTGTTCAGGTAGCCCTGGAGGATCTCCTTCTTGGAGAGCTTCGTGCCCACCTTGATGGAGATGAACATCTCCTTGAACTTACGGGTGATCGTCTGTTCCTGGCTCAGGTAGGTGTTCTTGACGAACTGCTGGGTGATCGTCGAGCCACCCTGCGTGTCCCCGCCCCGGGCCATGTTCGCCAGCGCCCGGGCGATGCCCATGGGGTCGACGCCCGAGTCCTGGTAGAAGGTCTTGTTCTCGGCCGAGATGACCGCCCACTGCATGGCCTCGGGGATCCGCTCGATCCCGATGTTCTGCCGGTTCTGGCCGCTGCCCGTCGCCACCATCTGCTGGCCGTTGGACCAGTAGTAGACGTTGTTCTGCGACAGGGCCGCGGCGTTCTCCTCGTTGGGGACGCCCACCATGGCGTATCCGATGCCCGCCACGGCCACCAGGCTGCCGATGAACCCGATGCACAGGCCGGAGACGAGCTTCCAGGAGGGCATCCAGCGCTGCCAGCCGTACTTGCCGGCCCGCGGATAGTCGATCAGCCGTTTCTTGTCGGAGACGGCCGCGCGCCCTCGGCCCCGCCCGGGTCCGGCCGGACCGCCGGGAGCGGCACGACGGCCACCACGAGCCGGCTCGGCGGCTCTGCGACGGCCGCCCCCGCTTCTCTGCGCCGCACGCCGGGCCTCGGCACGGCCGCCGTACGGACGCTCCTCCCCCCCCGAGCCGTAGGAACCCGACCCATAGGAGTCGGACGGAGACTCGGTGGCGCCTCGCGGTGCCGCGCGGCGGCCGGAGGACGAGCCGGGCTGGCCGCGTCGGGCCGCGGCACGTCCGCCTCCCTGCGGCTGCGGCGGTTTGCGACGGTGCTCGCTCATCGAACGACTACTCCTCGGGCAGGCGCACCCTTGCGCGCCTGGAAACGGCGGCTGGTTTCCGGTCCCCCCGAAGTACGGATGCGGTCGGCTCCGCATTCATCGGTCCCGCATGCACCCGTACTACACCGAAGACGACGACGCCCTCAGACGTCACGTGGTTCCCGGTGATGTGCATGGCGCACAGACTACGCACCGCCAAAACCACCTGAGCCCCAAAGTTCACCTCAAATCAGGCAACTCGCGTCTGATGAATCGGTGATGTGACCCCGTTCACCGCACCCCCTCTTGTCGCATGCGGAAGGCCGTTCTATCGTCGTGATGTATCGAGTCGATACATCAGCTCGACACATCGGCCCGAGACATCGAGCGGATACATGCGCACCGCGGCAGAGAGGAGGCGACGATGAGCCGGCGTTCCGGGATCCTCGAGTTCGCCGTACTCGGCCTGCTCCGCGAATCTCCGATGCACGGCTATGAGCTGCGCAAACGACTCAACACATCGCTGGGCGTCTTCCGTGCGTTCAGCTACGGGACGCTCTACCCCTGCCTCAAGACGCTGGTCGCCAACGGCTGGTTGATCGAGGAACAGGGGAGCGACGCCGAGGCCGTCCCCCTCACCGGCCGCCGCGCCAAGATCGTCTACCGGTTGACGGCGGAAGGTAAGGAGCACTTCGAGCAGCTGCTCTCGCAGACCGGGCCCGACGCGTACGAGGACGAGCACTTCGCCGCCCGTTTCGCTTTCTTCGGGCAAACCTCACGCGACGTACGCATGCGGGTGCTGGAGGGCCGCCGCAGCCGGCTGGAGGAGCGCCTGGAGAAGATGCGCGCCTCCCTGGCCCGGACCCGGGAGCGCCTCGACGACTACACGCTTGAGCTCCAGCGCCACGGGATGGAGTCCGTGGAGCGCGAGGTGCGCTGGCTGAACGAGCTCATCGAGAGCGAGCGGGCGGGGCGGGACCTCAAGGGTCCCGCTTCGGGGGAGCCCGACTCGCGTGACACCACATCTGGAGCGTCGGGCGGCCTGCCCCGGCCGGGGGACGACCCCCGTCCGGATACGCCCGACGACACCGCCACGTGAGAGCCCGCCCAGGGCCTCACTCGTACACACAGGGAGCAACCGGAATGGGTTCGGTTCGCGTAGCCATCGTCGGCGTGGGCAACTGCGCCGCATCGCTGGTGCAGGGAGTCGAGTACTACAAGGACGCCGACCCGGCGTCCAAGGTGCCGGGCCTGATGCACGTCCAGTTCGGCGACTACCACGTCCGCGACGTCGAGTTCGTCGCCGCGTTCGACGTGGACGCCAAGAAGGTCGGTCTCGACCTCGCGGACGCCATCGGCGCCTCCGAGAACAACACCATCAAGATCTGCGACGTACCCCGCACCGGCGTGACGGTCCAGCGCGGCCACACCCTCGACGGCCTCGGCAAGTACTACCGCGAGACCATCGAGGAGTCCGCCGAGGAGCCCGTCGACGTCGTCCAGGTCCTCAAGGACCAGCAGGTCGACGTCCTCGTCTGCTACCTGCCCGTCGGTTCCGAGGACGCGGCGAAGTTCTACGCCCAGTGCGCCATCGACGCCAAGGTCGCCTTCGTCAACGCCCTTCCGGTCTTCATCGCCGGCACCAAGGAGTGGGCGGACAAGTTCACCGAGGCGGGCGTCCCGATCGTCGGCGACGACATCAAGTCGCAGGTCGGCGCCACCATCACGCACCGCGTCATGGCGAAGCTGTTCGAGGACCGGGGCGTCGTCCTGGACCGCACGATGCAGTTGAACGTCGGCGGCAACATGGACTTCAAGAACATGCTCGAGCGCGACCGCCTCGAGTCGAAGAAGATCTCCAAGACGCAGGCCGTCACCTCCCAGATCCGCGACCGCGAACTGGGCGAGGGCAACGTCCACATCGGCCCGTCCGACTACGTCGCCTGGCTGGACGACCGCAAGTGGGCCTACGTCCGCCTGGAGGGCCGCGCCTTCGGTGACGTCCCGCTGAACCTGGAGTACAAGCTCGAGGTCTGGGACTCCCCGAACTCCGCCGGCGTCATCATCGACGCCCTGCGCGCCGCGAAGATCGCCAAGGACCGCGGCATCGGCGGCCCCGTGCTCTCCGCGTCGAGCTACTTCATGAAGTCCCCGCCCGTGCAGTACTTCGACGACGAGGCCCGCGAGAACGTCGAGAAGTTCATCAAGGGTGAGGTCGAGCGCTGACGCGCCGCAACTGATCGCTCCTGCCAGGGCTGTGAGGGTCCCCGGGTCGTGAGACCCGGGGACCCTCCCCGTATGTGAGGCTGTGCCCCATGGCCGTCGTCCGTGACCTGCGCGTCCTCTTGCGCTTCCAGGGCTTCCGGCGCCTGCTCGCCGTGCGCCTGCTCTCCCAGGGTGCCGACGGCGTCTACCAGGTCGCGCTCGCCGCGTACGTCGTCTTCTCCCCGGAGAAACAGACCTCGGCGGCCGCGGTCGCCTCGGCGATGGCGGTGCTGCTGCTCCCGTACTCGCTCGTCGGTCCCTTCGCCGGTGTCCTGCTGGACCGCTGGCGACGCCGGCAGGTCCTGCTGTACGGCAGCCTGTTGCGCGCCGTGCTCGCCTCGGCGACGGCCGTGCTGATGCTCAGTCCGGTGCCCGACTGGCTCTTCTACGTCTCCGCCCTGTGCGTCACCGCCGTCAACCGCTTCGTCCTCTCGGGCCTGTCCGCCGCCCTGCCGCGTGTGGTCGACGCCGAGCGCCTGGTCCTCGCCAACTCCCTCTCCCCGACCGCCGGAACGCTGGCGGCGACCGCGGGCGGCGGCCTCGCCTTCGTCGTCCGCCTGGCGGTGGCGGACTCCGACGCCGCCGTGGTGCTCCTGGCGGCCGGGCTGTACCTGGGCGCGGCCCTGGCCTCGCTCAGCATGGCGCGGGAACTCCTCGGCCCCGACCGGAGCGTGGCCCGCGTGCGCATCGGGACGGCGATCACGGGCACCGTCCGCGACTTGGTGGCGGGGGTCCGTCACCTGGCCGCGCCGCCGCGCCGGGAGGCCGCCTGGGCGCTCGCGGCGATGTCGCTGATGCGGTTCTGCTACGGCGCCCTGCTGGTCATGCTCCTGATGCTCTGCCGGTACGCGCTCACCTCGTCCACGGACGAGGGACTCGCGCTGCTCGGCCTGGCGTTGGGCGTCTCGGGCGCGGGCTTCTTCGCCGCCGCCGTGGTGACGCCCTGGACCGCGGGGCGGCTGGGCCCCGGACGCTGGATCGTGGTGTGCGCGGGCGCCGCCGCACTGCTGGAGCCGGCTCTCGGCCTGCCGTTCGCCACCGCCCCGCTGCTGGCCGCGGCCTTCGTCCTGGGCCTGACGACCCAGGGGGCGAAGATCGCCACGGACACCATCGTCCAGTCGTCCGTCGACGACGGCTTCCGTGGCCGGATCTTCTCGGTTTACGACGTCCTCTTCAACGTCTTCTTCGTCGGAGCAGCCGCCGTTGCCGCGCTGATGCTGCCGCCGGACGGCCGTTCCGTGCCCCTGGTGATCACGATCGCCGTTATCTACGCGACAGTAGCAGTGAGTATGGGCCGATTTGGCCGCCAGTAAGTGTCACATCAATGACACAGAGCCACATCTGACTACTGCGTTGTCAGTGGGGACCGCTACCTTACGTGGGTCTTATCTCGCGACATGTTCGCGCCACTCTTCCATGTTCTAGGGGGACCCCCAAGTGACTACTCCGCCGCCCCAGGGCAACCCGTTCGCACAGGGCCAGCCCGCGGGTCAGCCCCAGGCCCCGTACCCGCCGCAGGGCGGCTACCCCCAGCAGCCCGGCCAGCCCGGCTTCCCGCCCCAGGGCGCGGCTCCCTACGCCCCGGTCCCGCCGCAGCCGTCCGGCCGCAAGCTCAGCTTCAAGACCATCAAGAACATCGTGATCGTCATCGCCGTGGCGAGCGTGGCCATCGGCGGTTACATAGCCAGCCGCGACGACGCCAACACGGCAGCGGTCGGTGACTGCATGCACCGCGGCAGCACCAACGACGACAACCCGGACCTCGAGGTCGTCGACTGCGGTGACGCGAAGGCCCAGTACGAGGTGCTCGCCAAGGTCGAGGGCAAGTTCCTCACCGACGCCATGGCGTCCAGCAAGTGCGAGACCGAGGCGAAGGACTTCCAGTACGTGTACACCCAGAGCGGTGACGGCAAGGACTTCCTGCTCTGCCTGAAGGACCACAAGAAGTAGGGCAGACGCAGACAGGGGCGGTGTTTCACGTGAAACACCGCCCCTGTGCTGTCTCCACGGGGGTCATGTTTCACGTGAAACATGACCCCCGTTTCACAGCCTCAGCCCTCCTGGCCGGCCCACCACTCCTTGAGAGCCGCCACCGCTGCGTCATGCTCCATCGGCCCGTGCTCCAGCCGCAGCTCCAGCATGTGCTTGTAGGCGCGGCCGATGACCGGGCCGGGACCGACGCCCAGGATCTCCATGATCTGGTTGCCGTCGAGGTCCGGGCGGATGGAATCCAGCTCCTCCTGCTCCTGGAGTTTGGCGATCCGCTCCTCCAGGCCGTCGTACGCCCGCGACAGGGCCGCCGCCTTGCGCTTGTTGCGCGTGGTGCAGTCCGAGCGGGTCAGCTTGTGCAGGCGGTCGAGAAGCGGGCCGGCGTCACGGACGTAACGGCGGACCGCCGAGTCCGTCCACTCGCCGGTGCCGTAGCCGTGGAAGCGAAGGTGGAGTTCAACCAGCCGTGAGACGTCCTTCACCAGCTCGTTGGAGTACTTCAACGCCGTCATGCGCTTCTTGGTCATCTTCGCCCCGACCACCTCGTGGTGGTGGAACGAGACGCGGCCGTCCTTCTCGAAGCGTCGCGTACGCGGCTTGCCGATGTCGTGCAGCAGGGCGGCCAGCCGCAGCGTCAGGTCGGGGCCGTCGTCCTCTAGCTCCATCGCCTGCTCCAGGACGATCAGCGTGTGGTCGTAGACGTCCTTGTGCCGGTGGTGCTCGTCACGCTCCAGGCGCAGGGCCGGCAGCTCGGGCAGCACGTGGTCGGCGAGGCCGGTCTCCACGAGCAGCGACAGACCCTTGCGCGGGTGGCGGGACAAGATCAGCTTGTTCAGCTCGTCCCGCACCCGCTCGGCCGAGACGATCTCGATCCGCCCGGCCATCTCCTTCATCGCCGTGACGACCTCGGGGGCGACCTCGAAGTCGAGCTGAGCCGCGAAACGCGCGGCCCGCATCATCCGGAGCGGGTCGTCCGAGAAGGACTCTTCCGGCGTGCCCGGCGTGCGCAGCACACGCGAGGCGAGGTCCTCGAGCCCGCCGTGCGGGTCGACGAACTTCTTCTCCGGCAGCGCGACGGCCATCGCGTTCACCGTGAAGTCACGGCGGACGAGGTCCTCCTCGATGGAGTCGCCGTAGGACACCTCGGGCTTGCGCGAGGTGCGGTCGTACGCCTCCGACCGGTAGGTGGTCACCTCGATCTGGTAGCCGCCCTTGTGGGCGCCGACCGTGCCGAAGGCGATCCCGACCTCCCAGACGGCGTCCGCCCACGGGCGGACGATCTTGAGCACGTCCTGGGGGCGGGCGTCGGTCGTGAAGTCCAGGTCATTGCCGAGCCGGCCCAGCAGCGCGTCCCGGACCGAGCCGCCGACCAGGGCAAGTGAGAACCCGGCCTCCTGGAAGCGGCGGGCGAGGTCGTCGGCGACAGGAGCGACCCGCAGCAGTTCACTCACCGCGCGGTGCTGCACCTGGCTCAGGGCACTGGACTTTTCTTCGTTGGCGTTCGGCACAACAGAAGAGGGTACGTGGCCCGGGCGACCGCGAGCTCCCCCATTACCGGTGCGGACACGTCCCTCAATACGTGCACAAGGCCTGCCCATGAGAGGGAAAGAAGCACTCACCGCCATAGGCCGCATACCGGACAGCTCGCCATCGGCTCGCGATCTTGTCGAGCGGACCGCGGCACTTCCCCTCAGCGCGCATCGTTACCATGCGTGGACGCACATTCCGACGACCACTGACGACGACGAGGGACGGGCGAGCGCGTGGCCGAGGCGGCAGACTTCCAGGGGACCAGTGCCTCACCTGCCCGCCGGTGGCTGCGGCGCACCGGAGCACTGCTCGCCGGTGCGCCCCTGCTGGCCGGACTCCTCCAGTTGCCCGCCGCCACCCCCGCGGCCGCGGCCGGCCCGGAGTCCCCGCAGGCTGCCTCCGGCGCGGGCTCGGTGTCCGTCGCGGTCGACTCGCTCAGTCCCAGCGCCCCCACCGAGGGGGACACGGTGACCGTGTCGGGCACGGTGACCAACAACGGCAGGCAGGCCGTCACCGACGCCCACGTCGACCTGCGGGTGGGGCCCTCGCTCGACACCCGCTCGGCCATCGACACCCTCGCCAAGAAGAGCGACGACGTCCAGGGCCCCGCCGGCGAGGAGATCGGCGGCAAGTACGCCGAGAAGTTCCCCAAGCTCACCCCCGGCGTGGCGGAGCCCTTCACCATCTCCGTGCCGGTCGACGAGCTGGACCTCGGCCAGGACGGCGTCTACCAGCTGGCCGTCGCGCTCTCCGGGGAGACCGCGGCACAGCCCTGGGACCAGGTTCTCGGCATTCAGCGCACGTTCCTGCCGTGGCAGCCGGAGGAGGCCGGCACGAAGACGAAGACCACGTTCCTGTGGCCGCTCGTCTCCAGCGCCCACATGGCCGCCGAGACGGGGTCGAACGAGCAGCAGACGCCGGTCTTCCGCGACGACGAACTCGCCGAGGAGATCGCGCCGGGCGGCCGCCTCGAACAGATGGTGTCGCTGGGCAAGGGCCTCGACGTCACGTGGGTGGTCGATCCGGACCTGCTGGCCTCCGTCGACGCGATGACGAAGAGCTACCAGATCCGCGGCGCGGACGGCACCACCACCCCCGGCAGGAGCCAGGAGATCGCCAAGAGCTGGCTCGCCGAGCTCCAGCAGGCGGTCGCGGGCAAGGACGTCGTCGCCCTGCCGTTCGGCGACCCGGACCTGGCCTCCCTCGCCCACGACGGCACGAAGGTCACCGGCTCCCTGAGCCACCTCAAGGAGGCCACCGACGTCGTCGACGACACGGTCGACACGATCCTCCACGTGAAACCGTCCACGGACTTCGCATGGCCCGTCGACGGCGCCGTCGACCCGTCGATCGTGAAGGTGGCCACCTCCGCGGGCGCCGACAAGGTGATCGCCCGCAGCGACAGCCTCCAGGACAACCTGTCGTACACGCCCTCCGCGGCCCGGCCCATCGGCGGCGGCACCACGGCGGTCGTCGCGGACTCCAGGATGTCCACGGCGTTCCAGGGCAACCTGACGAAGGCCTCCGCCTCCACGCTCGCCGTGCAGCGTTTCCTCGCCCAGAGCCTCACGCTCGGCCTGCAGACCGGCAAGCAGCGCAGCGTCGTCGTCGCCCCGCAGCGCATGCCGTCCGTCAGCCAGGCCCAGGCCATGGCCGAGGCCCTGGCGGCCCTCGAAGGCGGAAACTGGTCGGAGTCGCAGGACCTCTCCGCCGCCGCCAAGGCCAAGCCGGACCCCTCCGCCAACACGAAGGTGCCGCCGGCCTCCGCGTATCCCCGTTCGTTGCGCGCCCAGGAGCTCGGGCAGGTCGCGTTCCAGCAGATCGCGACCACGCAGGGCAAGCTCGACAAGTTCAAGGTGATCCTGACCCGCCAGTCCCGGGTCGTGACCCCCTTCGGGCGGGCCATGAACCGCGAGATGTCCACGTCGTGGCGCGGCAAGGACGCCGCGGCGCTGGCGTACCGCGACGGCATCGAGTCGTACCTCGACGGGCTCATCGACAGCGTCAAGCTGATCGAGAAGTCGGAGACCAAGCTCTCCGGCCGCAGCGCCACGATCCCGGTGACCGTCCAGAACAACCTCGTCCAGGGCGTCGAGCACCTGGAGCTGCGGCTCACGTCGCAGAACCCGACCCGCCTCAAGATCGGCGGTGACGCCTACGAGGAACAGCGCGTCACCGTCAACGGCGGCCACAGTCAGTCGGTGAAGTTCACCACGTCCGCCAACGCCAACGGCCGGGCGAAGGTCACCGCGCAGTTGTACACGGAGGACGGGCGGCCGTACGGTGACGCCGTCACCTTCGATGTGAAGGTCACCGAGGTCACGCCCACCGTCATGCTGGTCATCGGCGGCGGCGTCCTGCTCCTGGTCCTCGCGGGCTTCCGGATGTACACCCAGCGCAAGCGCGCGGCCGCACGCGAGGCCGCCGAGGACGACACCGCCGGGACGGACGACGGCGCCGGCAGCCCGCAGGACCCCGTCGGCGCCAGGCAGAACCCGGAGGCCCCCGGCGACCGTCTCGAGGAGGAGTCCGAGACCGGCTCCCGGGCAGACGCCCCCGAGCAGCCGAGTGACCCGGCCCCGGACACCGCAGCGGAAAACGCCGACCCGTCCGGCACGGGTGAGAGAGTGGACCGTTGATATGTCGTGGCCGGTGGGCCCGGGACGATGAGGTGGGGTAACCATGAACGCGCCGTACGACGGTGACCACGGCCGTGCCGTGGGCGACTCGGGCTACCCCGAGTCGGGCGGGCCCGAGGGCGCGCCGCCCCAGCACGGCCAGGTGCCGCCGCAGCCGCCCGCGGACATGTACCTCCAGGACGCCTACGCCCAGGACCCCTACCGGGCGCAGGACCTCGCCGCCCAGGACCCGGTCGCCGAGGCGCTCTACGACCGCGCGGCGCACCCGCCGCCCCCTCCGGGCACGTACCCGCCGCATCAGTTGTACGCCCAGCCACCGCAGTCGCCGTACGCCCCCGACCCGCGGGTGTGGGCCCAGACCCCCGCGCCGGAGCCGGAGGGCCCGACCCGGCACCTGCCGTACGGCGACGACCCCCGCACCACCCAGTTCGTGGGTGTGGACGACCTCGTCTCCCAGGCGGGCGAGCCGCGCCAGGAACCGGACGCTTTCGCGCACCTCTTCAGGGACCAGCAGCAGGGCAGCGGTCACCCCTCGTACGAGTCGCCGGCGGTCCCCGGACCCTCCCCGGCCCCGATGGCACAGGGCCAGTACGCGACGCCCGACCAGGCCGCGGCGACGCCGCCCCCCGTGGACGAGACGTCCGCCCAGGAGCCGGCCGCCTCACCCGCTCCCAAGAAGGCCGGCCGCGCCGCGGGCCTGCTGAAGTCCAGCGCGGTGATGGCGGCGGGCACGCTGGTCTCCCGGCTCACCGGCTTCATCCGCTCCGCGCTGATCGTGTCGGCCATCGGCGTCGGTTTCCTCGGTGACACCTTCCAGGTCGCCTACCAGCTGCCGACGATGATCTACATCCTCACGGTCGGCGGCGGACTCAACTCCGTCTTCGTGCCCCAGTTGGTGCGCGCCATGAAGGACGACGAGGACGGCGGCGAGGCGTACGCCAACCGGCTGCTGACGCTTGTCATGGTGACGCTCGGCGCACTCACCGCGCTGGGGATCTTCGGCGCACCGCTCCTGATCCGCGTCATGTCCCCTTCGATCGCCAGCGACCCCGCGGCGAACCAGGTGGCCATCACCTTCACCCAGTACTTCCTGCCCACGATCTTCTTCATGGGCGTCCACGTGGTGATGGGCCAGATCCTCAACGCCCGCGGGAAGTTCGGCGCGATGATGTGGACCCCGGTGCTGAACAACATCGTCATCATCGCGACGCTCGGCATGTTCATCTACGTCTACGGAACCGCCGCCGACTCCGGGATGAAGGTCACCACCATCCCGCCGGAGGGCCAGCGTCTCCTCGGCGTCGGTGTGCTTCTCGGCCTCGTGGTCCAGGCGCTGGCGATGATCCCCTACCTGCGCGAGACCGGCTTCCGGCTGCGGCTGCGCTTCGACTGGAAGGGCCAGGGGCTCGGCAAGGCCGTCACGCTCGCCAAGTGGACGGTCCTGTTCGTCCTCGCCAACCAAGCGGGCGCCATGGTCGTCATCTGGTTGTCCACCGCGGCGGGCAAGGCCTCGCCCGTCGACGGCACCGGCATCTCCGCCTACTCCAACGCACAGCTGATCTGGGGCCTGCCGCAGGCCATCATCACGGTCTCCCTCATGGCGGCCCTGCTCCCGCGTCTGGCGCGCTCGGCGGCCGAGGGCGACGGCGGCGCCGTCCGCGACGACATCTCCCAGGGCCTGCGCACCACCGCGGTCGCGATCGTGCCGATCGCGTTCGGTTTCCTCTCGCTCGGCATCCCCATGTGCACGCTGATGTTCGGCTCCTCCGGCATCAGCGAGGCCACCAACATGGGCTACATGCTGATGGCGTTCGGTCTCGGCCTGATCCCGTACTCCGTGCAGTACGTGGTGCTGCGCGCCTTCTACGCCTACGAGGACACCCGAACGCCCTTCTACAACACGGTCATCGTCGCCGCGGTCAACGCCGGCGCCTCGGCGGTCTGCTACTTCGTCATCCCGTCCCGCTGGGCCGTGGTCGGTATGGCGGCCTCGTACGGACTGGCCTACGCGATCGGCGTCGGTGTCGCCTGGCGGCGGCTGCGCAAGCGGCTGGGCGGGGACCTCGACGGCGCCCGGGTCCTGCGGACTTACGCCCGGCTGTGCATCGCGTCGGTCCCGGCCGCCCTGCTCAGCGGCGCGGCCGTCTACGGCATCGGACATACGCTCGGCCAGGGCGTCGCGGGCTCGCTCGCCGGGGTCTTCGCCGGCGGTGCCGTTCTCCTCGGGATCTTCTTCGTCGCCGCCCGCCGCATGCGCATCGAGGAACTCAACTCGCTGGTCGGCATGGTCCGCGGTCGCCTGGGACGCTGAGACGGGGGGTAGGCGCACAACCATCGTCAGCCACCGCGTGTCGTGCATAGCGGCGGACTGTGGGCACAATTGGTTTCGGCGTCGGACGGCGCGCATCGGATACCGGCCGGCGCGCAATGGATGGGGAGGCAGGAACGACGGTGGCGGAACGGAGTACGGCTGCCGTCGACGTGGCAGACAACAGCGACGAGACGTCGCTGACCGCACAGGCGGACCAGTCCACGGCCGACGGTGTGGCCAAGAACCGGGAGCGGGACACGGACAGCGACGAGGTACAGGAGAGCACCCGGACCGACGGTTCCGGAAAGACCTCGCCGCCCGAACTGCACAGTGGTCACAAACTCGCCAGACGCTACCGCCTCGAGGAGTGCGTCACCCGTCTGGACGGTTTCAGCAGCTGGCGGGCCGTGGACGAGAAGCTCCGCCGCGCCGTCGGCGTGCACATCCTGCCCGCGGACCATGCGCGGGCCCGCTCCGTGCTGGCCGCCGCCCGCTCCTCCGCTCTCCTGGGCGACCCCCGCTTCGTCCAGGTCCTGGACGCCGTGGAGGAGAACGACCTCGTCTACGTCGTCCACGAGTGGCTTCCCGACGCGACGGAACTGACCACGCTCCTCGCCTCCGGGCCCCTGGAGCCGTACGACGCCTACCAGATGGTCAGCCAGATCTCCGCCGCCATGGCCGCCGCCCACCGTGAGGGCCTCGCCCATCTGCGGCTGAACCCCAACGCCGTCCTGCGCACCTCGACCGGCCAGTGGCGCATCCGCGGCCTCGCCGTGAACGCCGCCCTGCGCGGCATCTCGTCCGACACCCCGCAGCGCACCGACACGGAGGCCATCGGCGCCCTGCTGTACGCAGCGCTCACCCAGCGCTGGCCGTACGAGAGCGACGCCTACGGGCTGTCGGGCCTGCCGAAGGACATCGGCCTCATCGCGCCCGACCAGGTGCGCGCCGGTGTGCACCGCGGTCTGTCCGAGCTCTCCATGCGCGCGCTCGTCAACGACGGAGCCACCGCCTCCCGCCACGAGTCGCCGTGCACCACTCCGGAGGAGCTGGTGAAGGCGATCGGCGAGATGCCCCGCATCCGCCCGCCGGAGCCGGCGTTCACCGCCCCGCCCGAGTACCAGCGCACGACGTACCAGCAGGGCACGTACGGCCGCCAGTCGGCGCGCCCCGGCGCCACCCAGCCGGTCCCGGCCCCGCCGCCCCCGCTGCAGAGCCGTACCGGCAAGGCCCTGAAGTGGGCCGTGTCCGCTCTGCTGATCGCCGCGCTGGGCCTCGGCAGCTGGCAGCTGGCCGACGCGCTCATGGACCAGGGCGGGAAGACGGACGACCCCGACAAGACGCAGAACACCGAGGACAACGACAAGAACAACAAGTCCGAGGCCCCGAAGCCCCTCGCCATCAAGGACGCCGAGGAGTACGTCGCCAAGGGCGACGCCCAGCACCCCGCCGACGTGGCCAAGACCTACGACGGCAACACGTCCACGGGCTGGCGCACCAGCAGCTACCTGGACGGCCCCAAGATGGTGATAAAGCCGGGCGTCGGCATCGTCTACGACCTCGGCTCCGAGAAGGAAGTGTCGGCCGCGAACCTCTCCCTGCGGTACGGCGGCAACCACACCACGGTCGAGCTGTACGCGACCGACTCCCTCGGTTCGTCCACCCCCCTGAGCTCCATGAAGAAGCTCGGCACGGCGACGACGAGCAGCACCTCCGCGAAGGTGACCGTCGGCAAACCGGTGAAGAGCCGGTACGTCCTGGTCTGGCTGACGGCGCTGCCGTACTCCGGTGACGACCCCGCCAACTACAGCAGGCCGGGCTACAAGCAGGCCATCACCGAAGTGAAGTTCACGGGCTGAGCTCCGACAGGGAAGGGGGTTCGATGGCGGACCGCGCCGAGCACAGCGGTGCAAGTGATCAGGACCTCCTCGCCCGGCATGTCGAGGGCGACCCCGACGCCTTCGGTGAGATCGTGCGGCGGCACCGCGACCGGCTCTGGGCCGTCGCCCTGCGGACGCTCGGGGACCGCGAGGAGGCCGCTGACGCGGTGCAGGACGCCCTCGTCTCCGCCTACCGGGCCGCCCACACCTTCCGGGGCCAGTCGGCCGTCACAACCTGGCTGCACCGGATCACGGTGAACGCCTGCCTGGACCGCGCCCGCAAGGTGGCCTCCCGCAAGACGTCTCCGGTCGACGACACCGAGCGCCTGGAGCAGCTGCTGGAACCGCACGAATCGGCCTCGGCCCCCGCCGAGCGCAACGATCTCCACCGGCAGCTCATCGAAGCCCTGGGCACCCTGCCGGCGGACCAGCGCGCGGCGCTCGTCCTGGTGGACATGCAGGGCTATCCGGTCGCGGAGGCGGCCCGCATCCTCGATGTGCCGACCGGCACGGTGAAGAGCCGGTGCGCACGCGGCAGAGCCAGACTCCTGCCGCTGCTCACTCATCTCCGGCCGGATGGCACCGGCGGGGAGAAGAAGCCGGGCGGGGAACGGAACCGGACGCAGGGGCCGACCGTCCCACCCGCAGCGGGACCACAGCGAGCGGAACCACCCGAGACAGGACCGAGCGACCCAGCTGCAGTGAAGGGCGGAGGTGGACGAGCGTGACGTCGACAACAGACATGGCCGGGCACCCGGACGTCGCGGAGATCTCCGACCTCTCCGAGGGCCTCCTCCCACCGTCCCGGACCAGCGACGTACGCCGACACCTGGACGAATGCGAGCTCTGCGCGGACGTCTACGCCTCCCTGGAGGAGATCCGCGGGCTGCTCGGCACGCTGCCGGGCCCGCCGCGCATGCCCGCCGATGTCGCGGGCCGTATCGATGCCGCTCTCGCCGCCGAGGCCCTGCTGAACGCCACGGAGCCGGATTCCGCGGAGAGCGGTGTCCCGGTGAGCGCTTCACGTCAGGCGTCCGAGGACGACAGCGGTGCCCATGTTTCACGTGAAACATCGACGCCCGCCGATCGCCCCGCTGACCGGCCCGCCGGTCGTCCGCGCTCTTCCACCACCGGCCCGGGCCGCAAGGACCGTACGCGGAACGGTCGCCGCAGGATCGCCGTACTGGGGACCGTGTTCACAGTCGCCGCCCTGGGACTGGGCTCCGTCCTGCTGTCGTCGCTCGGCGACAACAAGCCGCCCCACGACAGGGCGGGCGGCCCGCAGACCACCCCTGCGGACACCTTCTCCGAGGGGAAGCTGCAGAAGCAGGTCACCGATCTTCTGGCCGAGAGCAAGACCGAGGGCGGCGGGTCCCGTACCCCCCTGGGCGCCGCGACGGCTCCCGGCACCAACCGCCCCAAGGCTGCCACGGAGGTCGTGGTGCCCGGCTGCGTCCGCGACGGCATCCAGCGGGACGACGCCGCCCTCGCCGTCGAGAACGGCAGGTATCAGGGGAAGAAGGCCATGCTCGTGCTGCTCCGCGATGCCGATGACGCCAACCGGGTCACGGCCTACATCGTCGACGCGACCTGTGTGGATCCCCAGGCGTCCACCACCCGCGGCAAGGTCCTCCTGGAGCGCTCCTACCCGTCCACCTGAGTGAGGGCTTCCTTTCCGGCGTCCTCTCCGCTTCGTCTTCTCCCTGTGTGGCCTCCGGCACGGATCCGCATCTCCGTGTGCCCGGACACAGTGGGAATGCGCGCCCCTTAGGATCCGTTGGGTGGGGTGAGAGTTCCGAGAGAAGCTCCCACCGGTCGAACGACGCAGAGCAGAGACGAGGAAACAAGCCGTGAGCGACGTCCGTAACGTGATCATCATCGGCTCCGGGCCCGCCGGCTACACGGCGGCGCTCTACACCGCGCGCGCGTCGCTGAAGCCATTGGTGTTCGAGGGCGCCGTCACCGCCGGTGGCGCGCTCATGAACACCACCGAGGTGGAGAACTTCCCCGGCTTCCAGGACGGCATCATGGGCCCCGAGCTCATGGACAACATGCGCGCCCAGTCGGAGCGCTTCGGAGCCGAGCTCGTCCCGGACGACGTGGTGGCCGTCGACCTGACCGGTGAGATCAAGACCGTCACGGACACGGCCGGCACCGTCCACCGGGCCAAGGCCGTCATCGTCGCCACCGGCTCGCAGCACCGCAAGCTCGGTCTGCCGAACGAGGACGCGCTGTCCGGCCGGGGCGTGTCCTGGTGCGCCACGTGTGACGGGTTCTTCTTCAAGGACCAGGACATCGCCGTCATCGGTGGCGGCGACACCGCGATGGAGGAGGCCACCTTCCTTTCGCGGTTCGCGAAGTCCGTGACCGTCGTCCACCGCCGCGACACCCTGCGCGCCTCGAAGGCCATGCAGGAGCGTGCCTTCGCCGACCCGAAGATCTCGTTCGTGTGGGACAGCGAGGTCGCCGAGATCCAGGGCGACCCGAAGCTCTCGGGCCTGAAGCTGCGCAACATCAAGACCGGCGAGCTTTCGGACCTGGCGGTGACCGGTCTGTTCATCGCCATCGGCCACGACCCCCGCACCGAGCTCTTCAAGGGTCAGCTCGACCTGGACGAAGAGGGCTACCTGAAGGTGGACGCGCCCTCGACGCGTACCAACCTGACCGGTGTCTTCGGTGCCGGCGACGTGGTGGACCACACCTACCGTCAGGCGATCACCGCGGCCGGGACCGGCTGCTCCGCCGCTCTCGACGCCGAGCGCTACCTCGCCGCCCTCGCGGACGAGGAGCAGCCCGAGCCCGAGAAGACCGCTGTCTGACCTCTCCCTACCCGCCCCACGCACCAACCAGTTAAGGAGCCCGCCGTGGCCGGCACCCTGAAGAATGTGACCGACGACTCCTTCGAGCAGGACGTCCTCAAGAGCGACAAGCCCGTCCTCGTGGACTTCTGGGCCGCCTGGTGCGGTCCCTGCCGCCAGATCGCGCCGTCCCTCGAGGCGATCGCCTCCGAGTACGGCGACAAGATCGAGGTCGTCAAGCTGAACATCGACGAGAACCCGGGTACGGCCGCCAAGTACGGCGTCATGTCCATCCCGACCCTGAACGTCTACCAGGGCGGCGAGGTCGCCAAGACCATCGTGGGCGCGAAGCCGAAGGCCGCGATCGTTCGCGACCTCGAGGAGTTCATCGCCGAGTAAGGCGGCTGAGCCGTCGCACCGGCGGTGCATGTTTCACGTGAAACACGAATGGGCCAACCCCGGAAGGGTTGGCCCATTCGTTTGACTGCGTCCTGCTACAGCGGTCGGAGCGCCGGCTCCTTCTGCACGGCTCCCAGGAGCCGGTCCAGCGCCATCTCGACGTCCTCCTTCCAGGAAAGCGTCGATCTCAGTTCCAGTCTCAGCCGGGGATGGGTCGGGTGCTGTCGGACCGTCTTGAAGCCCACCGCCAGGAGATGGTCGGCGGGCAGCACACAGGCCGGTTCCTTCCAGCGCGCGTCTCCGAACGCCTCGATCGCTTTGAAGCCCCGCCGCAGCAGATCCTTCGCGACCGTCTGGACCATCACGCGGCCCAGCCCCTGCCCCTGGTAGCCCGGCACGATGAACGCGGTCATCAGCTGGACCGCGTCAGGGGAGACGGGACTCGTGGGAAACGCCGTGGAGCGGGGCACATAGGCGGGAGGGGCGTACAGCACGAAGCCCACCGGCACCTCGTCGACATAGACCACCCGACCGCAGGACCCCCAGTCCAACAGGACCGCCGAGATCCAGGCCTCCTTCTCCAGCGCCGGCGTGCCCGCCTTTACCGCGGCCTCACCGCTGACGGGGTCGAGCTCCCAGAAGACACACGTACGACAGCGCTTGGGAAGGTCCTGAAGGTTGTCCAGCGTGAGCGGTACGAGCCGACGCCCCATGAAGGCTGTTCCTCGCTTCCTTCGCCCGCCGCATCGCGGGCGGCTGTCAGAGCGCTCCGTTCCCTGAGGAGACTGCCGATGAATCCACCGACGGCTCCCAGCCCCAGACCGGCACTCACCAGTCCGGTGCGGCTCATCGTTCGCATGGCCCCTGCCTCCGTCTCAGAGGTGCTCCGGGTGGTCGCGCCCTACCCGAACGCATCGTATCCACGATGCGATTCCATCGATACCGCCAGAAAGGAAAGAGCGGGCCACGTTCCGGTACACACCGGACACGGCCCGCCCTGTCGGATGCACAGTCGAGGCTCCAGCCGGAGGCTCAGGACTCGCTCTCCTCCGAGTCGCCCTCCAGGAGGCTCTTCTGCAGGACCGGGCCCTCGCCCGGCGCGAGGGATCCGAGGATCCGCTCAAGGTCCTCCATGGAGGCGAACTCGACGGTGATCTTTCCCTTCTTCTGCCCCAGGTCGACCTTCACCCGCGTCTCGAACCGGTCCGAGAGCCGGGTGGCGAGTTCGGACAGCGCCGGAGAGACCCGGGCACCGGCCCGAGGGCCCTTGGGCCGCTGAGCCTTCTGCGGCCGCGACCCCATCAGGGTCACGATCTCCTCCACCGCCCGCACCGAGAGCCCCTCGGCCACAATGCGGTGGGCCAGCCTGTCCTGCTCCTCCGAGTCCTCCACGGACAGCAGCGCCCGCGCATGACCGGCGGAGAGCACTCCGGCGGCGACCCGGCGCTGCACGGCCGGCGAGAGCTTCAGCAGACGCAGTGTGTTGGAGACCTGCGGGCGGGAACGGCCGATGCGGTCCGCCAGCTGGTCGTGCGTGCAGTTGAAGTCCCTGAGCAACTGGTCGTAGGCGGCTGCCTCTTCCAGGGGGTTCAGCTGCGCGCGGTGCAGGTTCTCCAGGAGAGCGTCCAGGAGGAGCTTCTCGTCCTCCGTGGCCCGCACGATCGCCGGGATCGCCTCCAGCCCCGCCTCACGGCAGGCACGCCAGCGGCGCTCGCCCATGATGAGTTCGTAGCGGCCGGAACCCACCTGCCGTACGACGACCGGCTGGAGGAGCCCCACTTCCTTGATGGAGGTGATGAGTTCGGCGAGCGCGTCCTCGTCGAAGACCTCACGCGGCTGCCGCGGGTTCGGCTTGATGGAGTCGAGGGGGATCTCGGCGAAGTGCGCACCGATGGGCGCCGCAGGCGCGGCGGGAGCACTGGGCTGCGCCGGCTCCTCTGTTTCACGTGAAACAGCTGGCAGAGTCGTCACCTTCGCTGCGGCGACCCCACGGTCGTTCGGCAGCACGGGCACAGCCGCGGGGGATGTAGCAGCGTTCCCCGCCGCCGCCTGGGCCACCGACTTCTCCGTCGGTGCAGCAGGGATCAGTGCGCCGAGACCACGGCCCAGCCCCCTCCGTCGCTCGCTCACTGGATGCCCTCCACCATGCTCGGGTCGTTCTGCTGTACGCCGATGTGGGCGTGCGTCGCGTCGTAGCTGACGCCCACGCCCTTCAGCGCGATCTCTCGTGCCGCCTCAAGATAGGAGAGGGCACCACTCGAACCAGGATCGTAAGTCAGTACCGTCTGCCCATAGCTCGGCGCCTCCGAGATACGGACGGATCGGGGGATGCTCGTGCGCAGCACCTCGTCGCCGAAGTGGGTGCGGACCTCTTCCGCGACCTGGGACGCGAGCCGCGTCCGGCCGTCGTACATGGTGAGCAGGATGGTCGACACGTGCAGCCCGGGGTTGAGGTGCCCGCGCACCAAGTCGACGTTGCGCAGCAGCTGTCCCAGCCCCTCCAGCGCGTAGTACTCGCACTGGATCGGGATCAGGACCTCCTGGCCCGCCACCAGCGCGTTGACCGTCAGGAGACCGAGTGAGGGCGGGCAGTCGATGAGGATGTAGTCCAGCGGCTGCTCGTACGCCTGGATGGCGCGCTGCAGCCTGCTCTCCCGTGCCACCAGGGACACCAGCTCGATCTCCGCACCGGCGAGATCGATCGTGGCGGGGGCGCAGAAGAGGCCCTCGACATCGGGGACCGGCTGGACGACCTCGGAGAGCGGCTTGCTCTCCACCAATACGTCGTAGATGGACGGGACTTCGGCGTGATGGTCGATGCCCAGCGCGGTGGACGCATTGCCCTGCGGATCGAGGTCGACCACCAGAACCCGGCTGCCGTGCAGCGCCAGTGACGCGGCGAGGTTGACGGTCGTCGTCGTCTTCCCCACGCCACCCTTCTGATTGGCGACCACCATGATTCGGGTCTGCTCGGGCCGTGGCAGGCCCTCGCCGGCGCGGCCTAGAGCCTCTACCGCCAGTTGGGCAGCACGACCGATGGGAGTGTCGTCCATCGGAGGCGGTGTTTCACGTGAAACATCCGCCCCCATCGACTCGGTACGGGGACCGGGGACCGGATCGGTCATCGGTCCCGCGATGTTGGCGTCGGACCGCAAGGATTCACTCTCCTCGACTTCAGGCTCGCGATGAACAGAGCCTCCCATGTCTTCGGGGTCGTGAACCAGTGAGGCCTGGCGTTCTGTGGAGAAATCCACCTCTGTGGACAACTCAGGTCCCTCATCGAGTGAACCGAGAGGCTTACGGTCGCGGGGTTCGGCCGCAGCGCGGCCACGACTGATGATGCCGTGCAGCAGTGAGCGACGTTTCACGTGAAACACGATGCACAGCAGCCGTGGCCGGATTGCCGCGACACTCCGGCATGCATAGGTTTGGCAGCTTGTGTGGAGTAAGTCTCGTCCGCAGGACGGATCAGCGTCGCCGACGTGTGCGACTCGTACGAGCCGCCTTGGCCCGCTTCGCAGCGAAGCGCACACCGCCCGGGCTCTCCCCGACCTCCACCCGCACGACCGTGGACATCGGGTCCACCACGCCCTCGCCCACATGCAGGATGGAGGTCTCCACGGCCCCCAGCTTGCTGAGAGCCGCCGACGCGCTCTTCAGCTCCTCCTCGGCCGCGTCACCCTTGAGCGCGAGCATCTCTCCGTACGGCCGCAGCAGCGGGATGCCCCAGGTCGCGAGACGGTCGAGCGGCGCGACGGCTCGCGCGGTCACGACGTGGACGGGCTGGATCTTCCCCATGACCTCCTCGGCCCGGCCGCGGACCACGGTCACATGGTCGAGGCCGAGCAGCTCCACGACCTCGGTGAGGAAGTTGGTGCGCCGCAGCAGCGGCTCCAGCAGCGTGATCTTCAGGTCCTCCCGGACCAGCGCCAGCGGAATGCCGGGCAGGCCGGCACCCGAGCCGACATCACACACCGTCACGCCCTGCGGCACGACCTCCGAGAGCACCGCGCAGTTCAGCAGGTGCCGCTCCCACAGGCGGGGCACCTCACGCGGGCCGATGAGACCGCGCTGCACGCCCGCCTCTGCGAGCAGCTCGGCGTACCGCACCGCATCCGCGAAGCGCTCACCGAACACCTCGCGCGCCTGCTCGGGCGCGGGGGGAAGCTCCGCTGCCTCCGTCACGGGGGACCGTCCTTCCGTACCGCGTCGGCGCACCCGGCGCCGACACCAGAACCACCAGAACTATCAGGCTGACAAAGTTCGGCCCCGTCTGCGCAACAGACGGGGCCGGGGAACGTACGGGCCGGTCAGGCGGGAAGCACGACGACGAAACGCTGCGGTTCCTCGCCCTCGGACTCGCTGCGCAGGCCCGCGGCCTTGACCGCGTCGTGCACGACCTTGCGCTCGAACGGGGTCATGGGCTTCAGCTTCACGGCCTCACCGCTGCTCTTGGCCTCGGCGGCGGCCTTGGCGCCCAGCTCGGACAGCTCGGAACGCTTCCGGGCGCGGTATCCCGCGATGTCGAGCATCAGACGGCTGCGGTCACCGGTCTCGCGGTGCACGGCCAGACGGGTGAGCTCCTGGAGCGCCTCCAGCACCTCGCCGTCACGGCCGACCAGCTTCTGCAGGTCACGGCTGCCCGTGTCGCTGATGATCGAGACAGAGGCACGGTCGGCCTCGACGTCCATGTCGATGTCGCCGTCGAGGTCGGCGATGTCGAGCAGACCCTCCAGGTAGTCCGCCGCGATCTCGCCCTCCTGCTCCAGGCGGGTCAGGGTGTCTGCACCCTCGGCAGCGGCGGAGGTGGTGCCTTCCGTCACGGGATGGACTCCTTCTTACTTCTTGGACGGGGACTTGGGCCGCTGCGGACCCTTGCGCTGTCCGGACTGGGCCTTGCTGCGGGTACCGCTGCCGGGCTTCGCGCCGCCCTTCTTGGCGGCGGCTGCGGGCTTGGCGTCCTCGGGTTCGTCGGACTTGGTCAGCGATGTCTTCGGCTCGTGCTCACCGGCCGCCTTGGGGGTGGCGGACTGGCGCTGGGCCTTGGACTGCCGCTTGGGCTGCTGACGCTTCGGCGTGCCGGTGGCGGTCGGCGTACCGTCCTCGGCCTGGGCGGCGGCCGCGGTCTCGCTCTTGATCACCGTGCCGTCGGCCTGGGCGGCGAGTCCGGCCTTGCTCAGGCCGTTGATGAACTTCCGCTCGAACTCGTTGCGGTCGCGGCCCTTGGCGACGATCGCCTTCACGATGGCCCGGTCGCGGCGCCGGCTGACCTTGTTGTGCTGCGTGACGTGCTTGTGCAGGCGCTCCAGGTACGAGGCCTGGGCCTTGGAACCCGGGGTGGGGTTGTTGTGGATCACGTACATCTGCTGGCCCATGGTCCACACGTTGGTGGTCAGCCAGTAGACGAGGACACCCACGGGGAAGTTGATGCCGAAGACGGCGAACATGATCGGGAAGACGTACATCAGCATCTTCTGCTGCTGCATGAACGGCGTCTTCACCGTGGTGTCGACGTTCTTCGTCATCAGCTGGCGCTGGGTGAAGAACTGCGACGCCGACATCAGGACGATCATGACGGCGGTGACCACGCGCACGTCGGTGAGGGAGGCACCGAGCGCCTCCACCTTCGACGAGCTGTCGGTGAACTTCACCGCCAGGGGCGCGCCGACGATGTGCGCCTTCTGGGCACTCTGCAGAAGGCTGGTGTTGATCACGCCGATGGTGTCGTTCGACGCGATGCTGTTGAGCACGTGGTACAGGGCGAAGAAGAACGGGGACTGCGCCAGGATGGGAAGGCACGAGGACAGCGGGTTGGTGCCCGTGTCCTTGTACAGCTTCATCATCTCTTCGGACTGACGCTGCTTGTCGTTCTTGTAGCGCTCCTGGATCTTCTTCATCTCGGGCTGGAGCGTCTGCATCGCCCGGGTCGCCTTGATCTGCTTCACGAAGAGCGGGATCAGGCAGATACGGATCAGGATCACCAGGGACACGATCGACAGGCCCCAGGCCCACCCGGTGTCGGGGCCGAAGAGGGCGCCGTACACCGTGTGGAACTGGACGATGACCCAGGAGACGGGTGTGGTGATGAAGCTGAAGAGGCTGGCAATCGTGTCCACTAATCATGCTCCTTGGGCATGGGACGGTGTCTCTGCGGCCGGGCTCGAAGGACTCGACGGACTTGTGGGAGAAGTCTGTCCCTCGATGGCCGGGTCGGCGGCGGAGGGCCCGCCCTTGCGTGCACGCCACGCGGTACGCAGCATTTCGTGCCACCGCGGGCGCTTACGCGGCGGGACATGGTCCACACCGCCCAGCGACCACGGATTGCACCGCAGGATGCGCCAGGCCGTGAGTGCCGTTCCCTTGATGGCACCGTGCCGGTCGATGGCCGTGTAGCCGTAGTGGGAGCACGACGGGTAGTACTTGCAGACCGGCCCGAGCAGCGGACTGATCGTCCACTGGTAGAGCTTGATCAGAGCCAGCAGCGGGTACTTCATCGCGCGCCCCCTCCCAGCAGCCGCTGAAGAGCGGCGTCCAGGTCTCGGGCCAGCTGTGCATGGTCGGCGTCGCCCGATCCGGGCAGCGCTCGTACGACTACCAGGCTACCGGGGGGCAGCTGGGCGACTCGCTCGCGCATCAGGTGGCGAAGCCTGCGCTTGACCTTGTTGCGGACCACGGCGCCACCCACGGCCTTGCTCACGACGAAACCCGCACGCGACGGGGGAGCGCTCTCCCCAGGCGCGTGCGGGTCCGTGGCACCGCTACGAAGGTGGACGACGAGGGTAGGGCGGCCGGCCCTACGACCCCGTCGCACCGCGGTCGCGAAGTCCTCGCGCCGCCTCAGCCGGTTCTCGGTGGGCAGCACGACGTCATGACCTGATCGGGATCAGGCGGACAGGCGGGCGCGACCCTTGCTACGGCGGGACGCGAGAATCGCGCGGCCGGCACGGGTGCGCATACGCAGCCGGAAGCCGTGGGTCTTCGCGCGACGACGGTTGTTCGGCTGGAAGGTGCGCTTGCTCACTCGGGGGCTCCAGAAGAAATCGGTAGTTGCGGGGTGCCGTCCTGGCTGTCACCGTGCGCCCACGAGTAGCTCGCAGTTACGCCCGAGTGCACCGCTTACCGATCACCCCAGTGACCTGTGCCCATCGGAGGCAGGCGGCAGCAGCCATCGACAACTCGACCTGGTTACGGTACGCGCGGCTACGCCATCCGGTCAAACCAGGAGTCGCCGGGAGACACTTGTCCACAGCCTGGGGACAACAACTTGAACCGCACCCGCCGCCCTGACTACCGTGACTGGACTCCGATTCGTTCCCTTATCCCTGCCCGACCCGATTTACATCCCGACCCGTCCCCGGATCACACCTTCGAGGGACCCGTGAGAGAGCGTGCCCTGTGGCTGACGTACCTGCCGATCTTGCCGCAGTGTGGCCACGCGTATTGGAGCAACTCCTCGGGGAGGGCCGCGGCCAAGGCGTCGAGGCGAAGGACGAGCACTGGATCCGGCGCTGCCAGCCGCTCGCGCTGGTCGCGGACACCGCGCTGCTCGCCGTACCGAACGAATTCGCGAAGGGCGTGCTCGAGGGCCGTCTGGCGCCGGTCGTCAGCGAGACGCTGAGCCGCGAGTGCGGCCGCCCGATCCGGATCGCGATCACCGTCGACGACTCCGCGGGCGAGCCCCCGACCACGCCGGCGCCCCCCGCCCGCCCCCAGCCGCGCTACGAGGAGCACGAGCTCCCGTCCGCGCGCCAGGAACGCGACCCGTACGACGCCCGCCAGGACCGCGACGGCTATGAGGCCCGCCAGGACCGCGAGGGCTACGACGGCCGCCCGGACCGCGACGGCTACGACGCGCGCCAGGAACGTGACGTGTACGACAACCGCCCGGACCGCGACGGCTATGACAGCCGCCAGGACCGTGACGGATACGAGGCGTACGGACGGCACCGCGCGGAGCCGCTGCCGGGGACATCCGGCGATCAGCTTCCACCTACGCGCGCAGACCAGCTTCCGACGGCCCGCCCGGCCTACCCCTCCGAGTACCAGCGCCCCGAGCCCGGCTCCTGGCCCCGGCCGACGCAGGACGACTACGGCTGGCAGCAGCAGCGCCTCGGCTTCCCCGACCGTGACCCGTACGCGTCACCGTCACAGGACTCCTACGGCGGGCAGGACTCCTACGGCTCCCCCAAGGAGCCCTACGGATCGCAGGACTACCGTCCGCAGCCCATGGAGCGCCCCTCCTACGAGCCGCCGCGCTCCGACTACGAGCCGTCACGCCCCGACTACGACCAGCGTGACCCGGTCCGCCGGGAGCTGCCGGAGCCGCCGCCCGGCTCGGGCCACGTGCACCGGGGCGGCCCGGTCGGCCCGAACCTGCCCACCACCGGCGCGCCCGGCCCGCTGGCCGCGCAGCCCGCGCCGGCGACCGGCCCGGGTGAGCCCACCGCGCGTCTGAACCCGAAGTACCTCTTCGACACGTTTGTCATCGGCGCCTCCAACCGCTTCGCGCACGCGGCCGCGGTCGCCGTCGCCGAGGCGCCGGCGAAGGCGTACAACCCGCTGTTCATCTACGGGGAGTCCGGGCTCGGCAAGACGCACCTGCTGCACGCCATCGGGCACTACGCGCGCAGCCTCTACCCGGGCACGCGGGTGCGGTACGTGAGCTCGGAGGAGTTCACCAACGAGTTCATCAACTCCATCCGCGACGGCAAGGGCGACAGCTTCCGCAAGCGGTACCGCGAGATGGACATCCTGCTCGTCGACGACATCCAGTTCCTGGCGGACAAGGAGTCGACGCAGGAGGAGTTCTTCCACACGTTCAACACCCTGCACAACGCCAACAAGCAGATCGTGCTGTCCAGCGACCGGCCGCCCAAGCAGCTGGTGACGCTGGAGGACCGGCTGCGGAACCGTTTCGAGTGGGGTCTGATCACCGACGTCCAGCCGCCGGAGCTGGAGACGCGCATCGCGATCCTGCGGAAGAAGGCGGTCCAGGAGCAGCTGAACGCCCCGCCGGAGGTGCTGGAGTTCATCGCGTCCCGGATCTCGCGGAACATCCGTGAGCTGGAGGGCGCGCTGATCCGGGTCACGGCGTTCGCCTCGCTCAACCGGCAGCCGGTGGACCTGGGGCTGACGGAGATCGTCCTCAAGGACCTCATCCCCGGCGGCGAGGACTCCACGCCGGAGATCACCTCGACGGCCATCATGAGCGCGACCGCCGACTACTTCGGCCTCACGATCGAGGACCTGTGCGGCAGCTCACGAGGCCGCCAGCTCGTCACGGCCCGCCAGATCGCCATGTACCTGTGCCGTGAGCTGACGGACCTGTCGCTGCCGAAGATCGGCGCGCTGTTCGGGGGCCGCGACCACACGACGGTCATGCACGCGGACCGCAAGATCCGCAATCTCATGGCCGAGCGCCGCTCCATCTACAACCAGGTCACGGAGCTGACCAACCGCATCAAGAACGGCTGACGGCGACGGCAGTACGCCGCGCTTCACGGCGACGGCAGTACGCCACTACGCCGCTGAGGGCGCCCCCTGTGACTTCGGGGGGCGCCTTCTTCATGTGCCGTCCTGTTCGAATACCCGCCGCGTTACGGCCTCCCTCCACAGATTCGCGGACTTTCTGCCGTCCACATCCTGGGGACCGGGGAGTTGTCCAGATCGTGTCCACAGGGAGTGCTGTCGAAAGACCATCAGACCAGCTCACGTGGTTGTGGATCGGTGGACGAACGATCTCCACAGACTGTGGACGAAGCGGGGATCCACAGGCTGTGCACCGAGTTGTCCACGGGCAACCCACAGGCTGGGGGCGGTTGTCCCCAGAGATCGGCGGCTTCTCCACATCCCTGTCCACTGTTCGGCAACGCGACGCGCCTCCTCACCGGGTCGAGTGAAAGGCGTCACACAAAGCTGCCGGGTTGGGCTGTGGGAAAGGTGGGTAAAGCTGGGGACAGCACTGGGGAGAACTCGCCTCACCCTGTGCATGGGGTGTGCAGAACTTTCTGTTCTCCACAGCGACACCAGGTTGTCCACCGCTCGCGCCCACAGGCCCGGTGGACAAAATTTCCGCTCTGAGCTGGGCAAACGTGGTTATCCACCGTATCCACAGGCCCTACTACTACGTCCGACTAGAGAGAGAGCGGAATTCGTTTCGAAGCGGGTCCTGTGCACAACTCGCTCTCCGGTGCCCGACCGCCCCTCGTCACGACTTGACCCCGAGAGGCACCTACTGTCAGTGCCGTGCGTCAGACTGGTCCCCGGTGTCCTCCCCGTCCCAGGGGCCGGCGACACCGAGGCAGACGACGAAGGCGAAGCAGGGCGAGAACGCCGGCAACAGCAGGAGGCGGCTTACGGTGAAGATCCGGGTGGAACGCGACGTACTCGCGGAGGCAGTGGCCTGGGCGGCGCGCAGCCTCCCGGCCCGTCCGCCGGCGCCGGTCCTCGCCGGCCTGCTGCTGAAGGCGGAGGACGGCCAGCTGAGCCTGTCCAGCTTCGACTACGAGGTCTCCGCACGCGTGTCGGTGGAGACGGAGGTCGAGGAGGAGGGCACGGTCCTGGTCTCCGGCCGCCTGCTCGCGGACATCTGCCGCGCGCTCCCGAACCGCCCGGTGGAGATCTCCACAGACGGTGTACGGGCGACGGTGGTCTGCGGATCCTCGCGGTTCACACTCCACACCCTGCCTGTGGAGGAGTACCCGGCCCTGCCGCAGATGCCGAACGCGACGGGCACGGTCCCGGGCGAGGTCTTCGCCTCCGCGGCCGCCCAGGTGGCCATCGCGGCGGGCCGTGACGACACGCTGCCGGTCCTCACGGGCGTCCGCATCGAGATCGAGGGCGACACGGTCACGCTGGCGTCCACCGACCGCTACCGCTTCGCGGTCCGCGAGTTCCTGTGGAAGCCGGAGAACCCGGAGGCCTCCGCGGTCGCCCTGGTGCCCGCCAAGACGCTCCTGGACACCGCCAAGGCCCTGACCAGCGGCGACCAGGTGACCCTGGCGCTGTCCGGCTCGGGCTCGGGCGAGGGCCTGATCGGCTTCGAGGGCGCCGGCCGCCGTACGACGACCCGCCTGCTGGAGGGCGACCTCCCGAAGTACCGCACGCTGTTCCCGACGGAGTTCAACAGCGTCGCCGTCATCGAGACGGCCCCCTTCGTGGAGGCCGTCAAGCGCGTGGCCCTGGTCGCCGAGCGCAACACCCCGGTGCGGCTGAGCTTCGAGCAGGGCGTGCTCATCCTGGAGGCCGGCTCCAGCGACGACGCACAGGCTGTGGAAAGGGTCGACGCCCAGCTGGAGGGCGACGACATCTCCATCGCCTTCAACCCGACGTTCCTGCTGGACGGCCTGAGCGCCATCGACTCCCCGGTGGCCCAGCTCTCCTTCACGACGTCCACGAAGCCGGCGCTGCTCAGCGGCAAGCCCGCGGTGGACGCCGAGGCGGACGAGGCCTACAAGTACCTGATCATGCCGGTGCGGCTGAGCGGCTGAGGCTCTCCTCGGGAGCCCTTGTCCACAGGCTGAGGACAAACCCGCAGGTGAGGGCGTGCGACTGAGCGCGTATGCCCACAGATGTGCGCGAGCGTCCGGGTCTAGGCTCGGATGTGGGTACGAAAGTGCCTGGCGGTACGAACGTGCCGCCACGCCACGTCGCAGAACCTAAGGAACACAACTGATGGAGCTCGGTCTCGTCGGCCTCGGCAAGATGGGCGGCAACATGCGCGAGCGGATCCGCCGCGCGGGCCACACCGTCTTCGGATACGACCGCAACCCGGACCTCGCCGATGTCCACAGCCTGCAGGAGCTTGTGGGCAAGCTCAGCGGGCCGCGCGTGGTCTGGGTGATGGTCCCGGCGGGCGAGCCCACGCAGTCCACGATCGACGAGCTCGCCGAGCTGCTGGAGCCGGGCGACGTCGTCGTGGACGGCGGCAACTCCCGCTGGACGGACGACGAGAAGCACGCCGAGGAGCTGGCGGCCAAGGGCATCGGCTTCGTCGACTGCGGTGTCTCCGGCGGCGTCTGGGGCCTGGAGAACGGCTACGCGCTGATGTACGGCGGCGACGCGGAGAACGTCGCCAAGGTGCAGCCGGTCTTCGACGCCCTCAAGCCCGAGGGCGACTTCGGCTCGGTGCACGCCGGCAAGGTCGGCGCCGGCCACTTCGCGAAGATGGTCCACAACGGCATCGAGTACGCGATGATGCAGGCTTACGCCGAGGGCTGGGAACTGCTGGAGAAGGTCGACTCCGTGACCGACGTCCGGGAGGTCTTCCGCTCCTGGCAGGAGGGCACGGTCATCCGCTCCTGGCTGCTCGACCTCGCGGTCAACGCGCTCGACGAGGACGAGCACCTGGACCGGCTCCGGGGTTATGCACAGGACTCCGGCGAGGGACGCTGGACTGTGGAAGCCGCCATCGACAACGCGGTGCCGCTGCCGGCGATCACCGCGTCGCTGTTCGCGCGGTTCGCCTCCCGCCAGGAGGACTCGCCCCAGATGAAGATGATCGCGGCGCTGCGGAACCAGTTCGGCGGCCACGCGGTCGAGAAGAAGTAAGCACCACCGAGGTCCTGGGAGGTCGGCGAAACGACCATGCACGTCACGCATCTGTCGCTGGCCGACTTCCGCTCCTATCCCCGGGTCGAGGTCCCGCTCGACCCGGGGGTGACGGCCTTCGTCGGGCCGAACGGGCAGGGCAAGACCAACCTCGTCGAGGCCGTCGGCTATCTCGCCACCCTCGGCAGCCACCGGGTCTCCTCCGACGCCCCCCTGGTCCGCATGGGCGCCGAGCGCGCGATCATCCGGGCCCAGGTGAGGCAGGGCGAGCGGCAGCAACTGGTCGAGCTCGAGCTCAACCCGGGCCGCGCCAACCGCGCGCGTATCAACAGGTCCTCGCAGGTCAGGCCGCGTGACGTGCTGGGGATCGTACGGACGGTCCTGTTCGCGCCGGAGGATCTCGCCCTGGTCAAGGGCGACCCCGGGGAGCGGCGCCGCTTCCTCGACGAGCTGATCACCGCCCGCTCCCCGCGCATGGCCGGGGTCCGTTCCGACTACGACCGGGTCCTCAAGCAGCGCAACACCCTGCTGAAGTCGGCCGCGCTGGCCCGTCGCCATGGCGGCCGCAGCATGGACATGTCCACGCTCGACGTATGGGACCAGCACCTCGCGCGTGCCGGCGCCGAGCTGCTCGCCCAGCGGCTGGATCTGATCGCCACGATCCAGCCACTGGCCGACAAGGCGTACGAGCAGCTCGCCCCCGGCGGCGGCCCGGTCGCGCTGGAGTACAAGCCGTCCGCGCCGGGCGAGGCGCACACCCGCGAGGACCTTTTCGAGCAGCTCACGGCAGCCCTCGCCGAGGCCCGCAAGCAGGAGATCGAGCGGGGCGTCACGCTGGTCGGCCCGCACCGGGACGACCTCCAGCTCAAGCTCGGCCAGCTGCCCGCCAAGGGCTACGCCTCCCACGGCGAGTCCTGGTCGTACGCGCTGGCGCTGCGCCTGGCCTCGTACGACCTGCTCAGGGCCGAGGGCAACGAACCCGTGCTGGTGCTCGACGACGTCTTCGCCGAGCTGGACACCCGGCGCCGTGAGCGCCTCGCCGAACTGGTCGCGCCCGGCGAGCAGGTCCTGGTGACCGCCGCGGTCGACGACGACGTACCGCATGTGCTGTCCGGGACGCGGTTCGCAGTGTCCGAGGGGACGGTGGAGCGCGTATGAGCGGGCAGGAGCCGAAGAAGACCCCCGAGCCGTCCGGGGTCGATCTCGCGCGCGTGGCGCTCCGCGCGGCCAAGGAAGCCGCCCGCGCGCGGGGAGACGCGGCGCAGCAGAAGAAGCAGGCGCGCCGCGGTGGCGGACTGCGCTCCGGCGCGCACGCCGACGGCCGCGACCCCATGGCGCTCGGCGCCGCGATCAACCGGCTGATCACCGAGCGCGGCTGGGAGGCCCCGGCCGCGGTGGGCGGGGTGATGGGCCGCTGGCCGCAGATCGTCGGCGAGAAGCTCGCGGACCACTGCCTGCCGCAGAGGTACGACGAGGACGAGCGCATCCTGATCGTGCAGTGCGAGTCGCCGGTCTGGGCGACCGAGGTGCGCCGACTCGCCCCCACCCTGGTCGCGCGTCTCAACGAGGACCTGGGCCACGGCACCGTGCGGCAGATCAAGGTCATGGGACCCGGTGGTCCCGCCCGCCGCTACGGCCCCCTGCGTGCCCCTGGCAGCAGTGGTCCTGGCGACACCTACAGGTGACTTACGTCACGTCTCGACGGCCCGGTTCGGCGGGCGCGGCCCTCCCGTCGCGGCACCGCACACGGTTGCGAATCGCGACCTGACTCCGAAGTAGCCAAGGGTTGACGGCCGGAAGCTCTGAGTGGCTCCGTGAGCCTCTTGGAGCCCCCATCCGCATATCGGGAGTCGGACAAGACCCGTCGAGGGCGGCACATGCGGACTCAGGTACCGGCAAACCCCCATCAGTGTCAGTGCTACCGGTAGACTGGAAGCAATCCCGCCCCAATCGTGGGGACCGTCCGGGAAAAGCTGAGCAACGCTGATCAAGGCTTACCAACGCAACATGCCGCAGCCGCTCCGGCAACCCGCCGACGAGCCTGGCTCGTGCTGTGCCAGAAAGGGCGCTTCGTGGCCGATTCCGGCAACCCCAACGAGAACATCCCGTCCACCGACGCAGGCGTGACCAGCGAGGCGATCACCTCCAACGGCGAGGTCACCGCCTCGTACGACGCCAGTGCCATCACCGTCCTCGAGGGTCTGGACGCGGTCCGCAAGCGACCCGGCATGTACATCGGCTCGACCGGTGAGCGAGGACTGCACCACCTCGTGTACGAGGTCGTCGACAACTCCGTCGACGAGGCGCTGGCCGGCCACGCGGACACGATCGACGTGACGATCCTCGCCGACGGCGGTGTGCGGGTCGTCGACAACGGCCGTGGCATCCCGGTGGGCATCGTCCCGTCCGAGGGCAAGCCGGCCGTCGAGGTCGTGCTGACCGTGCTGCACGCGGGCGGCAAGTTCGGCGGCGGCGGCTACGCGGTCTCCGGTGGTCTGCACGGCGTCGGCGTCTCCGTCGTGAACGCCCTGTCCAGCAAGGTCTCCGTCGAGGTGAAGACCGACGGTCACCGCTGGACGCAGGAGTACAAGATGGGCGTCCCCACGGCGCCGCTCGCCCAGCACGAGGCCACCGAGGAGACCGGCACGTCGGTCACCTTCTGGGCCGACGGCGACATCTTCGAGACCACCGAGTACTCCTTCGAGACGCTCTCGCGGCGCTTCCAGGAGATGGCGTTCCTCAACAAGGGCCTCACGATCAGGCTCACCGACGAGCGCGAGTCCGCGAAGGCCACCTCCGGGGCGGACGAGGCGGGCGCGGACGAGACCGCCGACGTCAAGACGGTCACGTACCACTACGAGGGCGGCATCGTCGACTTCGTGAAGTACCTCAACTCCCGCAAGGGCGAGGCGGTGCACCCCACCGTCATCGACCTGGAGGCCGAGGACAAGGACAGGCAGCTGTCCCTCGAGGTCGCCATGCAGTGGAACGGCGGCTACACCGAGGGCGTGTACTCGTTCGCCAACATCATCCACACCCACGAGGGCGGTACGCACGAAGAGGGCTTCCGCGCCGCGCTGACCTCGCTGATCAACAAGTACGCGCGCGACAAGAAGCTGCTCCGCGAGAAGGACGACAACCTCACGGGTGACGACATCCGCGAGGGTCTGACCGCGATCATCTCGGTGAAGCTGAGCGAGCCCCAGTTCGAGGGCCAGACGAAGACCAAGCTCGGCAACACCGAGGCCAAGACCTTCGTGCAGAAGGTCGTCTACGAGCACCTCGCCGACTGGCTCGACCGCAACCCGAACGAGGCCGCGGACATCATCCGCAAGGGCATCGCGGCGGCCACCGCGCGCGTGGCGGCCCGCAAGGCCCGTGACCTCACCCGCCGCAAGGGCCTGCTGGAGACGGCGTCCCTGCCGGGCAAGCTCTCGGACTGCCAGTCGAACGACCCGACCAAGTGCGAGATCTTCATCGTCGAGGGTGACTCCGCCGGCGGCTCGGCCAAGTCCGGCCGCAACCCGCAGTACCAGGCGATCCTCCCGATCCGCGGCAAGATCCTCAACGTCGAGAAGGCGCGCATCGACCGCATCCTGCAGAACCAGGAGATCCAGGCGATGATCTCCGCGTTCGGCACGGGCGTGCACGAGGACTTCGACATCGAGAAGCTCCGCTACCACAAGATCATCCTGATGGCGGACGCCGACGTCGACGGCCAGCACATCAACACCCTGCTGCTGACGTTCCTGTTCCGCTTCATGCGGCCCCTGGTCGAGGCCGGGCACGTGTACCTCTCCCGTCCCCCGCTCTACAAGATCAAGTGGGGCAAGGACGACTTCGAGTACGCGTACTCCGACCGCGAGCGCGACGCCCTGATCGAGATGGGCCGCAACGCCGGCAAGCGCATCCGCGAGGACTCGGTCCAGCGCTTCAAGGGTCTCGGTGAGATGAACGCCGAGGAGCTGCGCATCACGACCATGGACCAGGAGCACCGCGTCCTCGGCCAGGTCACGCTCGACGACGCCGCCCAGGCCGACGACCTGTTCTCGGTCCTCATGGGCGAGGACGTCGAGGCCCGCCGCGCGTTCATCCAGCGCAACGCCAAGGACGTCCGCTTCCTCGACATCTGAGTCGGTCTCAGCTGACCGCACCAGGAAGGACCTTCACCAGCAATGACCGACGAGAACACTCCCGTGACGACGCCCGAGGGTGACGCCCTGGCCATGCGCGTCGAGCCCGTCGGGCTCGAGACGGAGATGCAGCGCTCGTATCTCGACTACGCGATGTCCGTCATCGTCTCGCGTGCGCTGCCGGACGTCCGTGACGGCCTCAAGCCCGTCCACCGCCGTGTGCTGTACGCCATGTACGACGGCGGCTACCGCCCCGAGCGCGGCTTCTACAAGTGCGCCCGCGTCGTCGGCGACGTCATGGGCAACTACCACCCGCACGGCGACTCCTCCATCTACGACGCGCTCGTGCGCCTCGCCCAGCCGTGGTCGATGCGCATGCCGCTCGTCGACTCCAACGGCAACTTCGGCTCCCCGGGCAACGACCCGGCCGCGGCCATGCGGTACACCGAGTGCAAGATGGCGCCGCTGTCGATGGAGATGGTCCGTGACATCGACGAGGAGACCGTCGACTTCACGGACAACTACGACGGCCGCTCCCAGGAGCCGACCGTCCTGCCGGCCCGCTTCCCGAACCTGCTGATCAACGGCTCGGCCGGTATCGCGGTCGGCATGGCGACCAACATCCCGCCGCACAACCTGCGCGAGGTCGCCGCCGGCGCCCAGTGGTACCTGGAGAACCCCGAGGCCTCGCACGAGGAGCTGCTGGACGCGCTCATCGAGCGCATCAAGGGCCCGGACTTCCCGACCGGCGCGCTGGTCGTCGGCCGCCGGGGCATCGAGGAGGCGTACCGCACCGGCCGCGGCTCCATCACGATGCGCGCGGTCGTCGAGGTCGAGGAGATCCAGAACCGCCAGTGCCTGGTGGTCACGGAACTGCCGTACCAGACCAACCCCGACAACCTCGCGCAGAAGATCGCCGACCTGGTGAAGGACGGCAAGATCGGCGGGATCGCCGACGTCCGCGACGAGACGTCCTCGCGCACGGGCCAGCGCCTGGTCATCGTCCTCAAGCGGGACGCGGTCGCCAAGGTCGTCCTCAACAACCTGTACAAGCACACCGACCTGCAGTCCAACTTCGGCGCCAACATGCTGGCGCTGGTGGACGGCGTGCCGCGCACGCTCTCGCTCGACGCGTTCATCCGCCACTGGGTGACGCACCAGATCGAGGTCATCGTCCGCCGTACGCGCTTCCGGCTGCGCAAGGCCGAGGAGCGGGCGCACATCCTGCGCGGTCTGCTGAAGGCCCTGGACGCCATCGACGAGGTCATCGCGCTGATCCGGCGCAGCGACACGGTCGAGATCGCCCGCGGCGGCCTGATGAGCCTGCTGGAGATCGACGAGATCCAGGCCAACGCCATCCTCGAGATGCAGCTGCGCCGACTGGCCGCCCTGGAGCGCCAGAAGATCGTCCAGGAGCACGACGAACTCCAGGCGAAGATCAACGAGTACAACGAGATCCTGGCCTCCCCGGTCCGCCAGCGGGGCATCGTCAGCGCCGAACTGGCCGCGATCGTCGAGAAGTACGGCGACGACCGCAAGACGAAGCTGATCCCGTACGAGGGCGACATGTCCATCGAGGACCTGATCGCCGAGGAGGACATCGTCGTCACGGTCACCCGGGGCGGCTACATCAAGCGCACCAAGACCGACGACTACCGCGCCCAGAAGCGCGGCGGCAAGGGCGTGCGCGGCGCGAAGCTCAAGGAAGACGACATCGTCGACCACTTCTTCGTGTCCACCACGCACCACTGGCTGCTGTTCTTCACCAACAAGGGCCGCGTCTACCGCGTCAAGGGCTACGAACTGCCCGACGCCGGCCGGGACGCGCGCGGTCAGCACGTGGCGAACCTGCTCGCCTTCCAGCCGGACGAGGCGATCGCCGAGATCCTGGCGATCCGCGACTACGAGGCCGTTCCGTACCTCGTGCTCGCCACCAAGGCCGGACTTGTGAAGAAGACGCCTCTGAAGGATTACGATTCGCCCCGCTCCGGCGGTGTGATCGCGATCAACCTCCGCTCGATGGAGGACGGTTCGGACGACGAACTGATCGGAGCCGAACTCGTCTCGTCCGACGACGATCTGCTCCTGATCAGCAAGAAGGCACAGTCGATCAGGTTCACCGCCTCGGACGAAACCCTGCGTCCCATGGGCCGTGCCACCTCCGGTGTCAAGGGCATGAGCTTCCGCGAGGGCGACGAGCTGCTCTCGATGAATGTTGTTCGACCCGGTACGTTCGTGTTCACTGCCACAGACGGCGGGTACGCGAAGCGGACCGCCGTCGACGAGTACCGCGTCCAGGGTCGCGGCGGCCTCGGCATCAAGGCCGCCAAGATCGTCGAGGATCGCGGCTCCCTCGTCGGCGCGCTGGTGGTCGAGGAGACCGACGAGATCCTCGCCATCACGCTGTCGGGCGGTGTGATTCGTACGCGAGTCAACGAGATCAGGGAAACCGGCCGTGACACCATGGGCGTCCAACTGATCAATCTGGGCAAGCGCGATGCCGTCGTGGGCATCGCTCGCAACGCCGAGGCGGGGCGCGAGGCGGAGGAGGTCGACGGCGACGTGGTCGTCGACGAGACCGCCGACGGTGCCGCCGTCACCGGCACGGACGAGGGTGAGGCGCCCTCGGCCGAGTAGGCACGAGGAGTGAGTCAGCGTGAGCGGAGCCACGGGCGCCGGACCGAGCGGTACCTCGACGGGTACGGACACGGACGACGGCGGCCGTGGCTCCGCCGCGCGTGCGGCGGACCCGCACACGACCAACCTGAAGGCGATCAAGTCCCCGACCAAGGACGCGCCCTCGCCTGAGTCGCAGGAATCCCAGGGGGGAACCGTGACGGACACTCGAGGTCCGCAGACACAGCAGCAGAAGCAGACACAGCAGCAGAAGAAGAAGGGCGCGGCCGCGCCCGCGACCGCTTCCGGCGCCCAGCCGCAGCCCCAGCCTGTCGCGGAGGAGCAGGGCGCCGCCGCGGCCTCCCCGCTCCCCGGGGAACGGCAGACGCAGCAGCCGGCCGGGCCGTACCACCCGCCGCAGGCCTACCCGGCGCAGCAGGAGGCGGCTCCCGGTGGCGCCGCGGCTGCCGTACGGCGTCCGCGCACGGGGGCGCGGACCACGCCCCGGGTCCGCAAGGCCCGCCTGCGGGTCGCGAAGGCCGACCCGTGGTCGGTGATGAAGGTCAGCTTCCTGCTCTCCATCGCCCTGGGCATCTGCACGATCGTCGCGGCGGCCGTGCTGTGGATGGTCATGGACGCCATGGGCGTCTTCTCCACGGTCGGCGGCACGATCTCCGAGGCGACCGGCTCGAACGAGTCCAACGGCTTCGACCTGCAGGCATTCCTGTCGCTGCCCAACGTCCTGATGTTCACATCGATCATCGCGGTCATCGACGTCGTCCTGGCGACGGCCCTCGCGACGCTCGGCGCGTTCATCTACAACCTCTCCGCGGGCTTCGTGGGCGGTGTGGAGCTGACGCTCGCCGAGGACGAGTGACGCGCCTCTGACGTGCTGCGGGTGTCCCCGTGACGATGGTGCGGGTGCCCTGGTGACGGTGCTCCGACAACCGATTTTGGGACTGCCCATGTCGTGCGCTAATCTTCAGGAGTCAGCGCGCGGGACACACCCCGCAGAGCGCGGCGGGGCTATAGCTCAGTTGGTTAGAGCGCATCCCTGATAAGGATGAGGCCACAGGTTCAAATCCTGTTAGCCCCACCAGCGAGAAGACCCCCAGTCGATACCGGCTGGGGGTCTTTGACATCCATGTGAGCTGAGTGCGTCGGTGACGTGCCGCGGCGGTTTTCAAGGCCGTGTACGGATCGACGTGCCCAAAGCGTCGAGTGCACCCACGGCCGCGTGGATATGGGCCGGACCGCGACGCAGCCGTTCTCCCGCGCACCACCAGAACAGTCGCTCCTGTGCATCCTCCCTTGGATGCATGCCCAGGCCATGCTCGGGGCACAGCGGCCACGCCTGCCACAAGAGCTCCACGACAGTCTCCTGCGCGGCATCGGCAACGCTCGCCAGCGCAGAGGCAAGGCCGTCCTGCGAGTTCGGGTCCAGGTGATTGCCGTGCCACTCGCCGTTGGCCATGGCGACGTAGACGTACTCCAGCTCATCCGCATCGTCGGACGGAAGAGCCAGCAGTTGCAGAGGTTCCAGCTGGGGAAGCGTCACCGCCAGGTCCCGGTTCAGAAGGGCGAGAGCCTGGTCCCACACTGGATACTCGCCCGGCGAGACACGGCGAGGCTCAGGGGGGTCGAGAAGAGCGCACATGAGCACCATCCTCCGCCACGCCGGCAAAATCCAAGGGGGCGCCCCCCCCGGGTGCTCGCGGTGATCGCCGTGGTCGTCGCCGTGCTTTCGTGGTGGTCGGGGCATGCGAAGACCCCGGCCGGGAGTGGCCGGGGTCTTCAGGGTCTCTGGTGGGTCGTGGGGGTACGCAAGATCGCCAGGACGTACCAGGGACCGGGCGTTCAGCGCTTGAGGGGTGTGAGGCGGGAGGCGGCGGGGTCGTCCTCGTCGTCCGTGTCGTCGTCCGCGCAGTCGGTCGTGGTCGTCGCCGTCGAGTCCGTGAGGGAGCGGTGGCGGCAGCGCGGGGACTTGCCGTGGGCCTCGGCGCGGATGCGCTGTTTCATCGTGGGGGGCAGGGCCCTCGCCTGGGACCAGGGGGCCGCCGCGGGTGCCGTCCGCTGATGCGGGATGCGGTCGCTGTTGCGCTTCTGCTCGGCCTGCGGTACTGCCGCGGCGGCGGTCGTGGTGATGAATCCGAGCGCCGTGCACAGGGCGAGGAAGGCGGTGACGATGGCGGTCCACAGCTTCATGACCTTGTTCCGGGCCATGGCCCCTCACTTTCGGGTTGGGCGATTTGCGTACTTTCCTCATGATGTGTATGGGGGGCGAGAAGTGGTGGACCGACGCCCGTGGCGCGGCGATGTTCAGATGAACACCACTCGTATGGGCGCAAGCACGGTGAAAAGGTGAGGAGAGCGGAGGAGGTGGGTCAAAGTAACCGTCCGTCGGCGTGTGATCACCCTCCGGTCGGAGCGACGAACTCCGCTTCTATCCGGGTCTCCCGGACGGGAGTTGAGGGCCGACTCAGGTCACCGATCGGTATCGGTCGGTGTGTATAGTCGGGCGCCAGAGGTCCCCTACGTCAAGGAAAGACGAGGTCGCGCGGTGAAGAAGCTTCTCCTGGTCGCACTGGCCGCCATCGGCGGGCTCCTCGTGTACCGCCAGATCCAGGCGGATCGCGCCGAGCAGGATCTGTGGACGGAGGCGACTGACTCCGTGCCCACGGGTTCCTGAGTCACGACACCCCATACCGAGCACACCCCGGCCGCCTCGCGGTCGGGGTTTTGTGTGTCAAGGGCCAGCCGTGATCCGCATCGGCGGGGCAGGATGGGCCGCGGTGCACGGTTTCGCGGTGCACGGTTCCGCGGTCGACGGTGAGGGGTGGCGCGTGAGGGGACGGTGTCGGTGTCGTACGGCGTGGGGGCGTGCGGGCGCGTGGCGCGGTCGTCCGCCGGTGGCCGTACGCCTGGGCGTCGTGGCGGTGGTGCTGGGGACGACGGCCGCCGTGTCGCCGGGCCAGGCCGCCCTGGCCGCCGGTGGGGCTTCCGGTACGGCGCTGACGCCGAGCCCGTACGCCTTCGCCGACGGCGCCCGGAGCATCGAGGGCGCCAGGAGCACCGCGGACGCCGTCCTCCTGAAGCCGGGCACGGCCTACAAGAGCTCCCTCCCGAGCAGCGGCAAGGTCAACTACCGCCTCGAACTCGACGCCGCCTCGAACGCGTACGTCTCCGTCACCGCCGTCCCCTCCCCCGGCAGCACCGTCTCCGTCATCGACGGGGTCAAGGTGTCCGTGCACGACGCCGAGGGCAACTCCTGCTCCGACGACAGCGAGACTTTCGGCGCCGCCCGCAGCCCCCACCCGATCGCGGCATGGGGCAGGCGTGAGATCGCGCCGAACAAGTCCCTGTGCCAGAAGAGCGGTGCCTACTATGTCTCCGTCGAGCGCGCCGACCCGGAGGGCAAGGGCTCCTCACCCGACACCTGGGACCTGGAACTCCTCGCCACGACGGAACCGCGGACGGCGCGCACCGGGGCGACCACCGCGCCCGAGGTGTGGAACTCCGCCACGCCCCAGCCGCTCCAGGGAGACTTCGAGCGCCGCCCGGGCGGCGCCGGGTTCTCCGAGGCCCGGCCCTTGGACCAGGGCGTCTGGCGGGACGACATCCGGCCCGGTCAGACGCTCTTCTACGAGGTGCCGGTCGACTGGGGACAGCAGCTCGCCGTCACCGCCGACCTCGGCAGCTCGGACTCCGGCGGCACGGGCTACACCTCCGACGCGCTGGACCTGGCCCTCTACAACCCCGCGCGCGGTCCCGTAGCCGACGTGGGCGTCGGCTACGACGGCGATCAGAAGTCCGGCAGCCTGCCGCCCCTGCCGCCGGTCGACCACGCCAACCGCTACGCCGTCACCCAGCAGGTCAGCGCCATGCGCTTCGCCGGCTCCTACTACCTGGTCGCCCACCTCTCGGAGAGCGTCGCCGAGAGCTTCGGCGACGGGCCGTTCAAGATGACCCTGCGAGTCCGGGTGGCCGGGACGGCCCAGGCCGCGCCCGGCTACGCGGGGGAGTCCGAGCCGAAGGGCCTCTTCGAGGTCTCGGACGAGGACCGGGAAGCGGCGGCGGAAGGCGTGACCGCGGGCGACGACACCGCGATGCGGGCGGTCGCCGTGGGCGGGATCGGCACCGGGAGCGCGCTGCTCGTGGGGCTCGGGGTGTGGACCGTGGTGACTCGGCGGCGAGGCGCCGCGTAGGGCGAGCGCCCGGTTCGACGACCGCGTCCGCTCAGATGCGGCTCAGCGCCCAGAAACCCACCGCGTAACAGGCCAGGGCGAGCAGCAGCAGCGGCACAGCCACCTTGGCCGGCGGGCCGGGGCGGCGGCGCTGCCGTGCCGCGCGGTGCCGGGAGGCCGTCCGGCCCGGCGGTGGAGTCTGCGGGGACTGCGGGGAGTGGGGGGTCTGTAGGGGCTCTGGGGACCGTGCGGTGTACGTGGCTGTGGTGGCATCGGCGTGTTCCTGTGCCAACAGGTAGCCCTGCGGGATGGGGTAGGGCGGCGGGAGCGGCTGGGACGGGGACTGCGGGTACGTGGGGTCGTAGGAGGAGACGGGGGCTTGCTGCTGGGGCTGAAGTTGCGCGGGGTGCGGCTGACCGGTGGCGGGGGAGGGAGAGGGGGATGGCGTGACCGTGGCCTGCGGAGGCGGCAGGTGGAAGCTGCCCGTGTCCGACATGGAGGACGGGTGGGAGGGGGTGAACGGGGCGGGCGGGGCCGCCGGGGTTGCCGACGCCGCCGGCGGGTCGGTGTCCTGGCGGGGAGCGGGCTGCACGGCCCCTACGGCCGGAGTGTCGGCCCCTGTGGCCGCCGGGGTGTCGGCCCTTATGCCCGGGGCGTCCGCCCCCGCGCCCAGGGTGCCCGCCCCTGCCCCCGGCGTGCCCGCCCCCGCGCCCGGCGTGCCGGCCCCAGCCCCCGGGGCGTCGCTCGTGCCCGTGATGTCGGCGCGCTGCCACGAGTCCTGTCCTGCCGGAATCCGGGCGCCCTGCCGGGGCCCCTGCTCGCTCCCGGCCCCCGCCCCCGCCCCGGCCCCAGGGCCGGACCGCGACGCGTCCGATGCCGCGCCGGGCCGCTCCGCGCCCGACGCCGAGCCCGACGGCTCTTCTCCCGGCCCCAGCCCCCGCGCTCTCACCAGCGGCCCCTCCGGCGCGAACCCGGAGGGCAGCGGGCCCAGTTGGTCGAAGATTTCGATCAGTTCGTCGTCCGGGCCAGGCTCCGGGAGGAGCTCCGCCGCTGCGGCGAGGGCCTTGCGCGCCCCCGTGGCCGTACGGAACCGCGCCTGCGGGTCCGGCTGGAGCAGCGTGGCGATCACCTGCCACAGCGGCTCCGGGATGCCCTTGGGCGCGCCGGGCGTCCCGTGCTCGGCGAAGTGCTGGATGAGCGCCTTGCTGTCCGGCTTGGCACCCTCCAGCAGGTACAGCGCGACCAGCCCCACGGCGAACAGGTCGGCGGGGAAGTCCGGCTCGGCACCCATCATCTGTTCGGGCGCCAGGTAACCGGGCGTCCCCACCACGAGGTTGGTCTCCGTCAGCCGGGGCTCGCCCAGCCGCATCGCGATGCCGAAGTCGGACAGCCGCAGCCGGGGCCGGCCCGTGCCTGTGGCCTCCAGCAGCACGTTGGCGGGTTTGACGTCACGGTGTATGACACCCTCCGCGTGCACCGCCGCCAGCCCGGACAGCAGCTGGTCGAGCAGGGTGCAGACGAAGGCCGGCGGGAGGGGGCCGTAGTCCCCGACGAGATGGACGAGGGAACCGCCGGCGACCAGGTCCATGGTGAACAGGACCTTGTCGTCGTCGGCGGCCCAGCTGGTGGGGGCGAGGACATGGGGGTGGTCGATGCGCAGGGCCTGTTCGCGGACGAAGCGCAGCAGCGAGTGAGCGTCGCTCTGCAGCAGGACCTTGGCGGCCACGTAGCGGCGGCGGCGGTGGTCCCAGGCGCGCCAGACGGCGCCGACCCCTCCGCGTCCGATCGGGTCGACCAGTTCGTACCGGCCGGCGAAGACCTCACCCATGGCTGTACGTCGCTCCTCCCCCTGTGGCTTCCCCCCTTGCTTCCCCCTCGGCGGGCGGTACGACTCCCCGCCGGGCGGAACGGCTCCCCCGATGAGCGATACACATCCCCCTGGCGTCGACCGGTCCCCCGTACGGGACACGCCCCCTCGTGCCCGTCCGTACCGTGACGCGACCCCCGTTCACTTCACCCGGTGCCCGCTGCCGAACCCCCTTCGGCGCCGGGCGGCGGGATCAGCTCTGGTGGGACTGGTAGTGCGCGACCGCGTCCGAGGTGCGGCCCGCCCCGTACACCCGGAGGAACTCTGCCAGTTCCGGGTGGCTCGGCGCGAGGGTGTCCGCGGCCTCGATGATGTCGCCCGCCGCCGCGACCGAGCGCAGCAGCGACTGGATCTCGCGGACGACGCGTTTGACCGTGGGCGCCCCCGAACTGCTGGTCGTCTGCGTGGTGTTGCTCAGCACCGAGCCCCCCTGTGACTTCTTGATCTCCTCCATGCGCTCGGTGGCCTCGGCGGCGCTCACGCTGCCGTCCGCGACCTGTCCCGCCAGGTCCTGCAGCAACTGCACCCGCTGCACCACGGCCGGGTTGCCGATCTTCGCTCGCTGACCGCTCATCAGCTGCGACAGCATCGGCGCGGACAGTCCCAGAACCCCCGCGAGACGAGCCTGGTTGAGACCAAGATCGTCGATGAGCTTACGGAAGAGCGCCCCCAACGGCTCCCCGTACCAGTTCCGCTGCAGTTCCCGCGCTCTCGCGGTCGCTTCCTGCTGTGCGGCGTCCATTGCGTCTCCCCATCGCTTCCCCATGTACGGCGGTTCGCGGTAGCGAACCACGCCGAGCATCTTACGGAGAGTGGTCGGTGACAGGGAGCCCTAATGCTTTTGCGGAATCACGGGGGTGACCCGGTACTCTGGTCTCCGACGCTCGCCGGTACGCGGTTTCTTCCGGTCGGACGTCTTCTTCCGGGGCCTTAGCTCAGTTGGTAGAGCGCTGTCTTTGCATGGCAGATGTCAGGGGTTCGACTCCCCTAGGCTCCACTCCTGGAAATGCCCTCCGAGCTGCGGAAACGCGGTTCGGAGGGCATTTTTGCGCGGGCCGGCGGCGGTCAGGCGCGCGGGCTGGTCAGCGCCGTGTTCTGGTGGTCCGCGGTGGTGCTGGGAGCCGGGGCGGTCGTGGTGGGGGCGCGCCGGGCGCGGGTCGCGGCAGACGTGCTCGCCGGTGCCGCCGACCGGTGTTTCACGTGAAACAGCACGGCGGGGCGGGAGCCCCCGAGGCCGGGCCTCAGGGCTTCCGCCCCGCCGTGCTCTGCGATCCGGCGACCGTCAGGAACGGTCGTCGCGCTGGGCGGCCTCTTCCTCGGCCTCCTTGGCCTGGACCTCCGGGTCCAGCGCCGACTGGCCGCTGCCGTCCACGGCGGACAGCCGACCGGACTCGGGGACCTCCGTCGCGGCGGGCGGCTCGACCAGCCAGTCCGGGTTGGCCTGCTTGTCCCACCACTTCCAGGCGGCGAAGGCGCCGCCCGCGACGGCACCCAGGATCACCAGCGTCTTCATGGCCTTGCCGACCCTGGCCCGCCGTTCATGCCTGCGGACCAGCCGCTGGATCTCCTTGGACGAGACCTGGCCGCGCAGTGCGGCCATCGCGGCCGCACTCCGAGCCGCGGCCTCTGTCGTGACGGGGACGGCCGCGGCCATCGCCTGCTCGATCCTCGGCCGGGAGTACTCCGCCGCCTGACGGGCGGCCTTGCGGGTACGGACGGCGGCCTCCTGGGCGGCCTGGTCGACCTTCGGCGGCACATGCGTGCGGGCCTGCTCCAGATACGGCTGCACGTGAGTGCCGTACTGGACGCGTGCCTGCCCGGCGGCCTGCGTCACCTTGGGCGCTAGCCGTACGCGTGCCTCGTGTGCGTAGTGCGCGGCCCTGTCCTTGGCCGTGTCGGCGTAGGGCGCCACCACTTCCGCGGCGTGCAGCACGCTGTCCTTCGCCGAACCGGTCGCGGCGCGCACGCTGTCGATGCGGGTCACGGGTTCCTCCTCCTCGGTGGCGTACGGTATTTCGACTTTCCACCCTTTTACGGATCATGCCTGCCCGGGCGCTTCGCGCCATGCCAGACGGGCATACGGGTGCCGATGGAGTTGATCGAGTACAAGAACGGATGAACAGGGGTCAACATGAGCTTGTCGTCGACAATGCCACGGATCGCCACCGCGCGCCCCCGCCCGGCGACTACTCGACTGGTTTTCCGCAGCCGTTCGGCCCGGTTTACCTCCGGTGAACGGAGGTCGGGCGACGCCGGGCCCCGTCCATGCGAGGATCAGGGAGTCACAGAAAGACAACGGAAGGCAGATCGTGGCTGAGCAGCTCTACGCCACCCTGAAGACCAACCACGGCGACATCGAAGTCCGGCTTCTGCCGAACCACGCCCCCAAGACGGTCAAGAACTTCGTCGAGCTCGCCCAGGGCGAGCGGGAGTGGACGCACCCGGAGACGGGCCAGAAGTCCACGGACAGGCTCTACGACGGCACGGTCTTCCACCGGGTGATCAGCGGTTTCATGATCCAGGGCGGTGACCCGCTGGGCAACGGCACCGGCGGCCCCGGCTACCAGTTCGAGGACGAGTTCCACCCGGACCTGCGCTTCGACAAGCCCTACCTGCTGGCGATGGCCAACGCCGGCCCGGGCACCAACGGCTCGCAGTTCTTCATCACCGTCGCCCCGACGGCGTGGCTGAACCGCAAGCACACCATCTTCGGCGAGGTCACCGACGCCGCCAGCCAGAAGGTCGTCGACACCATCGCCTCGACCCAGACGAACCCGCGCACCGACCGCCCGGTCAACGACGTGGTCATCGAGTCGGTCGTCGTCGAGACCCGCTGAGCGAAAGCTCCCACAGGGAACCAATCGCCCCGCTCATCCGTAAGGATGAGCGGGGCGGGGCTTTGCCCACCACGGCTTTCATCACGACCTAGGGGATCTCATGGACGACCAGGCTGCGGGCAGCCCGCAGGACGCCCACAGCGTCCCCACGTGCTATCGCCACGCGGACCGTGAGACCGGCATCCGCTGCACCCGCTGCGAGCGGCCGATCTGCCCCGAGTGCATGGTCAACGCCTCCGTCGGCTTCCAGTGCCCCGAGTGCGTCCGCTCCGGATCCGGCACCGGCCACGCGCCCACGGCCGCCATGCCCCGCACGATCGCCGGCGGCACCATCACGGCCGACCCCCGCCTGCTGACCAAGATCCTCATCGGCATCAACCTGGCGGTGTTCATCGCCGTCCAGGTCAACGAGTCGCTCCTGAACGACCTCGTCCTGCTCGGCGCCTGGCCGCCCGCGCCCTACCTGCCCACCCAGGGCGTGGCGGGAGGCGAGTGGTACCGCATGGTGACCTCGATGTTCACGCACCAGGAGATCTGGCACATCGCGTTCAACATGCTCAGCCTCTGGTGGCTCGGCGGCCCGCTCGAAGCGGCCCTCGGCCGCGTCCGCTACCTCGCGCTGTACCTCATCTCGGGCCTCGCCGGCAGCGCCCTGGCCTATCTGCTGACCTCGCCGGACACCGCCACCCTCGGCGCCTCCGGCGCGATCTTCGGCCTCTTCGGCGCGACGGCCGTCCTGATGCGGCGGCTCAACTACGACATGCGGCCGATCATCGCGCTGCTGGTGATCAACCTGATCTTCACCTTCAGCCCGGGCTTCAACATCTCCTGGCAGGCCCACATCGGCGGCCTCGTCGCCGGCGTCGCCGTCGGCTACGCCATGGTCCACGCCCCGCGCGAGCGCCGCTCCCTGGTCCAGTACGGAACCTGCGCGCTGGTCCTGGCCGTGGTCGTGCTGTTGACCCTGTTGAGGACGGCCCAGCTCACCTGAGCGCGACCGTTGTCCACAGCGGGTGGCGGATCTTGTGCATAGGGTGCGGGAACACATGTGCCCCCTGTCACCGACCTGCGTTTCCGCAGGTCAGGCAGGGGGCGAACAAGTTTTCGAGTTCCGGTACTTCCGTCATACCGGCGTCAACGCCCAGCGAGTTATCCACAGATCGTCGTTTCTTTTCCACCTGTGGACAATGGCTGTGGATAACTCAGCGAACAACCCTGGGCAGAGCTGCGTTCACCTTCCGGTGACCGCTACTTCCACTGCGTCGAGACGCCGAATCCGGCCGCGATGAAGCCGAAGCCCACCACGATGTTCCAGTTGCCGAGCGCGTCGATGGGCAGCGAACCGTCGGTGACGTAGAAGACGACGATCCAGGCCAGCCCGATGAGGAACATGGCCAGCATGACGGGCGCGACCCAGGCACGGCTGTCCAGCTTGAGCGCGGTCGTCTGCTTCGACGGCGGCGGCGTGTAGTCGGCCTTCTTGCGGATACGTGACTTCGGCACGAGGGTCTCTCCTGTCGATGCGCTGCGTGGCCGCGCAGGTAACTGGGTCGGTCTCGGGGCAGCGTAAGGGGACTCCGATTGCTCCCCCGGGCGTCCGTTAGCGTAGTGCTTCCGCCGCGCCGAAGGAGATAAGGGTACGTTGAGCAATTCTGCCGACTCCCCCGGGACGGGATCCACCCCTGGGCGCGCGCGCCGTTTCCGGCCCGTGCGGATCCTCACCGCGGCCGTCTTCGCTCTCGCCGGGCTGATCTTCTTCACCAGCTTCAACACGGCCAAGGGAACCGACATCCGCACGGACGCCTCGCTGCTGAAGCTGTCCGACCTGATCCAGGAGCGCAGCCGGGAGAACGGCCGCCTGGACGAGACGAACGGCGCACTGCGCAAGGACATAGAGGCGCTGGCGGAGCGGGACGACGGGTCGACCAAGGCCGAGGACGCCAAGCTCGCGGCGCTGGAGAAGCGCGCGGGCACCCAGAAGCTCAAGGGCGAGTCGCTCACGGTCACGCTCAACGACGCCCCGCCGGACGCCACCGCCAAGCTCCCCGGCTACCCCGAGCCGCAGCCCGACTACCTGGTCATCCACCAGCAGGACCTCCAGGCCGTGGTGAACGCGCTGTGGCAGGGCGGCGCCAAGGGCATCAAGGTCATGGACCAGCGGCTGATCTCCACGAGCGCGGTGCGCTGCGTGGGCAACACCCTGATCCTCCAGGGCCGCGTCTACTCACCGCCGTACAAGATCACGGCGGTCGGCGACCCCGGGAAGCTGAAGAAGGCGCTCGCGGCGTCCCCGGCGATCCAGAACTACATGGTCTACGTCAACGTCTACGGGCTCGGCTGGAAAGTCGAGGAGAACGGCCCGGTGACTCTGCCCGGCTACTCGGGCACAGTGGATCTGCACTACGCGAAGCCCGTGGAGTAGGAGCCCAGGCCGGGGGAGCCGCCGGTGCGCGTGATCGTCAGGACCGTCAGCGAACTGTGCGTCACCGTCGGCAGCGTGATCGTGCTGTTCGTCGTCTACCTGCTGTTCTGGACCGGTGTGCGGGCCGACAGCGTCATGGACGACCAGATCGACCTGCTCCGCGAGGAGTGGTCGAAGCCCCGTCCGCCGGCCGGGACGGCCACCGGGAGCCCCGCGAAGCCGGCGCCGTACGCCGAGGGCAGGCCTTTCGCGATCATGTACATCCCGCGTCTTGGTTTCACGTGGAACAAGCCGGTGCTCGAGGGCACCGCCACCGGCACCCTGAAGAAGGGCCTCGGGCACTACGCGGAGACCGCCCAGCTGGGGCAGAAGGGGAACTTCGCGGTCGCCGGCCACCGCCGCACCCACGGTGATCCCTTCAAGGATTTCCCCAGGCTGCGGCGCGGTGACGCCGTGGTGCTGACCGACGGCACGACGTGGTTCACGTATCGGATCGACAAAGGCCCGTACAAAACAGTGCCCTCGGACATCGAGGTGATCGACCCTGTCCCACGTACATCCGGGTACACGCGTTCGGGCCGCTATCTGACGCTGACCACGTGCGACCCGGAATGGGGCCACAGTCATCGGCTGATCGTCTGGGCGCACCTGGACTCCACCCAGCCCGTGGAGGCAGGGAAACCTGAGGCGTTGCGCCGTTAGTCTGGTGGCTGTACGGCGTAGGTCTGGTGCCGTGGTACGACGGAAGGGACGGCATGTACGGCTGGATCTGGCGGCATCTGCCGGGGAACACATGGGTGAAGGCGTTGATCTCACTCGCCCTGGTCGTGGCCGTGGTCTACGTGCTTTTCCAGTACGTCTTCCCGTGGGCGGAACCGCTGCTGCCCTTCAACGATGTGACGGTGGACAACCAGTGAGCGCGCGCATTCTCGTCGTGGACAACTACGACAGCTTCGTCTTCAACCTGGTCCAGTACCTGTACCAGCTGGGCGCCGAGTGCGAGGTCCTGCGCAACGACGAGGTCTCGACGGCGCACGCCCAGGACGGCTTCGACGGCGTCCTGCTCTCCCCGGGCCCGGGCACGCCGGAGGAGGCGGGCGTCTGCGTGGACATGGTCCGGCACTGCGCCGCCACGGGCGTCCCGGTCTTCGGCGTCTGCCTGGGCATGCAGTCGATGCAGGTGGCGTACGGCGGTGTCGTGGACCGGGCGCCCGAACTGCTGCACGGCAAGACCTCGCCGGTCGAGCACGGCGGCCGGGGTGTCTTCGCCGGCCTGCCCTCGCCCTTCACGGCGACGCGCTACCACTCCCTGGCCGCCGAGCCGGCCACGGTCCCGGCCGAACTGGAGGTCACGGCCCGGACCCACGACGGCATCGTGATGGGCCTCAGGCACCGCGAACTTCCGGTGGAGGGCGTGCAGTTCCACCCCGAGTCGGTGCTGACCGAGCACGGGCACCGGATGCTGGCCAACTGGCTGGTGGAGTGCGGCGACGAGGGCGCGGTGGCGAGGTCGGCCGGGCTCGCCCCGGTGGTGGGCAGGGCCACGGCGTGACGGCGCTGCGCCCCGAGCGCGAGTCCGACACCTCGTACGGGCAGCAGTCGTACGGGGTGCCGGGTGCGTTCGAGGACTGGTCGGGCGGAGGGGCGTACGGTGCGTCCCCGCAGCCGGGAGCGCAGCAGCAGTCGTACCCGCCGGAGCCGGAGCCGCAGTCGTACGAGCCGGCGCCGGAAGCCCGCTCGCCCCGGCCGCAGTCGTACGAGCCGACGCCTGAGCCGTACGCGGCGGCGTCGTACGAGCCCGTCCCGGAGGAGCCGTACGGGCCTGCGGTCGACGAGGAGACGGTGGCGCTGCGGATACCGGATCCGCCGCCCGCGGCCGGTGAGTCCATACCGGGCTCTGCGGCCGCCGACGGTCCGCGGCACGACGGAGGGGCCCACGGCGGCCGGGCGGCCCGCAGGAAGGCCGCCAAACGCCGTCACGGGCGCCGTGGCGGCGCCCCGGACACCCGCCCGGCGGAAGAAGGGTCCCGGGCGCCCCTGTCGCGGGTCGAGGCGCGGCGGCAGGCGCGGGCGCGCAAGCCGGGCCCCGCGGTCGTCGCCAGCCGGGCCATAGGCGAGGTGTTCATCACGACCGGCGTGCTGATGCTGCTGTTCGTCACCTACCAGCTGTGGTGGACGAACGTGCGGGCGCACGCGCAGGCCGGCCAGGAGGCCAGCAGCCTCCAGGACGACTGGGCGAACGGCAAGCGCAACCCGGGGACGTTCGAACCGGGGCAGGGCTTCGCCATCCTGCACATCCCGAAGCTGGACGTGGTGGTGCCGATCGCGGAGGGCACCAGCAACAAGGGCGTCCTGGACCGGGGCATGGTCGGCCACTACGCCGAGGGCGCGCTGAAGACCGCCATGCCCAGTGACAAGACCGGGAACTTCGGGCTCGCGGGCCACCGCAACACCCACGGAGAACCGTTCCGGTACATCAACAAGCTCACGCCGGGCGACCCGATCGTCGTGGAGACCCAGGACGAGTACTACGTCTACAAGATGGCGTCGATCCTGCCGGTGACGTCGCCGAGCAACACGAGCGTCCTGAACCCGATCCCCGCGGGGTCGGGATTCACCGAGCCCGGCCGCTACATCACGCTGACCACGTGCACGCCGGAGTTCACCAGCAAGTACCGGATGATCGTCTGGGGCAAGATGGTCGAGGAACGGCCGCGCAGCAAGGGCAAGCCGGATGCGCTCGTCAGTTAAGGGCAGATGACCAGTGGCAGCGACCACCGACACGGACCACGAAGAGCACACCGGCGCGGCGTCGCGGCGGCCTGCGGCGCGCCGCAGGCCCGGCCCGATCGCGCGGGCGGTCAGCGTCTTCGGGGAACTCCTCATCACCGCGGGCCTGGTCCTCGGCCTGTTCGTCGTCTACTCGCTGTGGTGGACGAACGTCATCGCCGACCGTACGGCCGGCAAGCAGGCCGACCGGGTCCGTGACGACTGGGCGCACGGCCGGGGCGGCCCCGGGGCGCTGGACACGAAGAACGGCATCGGCTTCCTGCACGTGCCCGCGATGAAGAACGGCGAGGTCCTGGTCGAGAAGGGCACGTCGAACAAGATCCTCAACGATGGTGTGGCCGGTTACTACACCGAGCCCGTCAAGTCGGCCCTGCCGATGTCGGGCAAGCCCGGCAACTTCTCCCTCGCCGCCCACCGCGACGGCCACGGGGCCAAGTTCCACAACATCGACAAGATCAAGAAGGGTGATCCGATCGTCTTCGAGACGAAGGACAAGTGGTACGTCTACAAGGCCTTCGCCATCCTTCCCGAGACCTCGAAGTTCAACGTCAAGGTCCTCTCGCAGATCCCGAAGGAGTCGGGCAGGAAGAAGCCGGGCCACTACATCACGCTGACGACCTGCACACCGGTGTACACGAGCACCTACCGGTACATCGTGTGGGGCGAGCTGGAGCGGGTCGAGAAGGTGGACGCGGACCGGACACCGCCGAAGGAACTGCGCTGACGGGACCTGACGGAGACCTGACGGAGAACGGGAGAGCCCCGGCACCCTCACGGGTGCCGGGGCTCTGTGCGAGCGGGGTGCCGCGTCAGTCGTCGCCGTTGAGGCCGCCGAAGATGCCGCCGTTTCCGCCGCCGCCGCCGTTGTTGTTGCCGCCGTTGTTGCCGAAGCTGACGGTCTGGAGCGTCACCGTCGTGCCGGCCGGGTCGTCGACCTCCTGGTTGCCCTGGGGGTCCTGGCCGGCGACGAGGGCGTTGTCGCTCTGGTCGCTGCCGTTCGCGAACTGGATGTTCGTGAAGCCGGCCGCCGCCAGGGCCTGCTTGGCCTCACCGACGGTCCGGCCGACGACCTGGGGCACGCGCGTCTTCTGCTGTTCCTTCTTCTTGCCGATCTGGATGTTCACCGACGAGTTCTTCTCGACCGGGGTGCCGGGCTGCGGCGTGGTCTGGATGACCTTGCCGACCTGGCTGTCGTCGTCGGTCTCGACCTCGGTGCAGTTGCCGACCAGGTCGCTGGCCTGCATCTGCTGCTTGGCCGCGTCACAGCTCTGGCCGAGGACGTCCGGGACGGTGGACTTCGCGGCTTCCTTGGCGACGGTCAGGGTGATCGTGGAGCCCTTCTCCTGTTCCGTGTCGCCGTCGGGGTTCTGCTTGATGACCACGCCGGGCGTGCGGTCGGACTCCTCCGTCTTCTGCTCGACGTTGAAGCCCTTGTCCTCGAGCTGGGCCGCGGCCTTCTCGTAGGTCAGGCCCGTCACGTCCGGCACCGTCACCTTGGGCGCGCCCGTCGACACCACCACGGCGATGGTGTCGCCCTTCTGGACGTCCGTACCGGGTTCCGGGTCCTGGGAGCAGACGTTGCCCTTGGCCTGGTTGTCGCAGGGCTTCTTCGAGAACGTCAGTTTCAGGTCGGAGTTGGTCGCGAGTTTCCGGGCGTTCTGTTCGGTCTCCCCGACGAGGTTGGGCGCCGGGAACGTGTTGTCGCCCCCGTCGCCGCTGAACGCCCACCGTCCGATGAGGATCGCGCCGACCAGCACGAGGATGCCCGCCACCACGAGCAGGATCGTCGAGGTGCTGGACTTGCGCTGCTGTCCGCGGCGCCGGTCGGGGCGGTCGTCGTAGCCGTAGCCGCCCTCGTCCGGGTTCATGGGGGGCAGCATCGACGTGGCGCCCGCGCCGGAGTCCGCGCGCAGGGCCGTCGTCGGCTGGTCGTCCGGGTAGCCGCCGTAGCCCACGGAGCCCATCGCGGCCGTGGCCGCGACCGGCTGGCCGTCGAGGCAGGCCTCGATGTCGGCGCGCATCTCGTCGGCCGACTGGTAGCGGTAGTCGGGGTCCTTGACGAGCGCCTTCAGCACGATCGCGTCCATCTCGGGCGTGATCTCGGGGTCGAAGACGCTCGGCGCCTGCGGTTCCTCCCGGACGTGCTGGTAGGCCACGGCCACCGGGGAGTCGCCGACGAAGGGCGGGCGGACGGTCAGCAGCTCGTACAGCAGACAGCCGGTGGAGTACAGGTCGGAGCGGGCGTCGACCTGCTCGCCCTTGGCCTGCTCCGGGGAGAGGTACTGGGCGGTGCCGATGACGGCGGCCGTCTGGGTCATCGTCATGCCGGAGTCGCCCATGGCGCGGGCGATGCCGAAGTCCATCACCTTGACCTGGCCGTTGCGCGTCAGCATGACGTTCGCGGGCTTGATGTCGCGGTGGACGATGCCGTTGCGGTGGGCGTACTCCAGGCCCTGGAGGATGCCGATGGTCATCTCCATGGCCCGCTCCGGCAGCAGCTTGCGGCCGGAGTGCAGGAGCTCACGGAGTGTGGAGCCGTCGACGTACTCCATCACGATGTACGGGATCGACACGTTGTCGATGTAGTCCTCGCCCGTGTCGTAGACCGCGACGATCGCGGGATGGTTGAGCGAGGCGGCCGACTGGGCCTCCCGGCGGAACCGGGCCTGGAAGGAAGGGTCGCGCGCGAGGTCCGCGCGGAGCGTCTTCACCGCCACGGTGCGGCCGAGGCGGGTGTCATGCGCGAGGTAGACCTCTGCCATGCCACCACGCCCGAGCACCTGGCCCAGTTCGTACCGGCCGCCGAGGCGACGCGGCTCTTCCATAGCTACCTACCAGCCCTCTCCGTCGGTCCCGACCGGAAGCTTGTACGGTCGGAGGCTGCCGTCCGGGCCTACCGTACCCGGCTTGTTTTGTGTGACCTGGCCAAGCCCGTCAGCCGATACAGGACCGGTATCGCAACGTGCACCGATGTGAAGCAGACGTGAGCGGGGTCACTTCTTGCTCTCGATGACCGCCTCCATCACGTTCCTCGCGATCGGTGCCGCGAGGCCGCCGCCGGAGATGTCGTCACGGACGGCGTTGTCGTCCTCGACCACGACCGCCACGGCGACCGGCGCGGTGCCGTCCGCGCCCTTGGCGTAGGAGATGAACCACGCGTAGGGGTTCTCGCTGTTGTCCACGCCGTGCTGGGCGGTACCGGTCTTGCCGCCGACCTTGACGCCGGGGATCTTGGCGTTGGAGCCCGTGCCCTTGTCGACGACCGTCTCCATCATCGACTGGAGGAGCTGGGCGTTCTTCGCCGACAGCGGCTGGCTCATCTCCTCGGGCTCGGTCTTCTCGATGGTGTCGACGTTCGGAGCCTGCAGCTCGTCGACCATGTACGGCTTCATGAGGGTGCCGTTGTTGGCGACGGCCGAGGCCACCATGGCCATCTGCAGCGGGGTCGCGGCGGTGTTGAACTGGCCGATGGAGGACAGCGCGGTCTGCGACGGGTTCATGTCGTCGGAGAACACCGACGCGCTGGAGCGGACCGGCGTGAACTGCTCCTCCGTGAAGCCGAACTTCTTGGCCATGTCCAGCATCTTGTCGTTGCCGAGGTCGGAGCCGATCTTGCCGAAGACGGTGTTGCAGGAGTACTGCAGCGCCACGCGCAGCGTCGCGTTCTTGCAGGGGATGTTGCCCTCGTTGGGCAGCTTGGTGGTGGTGCCCTCCATGACCCAGGGGTCGGGCGAGTCGGTCTTCGCGTCCGGGTCCGGGTACAGGCCGTCCTCCAGGGCGGCTGCCGCGGTGACGACCTTGAAGGTCGAGCCGGGCGGGTACGTCTCCCGCAGCGCCCGGTTGAGCATCGGGTCGTCGGGGTTGTTCTTCTTGTCCAGCTTCTTCCAGGCCTTGGCGTCCTCTTCGCTGTTGCCCGCGATCGACGAGGGGTCGTACGACGGGTAGGAGGCCAGCGCCAGGATCTTGCCGGTGGACGGCTCCAGCGCCACCACCGCGCCCTTGCCGCCCTGCTTCTTCAGGCCGTTGTAGGCGGCCTTCTGCGCGTCGGCGTTGAGCGTCGTGACGACGTTGCCGCCCTCCTTCTTCTTGCCCGTCAGCATGTCGAGCGTGTTGCGGAAGAAGAGCCGGTCGTCGTTGCCGGTGAGGATGCCGTCCTCGATGGACTCCAGCTGGTTGGCGCCGAAGGCCTGCGAGACGAAGCCGGTGACGGGCGCCCACATGGGGCCGTCCTTGTAGGTGCGCTTGAACTTGAAGTCGCCCGAGGTGGTCGTGGCGTGCCCGGTGATGGGGTCGCCGCCGACGATGATGTCGCCGCGCGGTGAGGCGTAGCGCTCGATCGAGACGCGTCGGTTCTTGGTGTCGGTCCTCAGCTCGTCGGCCTTGACGTACTGGATCCAGTTGTCGCGGATCAGCAGTGCCAGGACGAGCAGGCCGCAGAAGATCGCGATCCGGCGCAGGGGCTTGTTCATGACGGGCGGACCACCTGGGTCATCTCGGCGTCGGGGTTGGCGGCGGGAGCGGGGGCCGGGCGTCGGGCGGTGTCGCTGATGCGGAGCAGGATGCCGATCAGCGCCCAGTTGGCGATCACGGAGGAACCGCCGTAGGCGACGAACGGCAGCGTCATACCGGTCAGCGGGATGAGGCCCATGACACCGCCGGCCACGACGAAGACCTGGAGGCCGAAGGCGCCGGACAGGCCGATGGCCAGCAGCTTGCCGAACGGGTCGCGGGCCGCGAGGGCGGTGCGCACGCCCCGTTCGATGATCAGGCCGTAGAGGAGCAGGATCGCCATGACGCCGGCCAGGCCGAGCTCCTCGCCGAAGGTGGCGAGGATGAAGTCGGAGTTGGCGGCGAAGCCGATGAGGTCGGAGTGGCCCTGCCCGAGGCCGGTGCCGAGGGTGCCGCCGGAGCCGAAGGCCCACAGCGCCTGCATGGCCTGCTCGGAGTGGACGACACCGTCCTGGACGCCCGCGCGGGAGAGTTCGAACTCGCGCATCGGGTTGAGCCAGGCCTGCACACGCGTCTGGATGTGCGGCTCGAAGCTCGCCACGCCGACGGCGCCGACCGCGGACATCAGCAGACCGAAGACGATCCAGCTGGTCCGCTCGGTGGCGACGTACAGCATGATGACGAACATTCCGAAGAACAGCAGCGACGTACCGAGGTCGGTCTCGAAGACCAGGATGAGGATCGACATCACCCAGACGACGAGGATCGGACCGAGGTCGCGGCCGCGCGGCAGGTACAGGCCCATGAAGCGGCGGCTGGCCAGGGCCAGGGCGTCCCGCTTGACCATGAGGTAGCCGGCGAAGAACACCGCGAGGGCGATCTTCGCGAACTCGCCGGGCTGGAGCGTGCCGAGGCCCGGGATCTTGATCCAGATCTTGGCGCCGTACGTCGGGGCGCTGAGGCCGGGGATCAGCGGCATCACGAGCAGCAGCAGGGCCGCGGCCATGGAGATGTAGGTGTACCGCTGGAGGACCCGGTGGTCCTTCAGGAAGATCAGCACGACCACGAGCAGGGCGACGCCCATCGCCGAGTACAGCAGCTGGCGCGGTGCCGCCTCGACGAAGGTCTTGCTCGCCTGCAGCTTCTCCGACTGGTCCAGCCGCCAGATGACCACCAGGCCGAGCCCGTTGAGCAGGGTGGCCAGCGGCAGCATCAGGGGGTCGGCGTACGGGGCGAACTTCCGGACGACGAGATGGCCGACGCCCGCGAGGAGACCCAGCCCGAGCCCGTAGCTCAGCAGGCCCGGAGGCACCGAGTCGTTGATGGCCAGCCCGACGTTGGCATAGGCGAACACCGGGATGACGACGGCGAACAACAGCAGCGCCAGCTCGGTGTTGCGTCGGCTCGGGGCGCCGATCGCGCCGATCGTGGACGTGTGGTGCGTCGGCGAGTTCGTAGTACTGCTCATCGTGTGACAGGGCCTCTCACGGCTTGCCTACTGCTTACCGCACAGCGAGACGACCTTCTGCTCTTCCTCCGAGAGGCTGGGGCCGGGGCTGGGAGTGGGTGCGGTCGTGGTCGGGGGCGTGGACTTCTCAGGCGCCGACGGCGAGCCCGACGGGTTAGACGGGTTCGGCGTCGGTGTGGCCTTTGACGTGAAGGAGGCGGGAGTGGTTCCCGTGGTGCCGCCGGCCTCGCCTTCGCCGGTCCTGGAGTTGTTCCGGCTCTCGGCCTCGCGCCGCTGCGCTTCCTTCCTGCACGCGGAGGCCTGTACCGACAGTTCCTGGATCTTCGCCTGGGCGTTCTTCAGCCCGCCCTCGGCGATGGTCGCCTTGACCGCCTTCTGCTGGTACGGCGGCAGGTACTTGAGTTCGATCTCGGGGTGGTCCTTCTCGACCTTCGAGAGGGAGACCCAGGCCAGGTCCTGGCTGATGCCCCGGTACAGCGCGACGTGCTCGCCCTGGGTGCCGACGTAGTACTGCGTCTGCGTCCAGCGCCAGCCGCCGTAGAGTCCGCCGCCGATGACGGCGAGCACCAGGGCGCTGTAGAGGGATCTCTTCAGCCAGCGGCCCTTCCGGCGCGGCTTGACGAAGTCGTCGTCGCCGTAGCCGAAGCCGGTCGCCGGGATGTAGCCGGTGGTGTCGCCGGAGCCGGGCGGGCCGAACTCGCCGCCGCCCTGGCCGTGCCCCTGGCGGCCGAGCCCGGAGGCGCGGCCGGCGGGGGTCTGCATGATGCCGTTGTCGTGCAGCTGGTGCTGGTTCTCGGCGACCGCGCCGACCACGACCGGGGTGTCGGACAGCTGCCCCGCGAGGGTGTCGCCGGTGTCCAGGTCGAGGACGTCGGCGACGATGACGGTGATGTTGTCGGGGCCGCCGCCGCGCAGCGCCAGCTCGATGAGGTTCTGGACGGTCTCCTGGGGGCCCTGGTAGCTGGCGAGGGTGTCCTCCAGCGTCTGGTGGGACACCACACCGGACAGGCCGTCGGAGCAGATCAGGTAGCGGTCGCCGGCGCGGACCTCGCGGATGGAGAGGTCCGGCTCGACGTGGTCGCCGGAGCCGAGCGCGCGCATGAGGAGCGAGCGCTGCGGGTGGGTGGTGGCCTCTTCCTCGGTGATGCGGCCCTCGTCGACCAGGCGCTGCACCCACGTGTGGTCCTGGGTGATCTGGGTCAGCACGCCGTCGCGGAGCAGGTACGCGCGGGAGTCGCCGACGTGCACCAGGCCGAGGCGCTGCCCGGTCCACAGCAGGGCGGTGAGGGTGGTCCCCATGCCCTCCAGCTGGGGGTCCTCCTCGACCATCGAGCGCAGCTGGTCGTTGGCGCGCTGCACCGCCGTGCCGAGCGAGGTGAGGAGGTCGGAGCCGGGGACGTCGTCGTCGAGGGCGACGATGGTGGAGATGGCCTCGGAGGAGGCGACCTCACCGGCGGCGGCGCCGCCCATGCCGTCGGCGATGGCGAGCAGGCGTGGGCCGGCGTACCCGGAGTCCTCGTTGCCCTCCCGGATCATGCCCTTGTGCGATCCGGCCGCGAAGCGCAGTGACAGACTCATGCGCACCTCGCCTGTCGGCTCCGGGTACAGCCGGTCGTGTCGAGCCACACTGCCCACCCTCCGGTCGGGAGCGCGCCGGGGCCCGGGGTGGGGCCCGCCACTGCGTGCTCGCTCCGCTCGCTCATTGTCGTACTACTTCCGCAGCTCGATGACGGTCTTGCCGATGCGGATCGGCGCGCCCAGCGCAATCGGTGTGGGAGTCGTCAGCCGGGTCCGGTCCAGGTACGTGCCGTTGGTGGAGCCGAGGTCCTCGACGATCCACTGGCCGTCGCGGTCCGGATAGATCCTGGCATGGCGGCTGGAGGCGTAGTCGTCGTCCAGCACGATCGTCGAGTCGTGCGCCCGGCCCAGGGTGATGGTCTGGCCCTGCAGGGCGACCGTCGTGCCGGTGAGGGTGCCCTCGGTCACGACCAGCTTGGTGGGGGCGTTACGGCCGCGCCGGCCGCCGGAGGCCTGCTGGCGCTGCTGCGGCGGCGCCTGGCGGGCGGCCTGCTGCTGCCGGCCGGCCTCGCGGCGCGATCCGCGCTGGGTGACGCGCGTCCCGAACAGGTCGCTCCGGATGACCTGCACGGCCACGATCACGAACAGCCACAGAACGGCCAGGAACCCCAGCCGCATGACCGTGAGGGTCAGCTCTGACATTGCCCCCGCTTCACCCTTCGGCTTGCCTATAGATAACGGTGGTACTGCCCACGACGATCCGCGAGCCGTCGCGGAGCGTAGCGCGGGTGGTGTGCTGCCCGTCCACCACGATGCCGTTGGTGGATCCGAGATCCTGGATCGTCGAGGGCGTTCCGGTCCGGATCTCGCAGTGCCGGCGGGAGACGCCGGGGTCGTCGATCCGCACGTCGGCGTCGGTGCTGCGGCCCAGCACGAGCGTCGGGCGGGAGATCTGGTGGCGGGTGCCGTTGATCTCGATCCAGTGGCGGGTGCGTCCGCCGGCGGCCGGCGCGGCCGGGGGCCGCTGGGCGCCCGCGGCCGGCGGGTACCCGTACCCGCCGGGGCGGCCGCC
>NZ_JBEXTS010000012.1:104379-342005 GCF_040628815.1 Streptomyces sp. NPDC006140 | reverse complement strand
CCGATGGTACTGCAGGGGGGACCCTGTGGGAGAGTAGGACGCCGCCGAACAATTTTTGGGAAAACCCCCGTATCTTCGGATGCGGGGGTTTTCTGTTTTTGGGCCCCTTCCGGGGCCCTTTGTTGTCGTTAGAGGCGTCCAGCCGCCTTCAGTGCCAAGTACGCGTCCGCCAGGGCCGGCGCGAGGTCGTCCGGTGTGGCGTCCACGACTGTGACGCCATGGCGACGGAGTTGTTCTGCGGTGCGGTGGCGCTCGGATTGGGCCTGGGCGGCCGCGGCGGCCTCGTAGACGGCGTCGACGTTTCCGCGGGCTTTCGCCATTTCGGTGATGTGCGGGTCCGCTACCGATGCCAGCAGAACCGTGTGCCGCTGGGTGAGCTGGGCGAGTACTGGGAGCAGGCCCTCCTCGATGGGGGCCGCGTCAAGCGTGGTGAGCAGGACGATCAGAGAGCGGCGGGGGGACGTACGGAGTGCCATGGCCGTGAGGCCCCGGGCGTCCGTCTCGACGAGCTCGGGTTCGAGCGTGGCCATCGCGTTCACCAGGGACGGAAGGACATCGCCTGCCGTGCGGCCCTGGACGAGGGAGCGGACCTTGCGGTCGTAGGCGAGGAGGTCCACGCGGTCGCCGGCGCGGGACGCGAGGGCCGCCAAGAGCAGGGCCGCGTCCATGGAGGCGTCAAGGCGGGGGGCATCGCCCACACGGCCCGCCGAAGTGCGGCCCGTGTCGAGGACCAGCAGGATGTGGCGGTCGCGTTCGGGGCGCCAGGTGCGTACAGCGACGGCGGACTGGCGGGCCGTGGCGCGCCAGTCGATGGAGCGGGTGTCGTCACCGGGGACGTACTCGCGGAGGCTGTCGAATTCGGTGCCTTCGCCGCGGGTGAGCACGCTGGTGCGGCCGTCCAGTTCGCGCAGGCGCGCCAGCTTGGAGGGCAGGTGCTTGCGGCTGGTGAACGGGGGCAGGACGCGCACCGTCCAAGGGGCCCTGTGCGTGCCCTGGCGGGAGAAGAGGCCGAGGGGGCCGTACGAGCGGATGGTGATCCGGTCGGCCTGGCGGTCGCCTCGGCGGGTGGGGCGCAGGCGGGTCGTGACGCGGCGGCGTTCGCCGGGCGGGACCGTGAGGCGGTGGCGGGAAGCCGTCGTTTCCGTGCCGGGCTGCCAGCTGCTGGGCGGCCAGGCGTCGCGGAGACGGGCGCGGAGGGGACGGCGGGACGGGTTGGTGATCGTGAGGGTCACGTCCGCCGTGTCGCCCAGGCGTACGGAGGTGTCGCCGGAGCGCGACAGGCCCAGGCGTCGTACGGGGGCGGCCAGGGCGAAGTCGCAGGCGCAGGCCACGGCCAAGGGTGCGTTGACCGCCAGGATGCCCGTCCAGCTGGGCTCCCAGATGCCCACGGGGAGGGAGCCCAGGGCCGCGAGGAGGGCGGCGCGTCCGGTGAGTGCCATCAGCGGGGAACGGGGACGTGGGCGAGGATCGCGTTGATGACGGAGTCGGCCGTCACGCCTTCCATTTCGGCCTCCGGGCGGAGCTGGACGCGGTGGCGGAGGGTCGGCAGGGCGAGGGCCTTCACGTCGTCGGGGATGACGTAGTCGCGGCCGGTCAGCCAGGCCCAGGCGCGGGCGGTGGCCAGGAGGGCCGTGGCGCCTCGGGGGGAGACGCCCAGGGTGAGGGACGGCGACTCGCGGGTGGCGCGGCAGATGTCGACGACGTAGGCGGTGATCTCCGGGGAGACCGTGGTCTTGGCGACGGCGGCTCGGGCTGCTTCCAGGTCGGCCGGGCCCGCTACGGGGCGTACGCCGGCGGCGTGGAGGTCCCGGGGGTTGAAGCCCTCGGCGTGGCGGGTGAGGACGTCGATCTCGTCCTGGCGGGAGGGGAGGGGGATGGTCAGTTTGAGGAGGAAGCGGTCCAGCTGGGCTTCCGGGAGGGGGTAGGTGCCCTCGTACTCGACCGGGTTCTGGGTCGCGGCGACCAGGAACGGGTCGGGGAGGGGGCGGGGGGTGCCGTCGACGGTGACCTGGCGTTCCTCCATGGCCTCCAAGAGGGACGACTGGGTCTTGGGGGGCGTGCGGTTGATCTCGTCGGCCAGGAGGAGGTTGGTGAAGACCGGGCCGGGCTGGAAGGAGAACTCGGCGCTGCGGGTGTCGTAGACCAGGGAGCCTGTGACGTCGCTCGGCATGAGGTCGGGGGTGAACTGGACGCGCTTGGTGTCGAGTTCGAGGGCGGAGGCGAGGGCGCGGACCAGGAGGGTCTTGGCGACGCCGGGGACGCCTTCGAGGAGGACGTGGCCGCGGCAGAGCAGGGCGACGACGAGGCCGGTCACTGCGGGGTCCTGGCCGACCACGGCCTTGGCGATCTCGGCGCGCAGGGCCTCCAGGGAGGCTCGGGCGGCGCCCGGGTCCCCGGTCTGCCCGGCGTTGTCAGTGGTCGGGTCCATCATGGACGGCGTACCTCTCTTTCGAGGGCGTCGAGTCGGTCGGCGAGTGCGATGAGTGCTGCGTCGTCGCTGGGCGGTGGTCCGAAGAGGAGGGTGTGCAGGTCCTGGCCGTCGCCGTGGAGGTGGGCGGACAGGGCGGGGATCAGGGCCTCGGGCGTGTGCGCCTGGGTGACGGGGACGCCGGTGAGGGGGGCGAGGCGGGTGCGGGTCGTGGAGCGAAGAGCGTCGGCCGCGCGGTCGCGGGCGTCGGCCTTGCGGTAGAGGCGGGCGCGGCCTTCGGCGGTTTCCGAGGCACGGATCGCGACGGGGAGTTTTTCGGGCACCAGGGGGCCGAGTCGGCGTGCCCGCCAGAGGGCGGCCAGGCCTGCGGCGAAGAAGAGTTGCAGGGTGCCCCAGAGCCAGCCCGAGGGGAGCAGGTCGAAGAAGCCGCGTTCGTCGTCGGCGCCGGTGGCCGAGGAGTCGGAGAGCGAGGGGAGGTACCAGACCAGATGGGGGCGGGAGCCGAGGAGTTGGAGGGCGAGCGAGGCGTTGCCCTGCTCGTCGAGGCGGTCGTTGAGGAGGATGTCGGGCGCGCCGAGGACGACGGTGTCGCCGTCTCCGCGGTCGGCCGGGATGCGCAGCAGGGTGGCCAGGCGTTCGCTCGGGTAGCACTCGTCGGCGTCGAGGTGGGTGGTCGTGTAGCGGACGCCGCCCGTTTCGGCGGTGCCGGCGCGGCGGGCGGCGGGCAGGTCGCACTTGGGGGAGAGCGCCGAGTCGAGGCTGGTGGCGGGGTCGGCGGTGACGCCGGGGGCGAGCTGTTCGATGGACGCGCTGCCGGAGGCGACCAGGACGGTACGGCCGCCCGAGTCGGCGAACGCGTCGTGCAGCCGGGACTGCTGACTGCGGGTCAGCAGGTCGGGGACGGCGACCAGGAGGGTCGTGTCGGGGCCGGCCGCGGTGGTGGCCTCGTCCAGGGTGGTGACCACGCGGGTGTCGACGCCCCGGTCCGCGAGGAGCTCGGCGACGGCGCGGCTGCCGCCCGGGTCGACGGAGCGCGGGTCGAGTTCGCCGTGCCGGGCGTCGGAGCGGAGCACGGCGATGGCGACGGCGCCCGCGAGGAGCACCACGAGGGCGAGGGCGATACCGCGCGCGCGGGTCCAGACCTGGCGTGCGGTGGGCGAGGCCGAGGTGGACGGGAGCGTGGCCTCGGTGGTCATTCGGCGGCTCCCTGGCGGGTGTTGGGGGCCGTGTTGGCGCTGCTGGCGGCGAGCTGGGGCTTGGTGCGTTCCAGGTCGCGGTCGAGTTCGGCGATGCGGTGGTACGACTGCTCGGTCGCGGACCGGCCGCCGTACGTGACGTCGTCGAAGTCGTGGGCGGCGGTGCGCAGTCGGTCCGTGTGGTCGGGCAGGGCGCGGCCGGCTTCGGCGGCGGCCTCGTCGGCGGTGCGGCCGGGGCGGGCGTCGAGCAGGGCGCGTTCCTCCAGGGCGCGGACGAGGGCGCGCATGCGTTCCTGGACGGCCTGGTTCCAGTGTCCCTGGGCGGCGTGTGCCTCGGCGGCGGCGCGGTGGTCGGCGGCGTTGCGGGGGCGGTCGTCGAACAGGGCGGCGGACGAGGTGGGTTGGCGGCGCGGGGTGCCCAGGCGCCACCACAGGGCGCCCAGGACCGCGAGGACGGCCAGGATGATGACGGCCAGGCCGAGTGCGCCGCCGGGTGTGGCGGTCGAGGCGGCGTTGAAGAGTTTGTCGAGCCAGTCCCAGAAGGCGTCGAGGGCGCGCTGGAACAGGCTGGGGTCGTCCTCGTGGTACATCCGTTTGGACAGCTCGCGTCGGGCCGCCTCGCGCGCGGGGTCGCGCGGGACGGTGAGGGGCGGCTCGTCGGCGGAGCGGGCCGGCGACAGCAGGGAGCTGTCGCCGGCGCGCAGCAGTGTCCGTATGGCGGCGCTGGGCAGCGCCATTGTGAGAAGTTCCCCCGCCGGGCTCACCGCATCAGCTCCCCGGTGTGTTGCCGGGGGCGGTGGGGCCGTAGCCCTGCACACCGGCGGCGCGGGCCAGTTCGAGGTCGAGGGCCTCGCGGCGGATGCGCTGGTCGATGTAGAGGAGCACGGTGACGCCCGCCGTGATCGGGAACGTGATCATGGAGCCGATCACCGAGCCGATGCCGCTGACGATGAGGAACGTCCAGCCCAGGCTGGCCGCACCGGTGTTGAGCCAGCCGGTGATGCCGTCGCCGCTGAGGGCCGCGGCGAGGAAGGTGAAGGGGATGACGATGATCGAGGCGACGACGTTCGCGATGATCGTGGCGAGCAGCTGGATGCCGAAGATCCGCCACCAGGTGCCCTGGACCAGTTTCGCGGAGCGGCTCATCGCCTTCTTGATGCCCTGCTTCTCCAGCATGAGGGCGGGCGAGGCCAGGGAGAAGCGGATCATCAGCCACAGGGCGACGATGCCGGCGCCGATGATGCCCAGGATGGTCAGCGCGACGCCCGGCCCGGTGCTCCCGGCGGCGGCGATGAGGATGCCGGGCAGGGTGCCCGCGGTGACGATGCCGGCGGTGATGAACAGCAGCAGGCAGATGAGGCCGAACAGTTTGAGGACCTGAGGGCGGGCGTCCCGCCAGGCCTCGCCGATGGTGACCGACTTGCCGAGCACGGCGCGGCTGGTGACGGTGGTGAGCAGGGCGGTCGCGATGACGGTGCCGACCAGGGAGATCACGAAGATCACGCTGGAGTTGAGCAGGGCGTCGCCCATGGCGCGGCTCAGCTCGCTGAGGGTGGCGCTCGGGTCGTTGAGGGCCTCGGTGCTGGAGTCGTTCAGGACGAGGCCCTGGAACAGCACGACGATGATCTCGGTGAGGACCGCGACGGTCAGGGAGATGCCCAGGACCGTGCGCCAGTGGGTGCGCATGGTGGAGACGGCGCCGTCGAGGATCTCGCCGACGCCGAGCGGGCGGAGGGGGATGATGCCGGGCTTGGCGGCGGGCGGGGGGCCGCCCCAGCCGCTTCCCCAGCCCCCGTGGCCTCCGGGGTGTCCGTAGCCTCCGGGGCCGTATCCGCCAGGGCCGCCGGGGCCGTATCCGCCGGGGGGCTGGTTGCCCCAGCCCGGGCCGGGTGGTGGGGGCGGGGGAGCCTGGCCGGGGCCGGCCGGGCCGCTGGGGGCGGACCACTGGGCCGGTGGCGGCTGCTCCTTGGACCACTGCGGGCCGGTGCCCTGCGGGGTCTGGCCCGGCTGTCCCGGCTGGTCGGCGGGTTGCGCGGGCCCGGGGCGGTCGGCGGGCTCGGCAGGGCCGGACGCGTCAGGCTTCTGCCCGTCGGACGGGGCGGATCCGGGCGAGGCCCAGCCCGGAGTGTCGTTCATCGTCGCTCCTTCACGGTGCCCGTCCGCGGTCGCGGCGGCAGGTTGGCAGCCATCGTGCCATGGGGTGGTCTTGGTGTGACCGGCCGCGGTATGGGCTGCGTACCTTCAATTGTCCGCTCCATACGGGGCAGACTGACCGCATGGCTGATCAGTACGCGTACAGCGGCGATGACAAGCGGCCGACCGAGATCCCGGCGATCCGTTGGGAAGAGCCACCGGAAGGCCCCGTTCTGGTCTTGCTGGACCAGACGAGGCTGCCCGCGGAGGAGGTCGAACTGGTCTGTACGGACGCGCCCGCGCTGGTGGAGGCGATCCGCTCGCTCGCCGTGCGCGGGGCGCCCCTGCTCGGCATCGCGGGGGCGTACGGCGTCGCGCTCGCCGCCGTGCGGGGCTTCGACGTGGACGAGGCCGCGGCGGCGCTGGCGAGTGCCCGGCCGACCGCGGTGAATCTGGCCGTCGGTGTGCGCCGGGCGCAGTCGGCCCACGAGGCGGCGCTCGCCAAGGGAGGTGACGTCCGGCAGGCGGCCGCGGCGGCGCTGGCCGCGGCGCGGCAACTGCACCGGGAGGACGCCGAGGCCAGTGGGCGGATGGCCGAGCACGGGCTGGCGCTGCTGGACGAGCTGCTGCCCGGTGGCGGGCACCGGATCCTCACCCACTGCAACACCGGTTCGCTGGTGTCGGGCGGCGAGGGCACGGCGTTCGCGGTGGCGCTCGCGGCGCACCGGGTGGGCCGGCTGCGGCGGCTGTGGGTGGACGAGACGCGTCCGTTGCTGCAGGGCGCGCGTCTGACGGCGTACGAGGCGGCCCGCAGCGGGATGGCGTACACGCTGCTCACCGACAACGCGGCGGGGTCGCTGTTCGCCGCGGGCGAGGTGGACGCGGTGCTGATCGGGGCGGACCGGATCACGGCGGACGGGTCGGTGGCGAACAAGGTGGGGAGCTATCCGCTGGCGGTGCTGGCGCGGTACCACCATGTGCCGTTCATCGTGGTGGCGCCGGTGACGACCGTGGACCTGGACACGGCGGACGGGGCGTCCATCGAGGTCGAGCAGCGTCCCGGGCACGAGGTGACCGAGGTGGTGGCGCCGCAGGTGCCGGTGGCCGGTGCGGAGGCGGGAGGCGGGATCCCGGTGGCGCCGCTGGGGACGCAGGCGTACAACCCGGCGTTCGACGTGACTCCGCCGGAGCTGGTGACGGCGATCGTCACGGAGGAAGGCGCCGTATCGCCCGTCACGGCCGAGGCGCTCGCCGAGGTGTGTGCCCGGTCGCGCCGGGTGGCGGCGGGCTGAGCCGAGCGGCTGCCGGAGCGGGTGCCCGGGTGGTGCCGGCTCCGGCGTGCTCGCCCGTCGTGCCGTGGCCGCGGAGGTCGTCGAAGATCGGCGGCGGCGGGAAAGGAGGGCAGACAGTGGCGCTCCCTGCGACTATGGTCACTGGCCGGTGACCTACCTCACCACTGCCTTCGCCACTGTTATGAGAATGGGATGCTCTCACCCTGATCAACGGAAACGGCCCCCCTACCTGCGACGATGCGCGGGGAGAGGGGCCGTGACATCCAACGGTGACATCAAGCGGCTTCTGAAACCGAGTGCGCCACCTCCAGCTCACGGATCCGGGCCGGCTGCCGAAGCAGCCGATCGAGCTGTGCCACAGCCTCGATGACATCCGGGTCCAGGGCCTCAGCGTAGATGTCCATCGTCGTTGCGATCCGGCTGTGCCGAAGGATCGCCTTGACGACCCTGGGATGCACTCGCAGGTGGACCAGGAGCGTGCCGCAAGACTTGCGGAGGCCCTTGGGGTTCATCTTGTCGAGCCCCTCCGCTTCGATGATCCGCTGCATGACCAGGTAGAAGTGAGCCGCTTGCAGCGGACGTCCAGTACGCGTGACGAACACGTGCCCGTCGGGATCATCGAACCAAGGGCGTCCTCGACTGATCGCTTGCTCCCGCAGCCAGGCCGTGCGCAAGCGGGCCCAGCGCAGGGGTGCGATGCACTGTGCAGGCAAAGGCAGAGCAGCCTTCGAGGTCTCCGTCTTGAGATCCACGTCGACCGTGCCGGCGCTGGTGCGCTGCCGCTGCTTCTCAACGAGGATGACCCGGTTGTCCAGGTCGATGTCCTCCCAGCGCAGTCCGCACACCTCGGCGCGACGCAGGCCCAGGAGGCACACGACCAGGAATGCCGGGTAGTACGGGGTACGGCGTCGAGCAGCGGCCAGGAAGCGCAGCACGCTCACGGCGTCCCAGCTCTTCCCGCTGTCCGTAGTCGCTCGCACATGGACGAGCTTGGCCACGTTCCGAGTCACCCCGATGTCTTCGACCATCGCGGCCGTCAGCGCCGCTGAGAGCGCTCGAAGCACCCGCTTGGCGGTCTTCGCCCCTTCGTCCTCTGCAAGTCGCTGGATGACCCCGCGAAGCTCCTTCACGCCCAACTTGACCATGACCTTAGAACCCAGTCGGGGGCGGAGATGAAGCCGCACGGCCGCCTCGTAGGTTCGGTAGCTGTTATGTGCCAGGTTGGGCTTGACGATGACCTCAAGCCAGTAGTCGAACCACTGTCCCAAGGTCATGTCGCGGGTCGGAGTCGGAATGCCGCCGTTGGCACGGTCGATCAGCTCACGGCGCTTGCTGTCGCACTCGTCGTAGGTCCGTCCATACGCATACTTGCGCTTCACCGTCCCGTCCGGCTGCGGAACGTACACGGCAGCCTGATAGCGACCATCAGCACGCTTCGTGACCGTGCCGGAGCCGTTGGGATTGCGCTTCCGCCGAGGCATCAGGCGGCCTCCTCAAGGCGAGCCCGGATGTACTCCTCAACCGCGCTCTCCGGAATCCGCCGGCAACGCCCCTCAGTGATCGAGCGGAGCCGCTTCGTGCGGATCAGGTCGTAGACCTTGGAACGGCCGTACTTGAGCCGCGTCATGACCTCAGGGACGGTCAGCAGCGTGGTTGGTGCGGCGGTCATGCAGTGGCTCCTTCCAGGTCGAGCAGGGCGGGTAGTTCGTCGCGGGCAATCTCGCGGTTGTGTTGGATGTCGCGGCGGATGTTGGCGGCGAGCCAGGACTCGCCGGGGGTGTGGCCGTGGCCGGCGTAGGACCAGTGGGCGAGGGTCAGGGTGGTTGCCTCCTCGTCGTCGGGGTCGGGCAGGCCGAGGGCCTCGCGTTGCTGGGCGGCGCGGTAGTCGGCGCGGGTCTGGCGCAGCGCGCCGAGGGTGGTGGAGTAGCGGCGGGACTTGGTGGAGAAGTGGCCCCGGAAGCCGAGCATGTGAGCCCAGTCCCGGAGCTTGCGGTCCGGGTAGAGCGCGTGCAGGTCCAGGCAGGCCTCAATGAGTCGGCGGGGGTGGTCAGGCACGCCGAGCAGGACCAGGGCCTCCTTGTTGCCGATGCGGCGGTCTACGGTGCCGGTGGTCTCAGCCGCTTTGGTGGCGTACTTGGCCACGTAGGAGGCGACAGCCTGTTCGGTGATCTCCTCGCCGTGGCCGAAGGCGCCGATCGGCTGCACGTCGAGCTGCGTGCCCCAGTGCAGCGTGCGGGCGGGCTGGTCACCGGCGGGGGGAACGTCGACCGCGACGCGGGCGGCAGCGGCTCGGATGGAGTCGGTGAGCAGGTCGAGGGTGGCCCAGGCCGGCGGCGGGTCGTCTGGCCCGTCAGGACCGTCGAAGCGGATCACGGCATGGAAGTGCACGGCCCCGCGCTTCTGGTACTCGGCGACCTTGCCGAAGGAGACCCGTGACTGTTCCTTGGCAGCCTTCTGGGTCAGGCCGGCCCGCTTGGCGACCTCACGGCGCAGGTAGATCGTGAAGTAGCGCCACAGCTCGGAGGCGTGGTTGTTCCACAGCACGGCGCCGGCGTAGTCGTATGTGGCCGGGTCGAGCGGGGTGCCAAGTTCGGGCGCGTCCTCGCCGTGGCGTTGGCCGCAGCGGCAGGGCCGGTTACCGGGGCGGTTGTGGACCGGGCCGAACGAGGGCGCGGTCAGGGTGGCGAAGACCCGGGGGTGGTCCCGGATCGTGTGCGGGGTGCCCTTGGCGGGGTCGCCGACGAGTCCGGCCCGGATCAGGTGGTAGGTGTCCCCGGCGTAGGTCCAGGCGCAGGCCGGGCAGCGGGAGGCACGGCGGTTGCCGCAGGCGACCCGGAGCCGACCTCCGGGCTCGGTGTCCGTCGAGTACGAGTGCAGGACATGCCCGGTCGTGGCGTCGCGGGTGACGGTGGAGCCTTGCAGGTGGATGGGGTCGGAGCAGCCGCCGGTGCGGCGGATCTGTTCTTGGATGCGGTCGAAGCCGGGAGACCCGGCCACCCTCAGCACGTCGGCGAGGGTGGCCGGGTCCAGGCCCGCCATGGTGGCGGTGTCGGTCACGCTGTCACCCCTCCGCGTGGGCGGAGCCGTGGTTGGCCTCCCAGCCCTGGACCAGGAGGCGGACCTGGTTGTCACCGGTCGCGGTGGCGCTCGCGCCGCAGTGGCACACGGCGGAGCCCTGGGCCGGGGCGTTCGGGGACGGCTTGCTGATGTGCAGGCCGGGGCGATCCGGGGTCGGCGTCAGGTCGCCCATGCTGGTCACCTCCCGGTCCGCGCGAAGGCGGCGGGGAGGGTGCGGCCGGTGCCCTGGCAGGTCGGGCAGCCGACACGGAGGGTGGCGCGGGTGCCGTCGGCGTGGCGGCTGCCGGTGGTGATGGCGACGGTGGCGAAGCCGTCGCAGTCGCGGCAGACGGGCGTGTTCTGGGCGTGCTGGGGCATGATGGGGCTTCCCTTTCGGGTCCGTTGGGTCTGGAAGGGGTGCAGGCGCCCGGAGCGGCGGAAGTTTGGCGACCGAGGCCGCTCCGGGGGCCGTTTAGCGGTGGTTGTTGAAGTCCTTGACCATCGAGCGGAGGACGACCGCGACCACGGCGACGGACGTGGCGGTGATGGCGACCGCGAGGAGCATGGAGACCAGGACCGCGCCGACGACGAGGACCACGGCGCCTCCGCCGGCGGCGAGGGCGAGCGCGCTGCCGGGGGTGAGCTGGACGGTCGGCCGGTTCGAGGCCGGGGCGACCGGGGCCGAGTTCGGCTGGACGGGCGCCGGGGTGTGGGTGGCCGGCGCGGCAGCCGTGGCCGGGGGTGCGGTGTCCTTGGGCGGGTACTTCGGCGTGAACACGAGGGTTGGTCCCTTCACTTGAGGACGGTGCTGAGGGCGGGGGCGAGGAAGCTTCCGGCGACGAGGTAGCCGCCGACCAGGAGCACGGCGACCAGCCACCACGGCGGGCGCGCGAGCTTGACGCCGAGCCATCCGATGACGAGCAGGGCGAGCCAGAGCGGGACATCCATGGCGAGATCTCCTCTCAGGCCTTGCAGCGGTGGGTGCGGGCGGCGAGTTCGGCGCCAGCGCGGGTGTCGTAGTCGGCGGCGAAGCCGCAGCCAGGGGCGGTGCAGGCGGCGGTGTGCTTGTCGCGGCCACGGCCGTCGTAGGACGTGGCGACCTGAACGGGGCCGATGCGGATCACGTTGCGGAACCGGCGGTAGGCGGTCATGGGCGGTTTCTCCCTTCTGGTCAGGTGAGTTGGAGTTCGGCGGCGATGGCGTCGGCCATCGGGGCGGGCAGTTGGAGCCGGGCGGAGAGCGCCTCGGCGGGCATCGGAGAGCCGGTGGAGGCCTGGTGAGCGTCGGCGATCTTCCGGGCGTGGTCGAGCAGCGCGATCGGAACCGTGGGGGCGCTGGGCGCGGGCTGCGGCGGGGCGGAAGTCAGCTCCGGCACGGTCTCGACAGAGGCCGAGTCGGGGTCGGGCTCGTCGGTGCGGTGCATCTCGACTTCCGGCGCGGGCACCTCGTCCACAGCCTGTGTGGGAGAGATCGGGTCAGCCGGGGTGTGGACCAGCAGGGTTCCGCCCAGGAAGGCCAGGGCGGGCCAGCCGGCGACGAGGATGCGTAGCCAGGCGGGCACGTGCTCCAGGTTGAGGAGTCCGGCGGTGGCGATGTTCGCGCCGAGCGAGGCGGTCAGGGCGATGACGAACCAGGTCCAGGCGGAGCGGTCGCGGCGGGCTGTGCGCAGTCGGCGCCAGGCGGCGACCAGCAGCAGATCAACCGAGACCGGGTAGGCCCAGGCTTTCCAGCCGGTCTGTCCGGCCGCTTCGGCCAAGTCGTGCAGGTGGGCGAAGGACAGCGCACCGGCGATAACGGCCTGAACGAGGACGGCATCCGGGCGGATCGAGCGGGGCATGAGGGCACCTCCCTTCGGGGGTTGGGCCAGGGGCGGGCGGGGAGCGGTGTCCGGCCGCCCGGCCCGGCGGGTCAGTCGGGTGCCTGGCCGGAGCCGAGGCAGTTGAGGCAGAGGCCGGACTGTTCGCCGACGACACGGCGTTTGCGGCCCACGCGGACGGTGCGGGTGACTTCACCGGTGCCGTGGCAGACCGGGCAGTCGTTCGCTTCGGTCTCGCGGGTGTCGGTGTCGGTGGCCATCGGTGGTGCCCTCCTTCCGGCTTTTCGGCATGGCGGGGGTAGGGACCTGGCGCGATGCGGTCGCGCCGACCGTGGCGGTACGGGTGTTACTCGGTGACCGGTCGGGGCTTGACGAGCGATGGACCGGCCGCCGGCGCCTCAGCAGGCACGTGCGGGCGGAACGGTTCGAGGAACGGCAGGTCCGGCACCAGGTGGGCGAAGTCCCGGCAGATGGCGACGACCTCTTCCCGCAAGGTGTCCGGGGTGCGGATCTTCGACCAGCCGCCGGAGGCGTCCGCCGCGACAGCCGTGCCGGGGCGGTTCATCGGGATCAGGCTCGCGGCCGGAACGGCGTCCGGGGCCACGTCCGCCAGGCCCATTTCGGCGGTCTGCTTGTCGTTGACGCGGTGCACCACACGGCCGGTGAGCTGAGCCCGCAGCATGGTGGCGCCCTTGCCCAGGTCCGAGCCGAAGCGCTGCCCGCAGATCTCCAGGTAGATGCCGATCGCCCGGGCCATCTGCGCCAGCCGGATCAGCGCGGTGACAATCCGTTCCCGGCGCTCCTCATCCTTCTTGGAGGAGATCAGGAACAGTTCCGCCACCTCGTCGACCAGGACCACGACCGGCACCGGCCGCGCGCCGGCGGGCAGTTCCCACAGATCGGAGACACCGTGCCGGCTGAGAAGGTCGAAGCGGTCTTCCATCTCCGCAACCAGGACACCGAGCAGCGAGGCGGCATCATCAGGGCTGGTGACCAGCGCCGACAGGCGAGGCGCGAACGCGGACTGTTCCACCCCGCGCTTGCAGTCGATGCCGACCAGGGCCACCGGCAGTTGCGCAAGCCCCTTGATCAGGTTGCGCTGATACATGGACTTGCCGGAGTGGTTGGCGCCCAGGGTGAGCGCCATGGGCGCCTTGCGGTAGTCCCGCTCGAACGCGGTCCCGTCTTCCCGCACGGCGACCGGCACCACCATGTCGTGCGGGCGGGCCTTGCGGGGCATCCGCACCCGGCGCAGCACGTCGTAGCCGGTCATCCGCAGCTCGACGAAACCGGGCTTCGTCTCCACCACGGTCACCGAGTGGACTCCCCAGGCGTGCCGCAGCCGTTCCGAGGAAGCCATCACGTCGGCGGGCTCCAGGCCGGCGGGAAGCCGCAGAGTCACCCGCAGCCCCGTCGACGTACCACGTATGCGGCGGATCTTCGGCGGGACCGGCTGCACCTCACGGCGGGCCACGTTGCGGGTCATGAACGCCCGCAGGCCCGACGGGTGCACCGTCAGCCCGCACACGTCCATCGTCGAGCGGTACGACAGGGTGAAGCGGCCCCAGGCCACCGGCATCCCCACCAGCGACCAGTACACGCGAGGGGCGCGTACCTTCGCGTAGCCGAGACCGCCGGCACCCGCTAAGGCTCCCGTGGCCTCCAGCCACATCGTCCAGTCGGTCATGGTCAGACCGCCGGGGTGATCGCGACCGCGCGGAACGAGATCCCGTGCCGCTTCTGGCCGTTGAACTCGTTCTCCCAGTCCCGCGCCTTCAGGCCGATGACCTTCACCGGCGTCCCCGGCACCAGCCCCTCCGGGAGACCCGTCTCCGGCACGGTCACCTGGTAGAGGTTCCCCTCTCCCTCGTCCGAGACCAGCAGGCCCACGGTCGACAGGCTCGCGTTGGTCTCCCGGTCCACGGCCCGCTCACCGGTCTTCTTGTTGACCATCTTCGGTTCCGGTGCGGTTGCCACGAACACAACAGCGGTCGACGTGTCGATCTTGAACGACGGCATGAAGACTCCTTGTGTCTCACAGCTTTGGAGCAGCCCAAAGAAGGCCTTCCTTCCCGCTGTCCTAGGACTGCGGTGGGCATGGCATGACTGTGGCACGCAGTCCCAGGACTGTCAACAGTCCTGGGACTGTGGTTGACTGGTTGTGTCGAGAGGAGTCAGGCAATGACGCCCAAGTGGCGGGAGCTGGCGGACAAGCTGGCTGAGCAGATCAAGAGGGGCGAGTACGCGCCCGGCCAGCAGCTCCCGCAGATCAGGGAGCTGGTCGCAGCAGGCGAGGGCTCGAAGTCCACGGTTCATCAGGCCTACAAGGCTCTTGAGGCCGAGGGACTGGTGACCTCATCTCGCGGTCACGGAACTGTGGTGCGGGAGCGAGTGCCTCTCAAGCGCCTCGGCATTGCCAGGTACGACAAGGCCAAGTGGCGGGACGGTGACGAGGTTGCCTTCATCGCGGACCGCGTGGCTTCCGGACGGGGATACCGCCGGAATGAGCAGACGCAGACGGTCAGTCGCGTCGTAGCGCCACCGGAGGTAGCAGCCGCACATGGCCTGCCGGAAGGCGCCGAGGTTTACGCCCGCGCGCGACTGGTCAAGGAAGGCGACCAGCCGACGCACACGCTGACCAGCTACTACCGACCCGAGCACGTTGAAGGCACCCGCCTCGTCGATCCCACGCCGGGACCCGCCGGCCGAGGCGGCGGATTTCGCGTGCTGTACGACGCGGGTTACGAGATCGATCACATGAAGGAGCGACTGTTTGCCCGTGCTGCCACACCGGACGAGGTGAAGCAGCTCCAGCTACCTCCCGGCGAACCGGTCGTCGAGTTGCATCGGACGACCTACACGGCCACAGGCACAGTTGTGGAATTCGCCATTGGGGTACACGCGGCGTCGCGCTTCGCGTGGGAGTACGACTTCAAGGTGCCCGACTCGGCGAAGGACAGGGAAGAGCCGCAGTGATCTCAGCACAGGATTGGGCAGACGCCCGACGCGTGTGGGACTACCACCAGATGGGTCACTCGGTCCGGCCGTGCTCGGTTGCCATCGGGCTTGGCAGCCACGACTTGGGCGTAGCCGATACGGCAGCGGACCTGTACAAGCGCGGTATGGCCCCCCTGCTCCTGTTCACCGGTGCCACCAGCCCCACGACACGGGAACGCATGCCCCGCGGTGAAGCCGTCCACTACCAGGAACGGGCACTGGAACTCGGTGTCCCTAGCACGGCCATTCTGGTGGAGCCACGCGCCCGCAACACGGGTGAGAACATCCGCTTCTCGCGAGAGCTGTTGGAAGAGGCCGGTATCGAGGTGTCCTCGGTGCTTCTGATCAGCAAGCCGTACGAGGAGCGGCGGGCGTACGCCACCGCGCGGAAGCTCTGGCCCGGAGTCGAGATTGTCAGCGCCTCCAGTCCGATGACGCTGGACGAGTACGTCGACTCCATCGGTGACGCCCGCTTGGTGATCGCCATGCTGGTCGGTGCGGTTCAGCGGCTGATGATCTACCCGGAGCAGGGATTCATGATCAGCCAGCCACTACCTGCTGACGTGCGTGAGGCGTACGAGCGCCTTTGCCAGGCCGGATTCACGAGCCGACTCCTGACCGCCGACACATCTTCATCCTGACCAGGCGGCAGCGAAGCTGTTACAGGTTTCTCTACCTCATCAAGCCCCGGCTGCGCTCCGCTCCGCCGGGCGCGCTTCCCGGCTCCGCTCCGGGCGCCGCTCCTGCCTTCGGCCCGCTCCGCCCGCGCTGCGCCGACGCGCGCCCACGCGTGGATTGGGCCGGTAGCCATGAGTCGATCACCGCACGCAACGCCTGCGGTTAGAACGATGCCTCCGGCGGGGGATCGGCCGGCACCGGGATGGAGGGGGCGCCGTTCCCGACTGCGGGCCCGTAGTGGCGTGCGCGGGAGGCTCCCATCCCGTACGCCATCGACCCAGGCAGAGCCGAGCAGACGCGGCCCATGGCGTCCAGGTCGTTCGTACAGTGGCGCGCTCCACCTGGACGCCATGAACCACGCCTGCTCCACGGTGTGTGGGTCGACGGCGTACGGGATGGGAGCTGGGGAGGCTGGTGGGTGAAGGAGGATGGTGAGCTGGACGGTCGAGCTGACATCCGCTGCTGACATCAACACCGGCGGACAATGGCAGACAGCTACGGCTCAGTACGACTATCGTCACTGGTCAGTGACCTGCCTCACCCGCACCTACGCCGCCGTTATGAGAATGGGATGATGTCGTTTATGAAGGGACGAGTCCTTGTCGTCGACGACGACACCGCACTGGCCGAGATGCTCGGCATTGTGCTGCGTGGTGAGGGTTTCGAGCCGTCTTTCGTTGCCGACGGCGACAAGGCGCTGGCCGCCTTCCGCGAGTCCAAGCCCGATCTGGTGCTGCTGGACCTGATGCTGCCCGGCCGGGACGGTATCGAGGTGTGCCGGCTGATCAGGGCGGAGTCCGGGGTGCCGATCGTGATGCTCACGGCGAAGAGCGACACCGTCGATGTCGTCGTGGGCCTGGAGTCGGGCGCGGACGACTACATCGTGAAGCCGTTCAAGCCGAAGGAGCTGGTGGCCCGGATCCGGGCGCGGCTCAGGAGGTCGGAGGAGCCCGCTCCGGAGCAGCTCGCCATCGGTGACCTGGTCATCGACGTGGCCGGGCACTCCGTGAAGCGGGACGGGCAGTCGATCGCGCTGACGCCGTTGGAGTTCGACCTGCTGGTCGCGCTCGCGCGCAAGCCGTGGCAGGTGTTCACGCGCGAGGTGCTGCTGGAGCAGGTGTGGGGTTACCGGCACGCGGCGGACACGCGGCTGGTGAACGTGCACGTGCAGCGGCTGCGCTCCAAGGTCGAGAAGGACCCGGAGAAGCCGGAGATCGTGGTGACGGTCCGTGGTGTCGGGTACAAGGCAGGGCCGAGCTGACATGTCCGGCGACAGTGCCGCTTCGGCGCCCGGCCGGTCCGGGGCCCGCCCGGGGCGGCCTGTCGGGCGGAGGAAACCCGGCTCGCGCTGGGCGCGGTTCCTGGAGAGCGGGCTGCTGCAGGGCGGGGTCCAGGGCAGTCCGGTCATCCGGCTGTTCATGCGGTGGGTGCGCCGGCCGTTGCTGCCCGTCATGCGGTTGTGGCGGCGCAACATCCAGCTCAAGGTCGTCGTCACCACGCTGCTGATGTCGTTGGGCGTGGTCCTGCTGCTGGGCTTCGTGGTCATCGGGCAGGTGCGCAACGGCCTGCTCGACGCCAAGGTGAAGGCGTCCCAGAGCCAGGCCACGGGCGGGTTCGCGGTGGCCAAGCAGCGGGCCGAAGAGGCGGGGAGCGGCGCCGGTGACGACATCGCCACGGCGGACGGGCGTCCCGCGCAGAACGTCAGCGAGTGGATGAGCGACCTCGTCTCCTCGCTGTCCAGCGGCGGCCAGGGCGCCTTCGACGTGGTGACGCTCCCTGCCTCCGACGCGGACGGCGCGGGCGGCCGTGGGCAGCGTGCCTCCGGCGAGGTGGACTGGAGCAGGAGCGTGCCCGCCGACCTGCGCGAGCGGATCGGCAGCAGCACGACGGCCGCGCAGAGCTACACCCGCATCACGTACAACAACCCGGCCAAGGACTCCCAGCCGGGCCTGATCGTCGGCCAGCAGGTGGACGACCCCAACGGCGACCCGTACCAGCTCTACTACCTCTTCCCGCTCACGCAGGAGGAGAAGTCGCTGAGCCTGGTCAAGGGCACGCTGGCGACGGCGGGGCTGTTCGTCGTCGTGCTGCTCGGGGCCATCGCCTGGCTCGTGGTGCGGCAGGTCGTCACGCCGGTGCGGATGGCGGCGGGGATCGCGGAGCGGCTGTCGGCCGGGCGGCTGCAGGAGCGGATGAAGGTCACCGGCGAGGACGACATCGCGCGGCTCGGCGAGGCCTTCAACAAGATGGCGCAGAACCTCCAGCTGAAGATCAGCCAGCTGGAGGACCTGTCGCGGATGCAGCGCCGGTTCGTGTCGGACGTGTCGCACGAGCTGCGTACGCCGCTGACGACCGTGCGGATGGCCGCGGACGTGATCCATGAGGCGCGGGAGGACTTCGACCCGGTGACCGCGCGGTCGGCGGAGCTGCTCGCGGACCAGCTGGACCGGTTCGAGTCGCTGCTCGCGGACCTGCTGGAGATCAGCCGTTTCGACGCGGGCGCCGCGGCACTGGAGGCGGAGCCGATAGACCTCAGGGACGTCGTACGGCGGGTGGTCAGCGGGGCCGAGCCGCTCGCGGAGCGCAAGGGCACGCGGATCCGCGTCCTCGGCGACCAGCAGCCCGTCGTCGCCGAGGCCGACGCCCGGCGCGTGGAGCGCGTGCTGCGCAACCTCGTGGTCAACGCCGTCGAGCACGGCGAGGGCAACGACGTGGTCGTCAAGCTCGCCGCGGCGGGCGGCGCGGTCGCGGTCGCGGTGCGGGACTACGGGGTCGGGCTCAAGCCGGGCGAGGCGACCCGGGTGTTCAGCCGCTTCTGGCGGGCCGACCCGGCACGCGCGCGTACCACGGGCGGTACGGGGCTGGGGCTGTCCATCGCCCTGGAGGACGCGCGGCTGCACGGTGGCTGGCTGCAGGCGTGGGGCGAGCCGGGCGGCGGTTCGCAGTTCCGGCTGACGCTGCCCAGGACCGCTGACGAGCCGCTGCGGGGCTCCCCGATACCGCTGGAGCCCAAGGACTCCCGGCGCAACAGAGGGCTCGACGACGCGGGGCTGCCGTGTGGCGGCGGGGACGGCGAGAAGCGGGCGACCGTGCCGGCGCAGCCGGCGAACGGGCCGGTGCCCCCGCGGGCCAAGCAGGACCCCATACCGCCGCGGGCGGCTGCCGCGGCGGCCGATCCGACGGCCCTGCCCGGCAACGGCGCGCGCGTGGTGCCACGGCCCGCCTCGGGGGCGCGACGGCAGGACGAAGCGGGATCAGCGGAGCCGTCGACGCGGGACAGCGATGTGAGTGGTCCGGCAGGGGCCACCGGTGTCGGCGAGGTAAGCGACCCGGCCGGTGCCGGACGGGGACCGGCCGTGAGCGACCCGGATGGTGCCGAACGGGGACCGGTCGTGAACGGGCCCCGGGAAGCGGACGGGGACGAGGGAGCCGCAGCCCCGGGCCGCGAGACCGAGGCGGGGGACGCGAAGAGGCAAGGGGAGGCATCTCGTGGGCGCTGACCGCGAAGGGCGCGGCAGGCGTACGCCCGCGCGCGTGATGGCGTACGCCGCCGGTGGCGTCCTGCTGCTGGCAGGGTGTGCCTCGATGCCCGACAGCGGGGACCTGCGGAGTGTGGAGTCCACACCGCGTCAGGAGAGCCAGGTGCGGGTGTTCGCCGTCCCGCCCGGTGAGGACGCGGCGCCCTCGGAGATCGTGCAGGGCTTCCTGGAGGCGCTGACCAGCGATGATCCGGACTACAAGACGGCACGCCAGTACCTGACCGGCGAGGCCGCGAAGACCTGGCGGCCGGAGCTGTCCACCACCGTGCTGACGGAGGGGCCGGGCGCCAAGCCCGAGGGGACGGGCGGCCGGGAGGACACCGGCGACATCACGTACCGGCTGACCGGCACCAAGGTCGCCACCGTGGACGCGCAGCAGGCGTATGCGCCCGCCACCGGGGAGTACGGCAGGACCGTGCACCTGACGCAGGACGACAAGAGCGGGCAGTGGCGGATCGACGTGCTGCCGCAGGGCGTCGTCATGGGCGAGTCGGACTTCCAGCGCAACTACATGTCCGTCAACAAGTACTACCTCGCTTCGAACACCGTGGCGGCCGGGGAGGACTCGCAGCCCACGGCGGTCGCCGATCCCGTCTATGTGCGGCGGCGCGTGGATCCCATGACGCAGACCGTGCGTTCCCTGCTCAACGGGCCCACGCGGTGGCTCGGGCCCGTGGTCCGGTCGAGCTTCCCGACCGGCACGGCGCTGGCGAAGGACGCGGGCGCGCTGACGCCCGACGACCGGAACAGGCTGACGGTCCCCCTCAACGACAAGGCCGCGGGCATCGGCACCAACCGGTGCCAGGAGATGGCGGCCCAGATGCTGTTCACGCTGCGGAACCTCAGCCCCGCGGTGGACGAGGTGGAGCTGCGGGCCGACGGTACGGAGCTGTGCGCGCTCTCGCAGGGGGCGGCCGAGGCGACGGCCTTCCGCAGCTCGGTGCGGCCACCCGACTACCTGTACTTCGTCGACGGCAAGGACCGGCTCGTACGGATCCCCGCGGGCAACACCGGCACCAAGCCGGACCCGGCGCCGGGGGCGCTCGGCGAGGGCGACACGGCGCTGCGCTCGGTCGCGGTCTCGCGCGACGAGCACACCGCGGCCGGCGTCAGCCTCGACGGCAGATCGCTGTACGTGGGGTCGCTGGTCTCGGGCGGTTCGCTGGGCGAGCCGGTGCTGCGCAGCCACGGCCGGACCGAGTCCGACCGGCTGACCACTCCCAGCTGGGACGCGGACGACGGCCTGTGGGTGGCCGACCGGGACCCGGACGACCCCCGGCTGCTCCTGCTGGAGGACGGCAAGGGCGAGCCGCTGGAGGTGCGCACGCCGCACCTGGACGGCCGGATCCAGGCCGTGCGGGTAGCCGCCGACGGGGTGCGGATCGCGCTCGTCGTGGAGAAGGGCGGCAAGAAGACGCTGCTCATCGGGTTGATCGAGCGGGATGAGAAGCCGGGCGGGAAGCCGGCCGTCAGGGTGGTCGAACTGCGCTCCGCGACTCCGGAGTTGGAGGAGGTCACGGCCATGTCGTGGGCCGGGGACAGCCGGCTCGTGGTGGTCGGACGCGAGCACGGGGGCGTGGAGCAGATGCGGTACGTCCAGGTCGACGGTTCCACGCCGGACGTACCGGCGCCCGCGGCCCTGACCGGCGTCAAGGAGGTCACGGCCGCCGAGGACGACCAGCTGCCGCTGGTGGCGTACTCGGTGGACGGGATCGTCCGGCTGCCGTCGGGTGAGCAGTGGCAGAAGGTGACGGAGGGGACGGCGCCGGTCTATCCGGGGTGAGGCGGGGGCGTCCGGTGCCCCGGATCGGCCTCCGCAGGGGGCTATCACTCGGCCATCACTCGTGTGAGGGACGAGCAGCTCGCCGAGCGGTGACTTGTCCACAGGTGGGTTTTCCACAGGGGTGGCCGGGGCGGGTCCGTGTCGGCAGAGTGGTGTCCATGCGGGGGTGGTGGCAGGACCTCACCGACCTGGTGCTGCCGGGCGAGTGCGGGGGCTGCGGGAGGCCTCGTGCGGTGCTCTGCGCGGAGTGCCGTGCGGTGCTGAGCGGAGCCGCGGTGTGTCGTGTGCGGCCGGTGCCGGAGCCGCCCGGGCTGCCCGTGGTCCACGCGGCGGCTCGGTACGCGGACGAGGTCCGGGCGACGCTGCTGGCCCACAAGGAGCGGGGTGCCCTGGCGCTCGCGGGCCCGCTCGGGGTGGCCCTGGCCGGAGCGGTGCGGGCGGGCCTTCAGGAGGCCTGGGCCTCGGAGGGGGCCGGGCTGGTGCGGTCGTGGGAGAGCGGGGCTCCCGTGCTGCTCGTGCCCGTGCCGTCCGGGCGGCGGGCCGTGCGGGCCCGGGGGCATGATCCCGCGCGGCGGATCGCGCTCGCCGCGGCGGGCCGGCTGCGGCGGAGCGGGATCCCGGCCCGGGTGCTCGGCGTGCTGCGGCAGAAGCGGGCCGTGGCCGACCAGTCACGGCTCAACTCCCGCCAGCGGCTGGGCAATCTCGCGGGCGCGCTCGCGGTGGCGCCCGGTGCTGCCCGGCTGCTCTCCGCGGGCCCGGTCGTCCTCGTGGACGACGTGATGACCACCGGGGCGTCCCTGGCGGAGGCCGCGCGGGCGGTGCGGGCGGCGGGGCCGGTTTCGAACGCTGGGGGGACCGCGGCCGTGTACGAGGGAGAGACCTGGGAAAGCAGAGAGGAACAGAACGTCGGATCAACGCGAGAGAGGACGGGCCGGCGGCCCGGCCGGCAGGGAATCGCGGGCGCGGGCGGCGCCGGCGGAGTCGTTGACGTGGTGTGCGCGGCAGTGGTCGCGGCGTCACCGGAAGCTTTCCAAATAAACCGGAACTGACTGAGATCTTGCGTCGTTGCAGGTAACGAGAGGGCTTATTCACCTGAACGGAGGTACGCCGCGGTAGAGGGTGACGACATCCGTCCGGGCGAGATATGTTCGGTTGAGAGGGAAAGCCGCAGGCCACACCTCTCAAATCCGATTGCCGTGCTGCGGGTTTTTCTTCATCACTCGCGCCGGTGGAGTGGAGATCTCGCCCCCGGGGGAGGAGGTGGAAGTCACCGAGTCCGAGGTTCCGGGGTTCACCGGAGCCTGGTGCAAAAAGGGAGATGCTCCGCAGCGAGGCGGAGCGATCCGGGAACGGAGTTCTGCGTGGACATCGTCGTCAAGGGCCGCAAGACCGAGGTGCCCGAGCGGTTCCGGAAGCACGTGGCCGAGAAGCTGAAGCTGGAGAAGATCCAGAAGCTCGATGGCAAGGTGATCAGCCTCGACGTCGAGGTGTCCAAGGAGCCCAATCCGCGGCAGGCCGACCGCTGTGACCGAGTGGAGATCACCCTCCGCTCCCGCGGTCCGGTGATCCGGGCGGAGGCAGCGGCGAGCGATCCCTACGCGGCGCTCGACCTGGCGGCGGAAAAGCTGGAAGCCCGGCTGCGCAGGCAGCACGACAAGCGGTTCTCGCGCCGTGGCGCGCGCCGGATCCCCGCCGCCGAGGTCGCCGACCACGTCCCGGGTGTGGCGACGCTCAACGGGAACGGCCTGGTGACGGCCTCCGAGGAGGAGCCGGAAGCCGTGCCCACGAAGAAGATCGGCTCGCTGGAAGTGCAGGGTGACGGCCCCATCGTCGTCCGCGAGAAGACCCACGTCGCAGCCCCCATGACCCTCGACCAGGCTCTCTACGAGATGGAGCTGGTCGGGCACGACTTCTACCTGTTCGTCGACTCCGAGACCAAGGAACCGAGTGTCGTCTACCGACGGCACGCCTATGACTACGGCGTGATCCACCTCAGCACGGACACGATGGTCACACAGGCGCACTCCCCCGACGCGGGTGGTGCGCTCGGCGGCTGACCGTGCCGGGTGACAGCGGAGCAGGTGCCCCTGGAGCGCGTGTGCGCCCCCAGGGGCACCCCTGTGCGACCGCTTCGCGCACCGCTCCGTCACCCCGGCGCCGCCCGGGCATGAAATCATGATGGCCACAGCCCAACCGGTGGGTCGTTGCTCTGGGTTGGCGATGGCTCAGGACCACAGGCCACAGCCTTCAGGGGGAGGAACGATGGCGGACAGCTTCGGACCGATGCGTGACGGGGATGCCGACGACGGCGTCGTCGGCATGGGCCCGGACACGGAGACTCCACGCAAGGAACCGATCAGAGTCCTCGTCGTGGACGACCACGCCCTCTTCCGCCGTGGCCTGGAGATCGTGCTCGCCGCCGAGGAGGACATCCAGGTCATCGGAGAGGCGGGCGACGGCGCCGAGGCGGTCGAGAAGGCCGCCGATCTGCTGCCCGACATCGTGCTGATGGACGTACGGATGCCGAAGCGGGGCGGTATCGAGGCGTGTACCTCCATCAAGGAGGTGGCACCCAGCGCCAAGATCATCATGCTGACGATCAGCGACGAGGAAGCCGATCTCTACGACGCCATCAAGGCGGGCGCGACCGGTTATCTCCTCAAGGAGATCTCCACGGACGAGGTGGCCACGGCCATTCGCGCCGTCGCCGACGGGCAGTCGCAGATCAGCCCGTCCATGGCGTCGAAACTGCTCACCGAGTTCAAGTCGATGATCCAGCGCACGGACGAGCGCCGGCTGGTGCCCGCGCCGCGTCTGACCGACCGCGAACTGGAAGTCCTCAAGCTCGTCGCCACGGGAATGAACAACCGTGACATCGCCAAGGAGTTGTTCATCTCCGAGAACACCGTGAAGAACCACGTGCGCAACATCCTGGAGAAGCTGCAGCTGCACTCCAGGATGGAGGCGGTGGTGTACGCGATGCGGGAGAAGATCCTCGAGATCCGCTAGGGCTCGCTCTCAGCCGAATCCGCTAGGGCTCGCTCTCAGCCGAGAATGCGGGCGAGTTCCTTGACCAGGGGTTCGCGCAGGTCCGGGGCGTCGACGCGTTCCACGCGTACGTCCGTGCAGTCGACCCAGGTCGCCGCCTCGGCCAGGGCCTGGGCGACGGACGGGACCGCCTTCGGGCCGTCGAGCGTGACCTGCTTGGCCACCAGCGTGCGGCCCTCACGGGCGGGATCCACCCGGCCGACGAGCCGTCCGCCGGCCAGGACCGGCATCGCGAAGTAGCCGTACACCCGCTTCTGCTTGGGGACGTAGGCCTCCAGGCGGTGGGTGAAGCCGAAGATCCGCTCCGTGCGCGCCCGCTCCCAGATCAGGGAGTCGAAAGGCGACAGCAGCGTCGTACGGTGACGGCCGCGCGGGGGTGTCTCCAGGGCCGCGGGATCGGCCCAGGCCGGCTTGGACCAGCCCTCGACCGTGACCGGCACCAGGCCCGAGTCGGCGATCACCGCGTCGACCTGCTCGCCCTTGAGGCGGTGGTAGTCGGCGATGTCCGCGCGGGTGCCGACGCCGAGGGACTGGCCCGCCAGCCGGACCAGGCGGCGCAGGCACTCGGTGTCGTCCAGCTCGTCGTGGAGCAGGGCGTCCGGGATCGCGCGCTCGGCGAGGTCGTAGATCCGCTTCCAGCCGCGGCGCTCCACGCACACCACCTCGCCGTACATCAGGGCGCGTTCGACGGCGACCTTGGAGCCGGACCAGTCCCACCAGTCGTTCGTCTTCTTCGCGCCGCCCAACTCGGTGGCCGTCAGGGGGCCTTCGGAGCGGAGCTGCTCGATGACCTTGTCGTAGGCGCCGTCCGGGAGTTCGTGGTTCCAGTGCGGGCGGTTGCGGTAGGCGCGGCGGCGGAAGGCGAAGTGGGGCCACTCCTCGATGGGGAGGATGCAGGCCGCGTGGGACCAGTACTCGAAGGAGTGCGTGTCCTTCCAGTAGGCGTTCTCCACCGTCTTCCGGCCTACCGCGCCCAGGCGGGCGTACGGGACGAGTTCGTGGGAGCGGGCCAGGACCGAGATCGTGTCGAGCTGTATCGCGCCCAGGTGGCGGAGGACGCCGCGGACGCCGGAGCGGCGGTCGGGGGCGCCGAGGAAGCCTTGGGCGCGGAGCGCGATCCTGCGGGCGTCGTCTGCGGAGAGCTCTGTTGCGGGGCGCGGGGTGGTCATGGTCGGCACGATAGGGGGTGGGACTGACAGTGGGGGTGCCTGCGGGGTTGGGGTCATGGTGCTGGGCGTGACGGCTGGGGCGGGTGGGTCCGCAACCCGACGGAGCGGGGTGCCTCCCCCAAGCTCTCGGCTTCGCTCGAGCAGGGGGACCCCCACCGCCCACCCGTGCCGCCCCAGCGGCACGACTGCCCGCAGCTGAGCAGCTAGGGAGCGGGCAAGTACGGGGCCGTCGACGGGAGGTTCAAGTCCGACGGGAGCAAGGAGCCGATCCAGGTGTCGTGGCGTACGCCCTTGTTGTTGGTCGCCGAGCGCAGCGTGCCCTCGATCGTGAAGCCGGCTCGTTCCGCCACCGCGCGCGAGGCCCGGTTGCCCACCGTCGCGCGCCATTCGATGCGGTCGATCGCCGCGTGGACGAAGGCCCAGCGGCAGGCGGTGAGGGCGGCTTCCGTGATGTAGCCGTGGGATCGGTGCCGCTTCGCCGTCCAGAAGCCGATCTCGCCCATGCCCAGGGCACGCATGGTGATGCCGAGCATGCCCGCCAGTTCTCCGGAGTGGAGAAAGACGCCGAAGGTGAACATGGAGCCGTCCGCCCAGCCGTCGGGAGCCAGCTGCTCCGTGAAGCTCTGGGCGTGCTCGCGCAGATAGGGCGAGGGGATCGTCGTCCAGCGCTGGATGTCGGGGTCCTGACAGGCCTCGTACACCGCGTCGGTGTCCTGGGGGCCGACCGTGCGCAGCAGGAGGCGGTCCGTGGTGAGGGTGACGGGGTCCATCGGCCGATTCTGCTCGGAGGCGGCCGGTGGTGCCATCTGTTTGCCCTAGGTGAGCGAGTGATCACGCCTGGTGCAATTCGATGGGGGAATGCGGCACTATCCGTGGGGCCGGGGCGTTGTCCCCTTTGAAGCACACGTGAATCAGAATTGAAGCAGCGGACGGTCGCCGTCACGGCAGGCCCTCCCGGCGCGGTGGGGTCCTCGCATACGATGGCCGTTGCTCAGTAAGTCAAGTGGTAACCGACCGTCCCAGGCCCGACCGGCAAGGAGACCAACCCCCGTGTCCGTCCTCTCGAAGATCATGCGTGCAGGCGAAGGCAAGATCCTGCGCAAGCTGCACCGCATCGCGGACCAGGTCAACTCCATCGAAGAGGACTTCGTCGACCTCTCCGACGCCGAGCTGCGGGCCCTCACCGATGAGTACAAGCAGCGGTACGCCGACGGTGAGAGCCTGGACGACCTGCTGCCCGAGGCCTTCGCCACCGTCCGCGAGGCCGCCAAGCGCGTCCTGGGCCAGCGGCACTACGACGTGCAGATGATGGGCGGCGCCGCCCTGCACATGGGGTACGTGGCCGAGATGAAGACCGGTGAGGGCAAGACCCTCGTCGGTACGCTGCCGGCGTACCTGAACGCGCTGTCCGGCGAGGGCGTCCACATCATCACGGTCAACGACTACCTGGCCGAGCGCGACTCCGAAATGATGGGCCGCGTCCACCGCTTCCTGGGCCTGAGCGTCGGCTGCATCCTCGCCAACATGACGCCGGCTCAGCGCCGCGAGCAGTACGCCTGCGACATCACCTACGGCACGAACAACGAGTTCGGCTTCGACTACCTGCGCGACAACATGGCGTGGTCCAAGGACGAGCTCGTCCAGCGCGGCCACAACTTCGCCATCGTCGACGAGGTCGACTCCATCCTCATCGACGAGGCCCGTACGCCGCTGATCATCTCCGGGCCGGCCGACCAGGCCACCAAGTGGTACGGGGACTTCGCCAAGCTGGTGAAGCGCCTCAAGCGCGGCGAGGCCGGCCAGCCCCTCAAGGGCATCGAGGAGACCGGCGACTACGACGTCGACGAGAAGAAGCGCACGGTCGCCATCCACGAGTCCGGTGTCGCCAAGGTCGAGGACTGGCTGGGCATCGACAACCTCTACGAGTCGGTGAACACCCCGCTCGTGGGCTATCTGAACAACGCCATCAAGGCGAAGGAACTGTTCAAGAAGGACAAGGACTACGTCATCATCGACGACGAGGTCATGATCGTCGACGAGCACACCGGACGTATCCTCGCCGGCCGCCGTTACAACGAGGGCATGCACCAGGCGATCGAGGCGAAGGAAGGGGTGCCGATCAAGGACGAGAACCAGACGCTCGCCACGATCACCCTCCAGAACTTCTTCCGCCTGTACAAGCGCCACGACCACAACGGCAAGGAACAGCCCGGTCTGTGCGGCATGACCGGTACGGCCATGACCGAGGCCGCCGAGTTCCACCAGATCTACAAGCTCGGTGTGGTGCCGATCCCGACCAACCGGCCGATGATCCGCAAGGACCAGTCCGACCTGATCTACCGGACCGAGGTCGCCAAGTTCGAGGCCGTCGTCGACGACATCGAGGAGAAGCACCGCAAGGGGCAGCCGATCCTCGTCGGCACCACCTCCGTCGAGAAGTCCGAGTACCTCTCGCAGCAGCTGAGCAAGCGCGGCATCCAGCACGAGGTGCTCAACGCCAAGCAGCACGACCGGGAGGCGACGATCGTCGCCCAGGCCGGCCGCAAGGGCGCGGTCACGGTGGCCACGAACATGGCCGGCCGTGGTACGGACATCAAGCTCGGCGGCAACCCCGAGGACCTCGCCGAGGCCGAGCTGCGCCAGCGCGGTCTCGACCCCGAGGAGCACATCGAGGAGTGGGCGCACGCCCTGCCCGAGGCGCTGGAGCGGGCCGAGAAGGCCGTCAAGGCCGAGAAGGAAGAGGTCGAGAAGCTCGGCGGGCTCTACGTGCTGGGCACCGAGCGGCACGAGTCGCGGCGCATCGACAACCAGCTGCGCGGTCGTTCCGGCCGTCAGGGCGACCCGGGCGAGTCCCGCTTCTACCTCTCCCTCGGTGACGACCTGATGCGGCTGTTCAAGGCCCAGATGGTCGAGCGCGTGATGTCCATGGCGAACGTGCCGGACGACGTGCCGATCGAGAACAAGATGGTCACGCGCGCGATCGCCTCCGCCCAGTCGCAGGTCGAGCAGCAGAACTTCGAGACCCGTAAGAACGTCCTGAAGTACGACGAGGTCCTCAACCGCCAGCGCGAGGTCATCTACGGCGAGCGGCGCCGCGTCCTGGAGGGCGAGGACCTGCACGAGCAGATCCAGCACTTCATGGACGACACCATCGACGCCTACGTCCAGGCCGAGACCGCCGAGGGCTTCCCGGAGGACTGGGACCTCGACCGCCTGTGGGGCGCCTTCAAGCAGCTCTACCCGTGCAACGTCACGGTCGAGGAGCTGGAGGAGGCGGCCGGTGACCGGGCCGGGCTGACCGCCGAGTTCATCGGCGACTCCATCAAGGACGACATCCACGAGCAGTACCAGGCCCGTGAGGCGCAGCTCGGCTCCGAGATCATGCGTGAGCTGGAGCGCCGGGTCGTGCTGTCGGTCCTCGACCGCAAGTGGCGCGAGCACCTCTACGAGATGGACTACCTCCAGGAGGGCATCGGCCTGCGCGCGATGGCGCAGAAGGACCCGCTGGTCGAGTACCAGCGCGAGGGCTTCGACATGTTCACCGCCATGATGGAGGGCATCAAGGAGGAGTCCGTCGGCTACCTGTTCAACCTGGAGGTCCAGGTCGAGCAGCAGGTCGAGGAGGTCCCCGTCGAGGACGCCAAGCCCGTGGCCGACCTGGAGAAGCAGGACTCGGTGCCGGCGCAGGCGGGTGCCCGGCCGGAGATCCGCGCCAAGGGCCTCGACGTCCCGCAGCGGCGCAACCTCCACTTCTCCGCGCCGACGGTCGACGGCGAGGGCGGCACCATCGAGGGCGACTTCACCGAGGACGGCGAGCCGGTGCGTTCCGAGGCCGACGGCCTCACGCGCGCGGAGCGCCGCAAGCAGGCGAAGAGCCGGGGGCGCCGCAAGAAGTGAGTGACGGTGGCTGAGGCACCGTAGCGGCTTGAAGGGCCGGACACCCGAGGGTGTCCGGCCCTTCGGCGTGAGGGGGCCCGGGCGGCGACCCCCGGGGCGGGCCGGAGGGTCAGTCGGCCTCGGCGCGGGGTGGACGGGGGCCGCCCAGTTCCACCGCCGTGCAGCGCCAGCGGAGGTCCTGGCCGAGTTCCAGGCGGAATGCCATGGCGCGCAGTTGGTCGCCGGCGCCGATGCGCGCGAAGGCCTCGATGGCGCCGGGACGGGGTTCGAAGTAGCCGATGTCCCGGACGACGGGGCGGGCGCCGCGTGTGCGCAGGGGGCCGCGCTCGGCCAGCCAGGCCAGTTCGTCGTAGGCGCGGCCGCGGGTGTGGCGGAGCATCGAGTGGACGGGGCGGTGGCCGCTCAGGACGGCGAGGAGGAGGTCGGCGAACAGGTCGGTGGGCAGGGGGTGGGGGATCGCGGCGGTTCGGCGGGCGCCGTGGGTGGGGCGGCCGGGGGTGGGCTCTGAGGTGACCGGGGTGGCAGGGGCGGCCGGGGTGGTGGCTGTGGTGGGCGCCGGAGCGGTGCCTGTCGCCGGCCTGCGGGGTGCCGTGCGGGAGCGCGTGAGGGTCGGTGGGCGGGTGTCGGCGGGGCGGGTGTGAGGGCGCTGGGACCGGGCGGTCGCCGGGGGCCGACCGCCGGCAGCGGCCCGGGAGCGGCCGGGGCCGTCGCCGGGGGTGCGGGGCGGGGCGGCGCTGCCGGAGGTTCGGGGCCGGGGGCTGCCTGCCGGGGCCAGCGGGGTGGTGGGACGTGGGCTTGTGCTTCCGGCGGCTCGGAGCGCGGTGCGGCCGCCGTCTGGCGCGGGTGCGGTGGTGGTACGCGGGGTGGGCGGTGCGGTGGTGTGTGGGTTCGTGCTTCCGGCGGTCCGGGGTGAGGTGTGGCCGTCCGGGGCCGCTGGGGTGGTCGTCCGCGGGGAGGCGTTTCCGGCGGCTTGCGGTGGGGTGGTGCCGGTGCCGGTGCCGGTGCCTCGTGGGCTGGGGGTGCCAGGGGTGTGCTGGTCTCGGCGGGACGGCGGGCGGGTGGTCGGGCGGTGCTGTGCCCTGGTCATGACCTTGTGCATGGGGGGGTCCCCGTTCCGTGGGCCCGGTTGATACCGGGGAGTAACTTCGGGTTGCTGATCTTGTACGGGGCCGACGGGGGCAGGGGCAAGGAAGCGGGCCGCGGGTCCTGGGCGCCGGAATGTTCACCTATCCGGGTGGTATAGGGGCCGTGGGCCCTGTCAGTGCCGGGGTGCGCCGGGTGAATTCCGGGCCTGAGGTGGACGCGTTCGGCGTCACCGGCCGGGACTCGAAAGGGGACGCGCCGCACGTATCCTGAAGGCCGTCCGGAGCTCTTGACCATGGATACCGACCAAGCAGTCCGACCTTGAAACCGACCACGAAAGCGGCCAGCCATGCGTGTCTACGTGCCCCTGACCCTCCCCGCTCTCGCCGAGGCGTACAAGACGGGTGAGCTGGGAGCCGGGCCGTTCGTCGCGTACGCCGTGACGCCCGGGCTGCGGGAGTGGTACCTCTCCGACGACATCGAGGAACTCGAGTACGCGGCGCTGAGCCGGGCCGCACTGGCCTCGCTGCGGCTGCTGGCGGCCGACCCGGGGGCGCCGCGGCGCCGGGTCGTGGTCGCCGTCGACGTCGCCGACCGGGCCGCGAGCACCGACCCCGACCGGGGGCTCGACCCGGCGGCGCTCGGGGAGGTGCGGGTCGCGGGTGCGGTGCCGCTCGCCAAGGCGGCGTCGGTGCACGTCGACGCGGCGGACGCGGAGGCCGATGTGACGGCGGCCGCGGACGCGCTGCCGGCGGCGGACGGCGGGGACGACGACGCGCAGTTCGTCGTGGACGGCGCGGAGGACCACGAGCTGCTGTGGTTCGCCACCCAGGAGATTCCGAATCTGGTGGGGCGCGGGGACTGAGCGGCGCTCCTGGCGGGGGGCGCGTGGAGGTGCCGTTCTCTTGATTGTCAGTGGGGGCGGGTACGTTTTCGGGCATGGGGATGAAGACGGGCGCGCACATTGTCTGGGACTGGAACGGCACGCTGTTCCATGACATCGACGCGATCATCGGGGCGACGAACGCGGCATTCGGCGAGCTGGGGCTGGAGCCGCTGACGCTGGAGCAGTACCGGGAGCTGTACTGCGTGCCGGTGCCCAAGTTCTACGAGCGGCTGATGGGCAGACTGCCCACCGAGGCCGAGTGGGAGCTGATGGACGGCATCTTCCACCGGTACTACGCGGAGCACCGGGTGACGTGCGGGCTGACGGTGGGGGCCGAGGACCTGCTGGCCGGGTGGCGGTCGGCGGGGCGCAGTCAGTCGATCCTGAGCATGTACGTGCACGAGGAGCTCGTGCCGTTGGTGCGGGGGTTCGGGATCGAGCGGCACTTCATACGGGTGGACGGGCGCACCGGGCCGTCGGGCGGCAGCAAGGCCGAGCACATGGTGCGGCATCTCGGGTCGCTGAGTGGAGTGGATCCTGAGCGCACGGTGGTGATCGGGGACGCCGCGGACGATGCGGTGGCCGCGCTGCATGTGGGGGCGCGGGCTGTGCTGTACACCGGGGGATCGCACAGTCGGGCGAGTCTTGAGGCGGTGGGGGTGCCGGTCGTGGACACGCTGGAGGAAGCGGTCGAGGAGGCGGAGCGGCTCGCGGCCTGACCGGAACTGTTCGTTTCGGGGCACTCGGCGTTCTTGCTGAGGCCAGGGCGGTGCGCAGCTCGGCGCGACGAGGTACCTCCCCCAAGCTCTCGGCTTCGCTCGAGCAGGGGGACCCCCACGCCCACCCGTGCCGCCCTTGGCGGCGCGACTGCCCGCAGTTCGATGCGCGCACTGTGCAGAACGTCAAACTTGCAGGGCTGGTTTTGTACACATACGGCTCATGACGGGGGCCCTGTAAGGAGCGATAGCCTTGGTGGCGTGATCAGCGCGATAGTTCGCGGGGACGCCGATGTCCCTGCCCTGCGCCCGGAGAGCACGGACGACATCCGTGTCCGGGCGGCGGTCGCTGGTCTTCGCGGGCGGGACGGGGCATCGAGGACTCCCGGGACGCCGAGCACCACCCGGACCCAGGCGTCGCAGAGAGCAGCGTCACACCGGTGGAGCAGCTCAAGAATGGCTCAGACACCCCCGCTCATCTCGCCTTGCGGCATAGCGTCGGAACAGACCGGATACCCCGTGTCACGACGTGACGTCGCAAGCGCAGAGGCCGTACTTCCTTCTACGTCACGCAACGGCGCGCGACAGGAGCCAGAGGACAATGCAGACCAAGCTGGACGAAGCCAAGGCCGAGTTGCTCGAGAGGGCCGCTCGGGTAGCTGAGAACAGCCCGGTCGGGGGGCACCTACCGACCGGGTCGACGGGCGAGGAGACCCCAGACGCCCAGGAAGCTCCGGACCGCGAGTCCCTGCTCACGTTCCTCCAGCGTTACTACCTGCACACGGCCCCGGAGGACCTCACCGACCGCGACCCGGTCGACGTCTTCGGAGCCGCCGTATCGCACTACCGGCTGGCCGAGAACCGCCCCCAGGGCACGGCCAACGTGCGGGTGCACACGCCCACCGTGGAGGAGAACGGGTGGACGTGCAGCCACTCCGTCGTGGAGGTCGTCACCGACGACATGCCCTTCCTCGTCGACTCCGTCACCAATGAACTGACGCGGCAGGGGCGTGGCATCCACGTCGTCATCCACCCGCAGTTCGTCGTCCGGCGCGACGTGACCGGCAAGCTCATCGAGGTGCTGCCCACGCCCGCGACCGGCGCCGGGAGCCTCCCGCACGACGCGCACGTCGAGTCCTGGATCCACGTCGAGATCGACCGCGAGACCGACCGGGCCGATCTGAAGCAGATCACCGCCGACCTGCTGCGCGTGCTGTCCGACGCCCGCGAGGCCGTCGAGGACTGGGGCAAGATGCGGGACGCGGCCATCCGGCTGGCGGAGGGGCTGCCGGACGAGTCCATCCCCGGCGACCTGCCCGGACCGCAGGTCGAGGAGGCCCGCGAGCTGCTGCGCTGGCTGGCCGACGACCACTTCACCTTCCTCGGTTACCGCGAGTATCAGCTGCGCGACGACGACTCGCTGGCCGCTGTGCCCGGCACCGGCCTCGGCATCCTGCGCGCCGACCCGCACCACGCCGCCGAGGAGAGCCACCCGGTCAGCCCGTCCTTCGAGCGGCTGCCCGCCGACGCCCGCGCCAAGGCACGCGAGCACAAGCTGCTCGTCCTGACCAAGGCGAACAGCCGGGCGACCGTGCACCGGCCGTCGTACCTGGACTACATCGGCGTGAAGAAGTTCGACGCCGAGGGCAACGTCGTGGGCGAGCGGCGGTTCCTCGGGCTGTTCTCGTCCGCCGCGTACACCGAGTCCGTGCGGCGCGTCCCCGTCATCCGGCGCAAGGTCGAGGAGGTCCTCGAACAGGCCGGGTTCTCGCCCAACAGCCACGACGGGCGCGACCTGCTGCAGATCCTGGAGACGTACCCGCGCGACGAGCTGTTCCAGACCCCGGCCGACGAGCTGCGGTCCATCGTCACGTCCGTCCTCTACCTCCAGGAACGCCGGCGCCTGCGCCTCTACCTGCGCCAGGACGAGTACGGGCGCTACTACTCCGCCCTCGTCTACCTCCCGCGCGACCGCTACACCACGGCCGTCCGCCTGCGGATCATCGAGATCCTCAAGGAGGAGCTCGGCGGCATCAGCGTCGACTTCACGGCCTGGAACACCGAGTCGATCCTCTCCCGGCTGCACTTCGTGGTCCGCGTCCCGCAGGGCACCGAGCTGCCGGAGCTGTCCGACGCCGACAAGGAGCGCATCGAGGCCCGGCTGGTGGAGGCCGCCCGCTCCTGGGAGGACGCCTTCGCCGAGGCGCTCAACGCCGAACTCGGCGAGGAGCGCGCGGCCGAACTGATGCGCCGCTACGCGCACGCCTTCCCCGAGGGCTACAAGGCCGACCACAACCCGCGCGCCGCGGTCGCCGACCTCATCCACCTGGAGCAGCTGAACGCCGAGGAGGGCAAGGACTTCGCGCTCAGCCTCTACGAGCCGGTGGGCGCCGCCCCCGAGGAGCGCCGCTTCAAGATCTACCGCACGGGCGACGCGATCTCCCTGTCGGCGGTGCTGCCGGTCCTCAACCGGCTCGGCGTCGAGGTCGTCGACGAACGGCCGTACGAGCTGCGCTGCTCGGACCGCAGTGTGGCCTGGATCTACGACTTCGGGCTGCGCATGCCCCGCGCCAAGGGCGGCGGCGTGGACTACCTGGGCGACGACGCCCGCGAGCGGTTCCAGGACGCCTTCGCGGCCACCTGGACGGGCAAGGCGGAGAACGACGGCTTCAACGCCCTGGTGCTGAGCGCCGGGCTGAGCTGGCGGCAGGCGATGGTGCTGCGGGCGTACGCGAAGTACCTGCGCCAGGCGGCGTCGACGTTCAGCCAGGACTACATGGAGGACACCCTCCGCAACAACGTCCACACCACCCGGCTGCTCGTCTCCCTGTTCGAGGCGCGGATGTCGCCGGACCGGCAGCGCGCGGGACACGAGATCGTGGACGCGCTGCTGGAGGAGGTCGACGCGGCCCTCGACCAGGTGGCCTCGCTCGACGAGGACCGGATCCTCAGGTCGTTCCTCACGGTCATCAAGGCGACCCTGCGGACGAACTTCTTCCAGGAGGCCGCGGGCGGCAAGCCGCACGAGTACGTCTCCATGAAGTTCGACCCGCAGGCCATCCCGGACCTGCCCGCGCCGCGCCCCGCGTTCGAGATCTGGGTGTACTCGCCCCGGGTCGAGGGTGTGCACCTGCGCTTCGGCAAGGTCGCACGCGGCGGCCTGCGCTGGTCCGACCGGCGGGAGGACTTCCGCACGGAGATCCTCGGCCTGGTCAAGGCGCAGATGGTGAAGAACACCGTCATCGTGCCGGTCGGCGCGAAGGGCGGCTTCGTCGCCAAGCAGCTGCCGGACCCGAGCGTCGACCGCGACGCGTGGATGGCCGAGGGCATCGCCAGCTACAAGACGTTCATCTCGGCGCTGCTCGACATCACCGACAACATGGTCGCGGGCGAGGTCGTGCCCCCGGCCGACGTCGTCCGGCACGACGAGGACGACACCTACCTCGTCGTCGCCGCCGACAAGGGCACCGCGACCTTCTCCGACATCGCCAACGGGGTCGCCGAGAAGTACAACTTCTGGCTCGGCGACGCCTTCGCCTCCGGCGGCTCCGCCGGCTACGACCACAAGGGCATGGGCATCACCGCCCGCGGCGCCTGGGAGTCCGTCAAGCGGCACTTCCGGGAGCTGGGCGTGGACACCCAGACCGAGGACTTCACGGTCGTCGGCATCGGCGACATGTCCGGTGACGTGTTCGGCAACGGCATGCTGCTCTCCGAGCACATCCGCCTGGTCGCCGCCTTCGACCACCGGCACATCTTCATCGACCCGAACCCGGACGCCGCCACCTCCTACGCCGAGCGCCGCCGCCTCTTCGAGCTGCCCCGCTCCAGCTGGGAGGACTACAACAAGGAGCTGCTGTCCGCCGGCGGCGGGATCTTCCCGCGCACGGCCAAGGCGATCCCCGTCAACGCGCACATCCGCGAGGCCCTCGGCATCGAGGCCAAGGTCACCAAGCTGACCCCGGCCGACCTGATGAAGGCCATCCTCCAGGCGCCGGTGGACCTGCTGTGGAACGGCGGCATCGGCACGTACGTCAAGTCCTCGGCCGAGTCCAACGCGGACGTCGGCGACAAGGCCAACGACGCCATCCGCGTCGACGGCCAGGACCTGCGCGTCAAGGTCGTCGGCGAGGGCGGCAACCTCGGCCTCACCCAGCTCGGCCGGATCGAGTTCGCGCTGCACGGCGGCCGGATCAACACCGACGCCATCGACAACAGCGCGGGCGTGGACACCTCCGACCACGAGGTGAACATCAAGATCCTGCTCAACGGCCTGGTCACCGACGGCGACATGACCGTCAAGCAGCGCAACAAGCTGCTCGCCGACATGACCGACGAGGTCGGCCACCTGGTGCTGCGCAACAACTACGCGCAGAACACGGCGATCGCCAACGCCCTCGCCCAGTCCAAGGACATGCTCCACGCCCAGCAGCGCTTCATGAAGCACCTGGTCAGGGAGGGCCACCTCGACCGGGCGCTGGAGTTCCTGCCCACCGACCGGCAGATCCGCGAGCGGCTCAGCAACGGGCAGGGCCTGACCGGGCCCGAGACGGCCGTCCTGCTGGCGTACACGAAGATCACGGTCGCCGAGGAGTTGCTGCACACCTCGCTGCCGGACGACCCGTACCTCAAGGGCCTGCTGCACGCGTACTTCCCGACCGAGCTGCGCGAGCAGTTCCCGGACCGGCTCGACGGCCACCCGCTGCGCCGTGAGATCACCACGACGGTGCTGGTCAACGACACGGTCAACACGGGCGGTACGACGTATCTGCACCGGCTGCGCGAGGAGACGGGCGCGTCGCTGGAGGAGATCGTGCGGGCGCAGACCGCGGCCCGGGCGATCTTCCGCCAGTCCCCGGTGTGGGACGGGGTCGAGGCGCTCGACAACAAGGTCGAGGCCGAGGTCCAGACCCGCATCCGGCTGCACTCCCGGCGTCTGGTGGAGCGCGGCACGCGCTGGCTGCTCAACAACCGGCCGCAGCCGCTGGAGCTCGCCGAGACGGTCGACTTCTTCGCCGACCGGGTCGAGCAGGTCTGGGGGGAGCTGCCGAAGCTGCTGCGCGGCGCCGACCTGGAGTGGTACCAGAAGATCCACGACGAGCTGACGGGCGCCGGCGTGCCGGACGAGCTCGCCACCCGGGTGGCCGGGTTCTCCTCCGCCTTCCCGACGCTCGACATCGTCTCGGTCGCGGACCGCATGGGCCGGGAGCCGCTGGACGTCGCGGAGGTCTACTACGACCTGGCCGACCGGCTGCGCATCACCCAGCTGATGGACCGCATCATCGAGCTGCCCCGCGCGGACCGCTGGCAGTCCATGGCCCGCGCGGCGATCCGCGAGGACCTGTACGCGGCGCACGCGGCGCTGACCGCCGACGTGCTGGCGGTGGGCAACGGCACCTCGACGCCCGAGCAGCGCTACCAGGCGTGGGAGCAGAAGAACGCGGCGATCCTCGGCCGGGCCCGGACGACGCTGGAGGAGATCCAGAGCTCGGACGCGTTCGACCTCGCCAACCTGTCGGTGGCGATGCGCACGATGAGGACGCTGCTGCGGACGCATTCGTAGGGCGTACGGCGTGGCGAGCGCCCCGGGCCGGCCACCGGCCCGGGGCGCTCGTTCTTGGCCCGCCTTAGGGCGATTCGAGTGGAGGACTTACCGAATCCGGCTAAGGCTTGTGGCGTGACTGTGAACCTGTCCGAGGAGCGAGCGGCCGCTCCCGCCCTCCCCGTCAAGCGCGTCGTCCTCGAAGTGGTGAACTTCGCGGTGGTCGGCGGCAGCGGCGTCGCGGTGAACTTCCTGGTGTTCAACGTGCTCCTGCACGGGCTGCACTGGGCCGCCATGGTGGCGACCGTGCTGGCCAGCCTGGTCGCCATGGGCACCAACTACCTCGGTTTCCGGTACTTCACCTACCGCGACAGGGCGTCGCGGACGAGGCGCCAGATCGCGCTGTTCTTCGTCTTCAGCGGCATCGGCGTCGCCATGGAGAGCGGACTGTTCTTCGCCGGGTACCACGGGCTGGGGCTGGCCGGGCCCGTCGAGTCGAACCTGGTCAAGGCCGTTTCCATCGTTCTGGCGTCGGCCTTCCGGTTCCTCGTCTACCGCACCTGGGTGTTCCAGCACGATGCGCGCCGCGCCTAGGGCCCTTCTGATGGAACTCCGCGGCGTCGCGACGCCCGGCACGCCCGCTCGCCGCACGGAGCGGAGGGCCAGGTGGCTCCGCCACATGACCCTCCGCCCCGCACGCCGATCGCACGCACCGAACGCCGCTCCTTCTCCCACGGAGATCCATCAGAAGGGCCCTGGACCGGCGGTCGTCGCCGCGCAGGCCGCCGCCGCGGTGGCCGTCCTGCTGCTGCTCCTCGTGATCGTCCGGCTGCCGTGGGCCGGGGACCTCGGGATGCACGCGGCGACCGTGCAGCGGCTGCGGCACGACCTCGTCGAACCGGGCAATCCGCTCGTCGACGCGGACACGCCGAGTCCGTACTACTCGCCGTGGATGCTGGTGCTGGGGTGCGTCGCGCGGGTGAGCCGGCTGTCGGTCTTCGTGGTGCTGCGGCTCGGGGCGCTGGCCGGGCTCGGGCTGCTGGTGAGCGGGGTGTGGCGGTACGTGCGGACCCTCGACGGCCATCGGGCCGCGCCTGCCCTGGCCCTGCTGAGCCTGCTCTTCCTGTGGGGGACGGCCCTGTTCAACTGGAGCGGCTTCTACGGGCTCAACTCGCTCGCGCTGACGGTGTCGTACCCGAGTGTTTTCGCGCTGGGCCTGGCGTTCCACCTCTGGGCGTGGCTGGGGCGGGCGGTGCGCCGGGACGCCGGGTGGGGGACATGGCTGGGGCTGGGGGCGCTGTGGGCGGTGATTCTGCTGTGTCACCAGTTCTCGGGCGTGGTGGCCTCGCTGGGGGCGGCCGCGACGCTGCTCGCCGCGCGGCCCGGGCGGGGCACGTGGCTGCGGCTCGGGGGCGGGGCCGCGGTGGGGCTTGGCGTGCTGCTGCTCTGGCCGTACTACGACTTCTTCGCCCTGTCCGGGGCGGGGGACGGGCTGGAGGCGGTGCACCGGCCGCTGTACGCGGACCTGCTCGGGCGGTACTGGCTGGTGCTGCTCGGGGTGGTGGCCCTCGGGGTGCGGTGGCGGCGGGACCGGTGGGATCCGCTGGTGCTGTTCTTCGGGCTGGGGGTGGTCGTCGTCGCAGCGGGCGGGCTGAGCGGGCACTACTCGTGGGGCCGGGCGTTGCCGGCGGCGCTGATCCCGGCGCAGCTCGCGGCGGCGCTGGAGGCGGTGGCGGCCGGGCGGCGGGCGGTGCGGGCGGGGTGGGCGTGCGCGCTGGGCGCGGCGCTGACGGTGGGGGCGTGGACGCAGGCCGGGACGGTCGGGTACGTGGTGCCGCGGGGGGATCTGCCGGAGGCAGTCGCGGAGAAGTACCGGCAGCCGTGGGCGGGGTACCACTGGATCACGCCGTGGGTGAAGTACGGGGACGTGGTGATGGCCCGGGCGGGGCGGCCGGCTCGGCAGATCCCGGCGTACGGGGCGTACACCGTGGCGCCCGGGTATCCCGACTTCTTCCTGCCGGACGAGGGGCGGCGGGAGGAGGCTGTGCGGCGGTACTTCGCGGAGGGGGCGTCGGGGAGGGAGCGGGGGGAGATTCTGCGGGCGTATGGGGTGCGGTGGGTTGTGGCGGGGGAGTGGGCGGGGGCACGGGGTGGCGGGTTGCGGGAGGTGGCTCGGGGGCCTGGGGGGCAGGTGCTCTATGCGGTGGTGGGGTGACTGGTGCGGTGGGGTTGTTGGGTTGAGGTTGGGGCTGGGGGCGGTGTTCTCATCCGGGGGAGGAGCCGGGCGCGTCTGTGCTGGGGGCGGGTGGGTCCGCAGCCCGGCGGAGCGGGGTGCCGCTGCGCCCACCCGTACCGCCTGGGGGTCCCCCTGCTCGAAGAGCTTGGGGGAGGCACGATTGCCCGCAACTCAGCTGATCTCACGGGGGCGCAGCTCGGCAGGCCTTCGCGCCGGGCTACTTGAGCGCGCTCGCCAGCAAGCGGGCTGCCCGCTTCACCCGAGGTCGGGCCAGGCGGCGTACCGCCGGGTGGAGCAGAGTCGCCGTCACACCCGTCGGTTCCCAGCGGGCCTGGAGGCGGCCGGGGCCATGGCCCTCGGGTTCCAGGGTGAGGCGGTGGTGGGGGATGCCCGTGGTCAGGGTGGGGAACGTCAGGGGGGCCAGGAGGAGGCCCGTGTTGGTCAGGCCCTGGTGGTGCAGGCGGAGCAGGGGGTGACGGACTCCGGTGAAGCCCTGGAGGGGGAGGGAGACGGCCGCCAGGTCCAGGTGGGCGTGGCCCTCGAAGATGCCCGGGCGGACGGGGTCAAGGCGGAAGTCGACGCGGAGGCGGCGGCCGCCCGGGGCGATGAGGAGCGTCGCCCGCTGAGGGCCGACGGGGAGGCGCAGGGCCGGGTCGTACGTGCGGATGGTGAGGTCGACCGAGGCGCCGGGGCCTCGGGTGATCTCCGTGATCTCGTGGCGGAACTGGGCGCTCGGGAAGGGCCGGGTCTCCAGTTCCAGGTCCGAGATGTCCAGTTCGCGGCGGGACCAGGCGGAGGAGGGGATCCGGTCGCCCCAGTAGGCGCGGCCCTCCGCGTCCGTCGTCACCCGCCTCGGCGCGACTCCGTGGCCCAGACCCCGGGCGGCCAGCCGGGCTTCGCGCAGGCGGCGGTCGCGGATCAGCTGGATCACCACGCGCTCGGCGCGCGGGAGGCGGGTGAACGCGCCCGGGGTGAGCGTGTCGAGGTAGGGGGTGACGATGTCCGCGAAGGACGTCAGCCAGGCGTCGTCCCGGTAGGGCAGGTCACCGGCGTACATCCGGAAGTCGTGCTTGAGGAACTTGTGGTCCTTGTCCTCGCGCAGCGACTCGTGCCCGCTCTCGGCGAGGAACGTGTCGATGAGGTGCTGGACGTGGATCCGGTCCCGGACGTTGGCGAGTTTGTGCCGCTGGTTGGATATCGAGGCCGCGTCGGAGGCCGCGTAGGGGGCCACGTACCAGCGGTACACCGGCTCCGGGATGATCGTGAAGCGCTTGGCCAGGCAGTATGCCTGCGCCGAGAACAGCTGGTCCTCGTAGTGGATGCCCTCGGGGAAGCGCAGGCCGTGCCGGTCGAGGAAGGCGCGGGCGTACATCTTGCTCGTCGACAGGTGCTCGAAGAGCAGGCGTGGGTCGGCCTCGATGCCGTCGAGGGTGCGGCGCTCGGCGACCAGGTGCGGCATCCACGTCGAGCGGCGGCCGCTGTCCGCCCGGATCCGCTGCACGGCGCCCATCGCGAAGTCGATCTCGCGCTCGCGGTGCGCGGCGAGCAGCAGTTCGACGGCGTCGTCGGGGAGTTCGTCGTCGCTGTCGAGGAACATCAGGTACGGCGCCCGGGCGATCTCCAGGGCGCGGTTGCGCGGGGCGCTGCAGCCGCCGCTGTTGCGCTCCAGGCGGAGGTGGCGGATACGGGGGTCCTCGGCCGCCAGCCGCTGGGCCACCGCCGGGGTGGCGTCCGTGGAGTGGTCGTCGCTGATGATGATCTCGATGTTCGCGTGGGTCTGCCGGCGCACCGAGGCGACCGCGCGCGTGAGGCGTTCGGCGTCGTTGTAGACGATGACCGTCACGGTGACGTCGGGGGTGCTCATGCGGTCGCCTCCTGCGGGGTCGGGGCCGGGGTGCGCTCCTCGATCGGCAGGACCGGCGGCAGTTCGCTCTCGTCCTGGCCGAGGAAGACCCGGCGGACGACGCGCTCGGCGGCGCGGCCGTCGTCGTACTCGCAGAACCGGCGCCGGAAGACGGCCCGGGCCTTCGCCGCGCCCTCGTCGCGCCAGGCGTCGGTGGTGAGGATCTCCGTCAGCTCCTCCTGGGTGCGGGCCACCGGGCCCGGGGCCTCGGCCATCAGGTCGAAGTAGACGCCGCGGGTGGTGCGGTACGTCTCCCAGTCGTCGGCGTGGATCACGAGCGGCCGGTCGAGGTTGGCGTAGTCGAACATGATCGAGGAGTAGTCCGTGACCAGGGCGTCCGCCGCCAGGCACAGCTCCTCGACCGGGTCGTAGGAGGAGACGTCGATGATCCGGCCCGTGCGGCGCAGGTTGGTGAGCGGGGAGGCGGCGCCGCCGTAGAAGTAGTGGCCGCGGACGAGGAGGACCGTTTCCTCGCCGAGCCGGTCGGCGAGGGCGGCGAGGTCCAGGCGCGGGGTCCAGCCGGCCTCGTAGTCGCGGTGGGTGGGCGCGTAGAGGACGGCCCGGCGGCCGGGGGCGATGCCGAGGCGGTCGCGGATCGCGCGGATGTCGGCGGCGCCGGCCGTGTAGTACACGTCGTTGCGCGGATAGCCGTGGTCCAGGGAGACGTAGCGCGAGGGGTAGGCGCGCTCCCACATGCGGGTGGTGTGGCTGTTGGCGGAGACGCTGAAGTCCCACTTGTCGATGCGCTCCAGCAGGGCCTGGAAGTCCAGGCCCTGCGCGGCCGCCGGGTAGGCCAGCTGGTCGATGCCCATGCGCTTCAGCGGTGTGCCGTGGTGGGTCTGGACGTGGACCGCGTCGGGGCGCTTGACCACCGCGTTGGGGAAGTTGACGTTGTTGACCAGGTACTTGGCGGTCGCCAGCACCTCCCAGTAGCGGCGGCTGCCGGGCACGACGTGGTCGGTGCCGGGCGGCAGCAGGGCCGCGTTCTCCTCGGTCACCACCCACACGGCGTGGATCTGCGGGGCGAGTTCGGCGAGCTTCGCGGCGATCGCGGCCGGATTGCAGGCGACCCCGCGGTTCCAGTACGCCGAGAACACCGCCAGGTTGGGGTTGACCGGGCGGCCGAGCGCCCTGCGGTACTGGTGGTCGCGGAGCTTGGCGCCGACCTGGCGCTTGCGGGTCCGTACGGCCGACCTGGCGGTGCGGCGCGTGCGGTTGACGGCCTGGAAGGCCCGGTACTTGGCGTACGCGCCCTCTTCGAGCAGGGAGCGGCGGACGCCTTCGAGGCCGGCCGGGCGCCGGTAGCCCTCGGGGCGGCGGCGCAGGGCGGCCAGGGACGCCCGGCGGAAGAACTCCCGCGCGACCTCGTCCGGCATGCCGCCCCGGGCGAAGGTGCGCAGGCAGTCGCGGACCATGACGTCGTAGAGGACGGTGTGGGCGGCGCGGCGGTCGCGGGCGAGGTCGAGGAGGGACTCGTAGCGCTCGACGAGGCCGTAGCGCTGCTCGGGCGTGACCGGGGGCAGGCTGGCGGGGCGCAGCCTGCGGTCCTCGTAGGCGACGTGTGGCAGGCAGGCGACGCGGTCGGCGAGCAGCAGGGCGGCCAGGGCGGCGTACGGCTCGTCGTCGGTGGTGAGCCGCGGCTCGTGCGCCCGCCAGAAGTCCGCGCGCAGGACGCGGGTGCCGAGCAGCGGGGTCAGCCGCAGCAGGGGCGCGCAGTCGTCCAGGGCGACGTCGGCCCGGCCCGCGCGGGCGAGCAGCGAGCCGTCCGGGGAGGGCATGCCGGAGGTGTGCCAGGTGCTGCGCACATGGTCGAGGAGGAGGACGTTCACCTCGCCCGGCAGCTCCGCCACCCGCTCGGCGACCGTGCGCGGGGCGCCGGCGGGCAGGCCGTCCTTGGCGTGGACGAAGTGCAGCCACCGGCCGGAGGCCCGGGCCGCGCCCGCCGCCCGGGCGGCGGCGTCGCCCGTGCCGTCCGGCAGCGGCAGGACCTGGACGTCCGGGGTGTGCCGCTCGGCGGTCTCCCGGGCCCAGTCGCCGACCGCGGCCACGATCACCTCGGCGTCCGGGAGGGGGTGGGCGGCGAGGGAGTCGAGGAGTTCCGTCAGGTGGTCCTGCACGTTCGGCCCGTGGACGACGACGCTGAGCTCGGTCATCACGGGGACTCCTTCTCGCGGCTGCACCTATGCGGTCATGGTGCCATCAATGAGACAAAAGGGCCGACCGAGTGCGCCTCACGAGGGAACCGCCGCCTTGGGCTTGGGCTTCGGCGACTTGTCGCCGGTGAACGCCTCGTACTCCTTCAGGACGTCCTCCGTCGGCCCGTCCATGCGCAGCTCCCCGCGCTCCAGCCACAGCACGCGGTCGCAGGTGTCGCGGATCGACTTGTTGTTGTGGCTGACCAGGAAGACCGTGCCCGCGTGCTTGCGCAGCTCGCGGATGCGGTCCTCGGAGCGCTTCTGGAAGGAGCGGTCGCCGGTGGCCAGCGCCTCGTCGATCAGCAGGACGTCGTGGTCCTTGGCGGCGGCGATGGAGAACCGCAGCCGGGCCGCCATGCCGGAGGAGTACGTGCGCATCGGCAGCGTGATGAAGTCGCCCTTCTCGTTGATGCCCGAGAAGTCGACGATCTCCTGGTAGCGCTCCCTGATCTGCTCCCGGGACATGCCCATGGCGAGACCGCCGAGGTGGACGTTGCGCTCGCCGGTGAGGTCGTTCATCAGGGCGGCGTTGACGCCGAGGAGGGAGGGCTGGCCGTCGGTGTAGATGTGGCCGTTCTCCACGGGGAGGAGCCCCGCGACGGCTTTCAGCAGGGTCGACTTGCCGGAGCCGTTCGTGCCGATCAGGCCGATCGCCTCGCCCCGGTAGGCGACGAAGGACACGTTCTTCACGGCGTGCACCCGGCGCACGCCCGCCGCCTTCTCGGTCTGCTTGCGGCGCACGATGCGGTTGAGGGCGGCGGTCGCGGAGCCGCGTCCGGCGCCGGTGCCGTTGACGCGGTAGACGATGTCGACGCCGTCGGCGACGACGGTGGGGATCTTCTCGCTCGGGTGCTCAGCCACGGCCGTACGTCTCCTCAGCCTTCCAGAAGTAGATGAAGCCGCCGACGCCTGCGAGCAGCGCCCAGCCGGCCGCGATCGCCCACACGTGGGCGGGCAACTGGCTCGCGTGGAAGCTGTCGATCAGGGCGAAGCGCATCAGGTCGATGTAGACGGCGGCCGGGTTGGTCGCCAGCGCGACCTTCACCACGTGGGGCAGGCCGTCCTTCTGCGCCAGCTTGTCGATGCTCCACATGACACCCGAGACATACATCCAGGTGCGCAGCACGAACGGCATCAGCTGGGCGATGTCGGGGGTCTTGGCACCCATCCGGGCCATGACCATGGAGACGCCCGCGTTGAACGTGAACTGCAGGAACAGCGCCGGCACCGCCAGCAGCCAGGACGCGCGGACCGGCACCCCGAAGCAGAGCAGGATGACGACCAGGGCGCCCATCGAGAACAGCAGCTGCTGGAGCTGCTGGAGGCAGAACGACAGCGGCAGCGCGGCGCGCGGGAAGTGCAGGGCGCGGACCAGGCCGAGGTTGCCGGAGATGGCGCGGGTGCCCGCCATGATCGAGCTCTGCGTGAACGTCCAGATGAACACGCCCGTGACCAGGAACGGGATGTAGTCCGGCACGCCGTGCTTGGTGCCGAGCAGCACGCCGAAGATGAAGTAGTAGACCGCCGCGTTCAGCAGCGGGGTCATCACCTGCCACACCTGGCCGAGCTTCGCCTGGCTGTACTGGGCGGTGAGCTTGGCGGTGGCGAACGCGGTGATGAAGTGGCGGCGGGCCCACAGCTGGCGGACGTACTCGGGCAGGGAGGGGCGGGCGCCGCTGACGGACAGGCCGTGCCGGGCGGCGAGGGCCGCGAGGTCGTGTCCGGCCGGGGTGGGGGCCGGGGCCGGGGTCTGGGGCGGTGTGTGGAGGACCTGGCTCACATCCGCTGCTTTCGCTCGGGGGGAGGGGGGACCTGAGGGCCGCGAAGGGTCGTGAGGGGTGCTTCTTACCGGACTCTTCACGAGTTTTTACGTCGGGACGGGACCGTATCGTCGTAACGGGAGCGTACGTCGGGCGAGCGTCGGAACGCAACCGTTTCGTCGTGACGCCCTATGCTGTCCGGCATGACGACGAAGCCCGACGAGCCCCAGCAGCCCCCGCGCCGCCGGGCCCCCGCGGGGGCGGCCGTACTGCGGGAGGACGTGACGGAAGCCATCCGGGCGGCCGTCTTCGAGGAACTCGCGGCCGTCGGCTACGCGCGGATGTCCATCGAGGGGATCGCGCGCCGGGCGGGCGTCGGGAAGACGGCGGTCTACCGCCGCTGGCGCTCGAAGCTGCACCTGGTCCTGGACATCGTCTCGGCGCTCGCCGTGCAGGGCCTGCCCGCGCCGGACACCGGCTCCCTGGAGGGCGACCTGCGGCTGCTCTACGAGGTGACGTCCCGTGCCCTGCGCCACCCCGTCGCCTCGCAGATCATCCCCGACCTCCAGGCCGAGGCGGCCCGCAACCCCGACATCGCCGAGGCCCTGCAGAAGGCCCTGCGCGAGGGGCAGGACGGCGTCGCCACCGGCATCGTCACGGCGGCGGAGCGCCGCGGCGAACTCCGCGAGGGCCTCGACCGCGACCTGGCCCTCGACCTGATCTCGGGCCCGCTGTACTGGCGCTCGGTGGTGATCCGCAGCCCGAAGCTGCCCAAGGGCTACCTGGCTTCCCTGGCCCGGACCACGGCGGCGGCGTTGCGGGCGCTGTAGGAACCGCCGCCGACGGGCGTCGCAGCCGCGGGGCGTCTGCCGTCGGAGGGGAGATCAGGCGGGTCGGCCGCGGCTGCGGGGCGTCAATGGCCAGGAGTGAGGCAGCGGCCGCCCGGGCGGGGCGCCGGCCGCGGCTGCGGGGCGTCGGTCTCACGGGTCTGGCGGTCTTGGGCCGCAACATCGCCCGGCCAGGGCCCGTACCACCGGCGCATCCCGGCGCCGAGGGTCGCTCGGCGCCGGGGCGGTCCCGACTCGTCAGCCCCGGCTCGCCTCCGGGTGCAGCCGCAGCCACCCCTCCCACGCCGAGGTGATCATGTCCTGGACGTCGTGCCGGGCCTTCCAGCCGAGGTCGGCGGCGGCGCGGTCGGCGGAGGCGACGACGCGGGCCGGGTCGCCCGGGCGGCGGGGCGCGACCGTGGGCGGCCGGTCGTGGCCGGTGACCGCGTTGATGCGGTCGATCATCTCGCGGACGGAGACGCCCTCGCCCCGGCCGATGTTGACGGTGAGGTCACGGCCGGGGGAGGAGCGCAGGGCCCGGGCCGCCGCGACATGGGCCTCGGCCAGGTCGACGACGTGGATGTAGTCGCGTACGCAGGTGCCGTCCGGGGTCGGGTAGTCGTCACCGAAGATCCGCGGCGGCGCGTTCTCCGTGAGCTTCTCGAAGACCATCGGGACGAGGTTGAAGACGCCGACGTCCGCCAGCTCCGGGCTCGCCGCCCCCGCCACGTTGAAGTAGCGCAGGGACGCGGTCGACAGCCCGGTCGCCCGGCCCGTCGCGCGGACCAGCCACTCGCCGGCGAGCTTCGTCTCGCCGTAGGGCGACATCGGCACGCAGGGCGTCTCCTCGGTGACCAGGTCCACGTCCGGCATGCCGTACACCGCCGCCGAGGAGGAGAAGACGAAGGACGGCACCTCGGCCGCCGTCACGGCCTCCAGGAGGATCCGCAGGCCCTCGACGTTCTCCCGGTAGTAGTGCAGTGGCTGCTCGACGGACTCGCCCACCTGCTTCTTCGCGGCGAGGTGGACGACACCGGTGACCGCGTGGTCCGCGAGGGTGTGCGCGAGCCGCTCCCCGTCCAGGGTCGAGCCCACCACCAGCGGCACCCCGTCGGGCACGCGTTCGGCGATGCCGGTGGACAGGTCGTCGTACACCACCGCCTGTTCCCCCGCCGCGGTCATCGCCCGTACGACGTGCGCTCCGATGTAGCCGGCGCCGCCGGTGATCAACCAGGTCATGTGCGGCCGTCCCCTCGTCAGTTGACCCAAGGTGGTGGTGCTCTGTGCCGATACGTCGTGCTCTCAGTGAAGCAGGCGGCGCAGTCTCCCGCGTGCGACCGACAGCACACCGCGTACGCCGGGGGCCACCCGCAGCGCCAGCGCGCCGGAGTGGGTGGTGTACGGCTGTACGAGTACCACGCCGTGCCGGGCGCTCGGGACGGCGCGGCGGCGCAGCAGACCGGCGCTCGTGAGCGCGTGCGCCGTGACCTCGCGGCTCACGCCGTCGCGGAAGCGCAGCCGGAGGCGCAGGTCCCAGGTGCCCGCGCCGGGCGCGGCCAGGGCGGCGAGGTCGACGGCCGTCTCCGCCGACCAGGAGCCCGCGGACGGCACGAGCGCAGTCGTACGGCGTGCGACGACGGTCCCGTCGTCCCGGTGCCGCCACTCCACCTCCACCGTCTCCGGCTCCGCCCGCGCCACCCGCCCGTACAGCTCGTGCAGGCGCAGCCGCAGCCGGGTGCCCCGCGCGCGGGGCCGCAGCGCCGCGTCGACGGCCAGGGGCAGCTCCCGCACCGGCCGGGTCAGCAGGGGCTCCAGGGAGATCTGCGGGAGGTCCTCCGACCAGATGGGCGTGCCGTCGGCGGCCCGGGCGTACGGCGGGCGGAGCCGGGCCGGGCGGGCCGCCAGCTCCCGCAGCCGGGGCAGGTCGCGCGGCTCCGGGCAAGCCAGGACGACCCGCCCGGCCAGCCGGCCGGGAGCGGCCGGGTCGCGCGCCCAGTCGTCCGCGTCGTACTCCGCGAGATACGCCCGCGTGAGCTCCCACCACGCGCGCTGGTAGGGGGCGTCACGCAACCCCAGTTCACGTAGGTACATCCGCAGGTCGTGGTCGAGGAACTTGGCGCGCGCGGCCCGCGCGAGTTCCTTCTGCCCGGCGCCCAGCAGGATCTCGTACGCCTGCCGGCACGCCTCCGTACGGGCCCGCCAGTTGGCGACACCGGCCCGGTCCAGCGAGATCGACAGCCGCTCGGCGGACCGCCGCACGTGCCAGACGTACACCCGGTCCGGGACCAGGGCGATCCGCGGGTCCGCGGCCAGCACGCGGGCGGTGAAGACGACGTCCTCGTACGGGAAGCGGCCCTCGGGGAAGCGGATGCCGTGCTCGCGCAGGAAGCCGGTGCGGTAGAGCTTGTTGACGCAGAGCGTGTCGTGGACCATGCGCGGTCGCCGCGCCGGGTGCGGTACCACGGCGTGCAGCGCGTAGAGGCGCGGCTGCCAGGGCACTTCGCGCCCCGAGGGCAGTTCCCGGCGCACGCACAGACCGCTCGCGACCTCCGCGCCTGCCCCTTGGGCCGCCGCGAGCAGCGCGTCGACCGCGCCCGGCGGCAGGACGTCGTCGCTGTCCAGGAACATCACGTAGGGCGAGGTCACCGCGTCGAGCCCGGTGTTGCGCGGGGTGCCGCAGCCGCCGCTGTTGACGCGGCGTCGGATGACCTTCAGCCGGGGCTCCGACGCGGCGAGCCGGTCGAGCAGACCGGCGCTGCCGTCCGCCGAGCCGTCGTCGACGGCCACGACCTCGCGCACGGCCGGGCCCTGGGCGAGCGCCGAGCGCACGGCGTCCGCCACATGGGCGGCGTCGTCGTAGCCGATGACCACGACGGCGACCTGGGAGTCCCGCATCACGGCATTCATCGCGGCATGCATCACGGCCGATCGTAAGCCGGGCGAATGACGTGAAAGTGATAACACACCATCAAACGACCCTAACGCCTTCGAGGCGGCACAAAATCGGTCCGTGACGATCCGACGTTCGGCGGGCACCGGCCCGGTGCCCGTGGCGGTGCCCATGGCGGCGATGCTCGGGATCGGGCTGTGGGGCCTGGACCGCGGCGGCATGTGGGGCGACGAGAGCGTCACCTTCCAGGTCGCGCGGCGCACGGTCCCGCAGATCTGGCGGCTGCTGCACGACGTGGACGCGGTGCACGGCCTGTACTACCTGGTCATGCACGCCGTCCTGGCCGTCCACCCGGGCGAGGTCGTCCTGCGCCTGCCGTCGGTGTGCGCGGCGACCGTGACCGCCGGCCTGGTCGCGGCCCTGGGCGTACGGCTGGCCGGGCCGCGGGTCGGCCTGTGGGCCGGTCTCCTCTACGCGATCACGCCGATGACCGGCCACTACGCCCAGGAGGGCCGGTCCTACGCGCTGGTCGCGGCGGGCGTGGCCGGGGCGACGCTGCTGCTCCTGAGAGCCGTGGACGCGGCGACGGGGCGGGCCTGGTGGCCGTACGGCACGGTCGTCGCCCTGACCTGCCTGCTGCACGAGCTGGCGGTTCTGGTCCTCTGCGCACACGCCGTGACGCTGGCCCTGACGCGGGTGCCGAAGCGGGTGTGGTGCGGCTGGGGGTGCGCGGCGGCGGCCGTGGTGCTGCTCCTGCTGCCGCTGGTGTGGGTGTCCCAGGGGCAGGCCGGGCAGGTGGCGTGGCTGGTGCCGCCGGGGTGGGACCGGGTGGAGAGGCTGGCGCGGAACTTCTCTCCCGGCCCGGCCGGGCCGGTCTTCTGGGCGTCACTGCTGCTGATGGCCCTGGGGCTCCGGGAGCGGCGGCTCGCGGCGGTCGCGCTGCCGCTGCTGCTCGTGCCGCCGGGGATCCTGATGGCGGTCTCGCAGGTCCGGCCGCTCTACCACGACCGGTACGTGCTCTACGCGCTGGCGGGCGGGTCGCTGCTGATGGCGGCCGGGGCCGGGCGGGTGGCCGGGGCGCTGGGGCGGGTGCGGTTCGACGGGCGGCGCCTGCGGATCCGCGGGCGGCAGGTGCACGCCCTGCTGGGCGTCGCCGGGGTCCTCGTCCTCGCCGTCACCTTCCTGCACCACCTCCCGGTGCACCGCCAGGACCGCTCGGCCGCCCAGCGGCCCGACAACCTCGCCGTCGTCTCCGCGCTGGCCGTCCGGCAGATGCGCCCGGGCGACCCGGTGCTGTTCGTGCCGTCGGTCGGCCGGCTCGCCGCGCTGGCCTACCCGAAGGGGTTCCGGCAGGTGCGGGACATCGCGCTGCGGGAGCCGGCGCCCCGGTCCGGGACGCTGTGGGGCCGCGAGGCGACCCCCGGGGAACTGCGGCAGCGGCTCGCCTCGGTGGACCGCGTCTGGGTCGTCGCCGAGCGGGACGCGCTGGACCCGCGCCGGCCCCCGCGCGACCCGGTGGAGCGCACCAAGCTCGCCGTGCTGGCGGAGGAGTTCACCGTCGGCGAGGAGCACGTCCGGGACGGGGTGGTTCTGCGCCGCTACGTCCGGCGGCAGCCCGCCGCGGAACCGCCGCCCAACGAGTCGGACCTGCCGTCCGATGTGTCGGACGTGCCGTCCCACGAGTCGGCCCTGCCGCCCGATGCGTCGGTTGTGCCGCCCGGCACCCCTACGACCGCTCGTCTGCCGGAGAGCCGCCCGGCGTCTGAGACAGCGCGGCCGCGTCCAGCGCGCTGGTGAGGTCGTCGAGGCGGGCGCGCAGGGCGCGGATCTCGTCGGGTCCGAAGCCGGTCGAGGCGGAGATCCGGCGCGGCACCTGAAGCGCCCGCCGCCGCAGCGCGGTGCCCTCCTCGGTGAGCCGCACCTGGACCGACCGCTCGTCGCGGACACTGCGCTCCCGGGTCACGAGACCGGCCGCCTCCAGCCGCTTGAGCAGCGGCGACAGCGTGCCGGAGTCGAGCCGCAGATGCTCCCCGAGCTTCTTCACGGGCAGCTCGCCGTGCTCCCACAGCACCAGCATCACCAGGTACTGCGGATAGGTGAGCCCCAGGTCCTTGAGGAGCACGCGGTAGACGCCGTTGAAGGCGCGTGAGGCCGCGTGCAGGGAGAAGCAGATCTGCTGGTCCAGGCGGAGCCAGTCGTCGTCGGGCGTGTCCATGGTTCCAGGGTAGCTCGTGCCCGCCATTCAATTGCGCACAACTTAATTGTGTGCTCTACTTCTGGGTGTCAGGCGGCCCGGAAGCGGGCCGCCGAACGATGACGTGAGAGGGAAGGACTTCCATGGACGCGCTCTACACCGCTGTCGCCACCGCCACCCACGGCCGCGAGGGCCGGGCCGTCAGCTCCGACGGCGTACTGGACCTGGCGCTGGGCATGCCGCAGGCACTGGGCGGCAACGGCCAGGGCACCAACCCCGAGCAGCTCTTCGCCGCCGGTTACGCCGCCTGCTTCGGCAGCGCCCTCGGCCTGGTCGGCCGCCAGGCCAAGGTCGACGTCAGCGACGCCGCCGTCACCGCCGAGGTCTCCATAGGCAAGCAGGGCGAGGGCTTCGGACTCGCCGTCACCCTCCGCGTGGAGCTCCCCGACAGCGTGGACGAGGCGACCGGCCGCAAGCTGGTCGAGCAGGCCCACCAGGTCTGCCCGTACTCCAACGCCACCCGCGGCAACATCGACGTCGACCTCGTCATCGAGTAGTCACCCGCCGCGCGTCACCCCCCGACCCGCGCCAGCACCTCCCCCGTCCGTCTGCTCCACGCCACCACCACGGCCTCCTCGGGCACCGGGTGCCAGCGCGTCAGCAGCAGCCAGCGCACGTGGTAGCGGCGGACGACGGCGGCCCGCTCGGCGCGGGTCGCGTCAGGGGCGAGGTAGGCGCGCACGTCGGCCGCCCGGCGTTTGCGCTCCGTCTCCGCCAGGGCCGGGTCGGGCCAGATGGGCGCGGCGAGGTTCGGCCCGTACCCGGCGATGGCGTGACTGGCGAAGTACCCGTCGGTGATCACCACCTCGCCCGGCCCGATGTGCCGCGCCGCCCAGTCGTACGACGGCCAGCGCGTCGGCTGCGTGAACCCCACCGGGTCGACCGAGCGCGGCACGACCGCCCCGGCGTGCACGGTGACGAACCCGACGCACACCCCGACCGCCGCCGCCCCGCCCAGCACCCGCCGGACCCGCCCCCAGGGCCGGGCCGCCGCCAGCTCCACCGCCAGGGCGAACTGCGGCGGCACGAGCACGGCCCACAGCGCCCGGGCGTACGTGTAGTGCCCGCTGAGCCAGCCGTACGCCACCAGCAGGCACTCCAGCAGGAACAGCAGCACCAGCGGGTCGCGCGCCGAGCGGCGGGCCCGCAGCCACAGCGCGGGCAGGCCGAGCAATGCCAGCCAGGAGTTGGCGAGCATCCGCTCGTACAACTGCCGGTGCATCGCGTCCATGCCGGTGTCGCCCACCAGCGCCAGCACGTCGTAGTACGGCCAGCTCACGGCGACCGTCGCGCAGGCCGCCCCGGCGAGCGCCCAGCGCGCCACGACCGGCCGGCGCCAGCCGCGCTGCCGGGACGCCACGATCGCCACCGCCCCGGTGAGCGCCGAGGCGGCCGTGACCGGATGCGTGAGCAGGATCAGCCCGTACAGGGCGCCGATCCCGGCGTACCCCGACCAGCCGCCGAGCCCGCTCGGGCCGACGAACCGCACGGCCGGGGCGTCCTCCCGCGCGCGCGTGCCCGTCCAGGCCCACGCCCAGAACGTCAGGCCGATCGCCAGCGCCGACGGATACCCCAGGTTCGTCGTCATCGACATCAGCCCGAGGTAGCCGCTCCACAGGATCCGCGCCGTGCCCCACAGCAGCGTCATGAACAGCAGGGCCAGCACCGGCGCCCAGGGGCGTGCGGTGAGCGTCCTGACGAAACGGCCGACCCCGGTCAGCAGCACCAGCAGGTGCACCGGCCCGGCGAGCTTCACGACCTCCCAGCCGGACAGCCCCGTAAGCCGCGCCAGCACGCCCTGCGCGACGGCGTAGGGACCGTAGTAGGGGCTGCCCTCGCCCGGCAGGTCGGCCATGGTGTGGGCCGGGTGCAGCAGGTCGTCCTTGAGGCGCTCGACGACCGCGGCGTGCTGTCCGGCGTCGCAGCACAGCGGCACGCGCCAGAACGCCAGCGTCATCACCAGCCAGAACAGGGCGCCGTAGAACTGGTACGGAGTGGGCCGCCCCACCCGGCCGCCGCGCAGCGCCGTCGCACCGCGCACGGCCCGCCGGACGAGGACCGGGGCGCTCACAGGAGGGGGAGGAGGGTCTGGGGCATGCGCCGAATGTTCCCGGCCGCCCGCCCGCCCTGACCCCGGGTCACTTCATCGGGTGAGGCGGCTACACCCACCTGCCGTCAGGTCAGTCGCACAGCGCCTGCTCCGCCGCCGCCGGCCAGCGCGCGAACCGGAACCGGGTCCGTTCGAAGGCCCCGGTGAGGTTGTGCCAGAACCGCTCTGCGGTGAGCGGCGCGCGCACCGACTCCTTCAGTTCGGCGAGCTGCCCGCAGCCCAGCGCCGCCCGGGCCGCCTCGACCGCCTCCCGCGTGGCCCCGGCCCGCAGCAGGTCGCGGTACGGCGGGTGGCGCACGGCCCACTCGGCGAAGACCCAGTGGTTGCGCAGGAACTTCTCGTGCCCGGGCCAGCTCCACCGCTCCAGCGCGAGATGCGCGCCGATCGGACTGGCCAGCCCCCAGGCGTCGTTGACGTACGCGTCGAGCGGTGCCGCCGCGCCCGTGACGCCGAGATGACGGCCCACGATGACCACGTGGTACGGGGAGTCCGCGCGCATCGGCGTGGCGTGCAGCCGCCGTGCGGCGTCGAAGTACAGCAGCGTCGGACGGGGCGAACGGACCGCCTCGGCCAGCATGCGGCGCCCCTCCGGCAGGGCGGGCCAGTTGTCCACCCAGGTGGCCGTGCGCACCGGGTTGTGGTCGCCGAGGCCCTCCACGTCGGAGCTGCGCACATTGAACGAGCCGGGCGTGCTGCGCACGTCGAACGGCGTCCGCAGCGGGCTGACCGCCGCGCACAGCCACACCACCAGCAGGGCGCTCGCCGCACCGGTGACCCGGTTCGCGGGCACGACCAGCACGGGCAGGAGCAGCAGCAGGAGCGCGGGCAGGATCATGCGGGCGTGCATGTAGTCGCCGCCGACGCGGACGACGTACCCGGCGAGCAGCGCACCGGCCGCGAGGGGCGCCAGCAGCACCGCGAGCGCCGCCCGGCCCGGGGCCCTCTGTACCCGCTGCCGTCGGGTGCGGCGCACCAGCAGCACGGCCAGCGCGCCCAGCACGGGCACGACCGGCCACAGCCAGTACGGCCCGAGCGTCTCCTGCACGTACCCGGCGCCCCGGCCCCAGTCGCTGGCGCTCGCCTCCTTGGCGATGGCCGGCAGCGGCACCAGGATCCCGTAGTACCCGGCCCGGAACACCTCGTACGCCAGCGGCACGGCGCCCGCCGACGCCAGCAGCGCCGCCACGCCCCGCCGGGACGGCCGCAGCACCCACCACTGCGCCGCCAGGAAGCACGCCGTGACCACCGCCAGATCGGGCCTAACCAGCGGCCCCAGCCCGAACACGAACGCCGCCAGGTACGTCTCCCGGGCCTCCTGACCCCGCCGGACCCGCGTCAGCAGCCACCACGACAGGCCGGTCCAGCACGCGCCGAGCCCGCTCTCCAGACCCGAGGTCATGTACGACCAGAACGGCGGCACGGCCAGCAGCACGAACACCCCGGCCGGCAGCAGCAGCCCCGCGCTCCGGTGCAGCCGGCAGGTGGCCAGCAGAGCGAGCGTGAACCCGGCGGTGCTCAGCAGCAGTCCCAGCCCGACCGCGAGGAACGCCGGGTCCTCGCCGGTGACCCACGTGGCGAGCGCGAGCAGCCACTGCCACAGGGTGCCGGTCGAACTCTCCGCCCGCTCCCCGACGTTGAACACCGGCCCGTTGCCCGCCAGGATCTGCCGCACCGGGCGCAGGTAGATCAGCCCGTCGTCGCAGATCCAGCGGCGCCGGTAGCCCAGCACGAACAGGGCCGCGGTGGGCACGGCGACCAGGGCCGCGTGCCACCAGTGCACCGGCCGCGGCCGCTCGGCGGGCGCCGGGGGCCGTGCGGAGGAGGCCCGCTGGCCGGGCAGGGAGGGGACGGCCTCGGGGCCGGCGGGGGTTCTCATCGCTCGACCAGCGCCCCGGACCGGTCGCGGACGCCCTCGGTCCGGCGGGCCGCGGGCAGCAGCGCACCACCCCGCTCGCCCAGCATCAGCAGCCGCACGACCCGCTCGGCGGCCCGCCCGTCCTCGAACTCGCAGTACCGCTCCCGGAAACCGGACCGCAGCCGCGCCGCCTCCTGGTCCTGCCAGGTGCCGGACGCGAACAGCCAGGCCAGCTCCCGGTACGAGCGCGACACATGGCCGGGCGCGTCGGCCGTGATGTCGAAGTACGCGCCCCGGCTGGCCGCGAACGCGCCCCAGTCGTCCGCGTGCACCACGACCGGCCGGTCCAGCAGGACGTAGTCGAACATCAGGGCGGAGTAGTCGGTGACCAGGGCGTCCGAGGCCAGCAGCACGTCCTCGACGTGCGGCTCGTCCGTCGCGTCCACCAGAACGCCCCGCCGGTGCAGGTCGGACAGGCCGAGACCGCGCGCCACACCCGACGCCAGGGACGGGTGCAGCCGGACGACCAGGGTGTGCCCGGGGCCGAGGTCCGCCGCGAACCGGGCCGGGTCGAACCGGTCGACATGGCCGCCCTTGCGGTAGTCCCGGCGGGTCGGCGCGTACAGCACCACCGTGTGGTCCGCGGGGATGCCGAGCCGCTCGCGCACCGCCCGGCCCCGCTCTGGACCGGCCCCGACCAGCACGTCGTTGCGCGGGCTGCCGGTGCGCAGCGAGGTGAAGTGGCACGGGTACGCCCGCTCCCAGGCCCGCTCCGCGTGCCGCCCCGCGACCAGGCTGTAGTCCCAGCGGTCGGCCCGGCGCAGCGACTGCGGCACGTCGAAGCCGTGCCGGGCGCCCGGCTTGGTCAGCAGGTCCGCGCCCATGTACTTCAGTGGCGTGCCCTGGTGGGTGTGGATGTGGACGCTGCCGGGCCGCTTGGCCAGGGTGCCGGGCCAGTTGACGTTGTTCACCCAGTACGTGGCCCGGGCCATGACCTCGTGGTAGCGGCGCGAGCCCGGCGTCACATGGTCGATGCCGGGCGGCAGCGCGTCCACCGCGTCCTCCCGCACCACCCACACGCCCCGGATGTGCGGGGCGATCTCGCGCGCCTTCTCGTAGATCGCGGCCGGGTCGCCGCTCACCCCGCGGTGGTGGGTCGCCGAGTAGACGGCGAGGTGCGGATCGAGCGGGCGCTTCGACTGGACCGCGTACCAGCCGCGCAGGGCGGTCTCCGACGCCTTCCGGGCCACCCGCCGCTGTCCGCCCAGGGCCGCCGCGCGCAGGTCCCGCAGCGTCCGCGCCACGGCGTACGACGCGTAGGGCGCCGACGCCAGCAGCCGCATCTCCACCCCGCGCCAGCCGTCCGGCTCCGGGAAGCCGCCCTCGGGGAGGTGACGGCGGTGGAAGGAGCGGATCTCGCGGTAGAAGTCGCCCCGGTCCGCGGGCCGCACCCGGTCCTCGCGGGCCAGCACGAACAGCATGTGGTCCAGGGCCCGCTCCAGCAGCAGCGGCCGCGCCCAGTCGAGGTCGGGCCGCTGCTCCAGGAACGCGAACAGGCCCTCGTACTGCGGGAAGATCTCGAAGTGCCGCCGGCCCGGCGTCTTGGTGATCGCGCCCTGCCTGCGCTGCCGGTACTCCACGCCGATCCGGTCCAGGCAGGCGATCCGCTCGGCCAGCACCATCGACCGGTAGGTGACCGGCGCGTCCTCGTACAGCCCCGGCGCGTACTGAAGGCCGTGCCCCTGGAAGAAGGCCCGCCGGTACGCCTTGTTCCAGGCGACCAGGAACAGGTTCAGGTACTGCGGGCTCTCCCGGACGGAGAACGTCTCCAGGCCCGCCGCGGCCAGCAGGTCCGCCGCCTCGCTGCGCCCGCCCCGGCCCCACCAGTGGGTGCGCACATGGTCGAAGACCAGGATGTCCGGGTCGCCGGTCGTCTCCAGGCGCGCGGCGACGGCCGCCAGCAGGCCCGGCGTGTAGTGGTCGTCGCTGTCGAGGAACAGGACGTAGTCGCCGGCCGCCTCGGCGAGTCCGGCGTTGCGAGCCCGGCCCAGGCCGACGTTCTCCGGCAGATGCAGCACCCGCACCCGGGCATCGCGGGCCGCGTACTCGTCGAGGATCGCGCCGCTGCCGTCCGGCGAGCGGTCGTCCACGGCGATCACCTCGAAGTCGCCGTAGGACTGGCCGAGCACCGAGTCGAGGCACTCGCGCAGGAAGCCCTGCACCTTGTAGACGGGGACGATGATGCTGAAGCGGGGCACTTCTTCGGTCAGCTCCTTACGAGGGTGGCGGCCGCGGGGGCCGGGACGCGCCCCGCGAGCGGGGTCACGGGCGGGATCGACTCGGGCGGCTCGCCCAGCAGCACCCGGCGCACGACACGCTCGGCGGCCCGGCCGTCGTCGAACTGACAGAAGCGCTCCCGGAACGCGGCGCGCAGGGCCGCGGCGGACTCGTCGGCCCAGCCGCCGTCGCGGAAGACGGCCGCCAGCTCCTCCGGCGTACGGGCCACCCGGCCGGGCGGGCACTTCATCAGGTCGAAGTAGACGCCCCGGGTCTCCCGGTAGACCTCCCAGTCGTCCGCGTACACGACGATCGGCCGGTCCAGGTTGGCGTAGTCGAACATGATCGACGAGTAGTCGGTGATCAGCGCGTCCGCCGCCAGGCACACGTCCTCCGAGGAGCGGTGCCCCGTGACATCGATGATCCGGCCGCCGCCGCGGGAGGAGCCCTGGTCGTAGAAGTAGTGGGCGCGCAGCAGGACCACGTAGTCGTCGCCGATCGCCTCGCAGAACTCGGCCAGGTCCAGGCCCGAGGCGAAGCCGGTGGCGTAGTCGCGGTGGGTGGGGGCGTAGAGCAGGGCCTTCTTGCCGTCGGGGACGCCCAGTTCCTTGCGGACGCGGGCGATGTCCTCGGCGGACGCCGTGTAGTAGACGTCGTTGCGCGGATAGCCGTACTCCAGCGTCGCGTGCGCGCCGGGGAACGCCCGCTCCCACATCTGCGTGGAGTGCCGGTTCGAGGTGAGGTTGAAGTCCCAGCGGTCCACCCGGGCCAGCAGCCTGGTGAAGCTCCCGGTCGCCGCGGCCACCACGGGGTACGTCGCCTGGTCGGCGCCCATCGTCTTCAGCGGCGTGCCGTGCTGCGTCTGCAGGTGCACGCTGCCGCGGCGCTTGACGACGGCGTCCGCGAAGTTGGCGTTGTTCACGAGGTACTTGGCGCGGGCCAGCACCCGCCAGTACTTCCGGCTGCCGATCACCGCGTACTCCACCCCCGGCGGCATGCTGCCCACCGCGTCCGGCTCCACCAGGAACACCGCCCGCAGGTGCGGGGCGAGTTCGCGGGCCGCGGCGTGGATCGCGGCCGGGTTGCAGGCGTAGCCGCGGCCCCAGTACGCGCAGTACACGACCAGGTTCCGGTCGAGCGGGAGGCGCAGCTGTGCCGCGTAGCGCAGCCGGGTGCGCAGCCCGCGCGGGCGGGGGAGCAGCGCGGCGGCCCGCAGTGCTCCCCGGTTCGCGGCGCGCAGGGCGCGGAACGCCGCGTACGAGCCGGACGCCAGCAGCCGGTGCTGGACGCCGAGGCTGCCGCCGGGCGCCTGGTAGCCGGCGGGGCGGTGCCGCCGGTAGAGCGCGCTCGCCCGCCGGAAGAAGGCGCGCCGCCCGGACGGCAGCCGCCGGGGGTGCGCGGCCGTCTTCAGCACGGTGGCGAAGAGCTGCTCGAACAGCGGCCGCAGCCGCTCCACCGGCAGCTCCCCCTCAGCCGCCCGCGTCAGCACCAGCTCGGTCTGGTCGAGCAGCTCGGTGTGGTGCCCGCCCGGCAGGTTCAGCCGGTTGCCCTGCCGGCGCAGCAGATGCCGGACGACGACCGTGCGCAGCGCCGCCACGCGCTCCGCCCGCAGGGCGACGAGACCGCCGAACCCGACGTCGGTGAAGTGGTCCCCGGGGAAGGTGATGTCCCGCTCGGTGAGGAAGGCCCGGCGGTAGGCCGCGCTCCACGCCGGGAGCGCCACGCCCGTCAGCTGCGGGGCCTCACCGGGGGCGAAGGCCCGGTCCGGTGTCCTGGCCAGCAGCGGGGCCGCCGGGTTGGTCGGCTCGCCCTCCCACCAGGGGGTGCGCTCGTGCCCGAAGTACAGGACGTCCACGTCGCCGGTCTCGCCCAGCCGGGCGTCCAGCGCGGCCAGCGCCCCCGGGGCCAGGACGTCGTCGCCGTCGAGGAACAGCACGTGGCCGCCGACCGCCGACCGCAGCCCGGTGTTGCGCGCCCCGGCCAGACCGGCCGACGGCGGGGAGTGCACCGGCGTCACCCGGGAGTCCCGCTCGGCGTACCCGGCGACGACGTCCGCCGCCGGTGCGTCGGGTGCGTCGCACACCGGGATCAGCTCGAAGTCGCCGAACGACTGGGCGAGGACCGAGTCCAGCGCCTGGGACAGCCGGCCCGCGACCCCATGGGACGGGACGACGATGCTGAAGCGGGGCATTCTGCTCTTTCTGTCGAGGGCCTTCAGGAGACTGCGGGCCGCCTCAGGCCGCGCGCGGGCGGCCCGGGCGCCCGGACGGGCGCCAGGAGGGCGGCCGGCTGGGTGTCGGCCGCGACGGGCTGGAGGGCATGGGACTCCCCGGAGTGAGAACCGAGTTCAGAGGCGGTCGGTGACGGCCGCGGAACCGGCCGGCTGCGGCACCGTGGCGAGCGGCTCGCGGACCATCGAGGCCGCCGCCGACGGCACCGGCCGGCGCTCGGCCAGCGGGACGACCGGCGGCAGGTCCGACTCGCCGAGGACGACCCGGCGCACGACCCGCTCGGCGGCCCGGCCGTCGTCGTAGGTGCAGAACCGCTCGCGGAACGCCGCCCGCAGCTGCGCCGACCGGGAGCCGCGCCAGTGGCCGGTGGCGAAGATGTCGATCAGTTCGTCCTCGCCCCGCGCGATCGCGCCGGGCGGGAAGGAACGCAGGTCGAAGTAGGTGCCGCGGGCCGCCTCGTACGCCTCCCAGTCGTCGGCGTGGATCACGATCGGCCGGTCCAGGTTGGCGTAGTCGAACATCAGCGACGAGTAGTCCGTGACCAGGGCGTCCGAGGCCAGGCAGAGCGACTCCACGCTCGGGTGGTCGCTGACGTCGACGACCCGGCCGCAGGTCGTGGTCAGCGGGCCGCCGTAGGCGTGGTGGGCGCGGGCCAGGACGACGAAGCGCGGGCCCAGGCGGCGCACGATCCGCTGCAGGTCGAGGGTGTGGCGCGGGGAGCGGCGGTAGTCGCGGCGGGTCGGCGCGTACAGGATCGCCACCGCGCCCTCGGGGACCCCGAGCGAGGCGCGCAGCCGGGCCACGTCCGCCGGGGTCGCCGTGCGGAACACGTCGTTGCGGGGGTAGCCGTACTCCAGCGTGGTGTAGCGGCCGGGGTGGACGCGCTCGTGGGTCAGGGTCGTGTGGCGGTTCGCGGACAGCACGTAGTCCCACTGCTCGACGCCCTTGAGGAGCCGGGCGAAGTCCCGGCCGCGGGCCGCCGCCGGGCGCTCCTGGAGGTCGAGCCCGAGGTGCCCCAGCGGGGTGCCGTGCCCGGTCTGGATCAGGACCTGGCCCCGGCGCTTGACCAGGCGGTCGTCGAAGTCGGTGTTGCTGACCAGGTACCGGGAGCGGGCGAGCGCCGTCCAGTAGGCGGCCGTGCCGGGGACGAGGCGGCGCGGGCCGGGCGGGATCGTGTGGTGGTGCTCGGGACGGGCGATCCACGCCGTGCGGATGTGCGGGGCGAGGTCGCGGAACGCGGCCTCCAGCGCGCCCGGGTTGCAGCTGTGGCCGCGGCCGTCGTACGCGGTGAAGACGGCACGGTCGGCGCGCAGCGGGAGGCAGCGCTGCACCCGGTAGTGGGCCCGCAGCGCGGCGGACCGCAGCCCCCGCCCGAGCCCGCCGGTGATCCGGGCGGCGGAGCGGTGCGCGGCCGACGCCAGCTTCAGGGCCCGGTAGGTGCGGTGCAGGCCGAAGCGGATCAGCGTGTGGTGTACCCGGGCGCGCAGGGGACCGGGCGTCCCGGGCGTGCGGTAGCGGCGGTAGTGGGCGCGGGCCCGGCGCAGGAAGGCCGCGCGCGAGCCCCGGGGCAGCCGGTCCCGCCGGGAGTACACGATCGCCAGGTGGTGCACCATGCGGCGGAACAACACCGGCCGCCACTGCGCCAGTTCGGGCCGCTCGTCGAGGAACGCGAACACCCGGTCGTACTGCTCGAAGACGTCGAAGTGCCGTTCGCTGGTGGTGCGCAGGATGCTGCCCTGCCGCCGCTGCCGGTAGTGCACGCAGACCCGGTCGAGCGTCGCGATCGACTCCGCGGTCATCAGCACCGGGTACGTCCACGGCGTGTCCTCGTACCAGCCGGGCGGGAAGGCGAACCCCTTCTCCTCGACGAACTCCCGCCGGTACGCCTTGTTCCACGCGACCATCAGCAGCCGCAGCAGCCCCGGCCGGTCCTCCAGGCGGAACGGGGCCGGGCCCTCCTCGGTGAGCTGCAGCGCCGCCTGGTTGCGGACCGCCTCGCCCGTCCAGTAGGTGCGCGCGTAGTCGAAGACCAGGACGTCCGGATCGCCCGTCTCCTTCAGCCGGTCGGCGATGGAGCGCAACGCGTCGGGCGTGAGCGTGTCGTCGCTGTCGAGGAACAGCAGGTAGTCGCCGCTCGCGTGGGCCACGCCGGCGTTGCGGGCGCGGCCCAGGCCGACGTTCTGCGGCAGGTGGACGGGGTGGACGCGCGCGTCGCGGGCGGCGAACTCGTCGATGATCGCGCCGCACGCGTCCGGCGAGCAGTCGTCGACGACGATCAGTTCCAGATCGGGACAGGACTGGGAGAGCACCGATTCGAGGCACTCGTGCAGGTACGCCTGAACCTGGTACGCGGGGACAATGACACTGAACCTGGGCAAGAGGCCATCCATCGGTCGGCGCGGGCGTTCGGCCCGGGAACGGCCGGTGGGCCGGGTTGGTTACGGCGGCTACGGCATCCGGGGGAACGCCGAAGGGGCGGACCGCTCCCGGCCCGCCCCTCCAACTGCATTGTCCTGAGCGCTACTTCACCGCGCCCGCCATCACGCCGGACACGAACTGCCGCTGGAACGCGAAGAAGACGGCCAGCGGGACCACCATCGAGATGAACGCGCCGGGCGCCAGCACGTCGATGTTGTTGCCGAACTGCCGTACCTGCGTCTGGAGTGCGACCGTGATCGGCTGGCTCCCGGAGTCCGAGAAGATCAGCGCCACCAGCATGTCGTTCCACACCCACAGGAACTGGAAGATGCCGAGCGAGGCGATCGCCGGAGCGCCCAGCGGCATCACGACCCGGAAGAACAGGCGCAGTTCGCCCGCCCCGTCCAGCCGCGCGGCCTCCAGCAGCTCCCTCGGGATCTCCGCGAAGAAGTTCCGCAGCAGGAACACCGCGAACGGCAGACCGAAGCCGACGTGGAAGAGGACCACGCCGGTCACCGAGCCGAAGATGCCGATGGTGCCGAAGAGTTCGGCGATCGGGATCAGCGCGACCTGCACGGGCACGACCAACAGGCCGACCACGCCCAGGAACCACCAGTCCCGGCCCGGGAACTCCATCCAGGCGAAGGCGTAGCCCGCCAGCGAGCCGATGATCACCACCAGCAGGGTCGCCGGGACGGTGATCCACACCGTGTTGACCAGGCTGCTGGTGATGTCCTCGTTCTCCAGCAGTTTCGAGTAGCTGTCGAAGGTCATCTGCGACGGTTCGGTGAACACCTTCCACCAGCCGCTCGCCGCGATGTCCTCCGGCGAGCGGAGACTGGCCAGCAGGAGACCGATCGTCGGCACCAGCCAGAACAGACCGACCACGATGAGGAACACCCGCACGAGCCCGCCGCTGACCCCCTCGACCAGCCGGGACCCCAGCGACTGCCTCGCCTTCACCGAGCCGGTGGGCCGCGCCGCCTTGCCGGGCAGACTGCCCGTGTCCGCGGTCATCGCCTGACCTCCCGCCGCAGCCGCCGTACGTTGAACCACATCACCGGGATCACGAGCAGCAGCAGGAACACCGAGATGGCGCTGGCGATGCCCGGCTGGTCCTCGGAGAAGCCCTTGCGGTACAGCTCCAGGGCGAGCACGTTCGCGTCGTCCTGGGCGGAGCCGGGGGCGATGATGAAGACCAGGTCGAAGATCTTCAGCACGTTGATCATCAGGGTGACGGTGACGACCGCGAGGACCGGCGCCAGCAGCGGCACCGTGACCCGTCGGAACACCTGCCACTCACTCGCCCCGTCGACCCGGGCGGCCTCCAGCAGCTCCCGGGGCACGCCCGCGAGTCCGGCCGCGATCAGCACCATCGCGAAGCCCGCCCACATCCAGATGTACGCGCCGATGATGGACGGCGTGACCAGGGACGGGCCGAGCCAGTCCAGGCCGTTGTACGGCTCCTTGAAGTTGCTGTCCGGGAGCCGCAGTTGTGCCCCGTCGGCCGAGGCCGGCAGCGTGAAGGTGCCGTCGCCGCCGGCCGTGGTGGAGGCCACGACCCGGCCGTCCTTCACGGCCTCGATGCGCATCCCGGCGTAGCCCAGTTCGGACGCGTCGACGCTGTTGAGCTTGCCGACGCCCTTGCCGCGCGTGAAGTCCTGCCAGGTCGTGCCGGTGACCTTGTCCGGCTCGGGCTTCGGCGCCGCCGCCGGCTTCGCGCCGTCCGGCATCAGGTCCGGCGCGACGCCCACCATCGGCAGCGAGACCGCCTCGCCGACGCGGACGGGCGACTTCGTGATGAACGCGCCGCCGCCCGCCGCCTCCAGCGGCGACTCCCGGCCCGGGTGGGCCTTCGGGAACGCCGACGCCTGGGCGAACGTGTCGTGCACGCCCACCCACACCGCGTTCGCCACGCCCTTGTCCGGGTCCTGGTCGTACACCAGGCGGAAGATGATGCCCGCCGCCAGCATCGAGATCGCCATCGGCATGAAGACGACCAGCTTGAAGGCCGTGCCCCAGCGCACCCGTTCGGTCAGCACCGCGAAGATCAGGCCGAGGGCCGTGGCGACCGTCGGCGCGAACACCACCCAGAAGATGTTGTTCTTCAGCGCGGTGCGGATGCCCTCGTCGGTGAAGAGGGCCTTGTAGTTGTCGATTCCGGCGAAGCCGTCGCCGGACTGGTCGTAGAAGCTGCGGACCACCGAGTACCCGATCGGGTACACCACGAGCGCGCCGAGCAGGACGAGCGCGGGCAGCAGGAACAGCGCCGCGACCATCCTGCGGGTGCCGGTCACACTCTTGCGCGACTTGGGAGCGGCAGGGGGCTTGACGCCCCCTGCCGCCGTGGCCGACGTCATGCCGTCAGCCTCCGTAGGCCGCGGCCGCTTCGGCCTCCAGCTTCTGCTGCGTACCCGCCACGTCCTTCGGGTTCTTCAGGAAGTCCTGGAGGATCTTCCACTCACCCTTGCCGGGCGTGCCGCCGAAGGCCTGCGGGGCCTGGTCGGACATGTCGAAGCGGAAGTCGTCACCGGCGTCGATGAGCGACTTGGCGATCCGCTGCTGCACCGCGTTGGGGTACGCGGAGTTCGGCACGTTCTTGTTCGGCGACAGGTAGCCGCCGAGCTTCGCCTGGATCTGTGCCGCGTCCGGCGAGGCCAGCCAGGTGGCCAGGGCCTGCGCCCCCTTCGAGTCCTCCAGGATCACGGCCGCGTCACCGGCCGAGACCACCGGACCGCTGTCACCGACCGCCGGGAACGGGAACACCTTCGCGTCCGTGCCCACCTTCATGTTCTGCGGGATGTTGACCTGCGCGAAGTCGCCCGCCGCGACCATGGCCGCCTTGGGCTGGTCCCCGCCGGTGAAGACCTGCGTGACGGAGGCCGGGAAGTCGGTCTGCAACGCCCCGGTCGCGATGTAGTCGGTCTTGCCCCAGACCTGCGCGAGGGTGGTCAGCGCGTCCTTCACGGACGGGTCCGTCCACTTGATCTCGTGCTTGGCCAGCTGGTCGTACTTCTCCGGCCCGGCCTGGGAGAGGTAGACGTTCTCGAACCAGTCGGTCAGCGTCCAGCCCTCGGCGCCGCCGACGGAGAACGGGGTGACGCCGGAGTCGTAGACCGTCTGTGCCGTCTTCAGCAGGTCCGGCCAGGTCTCGGGCTCGCTCGCCCCGGCGTTCTCGAAGACCTGGTTGTTGTACCAGATCAGGGACTTGTTGGCGGCCTTGTAGTAGACGCCGTACTGCTTGCCGCCGACCTTGCCGATGTCCTGCCAGCCCTGCGAGTAGTTCTCGCCGAGCTCCTTGAGGGCGTCGGCGCCGAGCGGCTTGGCCCAGCCGCGGTCCACGGCCTGCTTGATGGCGCCCGGCTGTGGCAGCATCGCGATGTCCGGCGGCTGCCCGCCGGCCACCTTCGAACCGATGAAGTTGATGATCGGGTCCTGGGCGGGGATGAACGTGACCTTGGCGCCCGTGCGCTTCTCGAACTCCGAAAGGACCTTCTTGAAGTTGGCCTGTTCGGCGCCGGTCCACACGGCGGCGATCTCCAGGCTCGTCCCGTCCAGCTTGGGAAGGGTGACGTTGTCGGTGGTCTCCTCGGTGTTGCCCTGGGGTTCACTGTTCCCGTCGTCGGCGCCTCCGCAGGCGGTGAGCGAGAGCGCGAGCGCTCCCGCGGCGACGGCTGCCGCGGCCTTGGCGGCTCTGCGGTGCTTGGGGGTCGCCTTGTCCCGCTCGGGCGACCAGCGTTTCCGGATGGTGCTGCTCGTCATGCGCATGACTGCCCCGTTCTTCGTTCCTCGTCGAACGTCGAGCGCGCTCCCGTGCGATCTGGTCTACGCCCGGGTGTACGGGGGCGGCAAGATGGCGTCGGCTGTCAAGCGGGGGATCGTGACACCCTCGTGACCAGGGGCGCGGCCCTCCCCGTGCCGCCGGGTGCGGTTGGGGCCGTCCCGAGTCACAGAAGGGACGGCACCTTCGCCGCCGCGACCTCCCGCGCCGCCCTTTCCAGCGCGCTGGCCAACAGTGCCAGGTCGGTCGGGCCGTTTCCGAGCTCCCGCACCGGACGCCGGGCCGGAGGGTCACCCATGCGGTGCCATTCCAGCGGTACGACCGTGGGGCGCAGCGTCGCCGTCCGGGGGATCCGGCCGGTGACCCGGCCGCCCTGGAACGGGGTCGCCCGCCCGTCCGCGCCCGTGAGGCTTCCCCGGCCGGGCGCCGGCTCGTCCGGGCCGGGGGCCGGGGTGTCGAGCGTGACGCGCAGGGTGGCCCGGCGCGCCGGTTCCGTCTCCGCCGTGCGGGCGCACGGCCCGGTGGCCGCCACCAGGTGCACGCCGAGCCGCTCGCCGTCCCGGGCCACGGCCTCCAGCGCACGCATCACCGACCCGGCCGCGGGGCGGCCGGTCGAGCCCAGCGCGGGGGAGACCAGCGCGTCCAGGTCGTCGACGACCACGACGAGCCGGGGGAGCGGGGGCGCCGCCGCCTCCGGCTGCCGCCGGGCCCCGCCGGGCCGCAGCCGCATCGTGGAACTGGGCGGGCTGTCGAGGTCGCCGGCCCCGGCCTCGGCCGGCGCCCCGCCCCGGGCCGTGGCCGTGCGCTGGGCGACCATACGGCCCGACAGCTCGCGCCCGGTGTGCCACTCGGCGAAGTCGGACCGCCCCAGCAGCTCGGCGCGCCGCTTCAGCTCGGCGGTCAGGGACTGCGCGAACTCGCGCATCCGCACCGGGTCGTGCGCCGTGAGGTGCGTGGTGACATGCGGTACGTCCGTACAGACCCGCAGTCCCTCGCCGTGCCCGCCGCCCGCGCCCGGGCCGCCCCGGCCGTCGACCAGCACGATGCCCAGGCGGTCCGGCCGCTCGGCGGCGGCCAGCGAGGCGACGACCGCCCGCAGCAGCTCCGTACGGCCGCTGCCCGGCGGGCCCTCGATCAGCAGGTGCGGCCCCTGGGCCGCGAGGTCCGCGCAGACCGGGCCGCGCGGTCCGGCGCCCAGCACCGCGCGCACCCGTCCGCCCAGCGCGTCGGTGTCGTCGGCGGCGTCCGCCCAGCGCGCCATCAGCGAGGCCGGGGTGGCCCGGGCGAGGCCCAGCTCGTCCAGCAGCCGGGCCGCCTGGGGCAGCGGTGCGGAGACGCGCGGCTGGGGCTCGCTCGCCGTGCCGTCCGGGCGCAGCGGCGCCAGCGCCCGCGCGAACCGCTCGGCCCACGCCGGGGAGACGGCGTCGACGGTGGCGATGGTGCCGTGGCCGACGGGGCCGGCCGGTGAGCCGTCGCCGCCGACCCGGGCCACGCGCATCAGCCGCAGGGCCGTCGCCACGTCCCCGCTGAGCAGCGCGACGGCACCGCACTGCCGGAACGCGGGCGCCACCGAGCAGGCCGCCTCGTAGGTCTCCGTCACGGGCGAGGCCGGGGAGGCGGCGGCGGTCTCGGCCAGGCAGACGACGTGGATCCCGGCCCGGGGGCCCTCCAGCGCCAGCCGCGCGACGGCGTCCCGCAGGCCGGCCCCGCCCGGGTCGCCGTCCACGACGAGGACGGTGTAGGGCCCCGGGAACGCGGTGGCCGGGTCCGGGGCGTCGTCCCGGACGGCCCAGGAGGGCCGGTTCGCGCGCGGAGGGACAGGGCTGTCGCCCCCACGGGAGCCGGACGCGGGGGCGCTCGGTGCGGCGCCCGGGGCACCGGCGACCGGGCTGCCGCTCCCCGCGACCGGGCTGCCGCTCCCCGCGACCGGGCGGTCGGGCCGCGCGACCGGGCTGTCGGTCCCCGCGACCAGGCGGTCGGGCCGCGCGACCGGGCTGTCGGTCCCCGAGACCGGGCTGTCGGTCCCCGCTCCCGAATCGGCCAGGTGGTCCTCCAGGCGGCGCAGCAGCTCGTCGGTGCGGGCCGCGGCCTGTTCGCGGTCGTGGGCGAGGAGCAGCCGGCAGTCCTGGCCGTGCCCCGGGCGGACGTGCGGGAGCCAGCCCAGCCAGGACCACTCGGCGGTGCGCTCCTCCAGGGGACGGGAGCGGTCCGCGGCGATCAGGACGATCTCCAGCGTGTCGGGGGAGTGCAGCGCGGCGAGCTGCGCCAGCACGGCACGAGCCAGCCCGGCGAGCCGCGTCCGCGGCCCGGCCAGCCCCAGCGCGCCGACCTCGCGCAGCCCGGTTGTCACCGGCACGGCGGGCAGCAGGCCCGAGCCGTCCGGGGCCGCCCGGTCGGCCGTGCCGAGCCGCACGGCGAGCGCCTCGGGGTGCCCCGGACCGCGCTCCCACAGCCGGGGGCCCGGGCCCAGCGCCGTCAGCAGCAGCGCGGCCGGGTCCGGCCAGGTCTCCGGCACCGCCGGCGTGAGGACCGGGCGCTCGGCGACCACGTCGGCCGGTTCGTCCCCGTACGCCTCGCGCCCGGCCGCCGTCTGCTCACCACGCCCGCCGGCCCATCGCCGGGCCCAGGCCCCGAGCCCGCCGCGCTTACGCGTCCCCGACGGTATGTCGGTACCCCGGAGAGGAGTGCCCTTGCGCCCGCGACCGGCGCGCCCGTCAGGCGCCTCCGCCGACTCACCGACGCCGGCCCGACCGGCTGCCTCCCGAGCGGCAGACCCGGGGGTGCGGTTGTGGTCGCGTCCGGTGGGGTGGTCCGGGTGGCTGGGGTTGTTGGTGCCGGTGGGAGGAGTTGTGTGAGGCGCGGCCTGCCCGTGGGTGTGGTCGTGGTCGCGTCCGGTGGGCTGGTCCGGGCCGGTGGGAAGGCCCCGCGTGTGCGGGGTGGCCTGCCCGTGGGCGCCGTCGTGTCCGCGCCCGGTGCGTTCGTCCGGGTGGATCTGGTTGTCGGTTCCGGTGGGGGAGGGCGCGTGCGGGGTAGCCGACCCGTCCGCGGTTCCAGTGCGGGGGCGCCCGGTGTCGTACGTCGTCTCGTTACGCGCACCACCGCCGTCCGGGGACGTATGGCCGGACGCCCCGGCCCCGGAACGTCCCACGTGCGTGTCACCATCACCGCTGCCCGGCCGCGCCGCACCTCGCTGCTGGGGGGCCCGGAGCCAGCGCTCCGGCGAACCCGGGCGCGCTCCCTGCGGCCCGGGCGAGGGGTGCGCAGCGCCGGCCGTCCCCGCCGGCGGCCCATCCCCGGCATCCCTGGCATCCCCGGACGTCCGCGAACGCGCCTCACCGCCGACGCCCTGAGGGGGCACCACGCCCCGGCCGCGCCCTGCGGAGGCTTCGCCTCCGATGCCCTGGGAGGGCACCCCGCCCGGGCCGCCTCCCGCAGGGACATCGCCCCCTGCGCCCCGGCGCGGCACCGCGCTCCAGTCGCTCCCCGGGGTGACACCGCTGCCGCTGCCGCCCGGGCGGCCCGCGCTGTCGTTGCCCTGCGAACGGCCCCGGCTGCCGCTGCCCCCTGGGTGGACACCGCTGCCGCCGCCCCCCGAGCGCACCTCATCGCCGCTACTCCCCGGGTGGGCCCCGCCGCCCATCGAGTGGACCCCGCCATTGCCCGCAGGACGGGCCCCGCTGCCCTGGCTGGGCGCCTGCGGCCCTGCGGAACCAGCGCTCGCCGGACCGCCCTCGATCCGCGGCGCACCGCCCTGCCCCGGCACGACGGCCTGCCCCGACGCCCCGCCCCGCCCCGGCACCGCGGCCTCACCGGAACCCCGGCCCGTGGCACCCGGCGTACCCCAGGCCGCCGAGCCATGGGCGTGATGCGTGGGGCCGGACGGCCCGGGGCCCGCGACACCGGACGGCCCGGGGCCTGCGACACCGGACGGCCCGGAGCCCGCCACACCGGACGTCCCAGCCGACGCAGGGCCCGGGACGCCGGATGTCCCGGCCGAAGCAGGGCCCGCCACACCAGACGGCCCGGCCGACGCAGAGCCCGCCACACCGGACGTCCCAGCCGACGCACGACCCGTCACACCAGACGTCCCAGCCGCCGCAGAGCCCGCCCCGCGCGCGTACGAGGGCGGCGCGCTGTCCGCAGGCCCCGGCACGCGCACGTGCCCCTCCCCGTCCGGAGTCGTCTCCACCCGGCCGCCCCACGGCCCCCCGGCGGGAGCCAGCCGCAGGGCCGACTCGCCGATCCGCAGCAGCGCCCCCGGCGCGAACCGCACCGCACGGCTGCCCACGCGCGTGCCGTCCAGCGTCGTGCCGTTCGTCGAGTCCAGGTCGGCTACCGAGACGCGGCCGTCCGCGCCGACCGTCACCGCGCAGTGCAGCCGGGACACGTCCGGGTCGTCGAGGGGCACGTCCGCGTCGGCGGAGCGGCCGATGCGGATCTCGCCGCCGTGCAGGAGGTGGACGCCGCCCGCGTCGGGCCCGGCGACCACCTGGAGCTGGGCCGGGGCGTCGTCCCACTCGGGATGCGGCTCCGGCTCCCCGGGCGCGCCCACGGACAGCACGGCACCGTCGGTCAGCGGGGGCTCGCCGAGCGTGCAGCGCTGCGCGTCGAGCCGCTGCTCCCCGGCGTACAGCACGGGCGTGCCCGAGCCGTCACCGCCGGACACCACCTGGGCGAGCGCCGAGGCCACCGCCGCGAGCGCCGTACCGGCCGGCGCCGTGACCAGGACGTCGCTGCGCGGGGCGCGGTCCCGCCCCGGCGCCGACGGGCCCAGTGGGTCTACGACGGTCAGCCGGATCTGCATCGCCGTCAGCGGTCCCTTCTGCCCGGGCGCGGAGTCCCCCACCCCGCCCCAGCACGTCGGCCAGTACTGCACGCATCCTCGCACCTGCCACTGACACCGCGCCCCTCGCTCCGGAACAAGTGATCTTGATTGGTCGGCTCTGCCCGCAAAAGTGCCTGAGAGATGACCCACAGGCGACCGGTTGAGATCAGTCACGTTCGTTACCGGCAACCACAAGACCGAGGTGAGCGTCTTTCCTTCGAACGGGTGTGGGAACCGATACGTAAGACCACAGGAGACCCACAGAAAGACGACACTCCGGTCCCCGGCCGCCCGGCACTACAGTGGATCGGACAGGCCAGCAGGCAAGGCAAGCACCAGGGAGCGCATGACGTGCGGCCGGTAGGCAGCAAGTACCTGCTCGAGGAGCCGCTCGGACGCGGCGCCACGGGCACCGTCTGGCGAGCCCGCCAGCGCGAGACCGCGGGCGCCGAGGCGGCCGTGCCGGGCCAGCCCGGCGAGACCGTCGCGATCAAGGTCCTCAAGGAGGAGCTGGCGAGCGACCCGGACATCGTCATGCGGTTCCTCCGGGAGCGCTCCGTCCTGCTCCGGCTGACCCACCCGAACATCGTCCGGGTCCGCGACCTGGTCGTGGAGGGCGAGCTGCTGGCGCTGGTCATGGACCTCGTCGAGGGCCCCGACCTGCACCGCTACCTGCGCGAGAACGGGCCCTTCACGCCCGTCGCCGCGGCGCTGCTCACCGCCCAGATCGCCGACGCCCTCGCCGCCAGCCACGCCGACGGCGTCGTCCACCGCGACCTCAAGCCGGCCAACGTGCTGCTCCAGCAGTACGACGGGCAGATGCACCCGCTGCTGACCGACTTCGGCATCGCCCGCCTCGCCGACTCCCCGGGCCTGACCCGCACCCAGGAGTTCGTCGGCACGCCCGCGTACGTCGCCCCGGAGTCCGCCGAGGGCCGCCCGCAGACCTCCGCGGTCGACATCTACGGCGCCGGCATCCTGCTGTACGAGCTGGTCACCGGCCGCCCGCCGTTCGCCGGCGGCTCCGCCCTGGAGGTGCTGCACCAGCACCTGAGCGCCGAGCCGCGCCGCCCCTCCACCGTTCCCGACCCGCTGTGGACGGTCATCGAGCGCTGCCTGCGCAAGAACCCGGACGAGCGGCCCAGCGCCGAGAACCTCGCCCGGGGCCTGCGCGTCGTCGCCGAGGGCATCGGCGTGCACGCGAACTCCGCGCAGATCGCCGCCGCCGAGGGCGTCGGCGCGCTCCTGGTGCCCGACCCGGCCCCCGCGCCGGTGCCGGACACGCCCGGCGCGGCCGACCCGACCCAGGTCCTGCCGCAGGGCGCGGGCTCCTACGACCCGAACGCCGCGACCAGCGTCATGCCGCACACCGGCGGCCCGGCCGGCGCCGCCGACCCCACCGCCGTGCTCCCCAACCGGGGCGCGGCCGACCCGACCGCCGTCATGCCGCCGGTCCCGCCGGGCACGCCCGGTCACCCCGGCCAGCAGGGCCAGGGCGGTCCCGATGACCCGCACCCCTGGCAGAACCAGCTGCGGGCCGCCCGCGACCGCAACGAGCAGACGCAGGTCCAGTACCTCGACCCGGGCCAGGACCCGCTGCGCCGCCGCCCCCAGCGCCAGGTCGCCCGGCCGCAGCAGCAGCCCCCGCGCCGCCAGGCGCCCCCGCCCGGCCCCGGCTACGGCCACCCGCAACCGCAGCAGCCCCAGCAGTACGCCCCCCAGCCGCCGCAGCCCCAGCGGCCCCAGCCGCCGCAGCGCTACGCCCCGCCGGCGCCCCCGGCCCAGCCCCAGCAGCCGCAGCGGCCCCAGCGCGAGCCCCGGCAGCCGAGGCAGCGCAGCGCCAACCCGATGCGCATCCCCGGCCTCGGGTGCCTGAAGGGCTGCCTGTTCACGATCGTCATCCTGTTCGTCGCCGGCTGGCTGATCTGGGAGCTGAGCCCGCTCCAGGAGTGGATCGGCACCACCAAGGGCTACTGGGACCAGCTCACCGACTGGTTCTCCACGGTGACCGGCTGGTTCGAGAAGCTCGGCGGGAGCGGTTCGGGCACGAACTGACCCGAACCGCCCTGCGGGGTTGGTGATTTGTCGACACCTGGCGGGTGATTTCCGCCCGGGCGGTGAAGGTTGGCTCCTCGGCCGCGTAGTTTTAGCGACAACACGCGTCGGTAGGAGCAGCCTTGGCACGGAAGATCGGCAGCCGGTACACCGCCCACCAGGTCCTGGGGCGGGGCAGCGCCGGCACGGTGTGGCTGGGTGAGGGCCCCGAAGGCCCCGTCGCCATCAAGCTGCTGCGCGAGGACCTCGCGTCCGACCAGGAACTCGTCGGGCGCTTCGTCCAGGAGCGCACGGCCCTGCTCGGTCTGGAGCATCCGCACGTGGTGTCCGTGCGCGACCTGGTCGTCGACGGCAACGACCTGGCCCTCGTCATGGACCTCGTCCGCGGCACGGACCTGCGCACCCGCCTGGACCGGGACCGGCGCCTCGCCCCCGAGGCGGCCGTGGCGATCGCGGCCGACATCGCCGACGGGCTGGCGGCCGCGCACGCCGCCGGTGTCGTGCACCGGGACGTCAAGCCTGAGAACGTCCTGCTGGACATGCAGGGCCCGCTCGGCCCCGGCGGCTCCCACCGCGCGCTGCTCACCGACTTCGGCGTCGCGAAGCTCATCGACACCCCGCGCCGCACCAAGGCCACGAAGATCATCGGCACGCCGGACTACCTCGCCCCGGAGATCGTCGAGGGCCTGCCCCCGCGCGCCTCCGTCGACATCTACGCGCTCGCCACGGTCCTCTACGAGCTGCTCGCGGGCTTCACGCCGTTCGGCGGCGGCCACCCGGGCGCGGTCCTGCGCCGGCACGTCACGGAGACGGTCGTCCCGCTGCCCGGCATCCCCGACGAGCTGTGGCAACTGCTCGTGCAGTGCCTCGCCAAGGCCCCGGCCTCCCGGCTGCGGGCCTCCGAGCTAGGGGCGCGCCTGCGGGAGCTGCTGCCGATGCTGGCGGGCATGCCGCCGCTGGAGGTCGACGAGCCGGACACCGAGCAGGCCGAGGAGGCCGACCGGGAGGAGCAGCCGGCCGGACCGGCACCGGCCGGCAAGCAGGTCCGGCGGCGGGGCGCGGTCCCCCTGGTGCCGGGCGCGAAGCCGGCCGACTCCAACCGGGACACCCACACCTCGATGCGCGTCCCGGCCCCCGACGAGCTGGCCGGCGGCGCCCACGGCACGGCCCGGGCCCCTCGCGCGGCGGGCGCCCCCCGCCCCGGCTCGGCCCGCAACCGCGCCGCGACCCGGCGCCGCCGGGTGGCCCTGGGCGCCGGCGCGGTCGCCCTGGCCGCGGCGGTCGGCGTCGGGGCCTGGCTCTCCTCGTCGGACGACGGCGGGGGGACGCCTCCCCAGGACACGAAGAACTCGGCGCCCCAGTCCCCCTGACCCCGGGCGGCGCCTGCCCGCACCGGCCGCCCGGCGCTGCCCGCCGGGCGGAGCCGTTACGCTGGAGGGCGTGGCAGTCGTCGACGTATCCGAAGAGCTCAAGTCCCTCTCCTCGACCATGGAGTCGATCGAGGCCGTTCTGGACCTCGACAAGATGAGGGCAGACATCGCCGTGCTCGAGGAGCAGGCGGCCGCGCCGTCCCTCTGGGACAACCCCGATGAGGCGCAGAAGATCACCAGCAAGCTGTCCCACCTCCAGGCCGAGGTGCGGAAGGCCGAGGCCCTGCGCGGTCGTATCGACGACCTCGGCGTCCTCTTCGAGATGGCCGAGGAGGAGGACGACCCGGACACCCGCGCCGAGGCCGAGTCCGAGCTCACCGCCGTGAAGAAGGCGCTCGACGAGATGGAGGTCCGCACCCTCCTGTCCGGCGAGTACGACTCCCGTGAGGCCCTGGTGAACATCCGCGCCGAGGCCGGTGGCGTCGACGCCGCCGACTTCGCCGAGAAGCTCCAGCGCATGTACCTGCGGTGGGCGGAGCAGCGCGGCTACAAGACCGAGATCTACGAGACGTCGTACGCGGAAGAGGCCGGCATCAAGTCGACCACCTTCGCCGTCCAGGCGCCCTACGCGTACGGCACGCTCTCCGTCGAGCAGGGCACGCACCGCCTCGTGCGCATCTCGCCCTTCGACAACCAGGGCCGGCGGCAGACGTCGTTCGCCGGCGTCGAGGTCCTGCCCGTGGTCGAGCAGTCCGACCACGTCGACATCGACGAGAGCGAGCTGCGGATCGACGTGTACCGCTCCTCGGGCCCCGGCGGCCAGGGCGTGAACACCACGGACTCCGCGGTGCGCATCACCCACCTCCCCACCGGCATCGTCGTCTCCTGCCAGAACGAGCGCTCGCAGATCCAGAACAAGGCCACGGCGATGAACGTCCTCCAGGCCAAGCTGCTGGAGCGGCGCCGCCAGGAGGAGCAGGCCAAGATGGACGCCCTCAAGGGCGACGGCGGCAACTCCTGGGGCAACCAGATGCGTTCCTACGTGCTGCACCCGTACCAGATGGTCAAGGACCTGCGCACCGAATTCGAGGTCGGCAACCCCGAGGCCGTGTTCAACGGCGAGATCCAGGGGTTCCTCGAAGCCGGAATTCGCTGGCGCAAGCAGCAGGAGAAGTAAGTTTGTCGACAAGGCAACTGCCGACGTCAGAGCGGCAGTTGCCTTTTCTGTGCCCGCTTCTGTGCCGGCATGTCTGGGTTTTACATCACACTCACAGGCTCAGAGTCCCGGCATAGCCCCCGTAGTTGGACATGGTGCACGCAAACGCCCTTGACGTGTCTTTGAAAAATGGGAAGGGTAAAGCGCGGCATGCGTGTCTCTGGGGCGCATGTGAACCGGGGGGCTTTTCACCGCAGCTGTCCCCGTCGAGCACAGCCCCGAGCGCTGCCTAATGACGATGAGCTACTGGGGGTAGCAACCACATGACGAAGAAGACGCGGATCCGTGTCGCGCGGATAGCGGCCGGCGCCGTGATCGCCGCCGGTGCCTCGCTGACCGCCGCCGGCGCCGCATCCGCCGCGGAGACCGACGACTGCCTGCTCGGCATCCTGTGCGCCGACGAGTCGCCCGTCCCGACTCCGCCCACCACTCCGCCGGTTCCGACCGAGCTTCCGACGGACCCGCCGACCGGCCTCCCGACCGACCCGCCGGTGACCGACCAGCCCACCGACCCCACGGACGAGCCCACCGAGCCGACCGAGGACCCGACGAGCCAGCCCACCAACCCGGGCAACGGCAACGGCGGCGGCACCGGCGGCGACAACGGCAACGGTGGCGGCAACGGCAACGGCAACGGCAACGCCAACGGCGGCAACAACGGCGGCGGCAACAACGCCGACCCCGACGGCGGGACCTCCCCGCAGCAGGAGGGCTCCTCGTCCCTCACCGACATCGGCTCGGACAACACCCCGGCCCCGCAGCAGGCCCAGGCCGGCGGCCCGGAGCTCGCCGAGACGGGTGCCGCGCAGACCACCTTCCTGGTGCTCGGCGCCGCCACGATGATCGCCGGCGGTGTCGGCTTCCGCGTCCTGCCGCGCCTCATGGGCGGCCGGGGCGGCGCCGCCGCCTGACGGTAGGCACGCCCCTACGGACCGTAGGCGCAGTACGAGGTCGAGGGCCCGGAGTGCAACGCTCCGGGCCCTCGGCCGTGTCTTCGGGGGCGCGTACGCCCTTGCGTGCTCCGGTGCGCCCTCAGGCGGTCTGGTGCGCCAGCAGGGCCACCGCCGCGATCAGCACCGTCAGCAGGGCGATCAGCGCCATCGGGTTCAGATTCGCGAGGAAGTTCTCCTGCTGCAGCCGCTCGCGGTTCGCGCGGCACACGGGGCAGCGGCCCTCGCTCACGGGGGCCGCGCAGTTCGCGCACACCAGCCGGTCGTACGTCATGCGCTTGCCCTCCTTGCGCCGGTTCCACGTACCCAACGTTCGTGGGGACGGGAATGTTCCCCTCTCCACTGTGCCAGGTTCCTCCGGAGGCCGCGCGGTTCAGTGCCACAGGAGTGGTGGCGCGGGGGTCGGTACAAAACGGCACATCCATGGCGCAACCACGGTCGGTGACTGCGGTGCCCTACCCGGTTCGCGTATGGTCACGCTCATCTACCCCCGGCGACCCGTGGTGCATCCGTGATCCGATTCGACAATGTCTCCAAGGTCTACCCCAAGCAGACCCGCCCCGCCCTCAGGGATGTCTCCCTGGAGGTCGAGAAGGGCGAGTTCGTCTTCCTCGTGGGGTCCTCCGGCTCCGGAAAGTCCACCTTCCTGCGGCTGATCCTCCGCGAGGAGCGGTGCAGCCACGGACAGGTGCACGTGCTGGGCAAGGACCTCGCCCGCCTCTCCAACTGGAAGGTGCCGCAGATGCGGCGCCAGCTGGGGACGGTCTTCCAGGACTTCCGCCTGCTGCCGAACAAGACGGTCGGCGAGAACGTCGCCTTCGCGCAGGAGGTCATCGGCAAGTCGCGCGGCGAGATCCGCAAGTCCGTGCCGCAGGTGCTCGACCTCGTCGGGCTCGGCGGCAAGGAGGACCGGATGCCCGGCGAGCTGTCCGGTGGTGAGCAGCAGCGCGTCGCCATCGCGCGGGCCTTCGTCAACCGGCCGAAGCTGCTCATCGCCGACGAGCCCACCGGCAACCTCGACCCGCAGACCTCCGTCGGCATCATGAAGCTGCTCGACCGCATCAACCGGACGGGCACGACCGTGGTGATGGCCACGCACGACCAGAACATCGTGGACCAGATGCGCAAGCGCGTCATCGAGCTGGAGAAGGGCCGCCTCGTCCGCGACCAGGCCCGCGGTGTCTACGGCTACCAGCACTGAGACCGCTTCCCGAGATCCACGGAAAGGCATAACCAGCCGCCATGCGCGCCCAGTTCGTCCTGTCGGAGATCGGCGTCGGTCTCCGCCGCAACCTGACGATGACCTTCGCCGTCATCGTCTCCGTCGCCCTGTCGCTCGCCCTGTTCGGCGGGTCGCTCCTGATGAGCGACCAGGTCAACACCATGAAGGGCTACTGGTACGACAAGGTCAACGTCTCGATCTTCCTCTGCAACAAGTCCGACGCCGAGTCCGACCCCAACTGTGCCAAGGGCGCGGTCACGGACGACCAGAAGAAGCAGATCAAGGCCGACCTCGAGAAGATGAACGTCGTCCAGACGGTCACGTACGAGTCGCAGGACCAGGCGTACAAGCACTACAAGGAGCAGTTCGGCGACTCCCCGCTGGCCAGCTCCCTCACGCCGGACCAGATGCAGGAGTCGTACCGCATCAAGCTGAAGGACCCGCAGAAGTACCAGGTCATCGCGACCGCCTTCGACGGGCGGGACGGCGTGCAGTCCGTGCAGGACCAAAAGGGCATTCTGGATAATCTGTTCGGGCTTCTCAACGGCATGAACTGGGCCGCGCGCGCGGTGATGGCGCTCATGCTCGTCGTCGCGCTGATGCTGATCGTCAACACCGTGCGCGTCTCGGCGTTCAGCCGGCGGCGCGAGACCGGCATCATGCGCCTGGTCGGCGCCTCGGGCTTCTACATCCAGGCGCCGTTCATCATGGAGGCCGCGGTCGCCGGACTCACCGGCGGCACACTCGCGTGCGCCTTCCTGCTGATCGCCCGGTACTTCATCATCGACCACGGCCTGGCGCTGTCCGAGAAGCTGAACCTGATCAACTTCATCGGCTGGGACGCCGTCCTGACGAAGCTGCCGCTCATCCTCGCCACGAGCCTGCTGATGCCCGCGTTGGCCGCGTTCTTCGCGCTGCGCAAGTACTTGAAGGTGTGACGCATACCAAGAAGGGCCGTGCGGTCAACCGACCGTACGGCCCTTCCCCTTGTCCTAGACTCACCGGCATGTCAGGTCGTGACCCGTTTCGTCAGCCCCGCCGCATCCGCCGCGGAGCCGCCCTGACCTTGCTGTTCACGAGCGTGCTCGTCGCCGGCGCGGCCACCGGCGCGTTGCCGCAGGCCGACCGGAAGTCCCCGCCGGACGAGGCCGGTTCGGCCGCCTCGGCCGGGCATCACGCGGCGGTCACCAGGGCGGCCGAAGAGGCCCTGGCCGACGGCAAGTCCCCGATGGAGGCCGCGAAGCGCGCCGTCAGCCGCAGCGGGGACCGCTGGAGCGCCGTCTACTCCGAGGGCGAGTACGAGGAGTTCGAGGACGCCCTCGACGGCCAGTACACCGGCGTCGGCCTGTGGGCCCGCAGCGAGCGGAACGGCCGTATCGCGGTGACGAAGGTGCGCGCCGGGTCGCCCGCGGCCGCCGCCGGGATCCGCCCCGGCGACCTGCTGCGCAGCGTCGACGGCCGGCCGGCCGACGGGCGGCCCGTCACGGAGGTCGTCTCCTTACTCCGCGGGGACGCCATCGACGCCCCCGCCGGCACCACCGTCCGCCTCGGCCTGGAGCGCGGCACGCGCGCGTGGACCGAGACCCTGCGCCGCACCCAGCTGTCCACCGACTCGGTCACCGTCCGGCAGGTCGCCGGCCCGGTCACCGTCATCCGGGTCGCCACCTTCACCAAGGGCTCCGGCGACCAGGTCCGTAAGGCCCTCCGGCAGGCCCCGCCCGGTGGCGTCGTCCTCGACCTGCGCGGCAACTCCGGCGGCCTGGTCACCGAGGCCGTCACCGCCGCCTCCGCCTTCCTCGACGGCGGCCTCGTCGCCACGTACGGCGTCGACGGCGAGCAGCGCGTGCTGCACGCCGAGCCCGGCGGCGACACGACGAGACCCCTGGTCGTGCTCGTCGACGGCGGGACGATGAGCGCGGCCGAACTCCTCACCGGCGCCCTGCAGGACCGCGGACGCGCGCTGGTCGTGGGCTCCCGCACCTTCGGCAAGGGCTCGGTCCAGATGCCGAGCCGGCTGCCCGACGGCTCCGTCGCGGAGCTGACCGTCGGGCACTACCGCACCCCCTCGGGCCGCGGGGTCGACGGCCGGGGCATCACGCCCGACCTGGAGGCCGACGAAGGGGCCCTGCAGCGGGCGGAGAGCGTACTGCGCGGCCTGGCGACCCCCTCGTAATCGACTTCCCGCGACCCCCCTCCGTAGTGCGAAAATGGTCGGCACTATGGCTAAGGAAAAAGGGCGCAAGCTGATCGCGCAGAACAAGAAGGCGCGGCACGACTACCACATCATCGACACCTACGAGGCCGGTCTGGTCCTCACCGGGACCGAGGTGAAGTCGCTGCGCCAGGGACGGGCGTCGCTGGTCGACGGCTTCGTGCAGATGGACGGGCACGAGGCGTGGCTGCACAACGTGCACGTGCCGGAGTACAGCCAGGGCACGTGGACCAACCACAGCGCCCGCCGCAAGCGGAAGCTGCTGCTGCACCGCGCCGAGATCGACAAGCTGGAGTCGAAGTCGGGCGAGACGGGTCACACCATCGTGCCGCTCGCGCTGTACTTCAAGGACGGCCGGGCCAAGGTCGAGATCGCGCTGGCGAAGGGCAAGAAGGAGTACGACAAGCGGCAGACGCTCCGCGAGAAGCAGGACCGCCGCGAGGCGGAGCGGGTGATCTCGGCGGTGCGCCGGAAGGAACGGGCCTAGGAACCCGTCCCGTCCGGTCCGGTCCGTCGCCGGGAATACGCTGGCATCGTCCGGCGTTGGTCACGTACGATGGCACCTGCACCTCACAGCGGGTGCGGGCCCCTCGCGGGGCGGTTTGAAAAAACAACATGGGGATGATCGGTTTCGACAGCGGCTGTCGAAGCAGGGGAAGCGTGTCGAGGAAGCGGCCATGATCTCGTAAACCACAGGCCGAGAAAAATAATCGCCAATTCCAAGCGATCCATCTCCCAGGGCGAGCTCGCCCTCGCTGCCTGATCTTCAGGTAGCGAGCAGCGGCTCCCCTACTTAAAGGGAGTGTCAGCCCGGGGGTGTTCCCGACCCGGATCCTGGCATCATCTAGGGAACTAAACCTCGATCCCGGTCACGGGGTGAAGAGGGAAACCAAACAGTGACTGGGCCCGTCGGAGACTTGTCGGCGTGATCTCCGGGGCCGAGAAAAGCACAGCCGACTGCACACGGAGAAGCCCTGGTTCCGCACCGTTGGACGCGGGTTCGATTCCCGCCATCTCCACTCATCCCATGTGGGCAAAGGCCCCGCCGCTTTCCAGCGGCGGGGCCTTTGTCATGTGTGGCACGTACTGGCCCGTTCCGTCAGGCGCGGGGGCAGCAGGGTCGTCTGTGGTGCGGGGGTGCCGGAGTGGTTTCGCATCAGTAGGTCCACCGCGTGGGTGCCCAGCTCCGCGGACGGCACGGTGACCGACGTGATCGTCGGAGGGGTGTCGGTGCCGACGGCCATGAGCGACAGGTCCTCGGGGATGCGCACGCCGAGTTGCCGGAGGGCCGTGAGCAGGGGGTCCAGGAGGGGGTCGTTCTGGACGATCACGGCCGTCGGGGCGGGGTGGGCGCGCAGCAGGCGGTCCGCGAGGGTGCGGGCCGCGGGCGGGGACGGCTCGGTGGGGTGCACCGAGGAAGCCAGGCCGTGCCGGTGGGCCGCGGCCGTGAAGCCCTCGACCAGGCGGCGGGCCGAGGCGGTCTCGCGGAGGTAGACCTCCGGCGGCGAGCCGGCCAGGGCCACCGATCGGTGGCCGAGGCCGGCCAGGTGGTCCACGCACGCCTCGCCCGCCGCGCGGTAGTCCAGGTCGACGCAGGCCAGACCCCGCGGGTCGGCGGGGAGGCCGAGCAGCACGACGGGGGGAGCCAAGGAGCGGAGCAGGGGCAGGCGCGGGTCGTGGAGGGCGATGTCCGTCACGAGTAACGCGTCCACCAGCGCCGATCCCCGGACGCGCGCCAGGCCCTCCTCGTGGGTGAGGAGCAGGACGTCGTGGTCGTACTCGCGTGCCGCCGTCACCACCGACTGCGTCAGCCGCATCATCGCCGGTACGTCGGTGCCGCCGCGCAGCGGAGCCGCCACGGCCAGGACCTTCGACGCGCCGTGCGGCGGCGCGTCCGACCGCGGCCGGTAGCCCAGCTCCCGGGCCGCCGCCTCCACCCGGCGCCGGGTCTCCGGCGAGATCGGACGCTTGCCGCTCAGCGCGTAGGAGACGGTGCTGGGGGAGACCCCGGCCCGGCGTGCCACGTCCGTGATCCTGACCATCAGGCCGGCTCCAGCGTCAGGGTGCCGGTTCCGGCCGCCGCCCGCACCTCGCGGTCGCCGCAGGCCAGCGCCCAGGGGGCCGACGGGTCGCTGCACGACGCCCGCAGGGTGCCCCCGTCGCATACGACCGTGAAGGTCACCTCCCCGACCCGTACGGTCGTCTCGTCGCCCGGCCGCAGGCCGTACGCCCGGAGCGTCACCCCGTCGGCGTGGTCGTAGTCCGGGCGGTCGTCCCGCGCGCCCACCGGGAGCACCGCGCCCGGCCGCACCAGCAGCGGCACGCTCAGGAAGTCGTGCCGCTCGCGCACCCAGCGCGGGCCCGTCACCGTCTCCCCGGTGACGAAGTGCGTCCAGGTGCCCTCGGGGACGTAGTACGAGACGTCGCCCTCGTCGTTGAAGACCGGTGCGACCAGCAGGTCCGGGCCGAGCATGTACTGCCGCTCCAGGTGCGCGCAGCCCGGGTCGTCCGGGAACTCCAGCACCATCGCCCGCATCATGGGCACGCCGTCGGTGTGGGCCGTGCGGGCCGCCTCGTACAGGTACGGCATGAGGCGCAGCTTCAGCCGGGTGAAGTGCCGGGCCACCTCGACCGACTCCTCGTCGAAGAGCCAGGGGACCCGGTAGGAGCTGCTGCCGTGCAGACGGCTGTGGGAGGAGAGCAGGCCGAAGGCCAGCCAGCGCTTGAACAGGGCCGGGGTGGGGGTGCCTTCGAAGCCGCCGATGTCGTGGCTCCAGAAGCCGAAGCCCGACAGGCCGAGGGAGAGGCCGCCGCGCAGCGACTCCGCCATCGACTCGTACGTGGCCTCGCAGTCGCCGCCCCAGTGCACCGGGAACTGCTGGCTCCCCGCCGTCGCCGAGCGGGCGAAGAGGACGGCCTCCGCCTCGCCGCGGTGCTTGCGCAGCACTTCGAAGACCGTGCGGTTGTACAGGTACGTGTAGTAGTTGTGCATCCGCTCCGGGTCGGAGCCGTCGGACCAGACCACGTCGAGCGGCACCCGTTCGCCGAAGTCGGTCTTGAAGCAGTCCACGCCCTGCGCGAGCAGCGCCTGGAGCTTCGAGGCGTACCAGTCGCGGGCGGCCGGCGAGGTGAAGTCGACCAGGGCCATGCCCGGCTGCCACATGTCCCACTGCCAGACGCTGCCGTCCGGGCGGTGCAGCAGGTGCCCGAGCGCCTTCCCCTCGGCGAACAGCGGGGAGCGCTGGGCGATGTACGGGTTGATCCAGACGGAGACGCGCAGGTCGCGAGCCTTCAGGCGGGCGAGCATGCCCTCCGGGTCGGGGAAGACCCGCTCGTCCCACCGGAAGTCGCACCAGTGGTACTCGCGCATCCAGAAGCAGTCGAAGTGGAAGACCGACAGGGGGAGTTCGCGTTCCCGCATGCCCTCGATGAAGGACGTCACCGTCTTCTCGTCGTACGAGGTGGTGAAGGACGTCGACAGCCACAGGCCGAACGACCAGGCGGGCGGCAGGGCCGGGCGGCCGGTCAGGGCCGTGTACTTGCGCAGGATGTCCTTCGGGGTGGGGCCGTAGATGACGTAGTACGTCAGTTCCTGGGTCTCGGCGCTGAACTGAACCCGGGACACGACCTCCGAGGCGACCTCGAAGGACACCTTGCCGGGGTGGTCGACGAAGACGCCGTAGCCCGCGTCCGTGAGGTAGAAGGGCACGTTCTTGTAGGCCTGTTCGCTGCACGTGCCGCCGTCGGCCTGCCAGATGTCGACGACCTGCCCGTTCTTCACCAGCGGGCCGAAGCGCTCGCCGAGGCCGTAGACGGACGTGCCGACCTTCAACACCAGCTGTTCGCGCAGGTGGTGGGCGCCGTCCGGATCCCGCATGATGCCCGTGCTCTTGTGGCCGCTGCCGGTGAGCGTGCGGCCGTGGGCGAGGAACTCGACCTGCCAGGGGCCGCCGCGGGCGAGCCGGACGGTCAGGTCGCCCGAGGTCAGCGTCGCGTGCTCGTCGTCGTACGAGAGCTGCGGGGCGGTCTCCGACGCCGAGATCCCGAACGCGGGGCCCTGGGGCCGGCCGCCCGTGAGATGCGTCAGCGTCAGGCCGATGACGTCGGGCATGGGGGTATGGGCATTGACCGTGAGGACGGGGCCCGTCATCAGGTCGCCGCGGGAGCGGATGGGCCGGGTCGGCGCGTGCATCTCCAGCGTGCCGTCCGACTCGACGACGTCGAGCACTTCGGCCGGGTAGGCCGCGGTGACGCCCTCGCGCAGGAGCCAGTAGCCGTCGGTGAACTTCATGTAGGGGGTCCCTCACTTCACGGCGCGTGATGTCGAAGCGCTTCGACAGCTGAACGTATGTGGGGTGCGGGAGGGCGTCAATGGGTTGTGCGCGTTAGGGTGAAGCGATTCGACGCCACGGTCAGGGACAACGCCAGGGCCAGGGCCGCCGCCGTCACCGGGACGCCGTATCCGGCCGTCGCCGACACGTGCTCCACCATCCAGCCGCCGAGCGCGCTGCCACCGGCGATACCGCCGAGCAGGCCGGTCACCGCGAGGGTCATGCCCTCGTTCAGCCGGCCCTCGGGGGTGCGCTGCTGGACCAGCGTCATGGTGGTGACCATCGTCGGGGCCGTCGCCATCCCGGCGACCAGCAGGGCGCCCGCCAGGAGCGGGAGCGAACCGGTGAGCGCGGCGGCGAGCAGCGGGAGGGTCAGCAGTGCGGCCATCGTGGCCACGCACCACGACAGGCGGGCCGCGGCCGGCCCCGCCGGCTTCACGGCGCCGTACACCAGGCCCGCCGCGCAGGAACCCGCCGCCTGGAGCGCGAGCACGGCACCCGCCGCCGAGGAGTGGCCCCGCGCGTCAGCGAAGGCGAGCGTGACGACCTCCGTCGAGCCGAAGATCCCGCCCATCGCCAGGCAGACCGTGAGCAGCGGGGGCATACCGGGGGCGCGCAGCGGCGCCTTCGCGGGTATCCGCTCCCGGACCGGCGGTTCCGTCGCGCGCCGGGACGTGAACAGGAGCATGCCGGTCAGCAGCAGCACCGCGCCGGCCAGCGTGCCCGCCTCCGGGAAGAACGCCCCGCACAGGAAGGCCGCGAGCACCGGGCCCAGCATGAAGCACAGTTCGTCCACGGACTGCTCGAAGGAGTTGGCGGTGTGCAGGGCCTTGGCGTCGCCGGCCAGCAGATGGGCCCAGCGGGCCCGGGACATGCCGCCGGTGTTGGGGGTCGTGGCGGTGGCGGCGTAGGAGGCGAACAGGGTCCAGTCCGGGGCGTCGTGGCGGACGCAGAGCAGCAGGGCGAGGGAGCCGAGGACGGCGATCACCGTGGCGGGCAGGGCCACCCGGGCCTGGCCGTACCGGTCGACGAGGCGCGCGGTCCAGGGCGCGACGACCGCGGTCGCCGCGAGGCCCGTCGCCGTGACGGCGCCGGCCAGGGCGTACGAGCCCCGCGTCCCGGCGATCATGACGACGGCGCTGACGCTGAACATGCCCATCGGCAGCCGGGCGATCAGGTTCCCGGCGGTGAAGGCACGGGCGCCCGGCAGCCGGAACAGGCGGCGGTACGGGGAGAGTGGCGGCATGCGTCCACCGTCGCCCGGGGGTGATCAAGCGGTCCAACACCTGTTCCGCGCGGAATCACGCACCTGGGTTGTCAACGGCCGGAAGCCCATGGCGAGAAACTCCCTGGCGAGAAACATTCGCTCCCTGTTCTCCCATTTCTCCCTGTTTTCATACAGGGATATGGAGATTACTGATGCTCCTCATGGTGCATGGAAAAGATGCTCATTGGGGAAAATCCTTCACTCGTTTGCCGCGCATCCGGCGAAGTGGGGAGGCGGTTAGTCGGTACATGACCGAGGCGACCAGGAAAGACGGTTGGGCGGTAACGCTCGGCCCATACACCTACATTCCGGCTCCAGCGCACTCGTCGGCCACCGTCAACGGCACGCTCACCAAGGCCGGTTGCCCGGTCACGCTGCAGGTGACCGAGCCGGTGCTGCGCGATTTCATCGACGCCATGAGCACGCTGGAAAAGGATCTCGCCCGACGGTGGATCAGTGCAACGGAATGGCCCGCCTTCGCGCTTGCGGAATAGTCGGGCCGCCGGCATGTACGACAAAGGAATCGAGGGCACCGGACGGCACCGGGCTCCGGCCCGGGATTTCATCACCCCCCTGACACCGCCGGATCCGACCTGGGACCCGGCCGAGGAACTGGCGTTCATCCTCGAGGAGGCCCTCGGGGAACAGGCGGCGCGGATTCCCGGCCCGCGGGACGAGGAACCGGCCGAGGCCGCGGAGCCGGCCCCGGCGCCGGGCGCGCACATGAGGCGGCTCCAGGACATCACCGAGGAACTGCCGCCCGTACGGGAGGTCCCCCGCCGTCACCGCAAGGTCCGCACCCGCAGGGCCCCGGGTCTGCTGCGCACCACCAGCTTCCTCGTCGCCGCCCTGGCGGCCGTCATCGCCTCCGCCGTGAGTCTCCTGAGCGGCATGGTCGCCTACGACCCCCTGCGCCTGGTCGCCGTGTCCCCCGCGGAGCGGAACCTCCGCACCTGGTGGCCCCTCCTCGTCTACGGGCCCTGGCTGGTGGCCTCCCTGTCCGTCCTGCGGGCCGCGCTGCACCAGCGCCGTGCCGCGCACTCCTGGTGTGTGGTCCTGGTCTTCTCCTGCGTGGCCGTTCTGCTGTGCGTCGCCCAGGCGCCCCGGACCGTCCTCGGCACGGCGGCGGCCGCGCTGCCCGGGCTCGCCGCGCTGGCGTGCTTCCAGCAGGTCGTCCGGCAGATCACGCTGACGCGCCCGCCGCTGCGGTCGGTGCCCCGCCACCGAGTGGGGCAGGGGGCGCCGAAGGAGGTTCCCGGGGCGGAGGCAGTGACTGACAGCGAGGTGACGGGTGTGGGCGAGGCTCCCGGGCAGGGCGCCGAGTCCTGAGGTGCAGGTGGGGGTGGGGGTGGGGTTCGTCGGCGGGGCGCCCGGCAAGGCGCCGGCCCCCGAGCCCCCGGGCCGTCGTCCGCTGTAGTTTCACCCCATGCCCGCCCACCTCGACCCCCGTCTCCTGCGTGCCTTCGTCACCGTCGCCGAGGAGTTGCACTTCACCCGCGCCGCGGTGCGGCTCCACCTGGCGCAGCAGGCGCTCAGCAGAGACGTGCGGCGGCTGGAGCGGGAGCTGGGGGCCGAGTTGTTCGTGCGGACCACCCGGCAGGTGACGCTCACGCCCGACGGGGAGCGGCTGCTGCCGTACGCCCGGCGGGTGCTCCGGGCGCAGGACGAGCTGCTCGCCGCCTTCGACCAGGCCCGGCCCCTGCTGGTGGACCTCAACTCCCCGGGCCTGGCCACGCCGCGCCACGTCCTGCACCGGGCCCGTGAACTCGCCCCGGAGCACGAGCTGATGGCCCGCTACGAGAGCGGTCTGACCGGAGCCGCCGGTGAGCTGCTCGCGGGCCGGCTGGACGCGTCGTTCGGACGCTTCGCCGGGCTGGACCCGGCGCTGCGGGCCGGGCTCGACCACCAGCCCGTGCGGTACGAGCCGATGGCGATCGTCCTGCCCGAGGACCACCGGCTGGCCGCGCTGGCGGAGGTGCCGCTCGCCGAACTGGCCGGCGAGACCGTCTACGCGGGCGCCGGCAACGCGCGCACGCCGGAGTGGACCGGCCTCGCGCGGTTGCTGTTCGAGGGACGCGGCATCGAGATCGCGCCACCCGCGCCGCTGGCCGTGGGGGAGGAGGAGTTCCAGCGGGTCATGGCCAGAACGCGCCATCCGGTCCTGGCCGTCGTGGGATTTCCGGCCATGCCGTCGACGGTGTCACGGCCCCTGGTCGACCCCGTGCCGCTGTCCCCCGTCTCGCTGGTGTGGCGCAGGGGCCTGACCCACCCCGCGTTCGACGCGCTGCGCCGGGCCGCGGCCCTGCTCGCGGCGGAGGAGGGCTGGCTGCGGCGGCCCGCCGGGACGTGGGTTCCCGCTGGTGACGATGTCCTCATGAGGTCTCGCGACCGAAACGATTCGACACGTCGTCCACACATAACCTCCGCGTGCGCTACATTCGACGCCTGAGCACGGTGTGGTAATAGGGGGGCGCTCGGACGGGTTGGGGGCCCGGTCCGACGACGGGTGCTCAGGTCGTACGCGCACCTGAACCATCCCGTGGGGGGAAGTGCGTACGCGTGACACAGTGGCGAGAAGACGCCCAACCCGAGTGGCCCGAGGCCGCGTCGGCCACCGGTGAAGTCCCCGCGGACGGCATGGGCCGGGACCGCAGAGTCACCCAGGTCTTCGCCGGCGACGTCCGGCTGACCGAGCGACGGCGGCCCGGCGCGACGGAGATACTGCGCGGGATTCCGCGGCAGAGCGAGGGCGAGGCGGACTCGCTCGCCCCGGGCACCGGGTCCCGGCCCGCCGTCCGCGACCCCTGGCGGGAACCGGAGGAAGCGAGCCTGCCCGGGCCCGGCCACGATCCTGCCGGGCACACCAACGACCCTGCCGGACGTACCCAGGGCCCTGCCGGGCACACCCACGATCCGCACGAGGTCACGGTCCAGCTCGACGCCGTCCAGCTCGGGGACGGTTTCCTGCGGCAGGTCAAGGAAGGCACCGGTGTCGGTCCGGCCCCGGCCGACCGGCCCGTCTTCGTCGACGAGTCCGGCCGTCGCAGCCGCCGCTTCCGGCGGATCGGCATGGTCATCGCCCTGGCGTGCGGCGTCTACGCCGTCGTCATCGTCGCCACGCTGCTGTCGGGCAACTCCAACGCGCCCTGGCTGCCGGTGCCGAGCAAGAAGGAGGGCCCGCCGGCCGGGCAGGTCGAGACTCCGCCGCTGCCCGCCGAGTCGGCCCCGGCCGGCGGCAGTGGCGCCACCGCCCCGGGCAGCACGCCGACGACCGACGAGGTCACCGCCCCCTCGCCCGGTCCCAGTGCCCTCGAACCCGAGGCCCCCGCCGGACCCGGCCGCACCGGCACGACCGCCGACCCCACGCCGACTGCGACCCGGACCACCCCGGCCCCGGGCACCGGCGTGACCGACCCGGGCCCGAGCAAGCCGGCGAACCCGCCGAGCACGCCCGTGTCCTCCCCGACACCGACCGGCGGCACCACGCCCGAGCCGCCGACCGAGACCACGGGCACCGGCGGGGACGGCGGCACCGTCGCGGACGGCCCGGCCGCAACCCAGCCCATCGCCCGGACACCCGCCGCCTAGGGGAAGTCCGCGCAGTCGCGCCTGCCCGCGACGCCTGGCAGGACGCCGCAGGCCCCGCCCGCCGGGCGAACGACGCGACTTCGCGGCCCCCTGGCCATCCGTACCGACCTCTGGCCACCCGCACCGACGCCTGGTCACCCGTCCCGACCCTGGCCACCCGTCCCGGCCCCTGGTCACCAGTACCGACCCTGGTCACCCGTACCGACCCTGGTCACCCGTACCGACCACCTGCCCGGGCGGGCCCGGCCCGCCGCGTGACCGTCCCCGCACCACCCTCCCCGCACCACCCGGAGTACCACCACCCATGGCATCCCGTACCAGCCGTCCCGGGCCCGCGCCCCGAGCCCGTGGCGGCTCCAGGCGGCGCCGCCTGCCCCTGCGCCTGCTGCTGCCCCTGCTCGTCCTCGTCGCGCTGATGGCGATGCTCATGCTGCGCGGCTACGTGCACAGCGAGATCCTCGCCGACCACCGCGTCGGACCGCCCGCGGCCAACGACCGCGTACCGAAGGACATCCTCAAGGGCGGGCCCGTCATCGACACCCGGGACGGGAAGCCCGCCGGCCTGGAGCTGCCGGACCACGAACTGGTCCTGACCTTCGACGACGGCCCGGACCCGATGTGGACGCCCAAGGTCCTCGACGTGCTGAAGAAGCACGAGGCCCACGCCGTCTTCTTCATCACCGGCACGATGGCCTCCCGCCACCCGGACCTCGTGCAGCGCATGGTCGACGAGGGCCACGAGATCGGGCTGCACACCTTCAACCACCCGGACCTGTCGCTGCAGAGCAAGAGCCGCATCGACTGGGAGCTGTCCCAGAACCAGCTCGCGCTCGCCGGGGCGGCCGGCATCCGCACCTCGCTGTTCCGCCCGCCCTACTCGTCGTTCGCGCACGTCATGGACAACAAGTCCTGGCCGGTGACCGAGTACATCGGCAGCAAGGGCTACATCACCATCGTCAACGACACCGACAGCGAGGACTGGCGCCGGCCCGGCGTCGAGAAGATCATCAGCAACGCCACGCCGAAGAACGGCGAGGGCGCCATCGTGCTCATGCACGACTCCGGCGGCGACCGCTCCCAGACCGTGGCCGCACTCGACCGGTTCATCACCGGGCTCAAGGACCAGGGCTACCGCTTCGACACCCTCACCGCCGCCCTGGACGCCCCCAGCGCGCACACCCCGGTCGCCGGGCTGGAGGCGGTCAAGGGCGAGGCGTGGGTCTTCCTGGTGCAGGCCTCCGAGAAGATCACCGGCGTTCTGGTCGCGGGCCTCGCCGTCGTCGGCGTGCTCGTCTTCGGGCGTCTTGGTCTGATGCTGATCCTGTCCGTCGCGCACGCCCGCCGGGTGCGGCGGCGGAACTTCAGCTGGGGCACGCCCGTCACCGAACCGGTGTCGGTGCTGGTGCCCGCCTACAACGAGGCCAAGTGCATCGAGCAGACGGTCCGTTCCCTGGTCGCCAGCGACCACCCCATCGAGGTGCTGGTCATCGACGACGGCTCCAGCGACGGCACGGCCCGTATCGTCGAGAACCTCGGCCTGCCCGGCGTACGGGTCGTCCGCCAGCTCAACGCGGGCAAGCCCGCCGCGCTCAACCGCGGGATCGCCAACGCCCGCCACGACATCATCGTGATGATGGACGGCGACACCGTCTTCGAGCCGACCACCGTGCGCGAACTCGTGCAGCCCTTCGGCGACCCGCGCGTCGGCGCCGTCGCCGGCAACGCCAAGGTCGGCAACCGCGACTCGCTCATCGGCGCCTGGCAGCACATCGAGTACGTGATGGGCTTCAACCTCGACCGCCGCATGTACGACGTGCTGCGCTGCATGCCCACCATCCCCGGCGCGGTCGGCGCGTTCCGGCGCAGCGCACTGGAACGGGTCGGCGGCATGAGCGACGACACGCTCGCCGAGGACACCGACATCACCATGGCCCTGCACCGCGACGGCTGGCACGTCGTCTACGCGGAGAAGGCCATCGCCTGGACCGAGGCCCCCGAGTCCGTGCAGCAGCTGTGGTCCCAGCGCTACCGCTGGTCGTACGGCACGATGCAGGCCATCTGGAAGCACCGCCGGGCCCTCGTCGACCGCGGGCCCTCGGGCCGCTTCGGCCGGGTCGGACTTCCGCTGGTCTCCATGTTCATGGTCGTGGCGCCGCTGCTCGCCCCGCTGATCGACGTGTTCCTGCTGTACGGGCTGGTGTTCGGCCCGACCGAGAAGACCATCGGAGCCTGGCTGGGCGTCCTCGCCGTGCAAGGGGTGTGCGCGGCCTACGCGTTCCACCTCGACAAGGAACGCATGACCCACCTCATCTCCCTGCCGCTCCAGCAACTCCTCTATCGGCAGCTCATGTACGTCGTCCTGCTCCAGTCCTGGATCACCGCGCTCACCGGCGGCCGGCTGCGCTGGCAGAAGCTGCGCCGCACGGGGGCGGTGGGGCTGCCCGGGGGCGGAAGCGCCACGCCCCAGCGGCAGATGGACGGGAGGCCGGTCGCATGACCACGGCTCCCGTGACCACGGCTCCCCGGCAGGAGCAGACCCCTTCCGCACCCCCCGGACGCGACCGCTACTTCGATCTGCTGCGTGCCCTCGCGCTGTTCCGTGTCGTGCTGTACCACCTGACCGGCTGGGCCTGGCTGCCGCTGGTGTTCCCGTCCATGGGCGTGATGTTCGCGCTCGCCGGCAACCTCATGGCCCGCTCGCTGAAGCGCCCGCCGGTGCAGGTGATCCGCGGCCGGATGCGGCGGCTGCTGCCCCCGCTGTGGCTGCTGGGCGTCGTCGGCGTCACCGGCATGGTCCTGCAGGGCTGGGGGCCGGACGCGGACGGGCACCCCGGCTGGTGGTGGCTCCACCTCACCTTCTGGATCGTGCCGTTCAGCGACCCGCCGTACGCCGAGGGCCTGCCCGGCGTGCACGGCGTCATCGGCGAGAACTGGGCGGCGGACCTCGCCGGGCCGCTCTGGTACATCCGCGCCTACCTCTGGTACGTGCTGCTGTCCCCGCTGCTGCTGAAGGCCCTGCGCGCCCTGCCGGTCGTCACGCTGTCCGCGCCGATCGTGCTGGCCGTCGCCTTCGAGCAGGGCTGGCTCACGCTCCCCGGCGAGCGGATCCCCTCGGCGCTCACGGACTTCTCCACGTTCGGCGCCTGCTGGATCCTCGGCATGGCCCACCAGGAGGGCATCCTGCGGCGGCTGCCGCGCTACATCGTCCCGTCCGTGGCGCCCGTCATCGCCCTGGCCGGCCTCTGGTACGCCCTGCGCCACGACTTCGGCACCGGCAACGACCTGGACAGCATGCCCCTCGCCCAGGCCCTGTGGTCCTTCGGCACGGTCCTGCTGCTGCTCCACGTCAGCCCGTCCTGGTCCGAGTGGCCGGGCAGGCTCCGCCGCTGGGCCGGGGCGATCGGCCTGCTCAACTCCCGGGCCGTGACCATCTACCTGTGGCACAACATCTGCATCCTGGTCGCCGCCACGCTCTGGGACCGGCTGTGGGGCTTCCCCGTACTGGAGCAGAACGTCCCCGGACTGCTGGAGAGCCCCTGGCCGGTGCTGGCCCTGGTCTGGGCACTCATCGGCGCCTGCGTCCTGGCGTTCGGCTGGATGGAGGACCTGGCGGCGAAGCAGAAACCCCGATGGTGGCCGACGAGTGAGCCTCGGGTGAGGGTCCGCCGGAGCGGGAGGCGTCCGTCACCCGACGGCTGAGACAGAAGACGACGGGGCCCGTTCCCCCGGCTTTCCCGGTGTGGAAAACTGCCCCGGTTGCGCTTGTGAACAAAGCGGTCGGTGGGAGCGGTGGGGATGAGTAAGCGGCAGACACAGAAGATGCTGCGGCTGATGGCGAGCGGGGAGCCGGTCGAGCTGACCAGTCCGATGGCGTCCGTGAAGAAGCTCGCCCGGCTGGCCTTCGTCGCCCAGCAGTTCGGCTACGAGTACGCGGACGTCCGGCAGAGCAGCGGCCGCAACGGCGCGCTCACCATGCTGATCGTGCCCGATCCCGGCCCGCAGGCCAGGGCGCGGGCCGCGCAGAACTGGGCGCGGTACCCCGACGCGGCGGACGGCGTCTCCCTCCCGCCGCTGGTGCCCGACGAGTTCGAACTCCTCAAGGCCCGCATCAACTTCGACCTCACCGGCCGGCACGCCGAGAAGCGCATGTGGTACGGCGCCCTCGGTGCCACTGTCGGAAGTGTGATCCTCGGGTTCCGCTTCGGGGGCGGGTCCTTCGACTTCCTCGTGGCCGGGGTGCTGTGGCTGCTGTTCATGGGCATCTTCGGCATCGGGCTGGTGGTCACGCGCAAGCGCAACGCCAAGTTCGCCGCCCGGTTGCAGGCGTCCGGCTTCCTGCCGGTGACGGACCAGAACGGCCGGACGCGGTACCTGCCGCCCGGGGCGCAGCTCCCCGGGCAGGGGAACCCGTTCGCGGGCGGACCGTACGGCGGTGCCCCGGGCGGGCCTGCCGGTGTGCCAGGTCCGTACGCCCAGCCGACGCCGTATCCCGGCCAGCCCGCCCCGGGCCCGTACGGTGCTCAGCCCGCGCCAGGTCCGTACGGTGACCAGCCCGCCCCGGGGCCGTACCCGGGTCAGCCCGCCCCGGGGCCGTACCCGGGTCAGCCCGCCCCGGGTCCGTACGGTGCTCAGCCCGCGCCAGGTCCGTACGGTGACCAGCCCGCCCCGGGGCCGTACCCGGGTCAGCCCGCCCCCGGCCCGTACCCCGGTCAGCCCGCCCCCAGCCCGTACGGTGCCCAGCCCCCCGCCCCCCACAACCCGCCGTATCCTCAGCAGAACCCTCACTGGCAGCCCCCGCGGCCGTGACCGAAACCGTCGGAACCTCTCATCCCGCCCGGACGCGGGGTGAGAGCAAAGTTCCCTCGCGGTCACTCGCTGGCACAGGCAGGAAACGCGCCCTCCCTACCTTCGGGATCAGTCACTCGAGGTACGACCGAGTCCTGGAGCACAGTGGAGGCGTCATGACAGGCCCTGGCACGGCACCCGCACCCCCGAGCAGGGGCGGACGCTGGATCCAGCACTGGGATCCGGAGAACGAGACCTTCTGGCAGGAGACGGGAGAGAAGATCGCCCGCCGGAACCTCTTCTTCTCCGTGCTGTCCGAGCACATCGGCTTCTCGATCTGGACCCTGTGGTCCGTGCTGGTGCTCTTCATGGGCCCGGAGTACGGGCTGACCCCGGCCGACAAGTTCATGCTGACCTCGATGGTCACGCTGGTCGGCGCGGTCGTCCGCGTCCCCTACACCTTCGCCGTCGCCATCTTCGGCGGACGCAACTGGACGATCATCTCGGCCGCCATGCTGCTGATCCCCACCGTCGCCGCGTTCATGGTGATGGAGCCGGGCACCAGCTTCTCCACGTTCCTCCTCGTCGGCCTCCTCGCCGGCGTCGGCGGCGGCAACTTCGCCTCCTCCATGACCAACATCAACGCCTTCTTCCCGCTGCGGAAGAAGGGCTGGGCCCTCGGCCTGAACGCCGGCGGCGGCAACATCGGCGTGCCGGTGATCCAGCTGGCCGCGCTCGCGATCATCGGCGCCGGCGGCGGCCCGCGGGTGCTGCTCGGCGTCTACATCCCGCTGATCGTCGTCGCCGCCGTGATGGCCGCGCTCTTCATGGACAACCTGGAGAACGTCAAGAACGACACCGGTGCCGCCAAGGACGCCGCGCGGGACGCCCACACGTGGATCATGTCCGTCCTCTACATCGGCACCTTCGGCTCCTTCATCGGCTACAGCTTCGCCTTCGGCCAGGTCCTGCAGAACCAGTTCGGCCGTACGCCGCTGCAGGCCGCCTACGTCACCTTCCTCGGCCCGCTGCTCGGCTCCCTGATCCGGCCCGTCGGCGGCTGGCTCGCCGACCGGTACGGCGGCGCGAAGATCAGCCTGTGGAACTACGTGGCGATGGGCGCCGCGACGGCCGTCCTGATCGGCGCCTCCATGGAGAAGTCGCTGGCGCTGTTCACCGCCGCCTTCGTGGTGCTGTTCGTGCTCAGCGGGCTCGGCAACGGCTCGACGTTCAAGATGATCCCGGGCATCTTCCAGAACAAGGCCCTCGCCAAGGGACTGAAGGGCGAGGAGGCCGCGGCCTACGGGCGCCGGCTCTCCGGAGCCTCCATGGGCCTGATCGGCGCGGTGGGCGCGCTCGGCGGTGTCGGCATCAACCTCGCCTTCCGCCAGTCCTTCCTCTCCTACGGCTCCGGCACCGGCGCGTTCGTCGCCTTCCTCGCCTTCTACGCGGTGTGCTTCACGGTCACCTGGGCCGTATACCTTCGCCGTACGGCTCCCCGGGTACCCGAAACGTCGGCGGCCTCGGAGACGAAGCCGCAGCTCAGCTACGCGAAGGTGTGACGTAACACCGCCGACATCACGCCGATCCGGGCCTGTCACGAGCCGTTGACAGGCTCGATCGGCATGTAGGTACGCCGTACCCATGAAGTACGACGACTCGAGTGCGGGACGAGAGCCATGTACGAGGAAGAACAGCGACCGGACCACGGACCCCTGGCGGGTTTCACCGTGGGTGTGACGGCCGCGCGCCGGGCCGACGAGCTGGGGGCGCTGCTGCAGCGACGCGGTGCCGCCGTCCTGCACGCCCCCGCCCTGCGGATCGTGCCGCTCGCCGACGACAGTGAACTGCTGGCCGCGACCAAGGAGATCATCGAGCAGGTTCCGGAAATCGTCGTGGCCACGACCGCGATCGGGTTCCGGGGCTGGGTCGAGGCCGCCGACGGCTGGGGCCTGGGCGAGGAGCTGCTGTCGCGGCTGGCCGGCGTGCGGATCCTGGCGCGCGGGCCGAAGGTGAAGGGCGCGGTCCGGGCCGCCGGGCTGACCGAGGAGTGGTCGCCGTCGTCGGAGTCCATGGCCGAGGTGCTCGACCGGCTGCTGGAGGAGGGCGTCGAGGACCTGCGCATCGCGATCCAGTTGCACGGCGAGCCGCTGCCGGGCTTCGTGGAGGCGCTGCGGGAGGGTGGCGCCGAGGTCGTCGGCGTGCCCGTCTACCGGTGGATGCCGCCGGAGGACCTCGGTCCGGTCGACCGGCTCCTGGACGCGACCGTGTCCCGGGGGGTGGACGCGCTGACGTTCACCAGCGCCCCGGCCGCGGCCTCCTTCCTCTCCCGGGCGGAGGAACGCGGGCTGCTGCCCGAGGTGCTGGCCGCCCTGAACCACGACGTCCTGCCCGCCTGTGTCGGCCCGGTCACCGCCCTGCCCCTGCAGTCCCGCGGCATTGACACGATCCAGCCCGAGCGCTTCCGGCTCGGGCCGCTCGTCCAGCTGCTCTGCCAGGAACTGCCCGCGCGGGCGCGCTCGCTGCCCATCGCCGGGCACCGGGTGGAGATCCGCGGCCACGCCGTCCTGGTCGACGGCGACCTCAAGCCGGTGCCGCCCGCGGGCATGTCCCTCCTGCGCGCCCTGTCCCGCCGCCCCGGCTGGGTCGTCTCCCGCGCCGACCTGCTGCGCGCCCTGCCCGGTTCCGGCCGCGACGAGCACGCCGTCGAGACGGCGATGGCCCGCCTGCGCACGGCCCTCGGCACACCGAAGCTGATCCAGACGGTGGTCAAGCGCGGCTACCGCCTGGCCCTGGACCCGGCGGCGGAGACGAAGTACGCGGACGCGTAGGCGGAGACGAAGTAAGAGGGCGAGCACGCGGACGCGCAGGCACGCGCCGGGGTTGAGCGGGATCGCGCCGAAGCCCGGACGGGGCCGCTTCGTGGTGGGGTCGCGCCGGGGCTTGGGCGGGGTCGTCTCGTGGTGGGGTCGCGCCGGGGCTTGGGCGGGGTCGTCTCGTGGTGGGGTCGCGCCGAAGTCCGGGCGGGGCCGTCTCGTGGTGGGGTCGCGCTGGGGTCTGGGCGGGGTCGTCTCGTGGTGGGGTCGCGCTGGGGTCTGGGCGGGGTCGTCTCGTGGTGGGGTTGCGCCGGGGCTTGGGCGGGGTCGTCTCGTGGTGGGGTTGCGCCGGGGTCTGGGCGGGGTCGTCTCGTGGTGGGGTCGCGCTGGGGTCTGGGCGGGGCCGTCTCGTGGTGGGGTCGCGCCGGGGTCCGGACGGGGCCGCCCCCCCCGCGCGCGCCCTGACCGCCCGTCGCGCGGGGGGTTTCCCGCGCGCCGCCGGGCAGGCACTGTAAGAGGGAACGGTTTCCCAGCCCTCTCACAGGCGTCTCACCGACCCTAGGCGGTGACAGGCACATGGCACTGGGTACGGCCACGGCCCCCTACGAGCTGCGGTTCGACGCCGGGCGGATCTGCCTGGATCTGCTCTCCACCACGCACCCGGAGGAGCGGCTGGACTCCGTGGACGTGCTGCGCGCCTGGATCACCGGCTCCGGTCTCGTCCCGGCGGGCACCTCCCTCGCCCACACCGACGCCGGCTGGCTCGTCGCCTTCCGCGAACTGCGCGGGCAGATCGACCGGTTGGTGCGCGGCCGGCCCAGGCCCGGTGTCCCGGCGTACGACCTCGCCCTCGCGCGCGTCAACGACCTGGCCCGGACCGCGCCCCCGGCCCCGCGCGCGGTTCGCGGCGAAGACGGCGACCTCGTACGGCGGTTGGACGGCCCGCCCGGCCGCGCCGCCCTGCTCGCGGCCGTCGCCCGGGACGCCGTCGACCTCCTCACCGACCCCGTGGCCCGCGCGGCCCTGCGCGAGTGCGCGGGCGACAACTGCCCGATCGTGTACCTCGACACCTCGCGGGGGCGCAGGAGGCGCTGGTGCTCCAGCGAGGTCTGCGGAAACCGCGAAAGGGTCGCCCGGCACCGCCGCCGCGCGGCACTCGCCCGCGCCTGAAACGCAGTTGGGTGCCCGCTGCACTCAATTTCCCTGTCCTAAATGCGACTTCTGCGACCGCACTGTCGAAGTGATTTCGATTACATGCCGTTTACCTACGGCCCCGTAGGGAAGGCGTGGCTTGAAGTTGCCGATGTGGCGGAAATGTAAAGAACGAGGGGTGGGAATGTGACCGCATGTCCCCCTCGTCACGTCACTTCGAAGAAATCTGTCACGTCTCTTTGAACGCCCAACGGCTCGCGTCCGTACGGCTTGTCGAGCGACCGACTGGGGGAACCCCCGGACATCGGAGGTGGGCGTGCGCAAGGATTCCGTCGTGGCCAATGAACGTGCACCGAGGGCCCGACATCGCATGTCCCAGCCCTCGGAACCCGACGAGGAGCTGATGCGTGCGCTCTACCGCGAACACGCCGGACCCCTGCTGGCATATGTCCTGCGCCTGGTCGCCGGAGACCGGCAGCGCGCCGAGGACGTCGTGCAGGAGACGCTCATCCGTGCCTGGAAGAACGCCGGTCAGCTCAATCGTGCGACCGGATCGGTACGCCCCTGGCTGGTGACGGTCGCCCGGCGCATCGTCATCGACGGCCACCGCAGCCGGCAGGCCCGGCCGCAGGAGGTCGACCCGTCGCCGCTGGAGGTCATCCCCGCGGAGGACGAGATCGACAAGGCGCTGTGGCTGATGACTCTCTCGGACGCACTCGACGACCTGACCCCCGCTCACCGGGAGGTGCTCGTCGAGACGTACTTCAAGGGGCGTACCGTCAATGAGGCGGCCGAGACCCTGGGCATACCCAGCGGAACCGTCCGCTCCAGGGTGTTCTACGCCCTGCGTTCGATGAAGCTCGCACTGGAGGAGCGGGGGGTGACGGCGTGATGAGTGTTTACGGGGGTAACCAGGGGTTCGGTACGGGAGGCATGGGTATGTCTGGACCCATGCAGGAATCTCCGGTGCCGAACGAGCACGAGACCGTCGGCGCCTACGCCCTCGGCATCCTCGACGACGCCGAAGCGACCGCCTTCGAAGCCCACCTCGCGACCTGCGAGTGGTGCGCCCAGCAGCTCGACGAGCTGGCCGGCATGGAGCCGATGCTCGCCGCCCTCGCCGACCTGCCCGGCTCCGGCAGTACCCCCGCGATCGGCGAGTCGCTGTCCGCGAAGCCCAGGCCGCGCATGGTGGAGAAGCTGGTCGACGAGGTCGCGGAACGGCGCGCCCAGAAGCGCCGCCGCAGCTTCTACATGGTGGCCGCGGCCGGCGCGCTGATCATCGGCGGCCCCTTCGTCGCGGTCGCGACGAACGGCGGCGGTGACGGCGGCGGCGCGGAGAACCGCCCGCTCGCGGCGAGCCCCGCCAAGGAGGCCTTCGACGGCATCTCCGACAAGATCTCCGCCACCGACCCGAACACCAAGGTCACCGCGACCGTCGCAGTCCAGAAGAAGGACTGGGGGACGGGCGTGGTCACCGAACTGAAGAACGTCAAGGGCCCGCTCAAGTGCGCCCTCGTCGCGGTCGGCAAGAACGGCGAGCGGGAGACCCTGTCCTCCTGGTCCGTCCCGGAGTGGGGCTACGGCCTCCCCGACGCCAGGACCGAGAAGGCCAAGCAGCCGCTGTACGTCCAGGGCGGCGCCGCCTTCGAGCCGAACGAGATCGACCACTTCGAGGTCGTGACCTTCGACGGCAAGCGGCTGGTCGAGGTCGACGCGTAGCCTTACCGGGTCCCCTTCGCGTACGGTGGACGGCTGCCCAGCACGTCAGAAGGGGGCCCGGTGGCCGCTCAGGCACCTCAGGAAACCGCGCTCGACTCCCTGAGAGACAGAGAGATCGGCGTCGAACAGGAACACCTGGACCGGGTGTACCAGCGCCTCGAGGAGAAGATCCACGAGGCGGAGTTCCTCATGAACGACGCCGCCCAGCGCGGCCAGGTCGGCACGCCCGGCGCGCTCGCCGAGCGGGACGCGCAGGTCTTCCGGGCCGGCATCCACCTGAACCGGCTCAACAACGAGTTCGAGGACTTCCTCTTCGGCCGCATCGACCTGCTGCTCGGCAAGGACGGCAAGAAGGGCCCCGACGGCGCCTACACCGCCGTCGAGCCCGCCGAGGGCGCCGTCCGCGAGGACAACACCGCCGACATCGCCGAGACCCTGCACATCGGCCGCATCGGCGTCCTCGACCAGGACTACGCCCCGCTGGTCATCGACTGGCGCGCCCCGGCCGCCGCCCCCTTCTACCGCTCGACGCCCGTCGACCCCGGCCGGGTCGTCCGCCGTCGGGTCATCCGCTCCAAGGGCCGCAAGGTGCTCGGCGTCGAGGACGACCTGATGCGCCCCGAGCTGAAGGCCTTCCTCGACGGCCACGAACTGCCCGTCATCGGCGACGGCGCCCTGATGGCCGCCCTCGGCCAGGCCCGCAGCCACACGATGCGCGACATCGTCGCCTCCATCCAGGCCGAGCAGGACCTGGTCATCCGCGCCCCCGCCGCCTCCGTCACCTACGTCGAGGGCGGCCCCGGCACCGGCAAGACCGCCGTCGCCCTGCACCGCGCGGCCTACCTCCTCTACCAGGACCGGCGCCGGTACGCGGGCGGCATCCTGATCGTCTCCCCGACCCCGCTGCTCGTCGCCTACACCGAGGGCGTGCTGCCCTCCCTCGGCGAGGAGGGCCAGGTCGCCATCCGCGCCATCGGCTCCCTCGTCGACGGCGCCGAGGCCACGCTCTACGACTCCCCGGCGGTGGCCCGCGCCAAGGGCTCCTCCCGCATGCTCAAGGTGCTGCGCAAGGCCGCGCGCGGAGCCCTGGAGCTGAACGATTCACCGGCCCGGCTGCGCGTGGTCGCCTTCGGCCGCCGCCTGGAGCTGGAGGCCGACGAACTGGCGGGCATCCGCCGCGCCGCCCTCGGCGGCACCGCCCCCGTGAACCTGCTGCGCCCCCGCGCCCGCAAGCTCCTCCTGGACGCCCTGTGGGAGCAGTCCGGCGCGGCCGGCCGGCACACCGACCCGGAGCTGGCCGCCGAGCTGCGCTCCTCCTTCGACGAGGACATCACCTCCGAGGACGCCTTCACCGCCTTCCTCGACGCCTGGTGGCCGGAGCTGACCCCGGCGGCCGTCCTGGACGCCATGGCCGACGAGCGGCGCCTCGGCCGCTGGGCCCGGCGGATCCTCAACCCCGGCGAGATCCGCAAGGTCGCCCGCTCCCTCAGGCGCGACGGCTACTCCGTGCACGACATCGCGATGCTCGACGAGCTCCAGGCCGTCCTCGGCGCCCCCGCCCGGCCCCGCAAGAAGCGCGAGCTGGACCCGCTCGACCAGCTCACCGGCCTGGAGGAGCTGATGCCGGTGCGCGAGGAGTCCCAGCGCGAGCGCGCCGAACGCCTGGCGGCCGAGCGCACCGAGTACGCCCACGTCATCGTCGACGAGGCCCAGGACCTCACCCCGATGCAGTGGCGCATGGTCGGCCGCCGCGGCCGGCACGCCACCTGGACGGTCGTCGGCGACCCGGCGCAGTCCTCCTGGTCCGACCCGGACGAGGCCGCCGAGGCCCGCGACGAGGCCCTCGGCACCCGCCCGCGCCGCCGCTTCGAGCTCACCGTGAACTACCGCAACCCGGCGGAGATCGCCGAGCTGGCCGCGAGGGTGCTCGCCCTCGCCATGCCCGGCTCGGTGTCGCCGAAGGCGGTCCGCTCCACCGGCGTCGAGCCGCGCTTCACCGTTGTGGAGGACACGCTGGGCGACACCGTCCGCCACGAGGCGGCCCGGCTGCTGGAGCGGGTCGACGGCACGGTCGGCGTGGTCGTCGCCATGCAGCGCCGCGAGGAGGCCCGCCGCTGGCTCGCCGGACTCGGCGACCGGGTCGTGGCGCTCGGCAGCCTGGAGGCGAAGGGCCTGGAGTACGACGCGACGGTCGTGGTCTCCCCGGCGGAGATCGCCGACGAGTCCCCGGCCGGCCTGCGTGTGCTCTACGTCGCACTGACCCGGGCCACCCAGCAGCTGACGGTCGTCTCGGCCGAACGGGACGAGCCCGACGGGGCGGGAATCCCGGACCTGCTCAGGGACTGAGCCGGGTTACCCACTTGCCGGCGAAATGAACTCCCGGTACGGGAATGGCCTTACGGGATCTGTTTGTTAGCCTGGATGTGGCACCGGCCCGATCCAAGCCCCCGGGCCCAACCTTCGTCGCTACGAGCGACCACTTGCCGCGAGGCGAGCATGGCGGGTCGGTGCCACTTGACTGCGAAGAGACCCACGTCCACGTGACGTGGGTCTCTTTTTGCTGACCCTTTCCGCGAACAAAACGTTCGCAATCGAGGGCGGCTACCCGCTACCGAGCGGTAGGTGCGACGATCGGACGGCACAACTCAGCGTCAGGTGAAAGCAGAGGAAGTCGGCCATGGCAACGGCGCCCAGCGTCTCCTACTCGATGACGGTCCGGCTGGAGGTGCCCGCGAGCGGAACCGCCGTCTCGCAGCTCACCACCGCCGTGGAGTCCTCCGGAGGCTCGGTGACCGGCCTCGACGTCACGGCGTCCGGTCACGAGAAGCTCCGTATCGACGTCACCATCGCGGCGACGTCGACCGCGCACGCGGACGAGATCGTCGAGAAGCTCCGCGGCATCGAGGGCGTCACGCTGGGCAAGGTCTCGGACCGGACCTTCCTCATGCACCTCGGCGGCAAGATCGAGATGGCGTCGAAGCACCCCATCCGCAACCGTGACGACCTCTCCATGGTCTACACGCCCGGTGTCGCCCGCGTCTGCATGGCGATCGCCGAGAACCCCGAGGACGCCCGCCGCCTCACCATCAAGCGCAACTCCGTTGCGGTCGTGACGGACGGCTCCGCCGTGCTGGGCCTGGGCAACATCGGCCCCAAGGCCGCGCTGCCCGTCATGGAGGGCAAGGCGGCCCTCTTCAAGCGGTTTGCCGGCATCGACGCCTGGCCGATCTGCCTCGACACGCAGGACACCGACGCGATCGTCGAGATCGTCAAGGCCATCGCCCCGGGCTTCGCCGGCATCAACCTCGAGGACATCTCCGCCCCCCGCTGCTTCGAGATCGAGGCACGGCTGCGCGAGGCCCTCGACATCCCCGTCTTCCACGACGACCAGCACGGCACCGCGATCGTCGTCCTCGCCGCGCTCACCAACGCGCTGCGCGTCGCCGGCAAGGCCATCGAGAACATCCGGGTCGTCATGTCCGGCGCCGGCGCGGCCGGTACGGCCATCCTCAAGCTGCTGATCGCCGCGGGCGTCAAGAACGCCGTCGTCGCCGACATCCACGGCGTCGTGCACGCGGGCCGCGAGGACCTGGTGGACGCCGCCCCGGACTCGGCGCTGCGCTGGATCGCCGACAACACCAACCCCGAGGGCCTCACCGGCACGCTCAAGGAGGCCGTGCGCGGCGCCGACGTCTTCATCGGCGTCTCCGCCCCGAACGTCCTCGACGGCGACGACGTGGCCGCCATGGCCGACGGCGCCATCGTGTTCGCGCTTGCGAACCCGGACCCCGAGGTCGACCCGGCAATCGCCCGCCAGACCGCGGCCGTTGTCGCCACGGGCCGCTCGGACTTCCCGAACCAGATCAACAACGTGCTGGTCTTCCCGGGTGTCTTCCGCGGCCTGCTGGACGCCCAGTCCCGCACGGTCAACACCGAGATGATGCTGGCCGCCGCGACCGCCCTCGCGGACGTGGTGACCGAGGACGAGCTGAACCCGAACTACATCATCCCGAGCGTCTTCAACGACAAGGTCGCGGGCGCGGTGGCCGGGGCCGTGCGGGAGGCCGCCAAGGCCGTGGGCGCGACGGCCGGCAGCCCGTCCGCGGTCTGAGGACGAGGCCCGCGCCGGGGTCCGGGGGCGGCCGCCCCCGGACTGTGAGCATCCCCACGGCGGCCCGGGGCCCGGCGCGTCGCGGAACCCCTGTCAGCAGGGGGCTCTATCGTGTCGGCCAGGCTCAGGCCCTCTTTTCGTGTGACTCCCCAAGGGTGTTCCCACGACTCCTGCGGGTGCCGGATTGGCTTTCCCGCCGCAGGTAGAGGCAGGATGCGTCCCTGGGCGCGAGGGTCTGACGACGGACCCGGTCCGGGGACTCATGGAGGACCCTGGCAGCATCGGCTTCGATCTGACGCCTCAACGGCAAGATGAACACGGGAGTAACAACATGAACCGCAGTGAGCTGGTGGCCGCGCTGGCCGACCGCGCCGAGGTGACCCGCAAGGACGCCGACGCCGTGCTGGCCGCGTTCGCCGACGTCGTCGGCGACATCGTCTCCAAGGGCGACGAGAAGGTCACCATCCCCGGCTTCCTGACCTTCGAGCGCACCCACCGTGCCGCTCGCACCGCCCGCAACCCGCAGACCGGCGAGCCGATCCAGATCCCGGCCGGCTACAGCGTGAAGGTCTCCGCGGGCTCGAAGCTCAAGGAAGCGGCCAAGGGCAAGTAAGCGTTCCCTTGCGCGCGCCGTGGGCAACTGCGGGCCGGCTGCGGCTGGTCGCGCAGTTCCCCGCGCCCCCAGGGGGCGCGAGCCCACCGAGAGCCGCATGAAACGCCGAGGGGCGGCCACCTGTCCAGGTGGCCGCCCCTCGGCGTGTACGGGGACTACCCGAGCGCCTTGCCCGGCAGCTCGACCTTCGCGCCCAGTTCCACGAGCTTCTCCATGCTGTGCTTGCCCGGGGGATGACCCCCGGACCCCCAGCCGGGCGGGCGTGGCCGCAGGGCCGGGACTAGCCCAGTGCCTTGCCCGGCAGTTCGACCTTCGCGCCCAGTTCCACGAGCTTCTCCATGAAGTTCTCGTAGCCGCGGTTGATCAGGCCGATGCCGTGGACCCGGGACGTGCCCTGGGCCGCGAGGGCCGCGATGAGGTACGAGAAGCCGCCGCGGAGGTCGGGGATGACCAGGTCGGCGCCCTGGAGCTTGGTGGGGCCGGAGACGACCGCGGAGTGCAGGAAGTTGCGCTGGCCGAAGCGGCAGTCGGAGCCGCCCAGGCACTCGCGGTAGAGCTGGATGTGCGCGCCCATCTGGTTCAGCGCGGACGTGAAGCCGAGGCGGGACTCGTAGACCGTCTCGTGGATGATGGACAGGCCCGTGGCCTGGGTGAGGGCCACCACCAGGGGCTGCTGCCAGTCGGTCTGGAAACCGGGGTGGACGTCCGTCTCCAGCGCGATGGACTTCAGCTGCCCGCCGGGGTGCCAGAAGCGGATGCCCTCGTCGTCGATCTCGAAGGCACCGCCCACCTTCCGGTAGGTGTTCAGGAACGTCATCATCGAGCGCTGCTGCGCCCCGCGGACGTAGATGTTGCCCTCGGTCGCCAGCGCCGCCGACGCCCAGGACGCGGCCTCCAGCCGGTCCGGCAGGGCGCGGTGGTTGTAGCCGCCGAGCTGGTCCACACCCGTGATGCGGATCGTCCGGTCGGTGTCCATCGCGATGATCGCGCCCATCTTCTGCAGCACGCAGATGAGGTCCTCGATCTCCGGCTCGACGGCCGCGTTGGACAGCTCCGTGACGCCCTCGGCGAGGACGGCCGTCAGCAGCACCTGCTCGGTCGCGCCGACGGACGGGTACGGCAGCCGGATCTTCGTGCCGCGCAGCCGCCGCGGCGCCTCCAGGTACTGGCCGTCCGCCCGCTTCTCGATCTTCGCGCCGAACTGCCGCAGCACCTCGAAGTGGAAGTCGATGGGCCGGCCGCCGATGTCACAGCCGCCGAGACCGGGGATGAACGCGTGGCCGAGGCGGTGCAGCAGCGGTCCGCAGAACAGGATCGGGATACGGCTGGAACCCGCGTGGGCATCGATGTCGGCGACGTTCGCGCTCTCCACGCGCGTCGGGTCCATCACCAGTTCGCCGGGCTCGTCACCCGGACGGACCGTCACACCGTGCAGCTGCAGCAGACCCCGTACGACCCGAACGTCGCGGATGTCCGGAACATTGCGCAGTCGGCTCGGAGCGCTGCCGAGCAGCGCCGCCACCATGGCCTTCGGTACGAGGTTCTTCGCACCGCGGACACGGATCTCGCCCTCCAGCGGGGTTCCGCCGTGGACAAGCAGGACATCGTCGTTGACGGTCATGAATCTCGCGTTCCGTGGAGTCGGGCAGGGGCCAGGAGGGAAAGGGTAATCGCCCTCCACCCCCCTTCTGTAAGCCTGAGTCGGACCCAGCCACGTCATAGCTCTGTCACAACACGAACCGTTCCGTGCCGGGCACATGGGGTCACGGTCACACCCGTGCGCGTGGGACGCATCGGTGCGCCCCTGAGCTGCGCGCACTCCGGTCGCCCGCATTGCTCCCCACGGAAAGGGAAGATGCGGGATCATGTCTGGCATGACCGAGGTGTCCTCGCTCACAGGGCGGTTGCTCGTGGCCACGCCCGCCCTGGCGGACCCCAACTTCGACCGTGCGGTGGTGCTGCTCCTCGACCACGACGAGGAGGGCTCCCTCGGTGTCGTCCTCAACCGCCCCACCCCGGTGGACGTGGGCGACATCCTGGAGGGCTGGGGGGATCTCGCCGTCGAGCCCGGTGTGGTCTTCCAGGGCGGCCCGGTGTCGCTGGACTCGGCCCTCGGGGTCGCCGTCGTCCCCGGCGGCGGGTCCGGGGAGGCGGCGCCGCTGGGCTGGCGCCGGGTGCACGGCGCGATCGGCCTGGTCGACCTGGAGGCCCCGCCGGAGCTGCTGGCCTCGGCCCTCGGCTCCCTGCGGATCTTCGCCGGGTACGCCGGCTGGGGCCCGGGCCAGCTGGAGGACGAGCTGGTGGACGGCGCCTGGTACGTCGTCGAGTCGGAGCCCGGCGACGTGTCGTCCCCGTCCCCGGAGCGGCTGTGGCGCGAGGTTCTGCGCCGCCAGCGCAACGAGCTGGCGATGGTGGCGACGTACCCCGACGACCCTTCGCTCAACTGATGTCTGTGAGCTTCAGTACCCTTGGGCCTATGAGCACTCTCGAGCCCGAGCGCGGGACTGGTACGGGGACCCTCGTAGAGCCGACGCCGCAGACCTCCCACGGTGACGGTGACCACGAGCGCTTCGCCCACTACGTCCAGAAGGACAAGATCATGGCGAGCGCCCTCGACGGCACCCCCGTCGTGGCGCTGTGCGGCAAGGTCTGGGTGCCGGGCCGCGACCCGAAGAAGTACCCCGTGTGCCCCATGTGCAAGGAGATCTACGAGTCCATGGGCTCCGGCGGCGACGACAAGGGCAAGGGCGACAAGTAGGCCCGTCCGCGTGGCGTAAAGCCTCCAGGGTGCGTTTTGCGCGCCCTGGAGGCTTTTGTGCTGTCCGGGCGTTGCGCGGGGTGCGTCTGCCGGTCACAGAGTGGTTGAGACCTCTTGTGGGCGTGTTCATGCAGTCCCTAGCCTCCGGTGTGTTGTGCACAGCGAAACCTTCATTGCGCATGTTGCAACACTTCTCCGGAGGAGCACTCCATGAAGCTGTCCGTCCGTCTCGTCGGCCTCAGCGCGCTCGCCGCCCTCCTGGCCACCTCCTGCACCCCCCAGACCTCCGGCGACACCTCCTCCGACAAGGACGAGAAGACCGGCACGCTGCGCGTGTGGCTCTTCCAGGAGGTCGGCAACGGACCCAAGGAGAAGGTCGTCGACTCCGTCGTCTCCGCCTTCGAGAAGGCCCACAAGGGCACCGAGGTCGACGTCGAGTACATCCCCGTCGACACCCGCGCCCAGCGCGTCAAAGCCGCCTTCAACGACCCCGCCTCCGCTCCGGACGTCATGGAGTACGGCAACACCGACACGGCCGGCTATGTGAAGGACGGCGGACTCCTCGACGTCACGAAGGAGTTCGGCGACTGGAGCGAGGCGAAGGACACCGACCCGACGGCCAGACAGTCGGTGACGGTGGACGGCAAGGTCTACGGCGCGCCCTTCTACGTCGGCGTGCGCGCCCTGTACTACCGCACGGACGTGTTCAAGGAACTCGGCCTGTCCGTCCCGAGGACGATGGCCGAACTCGCCTCCACCGCCCGCGAGATCCGCGCGGCCCGGCCTGAGCTGTACGGCCTGGTTGTCGGCGGTGCCTACACCTACGGCGCGATGCCGTTCGTGTGGGCCAACGGTGGTGAACTCGCGACGGGCAAGGGCGGCTCGTACGCCTCCGGCATCGACAGCCCCGAGGCCCGCAAGGGCATCAAGGCGTACACGTCCCTGTTCGGCGACGACAACTGCCCGGCCGCCAAGTGCGCGGGCATGGGCGGCAACGACACGATCTCCGCGTTCGCCGCGGGCAAGGCCGGCATGGCCATCGGCGGCGACTTCAGCCACACCGCCGTCGAGGCCGGGAAGGTCAAGGGCAAGTACGCCGTCGTCCCGCTGCCGGGGGTGAAGCCCGGCTCGATCGCGCCGGCCTTCGCCGGCGGCAACAACATCGGCGTCCTGAAGAGCACCTCGCACCGGACGCTCGCCGTCCAGTTGATGGAGCAGCTCGCCTCGAAGAAGACCCAGGCCGAACTCTTCGACGCGATGGGCTTCCTGCCGACCTTCACGGACGTCCGCCGGCAGGTCGCGCAGGAGGAGCCGTTCGTGAAGCCCTTCGTCCAGACCCTCTCGGCCGGCACGAAGTTCGTCCCCGCGTCCCCGGCCTGGGCCCAGATCGACTCCCAGCTCGTCCTGCCGACCATGTTCCAGGAGGTCATCAGCGGCAAGAAGGACGTCGCACAGGCATCCGAGGACGCCGCGAAGAAGATGAACACGGCGTTCGGCTCGGCGGGGTGAGCGGGATGAACGACCCTACGGAACCGGCGGCGGCAGGCCCGGCCGGGACCGCCTCGGCGGGGGCCGAGCGGGCGGGTCCGGCCCGGGCGGAAGCCGGCCGGCCGGGGCGCGCGGCGGCCACCACGGCCGGTGGTCGGCCCGGGGCGGGAGCCGGTTCGGGCGGTCGTGCGGGGACGGGCGGCACGGGAGCCGTTCCGGCGGGAGGCCCGCGGGACACGGGCGCCGGCCGCTCCCCGGCGTCCCCGGTGGCCGTCGCCGCTGCGGCCGAACCTTCCCCGGGCGGCTCTCCGGATCCCGCCACGGGCGGGGCCGACGAGCCCCGCGCGACGGCGGTGCGGCCGCCGGGCGGCAAGGCCCGCGGCGGGCGGCAGGCCCGCGGGCGGCGCCGTGGACCGGTCGGCACATCCCCGCTCGTGTCCGGCGGCTGGACGCCCTGGCTGTACCTCGCGCCCGGGCTCGTCGTGCTCGGCGGGCTGCTCGTCTACCCCACCTACCAGCTCGGCCTGATCTCCTTCTTCCAGTACACGCAGGCGCAGGTGAGCGGCGGGGAGCCGGCCACCTTCGAGGGGTTCGGGAACTACGCCGAGCTGTTCGGAGACCCGCAGTTCTGGCAGGTGCTGCTCGCCACCGTGCTGTTCGCGGCGGCCTGTGTCGTGTGCACGCTGGTGGTCGGATGTGCCCTGGCCGTGCTGCTCACCCGCGTGCGTGCCGTGCCGCGCCTCGCGCTGATGCTGGCCGCCCTGGGCGCGTGGGCGACCCCGGCCGTGACCGGATCCACGGTGTGGCTGTTCCTCTTCGACCCGGACTTCGGCCCGGTCAACCGGATGCTGGGCCTCGGCGACCACTCCTGGACGTACGGCCGGATCAGCGCCTTCTTCCTCGTCCTGCTCGAAGTGGTGTGGTGCTCCTTCCCGTTCGTGATGGTCACCGTGTACGCCGGCATCCGCGCCGTACCGACGGAGGTCCTGGAGGCCGCCTCCCTCGACGGTGCCTCCCAGTGGCGGATCTGGCGCTCCGTCCTCGCCCCGATGCTCCGGCCGATCCTGGTCGTCGTCACGATCCAGTCGGTCATCTGGGACTTCAAGGTCTTCACGCAGATCTACGTCATGACGAACGGCGGCGGTATCGCCGGCCAGAACCTGGTCCTCAACGTCTACGCCTACCAGCAGGCCTTCGCGTCCTCGCAGTACGGCCTCGGCTCCGCGATCGGCGTCGTGATGCTGCTGATCCTGCTCGCCGTCACCCTGGTGTACCTGCGGCTGCTGCGCCGGCAGGGGGAGGAACTGTGAATCTTCTTCGCGCCCGTGTGCGCCGCCCGGGCCGGTCGGCCGCCGAGGCGTCCGCCCTGCTGATCGCGCTCGTCGTCGCCTTCCCCCTCTACTGGATGGTGCTCAGCGCCTTCAAACCGGCCGGGGAGATCGAGTCGAGCGAGCCCAGGCCGTGGACGCTCGTGCCCTCCCTGGATTCCTTCCGACGCGTCTTCGGGCAACAGGAATTCGGCCGCTACTTCCTCAACAGCCTCATCGTCGCGGGCAGTGTCGTGATCGCCTCCGCGCTGATCGCGTTTCTCGCCGCGACCGCCGTGACACGATTCCGCTTCCGCCTGCGGACCACCCTGTTGATCCTGTTTCTGGTGGCCCAGATGGTGCCCGTGGAAGCCCTCACGATCCCCCTGTTCTTCCTCATGCGGGACGCCGGTCAGCTGAACACGCTGGGTTCGCTGATCCTGCCCCACATCGCCTTCTCGCTGCCCTTCGCGATCTGGATGCTGCGGGGGTTCGTGAAAGCCGTTCCGGAGGCGCTGGAGGAGGCCGCGTACATCGACGGGGCGAGCCGGGCGCGATTCCTGTGGCAGATCCTTTTCCCCCTCGTCCTGCCGGGTCTCGTGGCCACCAGCGTGTTCTCCTTCATCTCCGCCTGGAACGACTTCCTGTTCGCCAAGTCGTTCATCATCAGCGACACCTCGCAGTCGACGCTGCCGATGGCCCTGCTGGTCTTCTACAAGCCCGACGACCCGGACTGGGGCGGCGTCATGGCCGCTTCCACGGTGATGACGATTCCGGTCCTGGTCTTCTTCGTACTCGTACAGCGGCGCCTGGTCTCCGGACTGGGCGGAGCGGTGAAGGACTGATGTGACTCCGCCTGATGTGACTCCGCCTGATGTGACTCCTCCTGCGACGGGCCTGATTCCGGCGCCCCTGCGCATCGAGACCGGGAACGGGCCGGGGTTCGTGCTCGACGCGGACACCGGCGTCGAGGCGGGCCCCGGTGCCGAGCGGGCCGCGCGGTGGCTGCGGGCGACCGTCGGCGCGGCGACCGGACTGCCGCTGGACCCGCGCACCGGCGGCGCGGGCGAGGGTCTCCGCCTGCGCGTCCGGCCGGACCTGGGCGGGCCCGAGGCGTACCGGTTGACCGTCGGCGCCGGCGGAGCCCTCATCGAAGGGGCGAGCGCCACCGGCCTGTTCTGGGGCGCCCAGACCTTCCGTCAGCTCCTGGGCCCCGAGGCCTTCCGCCGGGCGCCGGTGTCCGGGAAACGGGCGTGGGACGTACCCGCCGTCACCGTCGAGGACGCGCCCCGATTCCGCTGGCGCGGCCTGATGCTCGACGTCGCCCGGCACTTCATGCCCAAGGAAGGCGTGCTGCGTTACCTCGACCTGATGGCGGCGCACAAACTCAACGTCTTCCACTTCCATCTGACGGACGACCAGGGCTGGCGCATCGAGATCGAGCGGCACCCGCGGCTGACCGAGATCGGCTCCTGGCGTGCCCGTACGAAAACCGGCCACCGCGCTTCTCCCTTGTGGGACGAGAAGCCGCACGGCGGCTACTACACCCAGGACGACATCCGCGAGATCGTCGCGTACGCCGCCGAGCGGCATATCACCGTCGTCCCCGAAATCGACGTACCCGGACACTCGCAGGCTGCCATCGCCGCGTACCCGGAACTCGGCAACACCGACGTCATCGACACCTCCGCGCTCTCCGTCTGGGACACCTGGGGAATCAACCCGAACGTACTCGCCCCCACTGACAACACCCTGCGCTTCTACGAGGGCGTCCTCGAGGAAGTGCTGGAGCTGTTCCCCTCGGAGTTCGTCCACATCGGCGGCGACGAATGCCCCAAGGAGCAGTGGCGGCGGTCGGAGACGGCCCGGGCGCGCATCCGGGAACTCGGGCTCGCGGACGAGGACGAGCTCCAGTCCTGGTTCGTCCGGCACTTCGACACCTGGCTCACCGCGCGCGGGCGCCGGCTCATCGGCTGGGACGAGATCCTGGAGGGCGGCCTGGCCGAGGGCGCGGCCGTGTCCTCCTGGCGCGGCTACGCCGGGGGCATCGCCGCCGCCCGGGCCGGCCACGACGTCGTCATGTGCCCCGAGCAGCAGGTGTACCTGGACCACCGTCAGGCCCCGGGCCCCGACGAGCCGGTACCGATCGGGTGGGTGCGCACCCTGGAGGACGTCTACCGGTTCGAGCCCGTTCCCCCGGAGTTGACGCCCGAGGAGGCCCGGCACGTGCTGGGCACCCAGGCCAACCTGTGGACCGAGGTGATGGAGGACCACGCGCGCGTGGACTACCAGGCGTTCCCCCGGCTCGCCGCCTTCGCCGAGGTCGCCTGGAGCGCCCTGCCCGCCCCGGCGGAACGGGACTTCGCCGGCTTCGAGCGCCGTATGGCCGCCCACTACCGGCGGCTCGACGCCCTGGGCGTCGCTTACCGGCCACCCGCCGGCCCGCTGCCCTGGCAGCGGCGACCCGGGGTGTTGGGCCGCCCGATCGACGGCCCGCCTCCGCGGCGGTAGCACCCGGCTGTTGCGACCGAACAGCTCGAACAGGCCACGGAAAAAGCGCACAAGGGTCACCGAAAGTGCCAATCACCACGCACTGGCGAACCTGTGCGAAAACGGACCATCTCGCCGGTGAGGTGGGCGAATGCCTCCTAGCGGACCCGTGTCTTCGGCTCTCGCCAAGATGTGCCAGAGTTGCCACGTCCGCCCTGTCAGCACGTACCGTACGGCAGCACAGGTGGGACCAGGTGGGGCAGCGGGAAGGGGCAGCCGGTTTGACCACGCACGCACCGCAGGCGGCGCAGGCCGTCACGCTGCCCACGACGCTGGACGAGGCCGTCGCGGCACTCACCGCCGTGCCCGCCGCCGTGCCCGTCGCGGGCGGCACCGACCTGATGGCCGCCGTCAACTCCGGGCAGCTCAGGCCCGCCGCGCTGGTGGGACTCGGCCGGATCAGCGAGATCCGCGGCTGGCAGTACCAGGACGGCCACGCACTGCTCGGCGCGGGCCTCACGCACGCGCGCATGGGCCGCCCCGACTTCGCGGCCCTCATCCCGGCGCTCGCCGCCGCCGCGCGCGCCGCCGGGCCGCCGCACATCCGCAACGCGGGCACCCTGGGCGGCAACATCGCCTCGGCGGCCCCCACCGGCGACGCGCTGCCGGTCCTGGCCGCCCTGGAGGCGACCCTGATCATCGCGGGCCCGGGCGGAGCCCGCCGGGAGATCCCGGTGTCGCACCTGCTCGCCGGGATGGACATGCTGCGCGCCGGGGAACTCATCGGCTACGTGCGCGTGCCGCTGCTGCATGCCCCGCAGGTCTTCCTGAAGGCGACCGGCCGCACCGGCCCGGGCCGCGCGGTCGCCTCCGTGGCGCTGGTCCTGGACCCCGCGCGCCGGGGCGTGCGCTGCGCGGTGGGCGCCATAGCGCCGATGCCGCTGCGGCCCCTGGAGGCCGAGCAGTGGGTCGGCCGGCTCATCGACTGGGACAACAACCGCGCGCTCGTCCCCGAGGCCCTGAGCGCCTTCGGGGAGTACGTCGCCGCGGCCTGCATCCCCGACGCTGCCCCGGGCGAGGACGGCTCCGTACCGCAGCTCCCGCCCGCCGTACTGCACCTGCGGCGCACCGTCGCCGCGCTGGCCCGACGAGCACTGGGGAGGGCGCTGTCGTGACCGACGACCAGCACGGAGAGGGCACGCCCCGGGGCGGGAGCCGCTGGGACCCGCTGCCCCAGGGCGAGTACGACGACGGCGCCACCGCCTTCGTCGAGCTGCCCGAGGGGGGCGTCGACGCCCTGCTGGCCGCCGACAGCCCCCTCGCCGCGCCCGGCCACGGCTACGTACCGCCGCAGATAACGGTCAATCCCGCGACGACGGCCGGCGCCGACCCCGCCGCCACGGGCGCGTGGCCGACGCCCGGCGCGCCCGTCGACGGCGCCCAGTGGCACGACCCGCACGACCCGCACGACCCGCACGCGTTGCACCAGCAGGGGCAGGACGTGGGGGAGCAGTCCTACGGCTCGGAGGCTGCTTACGGCCCCGGCGCGCCCTACGGTTCCGGCGCACCCTACGGCTCCGGTACGCCGTACGGCTCCGACGCGGGGGCGCGGCCGCACGGCGGGGACGACCGCTTCACGTACAACCCGGGCGCCACCGGGCAGTGGAACTTCGAGGAGGCCGCGGCGGCCGAGGCCGCGCCCGGCCATGACGTGACCGGGCAGTGGTCCATCCCCGTCGCCGGGGGAGACCTTCCGGACGAGTCGGGCGAGTTCACCACGTCCGCCCTGGTCGAGCAGTGGGGCGGCACCCCACCGGCCACGCTCCCGGGCGGCGCGCCCGCCCCGTGGGCCACCCAGGCGGCCGGGCAGCCGTGGGGCCAGCCCGCTCCGCAGGAGCCCGCCGGCCAGGACCCGTCCGGCACGGGTCACCCGCACGGCGCTGAGCAGGGCCAGGGGTACGAGCAGGAGCAGGGGTACGGGCACGGCCAGGACCATGGGTATGGTGCGGGGGTTCCCGGGCCGGCCTCCGGATACGCCGCCCCGGAGCAGCCGCCTGCCGCATCCCTGCACCAGGAGACAGACCCGACGCACGGCGGCCACGTGCCGTCCCCCGAGTCGGACCCCACCCACGGTGGCCACCTGCCCGAGGCGGGCCCGGGCGAGCCCGCGGAACCCGGTCACGCGGGCGAACCGTCGGCGGCCGGCCACGCGCCGGAGCCGTCCGGCTTCGCCGACCCCGGGGCCGAATCCCAGGGCTTCACCGACCACACCCCGGAGAACCCCGGCTTCGCCGACCACCCTGCCGACCCCTCCCACTTCACCGGCCACGATCCGGAACAGGCGGGCGTACACACCCCGGAGGACTACCCCGGCCCCGACGCGCACGCCCCCGAGCAGCCGTACGCCGAGCACCCCGGGGAGTTCCCCGAGGAGCCCGCGCCCGCGCCCTCGTCCGAGGCGGACGCGGTGGACGTGGCGGACGCGGCGGAGCCGGAAGGCGTCGGGCCCGCCCAGGGCGCTCAGGAGGCCTCACAAACCGCTCCCGGGCCCGGTGAGCCCGCCGAGGGCGCCCCAGGGGCCACGGAGGGCGCTGACGCCCCCGACGAGCCGCCCGCCCAGTCGTCGGCCGAGTCGTCCGCCGAGCCCCTCCCGGCCATGGCGGACGCGGAGGCCGGACCGGAGAGCCCCGACGCCCCGGGCGCCGACGCCGAGACGCCAGACGACCCGGCGCCGGAGGACTCCGCGGAGTCCCACGACGCGGCGGACACCCCGGACGACCCGTCCGCCGCCCCCCAGGACGCATCGCCCACGGCCCCGCAGGAGGAGCACCCCCTCGCCTCCTACGTCCTGCGCGTCAACGGCACCGACCGCCCCGTCACCGACGCGTGGATCGGCGAGTCGCTGCTGTACGTGCTGCGTGAGCGGCTCGGGCTCGCCGGTGCCAAGGACGGTTGCTCGCAGGGCGAGTGCGGGGCGTGCAACGTCCAGGTCGACGGGCGGCTCGTCGCCTCCTGCCTGGTCCCGGCCGTGACCGCCGCCGGCAGCGAGGTCCGTACCGTGGAGGGCCTGGCCGAGGACGGGCAGCCCTCGGACGTGCAGCGGGCGCTCGCGCGCTGCGGCGCCGTGCAGTGCGGCTTCTGCGTCCCGGGCATGGCGATGACCGTGCACGACCTGCTGGAGGGCAACCCGGCCCCCACCGAGCTGGAGACCCGCCAGGCGCTGTGCGGCAACCTGTGCCGCTGCTCCGGCTACCGGGGCGTGGTGGACGCCGTCAAGGAGGTCGTCGCCGAGCGCGAGGCACACGCCGCGCCCGCCGACGGCGACGCCGACGAGGCCCGCATCCCGCACCAGGCGGCCCCGGGCGCCGGCGGCGTACACCCGTCGGCCTTCGGCGCGCCCCCCGAACGCCACCCGCAGGAACCGCACGGGCAAGAACTGCACGCGCAGGACTCGTACGCGCAGGACCCGCACGCGCGGGACCCGCACTCCCCGGACCCGCATGACCAGCCCTACGGCCAGGACGGAGGCCAGGCGTGAGCAACGAAGCAGCCACCGCGCAGGCTGCACAGGCCGCGGAGGCCGCCCCCGCCCCCGAACCACTGCCGCACGGCCTCGGCGCCTCCCTCCCGGCCGCCGACGCCCGCGCCAAGACGGAGGGCACCTTCCCGTACGCCGCCGACCTGTGGGCCGAGGGCCTGCTGTGGGCGGCCGTGCTGCGCTCACCGCACCCGCACGCGCGCATCGTGTCCATCGACACCACCCACGCGCGCGAGATGCCCGGCGTCCGCGCCGTCGTCACCCACGAGGACGTCCCCGGCAGCCCGCTGCACGGCCGCGGCAAGGCCGACCGCCCGGTCTTCGCCTCCGAGGTCGTGCGCCACCACGGCGAGCCCATCGCCGCCGTCGCCGCCGACCACCCGGACACCGCGCGCATGGCGGCGGCCGCCGTCATCGTCGAGTACGAGGTGCTCGACCCGGTGACCGACCCCGAGCAGGCCTTCGAGGCCGAGCCGCTGCACCCCGACGGCAACCTGATCCGGCACATCCCGCTGCGCCACGGCGACCCGGAGGCGGCCGGCGAGATCGTCGTCGAGGGGCTGTACCGCATCGGCCGCCAGGACCCCGCGCCCATCGGCGCCGAGGCGGGCCTCGCCGTACCGCGCCCGGACGGCGGCGTGGAGCTGTACCTCGCCTCCACCGACCCGCACGCCGACCGCGACACGGCCGCCGCCGCCTTCGGCCTGGAACCCGAGCGCGTCAAGGTCGTCGTCACCGGCGTCCCCGGCGCCACCGCCGACCGCGAGGACCAGGGCTTCCAGCTCCCGCTCGGCCTGCTGGCGCTGCGCACCGGCTGCCCGGTGAAGCTCACCGCCACGCGCGAGGAGTCCTTCCTCGGCCACGCCCACCGCCACCCCACCCTGCTGCGCTACCGGCACCACGCCGACGGCGAGGGCAGACTCGTCAAGGTCGAGGCGCAGATCCTGCTCGACGCGGGCGCCTACGCCGACACCTCCGCCGACGCCCTGGCCGCCGCCGTCGCCTTCGCCTGCGGCCCGTACGTCGTCCCGAACGCCTTCATCGAGGGCTGGGCCGTCCGCACCAACAACCCCCCGTCCGGCCATGTGCGCGGCGAGGGCGCCATGCAGGTCTGCGCCGCCTACGAGGCGCAGATGGACAAGATCGCCAAGAAGCTCGGCCTCGACCCGGCCGAGGTGCGGCTGCGCAACGCCATGGCGACCGGCGACGTGCTGCCGACCGGCCAGACCGTGACCTGCCCGGCCCCGGTCGCCGAACTGCTCCAGGCCGTCCGGGACTTCCCCCTGCCGCCCCTCCCGAAGGACACCCCCGAGGACGAGTGGCTGCTGCCCGGCGGCCCCGAGGGCGCGGGTGAACCGGGCGCGGTGCGCCGGGGCGTGGGCTACGGCGTGGGCATGGTGCACATGCTCGGCGCGGAGGGCGCGGACGAGGTGTCCACGGCGACCGTGAAGGTCCACGACGGCGTCGCGACGGTGCTGTGCGCGGCCGTCGAGACCGGCCAGGGCTTCACGACGCTGGCCCGGCAGATCGTCCAGGAGACCCTCGGCATCGACGAGGTGCACGTGGCGCCCGTCGACACCGACCAGCCCCCAGCGGGCGCGGGCTGCCGCGGCCGGCACACGTGGGTGTCGGGCGGTGCGGTGGAGCGCGCGGCCAAGATGGTCCGTACGCAGCTCCTCCAGCCGCTCGCGCACAAGTTCGGCATGTCCACGGAGCTGCTCCAGATCACCGACGGCAAGATCACGTCGTACGACGGGGTCCTCTCGACGACCGTCAGCGAGGCGATGGACGGCAAGGAGCTGTGGGCCACCGCCCAGTGCCGCCCGCACCCCACCGAGCCGCTGAACGAGGCCGGCCAGGGCGACGCCTTCGTGGGCATGGCCTTCTGCGCGATCCGCGCGGTGGTGGACGTCGACATCGAGCTCGGTTCCGTACGGGTCGTGGAACTGGCCGTCGCCCAGGACGTGGGCCGGGTCCTGAACCCGACCCAGCTGGCCGCCCGGATCGAGGGGGGCGTGACCCAGGGCCTGGGCATCGCGCTCACGGAGAACCTCCGCACGCCGCGCGGCCTGATCCGCCACCCGGACCTCACCGGATACGCCCTCCCGACCGCCCTCGACGCGCCCGACATCCGCATCGTCCGGCTGGTCGAGGAACGGGACGTGGTCGCGCCGTTCGGGGCGAAGGCGGTCAGCGCCGTGCCGGTCGTGACGTCCCCGGCGGCCATCGCGTCCGCCGTACGTGCCGCGACGGGCCGCCCCGTGAACCGGCTGCCGATCCGCCCGCAGGCCGCGGTGGTCACGGCCCGCTCCTGATGCCCCTCGCGGGCGCGGTCGTCCTGGTCACCGGCGTCATGGCGGCCGGCAAGTCCACGGTCGCGCAGGCGCTGGCCCAGACGCTGCCGAGGGCCGCGCACGTCCGCGGGGACGCGTTCCGGCGCATGATCGTCACGGGCCGGGAGGAGTACGTCCCCGGCGCGGACGGCGAGGCGCGGGCCCAACTCCTCCTGCGCTACCGGCTGTCGGCGAAGACGGCCGACGCGTACGCCGAGGCCGGTTTCACGGCGGTCGTCCAGGATGTGGTGCTCGGCGAGGACTTGAGGGCGTACACCGGCCTGGTGCGCACCCGCCCGCTGTACGTCGTCGTCCTCGCGCCGCGTCCCGAGGCGGTCGCCGCGCGGGAGGCGGCGCGTCCGAAGACGGGATACGGCGGCGGCTGGACGGTCGCGGCCCTGGACGAGGAACTGCGCACCCGGACCCCGCGGATCGGGCTGTGGCTCGACACCTCGGAGCTGACGGTGGGGCAGACGGTCGAGGAGATTCTGGCGGGACGGGAACGCGCCAGGGTCGTCCGAGCGTCATGAGAGACGGACGCGTTGTGGTCGCTGGGCACGCGTCGCTGTTCCGGGGCGTTGTCAGTGGTGGGGCGTAGTGTTCTGGGCAGTGGGGGACGGCTGCCGGGCCTGGCCGGGCGGTCTGCCGTGCTCCGCCAGGGGATGGTGAGCAAGCACATGCGGGGGAGCCCATGAGTACGACCGACGCCGGTGCCGCGGTGATCACCCTGACCGAGTCCGAACTGGACCCGTGGGTGACGCACGCGTCGACGCGGCACTGGCTGACCGGACCCGGCCTGCCGTCCGACAGCGGCGTGCTGAGCTTCGACGGGCTGCGCCGGGACGGCCTGCGCACGCTGGCGGACTCGACGGGCGAGGCGGACGACCGGCTGTCGGCCGAGCTGCGCGAGCAGCTGGTGATAGGCGGACTCCTGGGCCCGGCGGGCCTGGAGACGGAATCGGTCCTGCTGGACGGCGCGACGGGCGAGGTCTCGACGACGCACCTCCTGCACGACCGGCCCGACCTCATGGACCGCCGCCCCCTGGCCCCCTCCCTGCGGACGCTGGTCCGCTTCGCGGAGGCGACGGACGAACTGGCGGGGCTGCGCGGCCAGTTCGCCTCCTACGCCGGCCGCTACGGCCCGAAGGCGGTGGCGGAGGCGTCCCAGCACCTCCTGGCGGTCTTCCGGGACGGCGCGGACGGCGAACCGGCCCCGTTCTGGAAGATGGCGGCGCTGATCCGCCCCCTGTCCCTGGTCGCCGGCCGCGGCGGCGCCTCCGGCCTCTCCCTGGACCTCCCGCACCGCCTGCTGGACCAGGAGTTCGGCCCCGGCAAGGTGGCGCGCTTCGAGGACGTCGACTTCCCGGCCACGCTCACGCACGAGCCGACCCGCCGCTTCCTGCGCGAGGTGGGCCTCCCGGAGGACGCCCACGTCTTCTCCCTGGACACGGACGTCCCGCTGGCCACACTGACCGAGTACCACGCCGACGCGGACACCCCGGCGCGCCTCCCCGCCGGAGCCGACCGCCTGATACGCCTCGGCCACCTGGTGGAGGACAACAGCCTGGTCGTCGACGGCGCGACGGGCGCGGTCCTGAACTGGAGCGAGCCCGAGGCGACGCTGTACCCCCTGAACACGGACGTGTCGACGCTCGCCTTCACCCTCTGGCTCCTGCACCGCGAGCGGGCGATCGACGAGCAGTCGGCCCACGAGCTGACGACCGACACCTACGACCAGCTGGCCATGACGATGCTCCAGGTCCTGTCGGCGGTCGACCCGACGGGTGTCACGGCGGGCGGCTCGGGCCGCCACTACTGGACGGACGCGTTCCAGGACGAGGCGGGCGGGGTGCTGTGAGACACCCCGGGCCCCGGCCCCCGGGTCACGTCGGTTCCACCCGCTCGAGCCGGGTCCATCCCGCCCAGCCGCGCTGTGCGAGCAGCTCGATGAGCCGACGGGCGGAGGACACGGTGTCGAACGCCAGCGTGTCCATCAGCGCGGCGAGCGCCGGTTCGACGCCGGCATCGCCGACGTACTCCTCACCCCGCTCCTCGGCCAGCCTGGTGATGTAGGCGGCCACCCTGTCGGCCAGTTCGACCAGCCGCGGGTCGTCGTCGCCCCGGTCGAGAGCCTCGCCCAGGGTCAGATAGAAGTCGACGAACTCGGGGTCGGCGAGCTGCTCCTGCTTGCGGACGATCCACTCCCCGACGCGCTCGGGGAAGCGCGCGGCGAGCGGGATCCACCCGTCGCGTTCGGCCCGGACGATCCGCTCGTCGACCCCGAGCGCCCGCAGCCGCTCCAGGAACCCGACCACCTCCGGGGGCAGCGCCAGACCGTCCCCCGAGGTGAGGCGGGCGATCCGCGCGCGGTGCCGCTGCCGCTCGCGGATCTCCGCCGCCAGCCGTCTGTCGATGTCCGCGACCGCCGCGGCGAACTCCTCCTCACCGGCCCGGAGCAACTCCCGCACCCGCGCCAGCGGGACCCCGGCCTCCGCGAGCATCCGGATCCTGATCAGCTCGACGACGGCATCGGCGCCGTACCGCCGGTAGCCGGAGTGGTCCCGCTCGGGCTCCGGCAGCAGTCCCTTGGCGTGGTAGTGCCGCACCGCGCGCACGGTCACTCCGGCGTACGAGGCCAGCTCGCCGATGGTCAGCATGGGGCGAGTCTCCCGCAGCCGCTTCAGGAGGCCGGCCCGCCGTCCGGCCGGTGTCCGTCGCGGATGATCCCGGCGATGTCCGGGGCGTGGGTGAAGACCAGCCGGTGGTCGGCCTCGACCCAGGAGGCGGCGATGTCCGGCCGCGCGCGGACGAGCCGCTCGACACCGGCGCGCCAGAGCCGGTTGTGCCGCGTGGCCCGGCCCGTGCCGCTGCCGCCGGCGATCGTCCTGGACATGATCATGTGCACGGGCTGCTCGATCTTCGCGTACTGGTCGAGGATCCCGGCCCGCACCACGTCCGTCTCCAGCCCCAGAGCGAGGATGTCCTCGGCGCTGAGCGACACCTGGCGCCCGCTGTTCTCCTGCCGTTCGGCCTCGTCCCGTGCCATCGCGCGGAACTCCGCCAGGTCGGCGTCGGTGAGGAACGGCTCGGGCAACGGGTTCGCGCCGTCGATGAGCACCAGCCCCGCGACGGCGTCGGGACACGCGGCCGCGTGGTGCACGGCCAGGTCGGCGCCGAGCGAATACCCCACGAGCAGGGGCGCCGACGGCAACCGGACCTCCGCCAGCACGGCGGCGAGGTCGCCCAGGAACGCGTCGAAGGAGTACCGCTCGGCGGCCGAGGAGAGGCCGTGGCCCCGGAGATCGAAGGTCACCACGTCGTGGTCCCGCCGCAACAGCCCGATGAACTCCGACAGATCGGCCTGCGTGCAGTTCAGCCCCGGGCGCAGCACCAGAGGCCGCCCCCGGCCCGCGCGGGACACCGGGATGGTGACACCGTCGTGCCGCACGGTGAACCGGGTCGGGGCGTTGTCGCTTCGCACAGTCATGCCGACCATGCTCAGAGGCTGCCCCTGCGTCAGGGTCAAGCGCGGGAACGGCCCGATCGAGCCCCCGTTGCGCCCGGCACGCGCCCTCCCCTCCTCCTGGGCGCCTCCCCCATGCTCACCACCATGGGGGACACAGGAGAGTCGACCATCATCCCGTTACCCGACCCCGACGGACACCGCCAGCGGCCGCCCGACGCACCGCAGCCGTGGGAGAAGACCGACCGCGCCCAGGCGGCACTGGAAGGCGCCACCGGGCCGGAGCCACCCGCCCCGCCCGTCTGCCCCAACTGCGGACTCGTGGGCGACCGGTGTGTCACCTACTACGGCTGGCACGTCCTCCTCGAACCGGACCTGCCCGTGCCCGCGCACATGGTGCCCGCGTGGCACCGCTGGTACGTGGACGCCAACGGCACGGCCTGGAACAGCCGCGAGGACGAGCCCGCACCCGGCGCGGTGTGCCGCGTACCGCACCGGATCGCCTGCCCCGGACTGAGACTGGAGGAGATCGGCCTCTGGCGGTGGCTGGACGCGGTACGCGCGGAGAACGCCCGCCGGGCCCGGCGACAGTCCGACCGGGACACCGACCCGGGAGCGCTCCCGAACGCCGGCTAGGCGAGCCCCTCAACCACTCGGGCACACGGCCTTGTCGAACTCGATGCAGTGACCGTACGGCGCCGTGGAAGTGGGGCTCAAGGGCATCCGGTCGGCTGCAACGCGACTGCCATGCGCCGTTCATGGAACCGGCTGTCCGAAAGAAGGGGCGTACGACCAAGGTCTCAGGAGGGGCCCGTCTCGCGACAGGGGTCAAAGTGGTGCGCGGACCTTACGCTGGCGGGCATGACCGTCCCGAAGCCGCGTGACACCGATGCCGTGGAAGCCGTGGATGCCGCCGGACCGTCCTCGCTCTCCGAGGGGGACGAGGGCGTGCTGGGGCGGGCGTACCGGGCGTTGAGCGTGGGGATCGTCTCCGTCGTGCTGCTCATCGCCTTCGAGGCGACCGCCGTCGGTACGGCGATGCCCGTCGCGGCGCGGGAGTTGGACGGGGTGTCGCTGTACGCCTTCGCGTTCTCCGGGTACTTCACGACCAGCCTGTTCGGGATGGTCCTCGCGGGGCAGTGGTCGGACCGGCGCGGGCCGCTCGGTCCGTTGTCGGCGGGCATCGCCTCCTTCGGGGCCGGGCTGCTGCTGTCGGGGACGGCCGGGGCGATGTGGGTGTTCATCCTGGGGCGGGCCGTGCAGGGGCTCGGCGGCGGACTGGTGATCGTCGCGCTGTACGTCGTCGTCGGGCGGGCCTATCCGGAGCGGTTGCGGCCGGCCATCATGGCCGCGTTCGCCGCGAGCTGGATCCTGCCGTCGATCGTCGGCCCCCTCGCCGCGGGCACGGTGACCGAGCGGCTCGGCTGGCGGTGGGTGTTCCTGGGGATACCCGTCCTGGTCGTGTTTCCGCTCGCGCTCGCCCTGCCGCAGATACGGCGCCGGGCCGCGGGGCCGGTGGGGGAGCAGGCCGACGCCGGCGCGAAGGCCTCCCTCGACCGCCGCCGCATCCGCCTCGCCCTGGCCATCTCCCTCGGCGCCGGCCTGCTCCAGTACGCCGCCCAGGACCTGCGCCCGCTCTCCCTCCTGCCCGGGGCGGTGGGCATCGCCCTGCTCGTCCCGGCCGTGCTCGGGCTGCTCCCGCGCGGCACCTACCGGGCCGCCCGCGGGCTGCCGTCGGTCGTGCTGCTGCGCGGCGTCGCCGCGGGGTCGTTCGTCGCCGCGGAGTCGTTCGTGCCGCTGATGCTGGTCACCCAGCGCGGGCTCAGTCCGACGCTGGCCGGGTTCTCCCTCGCGGCGGGCGGCGGGACGTGGGCGCTGGGCTCGTGGGCGCAGTCGCGGTCGCGGCTCGAACCGTACCGGGAGCGGCTGACGACCGTCGGGATGCTGCTGGTGGCGGCGGCCGTCGCCACGGCACCGAGTGTGCTGATCGACGCCGTGCCCGTGTGGACCCTCGCCGTCGCCTGGGCCTTCGGCTGCTTCGGCATGGGGCTCGTCATCTCCGCCACGAGCGTGCTCCTGCTGAAGCTCTCCGCCCCCGAGGAGGCCGGCACCAACTCGGCCGCCCTCCAGATCTCCGACGGCCTCTCCAACGTCCTCCTCCTCTCCGCCGGCGGCGCCGCCTTCGCCGCCCTGGGCGGTGGCACCGTCACCCACACCACCGCCCACGCCTCCGGCTCCCACCCGGCTGCCTTCACCGCGGTGTTCCTGCCGATGGCGGCGGTCGCGCTGGTGGGGGCCTGGGTGACCACCCGGCTGCGGGAGCGGTGAGGAGCCCTTCCGGGCTGTGACGTGGATCCCACCCTGGCGTGACCCGGCCTTGTCCGCGCATGGGCAGCGCCGGGGCGCCGGTAGGGTGGCCCGGTTGTCATACGTAGCCGAGCCGTCAGGCTCCCCCGAGCGAGCCGCCCGACCCCCAACGGAGACCGTGACTACCACCGCCGGCACCAGCACTGCCTCGCACCACCTCTCCCCGGCGTTCCCCGGCCGTGCCCCCTGGGGTACCGCCAGCAAGCTGCGCGCCTGGCAGCAGGGCGCGATGGAGAAGTACATCCAGGAGCAGCCGCGGGACTTCCTGGCGGTCGCCACCCCCGGCGCCGGCAAGACGACCTTCGCCCTGACGCTGGCGTCCTGGCTGCTGCACCACCACGTCGTGCAGCAGGTGACCGTCGTCGCCCCCACCGAGCACCTGAAGAAGCAGTGGGCCGAGGCCGCGGCCCGGATAGGCATCAAGCTCGACCCGGAGTACAGCGCCGGGCCGCTCGGCCGGGAGTACCACGGCGTCGCCGTGACGTACGCGGGCGTCGGTGTCCGGCCCATGCTGCACCGCAACCGCGTCGAGCAGCGCAAGACCCTCGTCATCCTCGACGAGATCCACCACGCCGGTGACAGCAAGTCCTGGGGCGAGGCCTGCCTGGAGGCCTTCGAGCCCGCGACGCGGCGGCTGGCCCTGACCGGTACGCCCTTCCGGTCCGACACCAACCCCATCCCCTTCGTCACGTACGAGGAGGGCGACGACGGCATCCGGCGCTCCGCCGCCGACTACACCTACGGCTACGGCAACGCCCTCGCCGACAACGTCGTCCGGCCCGTCATCTTCCTCTCCTACAGCGGCAACATGCGCTGGCGCACCAAGGCCGGTGACGAGATCGAAGCCCGGCTCGGCGAGCCCATGACGAAGGACGCCATCAGCCAGGCCTGGCGGACCGCGCTCGATCCGCGCGGCGAGTGGATGCCGGCCGTGCTGCGCGCCGCCGACCAGCGGCTGACCGAGGTCAGGAAGGCCATCCCGGACGCCGGGGCGCTCGTCATCGCCTCCGACCAGGACTCGGCCCGCGCCTACGCCAAGCTCATCCGGGAGATCACCGGCAGCAAGGCGACCCTCGTGCTGTCCGACGACTCCGGCGCCTCCGAGCGGATCGACGAGTTCAGCAACAACACCGACCGGTGGATGGTCGCCGTGCGGATGGTGTCCGAGGGCGTCGACGTGCCGCGCCTCGCGGTCGGCGTGTACGCCACCACCATCTCCACACCCCTGTTCTTCGCGCAGGCCGTCGGCCGTTTCGTACGGTCCCGGCGGCGCGGCGAGACCGCGTCCGTGTTCCTGCCGACCGTGCCCGACCTGCTCTCCTTCGCCAACGAGATGGAGCGCGAGCGCGACCACGTCCTCGACAAGCCCAAGAAGGAGGGCGAGGAGGACCCCTACGCCGAGTCCGAGAAGGAGATGGACGAGGCGAACAAGGAGCAGGACGAGGACACCGGCGAGCAGGACATGCTGCCCTTCGAGGCGCTGGAGTCCGACGCCGTCTTCGACCGGGTCATGTACAACGGCGCCGAGTTCGGCATGCAGGCCCACCCGGGCAGCGAGGAGGAGCAGGACTACCTCGGCATCCCCGGGCTGCTCGAACCCGACCAGGTCCAGCTGCTGCTGCAGAAGCGGCAGGCCCGGCAGATCGCGCACAGCCGCAAGAAGCCGGACGAGGAGGCCGACCTGCTCGAACTGCCCGCCGAGAGGCGGCCGGTGGTCTCCCACAAGGAGATGATGGAGCTGCGCCGGCAGCTCAACACGATGGTCGGCGCGTACGTCCACCAGAGCGGCAAGCCGCACGGGGTGATCCACACGGAGCTGCGGCGCGTGTGCGGAGGGCCTCCGGCGGCCGAGGCGACGGCGGGGCAGCTGCGGCAGCGGATCGCCAAGGTGCAGGAGTGGGCCACGCGGATGAAGTGACGCCGCCCGCCCGGCGCCCGGTGGGCGCATACCACCGCAAACAGCGCCGACGCACGACGATCACTGCCCGGATTCTGGACGGAGCCTTCCGCTCAGCGAACCCCCTTCGCTACTGTCCCGCTACGCACACGCCCCGTGGCAGCGCCGCCGCGGAGCGCAGCCGTGAAGCGACGCGGTCCGGACAGTCCGGGCCGCCGGCCGATCGGCGGCCTCTGAAACGCGTTGCCGACGGGACTCGGTGACGCATCCGCCGACCTGGGGGCCGCCGACCTCACCACTAAGGAGTGGGCGTCGTGACCGCGGAGACCTCCCAGACGCTCGACAGGGGACTGCGCGTCCTCAAGCTGCTCGCCGACACGGACCACGGGCTGACCGTGACCGAGCTCTCCCTCCGGCTGGGCGTGAACCGGACCGTGGTGTACCGGTTGCTCGCCACGCTGGAACAGCACGCGCTCATACGCCGTGACCTGGGCGGCCGTGCCCGGGTCGGCCTCGGTGTGCTGCGTCTGGGACGGCAGGTCCACCCGCTGGTGCGGGAGGCCGCGATGCCGGCGCTGCGGTCACTGGCCGAGGACATCGGGGCCACGGCGCATCTGACCCTGGTGGACGGGGCGGACGCGCTCGCCGTGGCCGTCGTCGAGCCGACCTGGACGGACTACCACGTCGCCTACCGGGCCGGATTCCGGCACCCCCTGGACCGCGGCGCCGCCGGCAAGGCGATCCTCGCCGCCCGGCAGCACCCGGTGGCGGAACCCGGCTACATCCTGACCCACGGCGAGCTGGAGGCCGGGGCGTGCGGGGCCGCGGCACCGCTGCTGGGCGTCACGGGCGTCGAGGGCAGCGTCGGCGTGGTGATGCTGGCCGACGTGGTGCCGGAGCGGGTCGGACAGCGGGTCGTCGAAGCGGCCCGGGAGGTCGCGGACGCACTGCGCTGACGACGGCGGTGTCCCGGGCCGGGAGGTCGCGGGCGTACCGCGCTGACGGCGGCCGTGTCTCGGGCCGGGCTCCGGTGACCTGGGGCCGGCCGTATCCCACCCCCGCGTTAGATTGATCCCGTGTTCTCTCGCCTCACGCGCCCCCAGGCCATCGCCGTCTGCGCCCTGCCCGTCGTGGCCCTGCTCGCCACGGCGGTGTTCGCGCCGCTGCCGTTCTCGGTGGCGCAGCCGGGCGAGACGGCGAACGTGCTCGGCGAGCACAAGGGTGAGCCGGTGATCACCATCTCGGGGGCGCCGGCCCGGGAGACCCGTGGACAGCTGCGGATGACGACCATCGTGGCGACCTCCCCGGACACCCGCGTCTCGCTCTCCGACGTCCTCGACGGCTGGTTCCGCACCGACGAGGCCGTCATGCCGCGCGACGCCCTCTACCCGAGCGGGGACAGCGTCAAGGAGATCGAGCGGCACAACGAGAAGCAGATGAAGGAGTCCCAGGACGCGGCGACGCAGGCCGCGCTGGGCTACCTCGGTCTCGACGCCAAGGACGTCAAGGTCAGCCTGAAACTCGCCGACGTGGGCGGGCCCAGCGCGGGGCTGCTGTTCTCCCTGGGGATCATCGACAAGCTCGACGGCGACGGCACCGGTGGGGATCTCACGGGCGGCCGTGTCATCGCCGGTACGGGCACGATCGAAGCGGACGGCACGGTCGGTGCGGTGGGCGGGGTCTCCCTCAAGACGCAGGCCGCGAAGCGCGACGGTGCGACGGTGTTCCTGGTGCCGAAGGCGGAGTGCGCGGACGCGCGGGCGGAGCTGCCGGAGGGCCTGCGGCTCATCCCGGTGACCACGCTGAAGAGCACGGTGAATTCCCTGGTGGCCCTGGAGACGGGCAAGGGGTCCGTGCCCAGCTGTTAGTGGGCGGGGAGGGGCCGGGGCTGGGTGGCGAGCTTCAGCCCGACCTCGATGAGGGTCCAGCCGAGGCGCGTACGGAGTGGGTGCCGGCGCGCCGGGCGGGGGCCGGCCTCGGCACGGAGTTCCGCGGCGCGGGCGTGGTGCAGGGTGAGGTGGATGTCAGGGTGCATCGGGTGGTCGCCTCTCACAGCGTCGTCTGACTGGGGAAGACGTGCGTGTGGACGCGCACCGTTTCCGCGTCCGGGGTGCCCTCGGGCAGAGGGCGGTAGCTCTGGATGAGCTCGTGCATCTTCCCGACCAGCTCACGGGCGAGGTCGGGGGTGAGCCGCAGGGTGAAGTCGCTCAGATCGGTGGCGCCGTCCCATTCCTCGGCCCAGTCGTCCGTGGTGCCCAGCCAGGTCGCGACCTCGCGGGTGTGCACGTTGGCGATCTCGTAGCGGAACATGGCGACGGCTCCGCGCACGGCCGGGTCCGGGTCCTTGATCAGGGTCTCGTCGAGCTGGACGCCCTGGTCCATCGCTTTCCACCAGCGCTCGCGGCCCTTGCCGCGCTCCGGGTCGTCCGCGACGAAGCCGTGCGCGGCGAGCTGCCGGAGGTGGTAGCTGGTCGCGCCGCTCGACTCGCCCAGTTTCTCGGCGAGTTGGGAGGCGGTGGCAGGGCCGCCCCGGCGCAGCGCGATCAGCAGCTGCATGCGCAGGGGATGGGCCAGTCCGCGCAAGGAGCGGGCGTCGAGCAGACGGGGAGCCGGTTCTTCGAGCATGGATGCAAAGGTATCCTTGCAAAGAAACCCTTGCAAGGGTTTCTTTGCAACTCGCCCTACCCCTCCCTGACCAACCCCTCCTCCACCATCCAGTCCAACGCCACCTGATGCGGATCCTCCCCGTCCACATCCACCTTCGCGTTCAGCTCCTGCGCGACCGCGTTGTTCAGCCGTGCCGTCACCGGGTCCAGGACGTCCGCGATCGCCGGCCACTCCTTCAGCGTCCTCGCGTTGATCATCGGCGCGGCGTTGTAGTTCGGGAAGAACTTCCGGTCGTCGTCCATCACGACCAGGTCCATCGACTTGATGCGCCCGTCCGTCGTGAACACCTCGCCGTACGGGCAACTGCCCTTCGCCGTCTGCGTGTAGATGATCCCCGTGTCCATCTGCGTGACGTTCCGCGCCGGCAGGTCCATCCCGTACCGCCGCTGCATGCCCGGCAGCCCGTCCGCCCGGTTCGCGAACTCGACCTCCACGCACAGCCGCACGGCACCGGGGTCGGACTTCGCCAGCTCCGCCACGTCCGACATGGTCTTCGTGCCGTACTTCTGCGCGTTCCGCCGGTTCATCGCCAGCGCGTAGGTGTTGTCGAGGGACGACGGCCGGAGCCAGGCCAGCCCGTTCGCGGCGTCCTCCTTCTTCACGGCCTCCCACTGCCGCCGCGGATCGGCGATCGGCTCGCTGTGCCCCAGGTACGTGATCCAGGCCGTGCCCGTGTACTCGTACCCGGCGTCCGCGTCGCCCTTCCGTACCGCCTCCCGGCTGCCGACGGAGCCCTGGATGCCCGTGCGGTCGAGCACCTCCGCCCCGGCCGCCTCCAGGGCGATGCCCATGACCGCGCCGAGGATCAGGCCCTCGGTGAACGACTTCGACGTCACCGTCAGACGCGCGCCCTTGAGCGGCTCGCCCCGCCCGACCGACCCGGGCCGGACGTCGTCGGCCATGGGGGAGCCGCTGGTCAGGCCGCAGCCGGAGGCCGCCACCAGCAGCCCGAGCGCGGCGAGGCCCGCCCGCCCCCTCATGCCCGCAACCCCCGGGGCCGCAGCAGCAGTTCCGCCAGCGAGGCCAGCCAGTCCACCAGCAGCGCCAGCACCACCGTGAGGACCGAGCCCAGCACCAGCACCGGCATCCGCTGGTTGGTGATCCCGGTCGTGATCAGGACACCGAGGCCGCCGCCCCCGCCGAAGACCGCCAGGGTCGCCGTACCGACGTTGAGGACCAGGGCCGTGCGCACGCCCGCCAGGATCAGCGGGACCGCCAGCGGCAGCTCCACCCGGGTCAGCACGCCTGTGGGGGACATGCCGATGCCCCGCGCCGCCTCCAGCAGGGCCGGGTCGTTCGCCTTCAGGCCGGTGATCGTGTTCGACAGCACCGGCAGGACGGCGTAGGCGATCATGCCGATCAGGGCGGCCCGGCGGCCGATGCCCAGCCAGATCACCAGGAGCGCCAGCAGGCCGATCGCGGGGGTCGCCTGGCCCATGTTGGCGAAGGCCATCGCCACCGGAGTGGCCCTGCTGAACGCCCTCCGGGTCAGCAGGACACCGAGCGGGATCGCGATGACCAGCACGAAGAACGTGGAGATCGCGGTGAGTTGGATGTGCTGCCACAGCGCCTTGGACACCTGCCCGCCGGACAACGCGTTCCGCGTCAGCGCGTCCAGGTCGGCCTGCTGGAACCAGAGCCAGGTGGCCAGCAGCACGGCGATCAGGCCCACGGGCAGGAACGTCAGCTTCCGCCAGCCGACGCGGGCCGGCCGGGGTCGTCGCCCGGGCCGCCGCCGGGGCGCCTCGCCGAGAGGCCCGGGGGCTTGCCCGGCCTCCGTGGCCGTCACTGCCGCCCTCCGGGGCCCACGCCCGTCACACCGCCGGCCCCCTCCTGCTCCGCGTGGGTCTGCGCGGCCCGCAGTTCCTCCAGTTCGTGCTGGTGCTCCCGCGCGTCGAGCCGGTCGGCCTCCAGCATCTCGTGCACGGAGTTCAGGAGCGTCTCCATGTCGACGACGCCCGTGTACTCGCCGCGCCGCCCGGTCACCGCCACGCGTCCGGCGTTGTCGGTGAGCACCGCCTCCAGCGCGTCGCGCAGGGTCGCGTCCCGGGTGACCGTGTCGTGCACCAGCGTCCCGGCCCGGGCCAGTGACCCGCGCGCCCGCATCAGGTCGCCGCGCCGCAGCCACTTGTAGGGGCGGCCGCGCCGGTCGAGCAACAGGACCTCGTTGGTGCCGCCGGCCCGCAGCCGGTTGAAGATCTGCTGGAGCGGATCGTCGACCGTGACGGTCGGGTAGTCGGTGATCTCCACGTCCCGTACGCGGGTCAGGTTCAGCCGCTTCAGCGCCGCCCCGGCGCCCACGAACCCGGAGACGAAGTCGTCCGCCGGGTTGGTGAGGATCGCCTCGGGGGTGTCGAACTGGGCGATGTGCGAGCGCTCGCGCAGCACGGCGATGCGGTCGCCGAGCTTGATCGCCTCGTCGAAGTCGTGGGTGACGAAGACGATCGTCTTGCGCAGCTCGTGCTGCAGCCGGATCAGCTCGTCCTGGAGGTGGTCCCGGGTGATCGGGTCGACCGCCCCGAACGGCTCGTCCATCAGCAGCACCGGCGGGTCGGCGGCGAGGGCCCTGGCCACGCCCACGCGCTGCTGCTGGCCGCCGGAGAGCTGGCGCGGGTAGCGGCCGTGGAACTCGCCGGGGTCGAGGCCGACGAGGTCGAGCAGTTCCTCGGTCCGCTCCCTGACCCGGGCCTTCGGCCAGCCGATCATCCTCGGGACCAGGCCGATGTTCTGCGCGACCGTCATGTGCGGGAAGAGCCCGGCGGACTGGATCGCGTAGCCGACCTTGCGGCGCAGCCCCACCGGGTCGATGTCGGTGACGTCCTCGCCGCCCATCCGGATCCGGCCGCCGGTCGGCTCGATCAGCCGGTTGATCATCCTGAGCGTGGTCGACTTCCCGCAGCCCGAGGGCCCGACGAGGACGACGACCTCGCCCGCCTTGATCTCCATGCTCACGTTGTCCACGGCCGGCCGCGCACCGCCGGGGAACCGCTTGGTCAGGTTCTCCAGCTCGATGGAGGCGCCGTGGCCATGGGTGTCAGGCACGGATCCCCCTGGGGATGGTCAGCCGCCCGATCAGGACGTACGCGGCGTCGAACAGCAGCGCCAGGACGATGATCCCGAGCGTGCCCGCGAGGACCTGGTTGAGCGCGTTGGCGCTGCCCAGCGAGGCCAGCCCGCGGAAGATGACGTTGCCGAGTCCCGGGCCCGAGGCGTACGCGGCGATGGCGGCGATGCCCATCAGCATCTGCGTCGCGACCCGGATCCCGGTCAGGATCGGCGGCCAGGCCAGCGGCAGCTCGACCCGCAGCAGCCGGGCCGGGCGGGACATCCCGATGCCCGTGGCCGCGTCCACCAGCGCCGGGTCGACGCCGCGCAGCCCGACGATCGCGTTGCGCACCACCGGCAGCAGCCCGTACAGGGTCAGCGCGATCACCGTGGGCGCCACGCCGAGCCCCACGACCGGGACGAGCAGGCCGATCAGGGCGAGCGCCGGCACGGTCAGGACGGTGGCGGTGGCCGTGGTCGCGAGGTTCCCGGCCCACTCGCTGCGGTAGGTGGCGACCCCGATCAGCACCCCGAGCAGGGCCGCCACGACCACGCACTGGAAGACGGCGCTCGCGTGCTGGTAGGCGTCCGCGAGCAGCTGCTCGTGCCGGCCCGCCAGGTACTCCCAGAAGCTCACACGCGCTCACCCCACGACTCAGGTCTCCTCCGCGGCCTGCTCCACCAGCGGGATGATCCGCGGCGGGACGGGGTTCTCCATGACGATCGCCGTGGAGGCCCGGACGATGCCATCAAAACCGACGACCCGGTCGATCACACGCTGGAGATCGGCGTTCGAGCGGGCCACGAGACGGCACAGCATGTCCCCGCTGCCGGTGGTGGTGTGCAGCTCCAGCACCTCGGGCACGGACGCCAAGTGGGCCCGTACATCGGCTCCTTGGCCCTGGCGGATCTGCAGCGTGGCGAAGGCGGTGACCGGATAGCCGAGCGCGGCCGGATCCACCTCCGGGCCGAATCCGCGGATGACTCCGTTCGACTGAAGCCGGTCCAGCCGCGCCTGCACCGTGCCCCGGGCCACGCCCAGCCGCCGCGACATCTCCAGCACCCCGATCCGCGGCTCCCGGGCGAGCAGCAGGATGATCCGGCCGTCCAGACGATCGATCGACACAGCAGCCTCCCGAGGTGGTCATCCTGTACAGAAGGACCGATACTTCGGCCGTATTGCTGAACAGATTGCCCAGCGGAAACGCAAACTATTGCGCACCTTGCCGAGCGGGGAGACCCTGCGGCTATGACGCAGACCACACACCACACTCCCGACACCGCCCGGCAGGCCGACCCCTTCCCGGTCAAGGGAATGGACGCGGTCGTCTTCGCCGTGGGCAACGCCAAGCAGGCGGCGCACTACTACTCCACCGCCTTCGGCATGAAGCTGGTCGCCTACTCCGGACCGGAGAACGGCAGCCGCGAGACCGCTGCCTACGTCCTGGAGAACGGCTCCGCCCGCTTCGTCCTCACCTCGGTCATCAAGCCGTCCACGGACTGGGGCCACTTCCTCGCCCGGCACGTCGCCGAGCACGGCGACGGCGTCGTCGACCTCGCCATCGAGGTCCCGGACGCGCGCGCCGCGTACGCCTACGCCATCGAGCACGGCGCCCGCTCGGTCGCCGAGCCGTACGAGATGAAGGACGAGCACGGCACGGTCGTCCTGGCCGCCATCGCCACCTACGGCGAGACCCGCCACACCCTCGTCGAGCGCAGCGGCTACGACGGCCCCTATCTGCCCGGTTACGTCGCCGCCCGGCCGATGGTCGAGCCGCCCGCGCAGCGCACCTTCCAGGCGATCGACCACTGCGTCGGCAACGTCGAACTCGGCCGCATGAACGAGTGGGTCGGCTTCTACAACAAGGTCATGGGCTTCACGAACATGAAGGAGTTCGTGGGCGACGACATCGCCACCGAGTACAGCGCGCTGATGTCGAAGGTCGTCGCCGACGGCACGCTCAAGGTCAAGTTCCCGATCAACGAGCCGGCCATCGCGAAGAAGAAGTCGCAGATCGACGAGTACCTGGAGTTCTACGGCGGCGCGGGCGTGCAGCACATCGCGCTGAACACCAACGACATCGTGCAGACGGTCCGCACGATGCGCGCGGCCGGCGTCGAGTTCCTCAACACGCCCGACTCCTACTACGACACGCTGGGGGAGTGGGTCGGCGAGACCCGCGTCCCGATCGACACCCTGCGCGAACTGAAGATCCTCGCCGACCGCGACGAGGACGGCTACCTGCTGCAGATCTTCACCAAGCCGGTCCAGGACCGTCCGACGGTCTTCTTCGAGATCATCGAACGCCACGGCTCCATGGGCTTCGGCAAGGGCAACTTCAAGGCCTTGTTCGAGGCGATCGAGCGCGAGCAGGCCCGCCGCGGCAACCTGTAGCCGACGGCGCTTCATGGGCCGTGCGGGTGTCACGGGGCACCCGCACGGCCGCGGGGTTCACAGCGCCCGCCCCGGATGCGAACCTCTGATCATGAGCCGTATCGAAGCGCCTCGCGACGACCGGACCGGCAACCTCGTCGACCTGCTGCTCGGCGGCCTCCCCGCCGAGGCGGTGCTCACCGACCCCGACATCACGGGCTCCTACGCCCACGACATGGCGAGCTTCTGCCCGGCCGGCACCCCGGCCGTCGTCGTACTGCCCCGTACGGCCGAACAGGTCCAGCACGTGATGCGCACCGCCACCGCCCTTCGCGTCCCGGTCGTCCCGCAGGGCGCCCGCACGGGCCTGTCCGGCGCCGCCAACGCCTCCGACGGCTGCATCGTGCTCTCCCTGACGAAGATGGACCGGATCCTGGAGATCAACCCGGTCGACCGCGTCGCCGTCGTCGAGCCCGGCGTCGTCAACGCCGCCCTGTCCCGGGCCGTCGGCGAACACGGCCTGTACTACCCGCCGGACCCCTCCAGCTGGGAGATGTGCACCATCGGCGGCAACATCGGCACGGCCTCGGGCGGCCTGTGCTGCGTGAAGTACGGCGTCACCGCCGAGTACGTCCTCGGACTGGACGTGGTGCTGGCCGACGGGCGGCTCATGTCCACCGGCCGCCGCACCGCCAAGGGCGTCGCCGGCTACGACCTCACCCGGCTGTTCGTCGGCTCGGAGGGCTCGCTCGGCATCATCGTCCGGGCCGTCCTCGGCCTGCGTCCCAAGCCGCCGGAGCAGCTGGTGCTGGCCGCCGAGTTCGCCTCCTCGGCCGCCGCCTGCGACGCCGTGTGCCGCATCATGGAGGGCGGCCACGTCCCGTCACTCCTCGAACTCATGGACCGTACGACGGTCAAGGCCGTCAACGACCTGGCGCAGATGGGCCTCCCCGAGACCACCGAGGCCCTGCTCCTGGCCGCCTTCGACACCACCGCCCCGGCCGCCGACCTGGCCGCCGTCGGCGCGCTGTGCGAGGCCGCCGGCGCCACCCAGGTCGTCCCCGCCGACGACACGGCCGAGTCCGAACTGCTCCTCCAGGCACGCCGCCTGTCCCTCACCGCCCTCGAAGCCGTCAAGGGCGTGACGATGATCGACGACGTGTGCGTACCGCGCTCCCGGCTCGCCGAGATGCTCGACGGGGTCGACCGGATCGCCGAGAAGTACCGGCTCACCATCGGCGTCGTCGCCCACGCGGGCGACGGCAACACCCACCCGACGGTCTGCTTCGACCCGGCGGACCCCGACGAGTCCCGCCGCGCCCGCGAGTCCTTCGACGAGATCATGGCCCTCGGCCTGGAACTCGGCGGCACCATCACCGGCGAGCACGGCGTGGGCGTCCTGAAGAAGGAGTGGCTGGCGCGCGAGATCGGCCCCGTCGGGATGGAGATGCAGCGGGCCGTGAAGCAGGCCTTCGACCCGCTGAACATCCTGAACCCCGGCAAGCTGTTCTGAGGCCGGCGGCTCACTGGGCGAGCAGCTCGGCCAGCTCGTCGTCGAGCCCGAGCCGCTCGCCCTCCGTCCCCGGCGGGACCGCCCGCAGCGTGCGCTCCAGCCACGCCGACACCTGCGCCGCCGGGGCCTCCAGCAGGGCGTCCCCGTCGGGTGAACTCAGCGCCATCAGCACGACACCGCGCCCCCCGCTCTTCGTCGGCCACACCCGCACGTCCCCCTGCCCGCACGGCCGGAACACGCCCTCCACCAACAGGTCCCGGGCGAACGTCCAGTGCACGGGGTGCGCGGAGTCGACGTGGAAGGTGACGTGGACGGCGTACGGATCGCCGGTGAGGTACCCGAGCCGGGCCGGCACCGTGACCCTGCGCTCCGGCGACAGGACGAGCTTCAGCTCCAGTTCCCGCTCCACCACGTTATGCATGGCGGTCTTCCCTTCTCCTGACGGCTGCCCTCGCGGGCCGGTCGGGAGGAGAGAGCGGGCGGGGGCCGCGCCATTACGCGCGTTGCCGGAAGTTTTTTCGCAGGGGGACGCGCCGGGGCCGGGCGACGCGTAGCACATCGGTGCTCGAAAGGGGTGGGTCCGGTGGGAGCGGCGGTGGGGGTTGCGCTCGTCTGATAGATGTGGAGGCCCCCATTTGGCCCCCGAGCAGATACGGGACGACGGACATGAGCGCCCCAACCCCGGCCCCCGGTGACGACAGGCCCCGCGAAGGGTATTACCCGGACCCGTCCATTCCTGGATATGTCCGGTACTGGAACGGTGCCTCCTGGGTACCGGGCACCAGCCGTCCGGCGCCCAAGGACGGCGAGTCGCTCGCGCCGCCGCCCGGTGCGGGGGCCCCGGCCGCCTCGGTCGAGGAGACCGGCCCGCACTTCTTCGACGAGGACCCGGTCGAGGACCGCTCCGCCGCGGACGCCCAGCACGGCAGCCGTCCCGAGCCCGCGTCCGCCTGGGGCGCGGACCGCTCCCGCCAGTCCGGTTTCGGCGGCGGCCAGGACCGCCGCGTCTCGTGGGGCGCACCACAGGGCGCGCAGGGCGCGCAGGGGGCCCAGGGGGCTGACCCGAGGGTGGCGCCCGGGGACCGGCAGGACCGGCAGCCTGACGGCGAGTCCGCGGCCCGCCCCGCCGAGCAGGAGGAGAGCGCCGCGGCCGCCGGCAGCACGTTCGTCTTCCGACGCCCGAAGGGCGAGTCCGGGGGCGGGGCAGCGGCCTCCGCCGACCGCCCCGACGAGGGCACGATGACGTTCCGCGCGGTCTCACCGCGCACGGGTCCGGGCACGCCCCCGTCCGCCGGCGACGCACCGTCGGCGGGCCCCGGCGGCAAGTCCGGCGCCGCGGGCTTCGGTTCGCAGGGCCCCGCGGGGGCCGCCTTCGGCGCCCCGGGCGCCCCGGGCGCCCCGGGCGGCGCGGCCGGTTCGGGCGGTGGCCCGGCGGGGTCCGGGTTCGGTGGGCAGGCCGGGGCGGCAGGCCGGGGTGGTAGCTCTGGAGCTTCCGGCGCGGCCGGTTCGGGAAGTGGTCCGGCCGGGTCCGGATTCGGTGGGCAGTCTGGAGCGGCGGGCCGGGGTGGTAGCTCCGGGGCTTCCGGCTTCGGACCGGCGGGCTCGGGCGGTTCCGGCGGTTCGGGTGGTGGTTCGGCCGGGCCGGCCTTCGGGGCGCAGGCCGCCGGCTCGGGTGGTGGTCCGGCGGGGCCCGCCTTCAGCGCGCAGGGCGGTGCCGCCTCCGCCGGGGCCCCGGACCGCCCCGGCTTCGGCGCAGGCAAGGCCGCTGCCGCCCGGGCCGCCGCCGCGCAGGCCGGTGCGGCCGCCTCGACCGCGCTGTCCGGACCGCAGGCGGCCCCCACGGTTCCTCCGCAGTCCGGCGGACCGCAGCCGGGCGGGCCGCAGCCCGGTGCCGTCGCCTCCGCCGCCACGCCCCTCAGCCCCGGCCCCGGCGGCGGTCAGTCGTCCTGGGCGCAGCAGGTGCACCGGCTCGCCGGAGCCGGCGGGGACGACGAGCAGCCCGTCGCGCCCTGGAAGCCCCCGGTCGACGACCCGTTCCAGGCGGCCGCCCGGCGCCAGGCGGCCGCCCGCCCCGCGGGGCTCGGCAAGCGCCTGGCCGCCCGGCTGCTGGACACCGTCGTCCTGGCCGGCCTGACCGCCGTGGCCGCCGTCCCCCTCGGCGGCAAGGCGATCGACCACGTCAACGAGAAGATCGACGCGGCCAAGCTCTCCGGCGAGACGGTCACGGTCTGGCTGCTCGACGGCACCACGTCGGTCTACCTCGGCATCATCCTGGCCGTCCTGCTGCTCGCCGGTGTCGTCTCCGAGGTGCTGCCCACCGCCAAGTGGGGCCGCACCCTCGGCAAGAAGCTGATGGGCCTCGAAGTACGGGACATCGAGGGCCACGACGCCCCGGAGTTCGGCGCGGCCCTGCGCCGCTGGCTCGTCTACAGCGTGCCCGGCCTCCTCGCCGTCGGTCTCGTCGGCGTCGCCTGGTGCCTCTTCGACAAGCCGTGGCGCCAGTGCTGGCACGACAAGGCCGCGCACACGTTCGTCGCGGGCTGAGCGGCCGCCGGGGGACCGGGCCAGGTGAGCCCGTGCCTCGGACGGCCGTCCGCCGGATGCGGAGCCGAGGGGTTCGCGGTCGACTCGGGCCATGAGCAGTGAACCGCCCCCCGGCTCCGGTCAGCAGCCCCCGGAAGACGACCCGCTCAGAAAACGGCCCCCGAGCGAGCCGCCCGGCGAGGGCACGGGCGGCCCGCACGACGGCAGCGGACTCCCGCCGTATCCGGGCGAAGGCCCTTACGGCGACGGCCCGTACGGCGGTGGTGCTTACGGAGGTGGCCCATCCGGTGGTGGCCCGTACGGCGGTGGTCCTTACGGTGGTGGTCCCTACGGCGGCGGCCCCTACCCCGACGCCCCCGTCTCCGACCTGCCCCCGCTCGCCGACGGCGCCAAACGCACCCTCGCCCGCGTCATCGACCTGATCCTGGTCGGCGCCGTCATGTGGCTGCTCACCTGGGGCCTCGGCGTCAACGAGTACGACGTGGACACCGACCGCATCGACGTCGCCCAGTCGCTCTGGCGGTCCGTGGTCGCCGCCGTCCTGTACGTCGCCTACGACACCGTCCTGACCGCCAGGACGGGCCAGACCCTCGGCAAGAAACTGCTGGGCCTCCGGGTGGTCGACCTCGACAGCGCCGCCACACCCTCCGCGCAGAACGCGCTGACGCGCGCGGCGGTGCTGTGGCTCCCGGCCACCTTGTGCTGCCCCTGCCTCTGGCTCGTGATCTGCGGCGGCTGGAGCTTCTTCAACGAGCCCTACAAGCAGGGCCTGCACGACAAGGCGGCCAAAACGGTCGTGGTCAGCGCGAATTGAGGCACAGCGGGATCAACTGGTGGTACGGAACAGTACGCAAGGATCAGCGGGCGGTCAGGAGGCCGCCCGCTCGCGCACCGGCTCCTGGACCGGCGCGGTGACCGAGGCCCGTACGGGCTCCACGGGCGCGGGCTGTTCCACCGCGGCCGGGCGCTTGCCGGGCAGCGGCACCGTCATGGCGACCAGCAGCCCGAGGGCGAGCGCCGCGACGGTGATGGTCGCGATCCCCGCGCCCGAAGTCGTCTGTGACAGCAGCAGCATGGCGAGGGTCGAGAAGATCACGGTGCACGAACCGTAGGCGAGCTGTGCGGCAGTCGGACGGGGCATGGCCATCATGTCCTCGAAAGTGGGGGTCCACGGGGGCGTCGGCCTGGCATTCCGCCAGCTTTCGGGCGTTCCGTCAAGCGACTCTAACCGGCAGCGTGCCCGAGCGGAACGAACGGTAAGCGTGACCTAATCAACAAGGGCGGTGCACAGGGGGCGCACGGAGTCATGGCGTCCACCTGGTGGACAGCTGCACGCGCCCACAGGGCGGCGGGACCCAGGGTTGGTTGTCCGTAAAACGAACCTCGGATCCGCATAGTGCACTTGTCCTGTGCAAGTCAAGGTCTGTCTTTTCTTCTAAACCTCTAGTCAAATGTCGTCACTTGACTACACGCGTTGATCACGCGCGCGCGGACCTTCCATGACCGGGACCCCTTCCTTCCGCGCGCTCGGACGCGGGGGAGGAACTCAAGTGACCAGCAGACCCTGGACGTTCCGAGCGGCTGCCATCGGTGTGGCGCTCGCGGCGGCCACCGCCACCCTCTCGGCCTACGGCGTGGCCCAGGCGGACGACCACACCTCCGCTCCCCGGCCCGCCACCGTGGACCGGCGCGACCCGGCGGATCACCAGCACGACGAGCACGACCTCGAAGGCCCGCTGAGCAAGACCCAGGAGGCGCAGCGCCAGGAGGCCCTGAACCAGGTCATCTCCGGCAAGGCCACGGTCAAGAACCGTGAGGGCTCGAAGGTCGTCCAGCTCAAGAGCAAGAAGGGCGACAGCAAGTACGTCGAGCTCGGCCGCGAGAAGACCGACAAGATCTTCACGATCCTGGTCGAGTTCGGCGACCAGATAGACAGCCGCTACGGCGGCACCCCGGGTCCCCTGCACAACCAGATACCCAAGCCGGACCGCAAGAAGGACAACTCCATGGCCTGGCGCGCGGACTACGACCGCACGTACTTCGAGGACCTCTACTTCGGCACCGGCAAGAACACCGAGTCGGTGAAGAAGTACTACGAGAAGCAGTCCTCCGGCCGCTACTCGGTCGACGGCGAGGTCTCCGACTGGGTCAAGGTCCCCTACAACGAGGCCCGTTACGGCAACAACGCCTGCGGTGACAAGAACTGCCCGAGCGTGTGGAACGTCGTCAGCGACGGTCTGAACGCGTGGGTCTCCCAGCAGAAGGCAGCTGGGAAGACCGACGCCGAGATCAAGGCGGACGTCAAGCAGTACGACCAGTGGGACCGCTACGACTTCGACGGCGACGGCGACTTCAACGAGTCCGACGGCTACATCGACCACTTCCAGGTCGTGCACGCCGGCGAGGACGAGTCCGCGGGCGGCGGCGCCCAGGGCGAGGACGCGATCTGGGCCCACCGCTGGTACGCCTTCGGCACCGACGCCGGCGCCACCGGCCCCGAGGACAACAAGCTCGGCGGCGCGAAGATCGGCGACACCGGCGTCTGGGTCGGCGACTACACCGTCCAGCCGGAGAACGGCGGACTCGGCGTCTACGCCCACGAGTACGGCCACGACCTCGGCCTGCCCGACCACTACGACACCGCGGGCGGCGAGAACTCCACCGGCTTCTGGACGCTGATGTCCTCCGGCTCCTGGCTCGGCACCGGCAAGAACGAGATCGGTGACCTGCCCGGCGACATGACCGCCTGGGACAAGCTCCAGCTGGGCTGGCTGAACTACGACCGCGCCAAGGCGGGCGTCAACTCCTGGCACAAGCTGGGCGTGGCGGAGTACAACACCAAGCACAAGCAGGCGCTGGTCGTCGAGCTCCCCAAGAAGGCGGTCACCACCGAGCTCGTCACCCCCGCCGAGGGCAAGACGCAGTGGTGGAGCGGCAGCGGCAACAACCTGCAGAACACGCTGACCCGCTCCGTCGACCTGACCGGGAAGAAGTCGGCGTCGCTGACCCTCGACGGCTGGTACGAGATCGAGGCCAACTACGACCACCTCTACGCCGAGGTCTCGACCGACGGCGGCGCCAACTGGACCGCCCTGGACGGCACCGTGGACGGCAAGCCGATCCCGCGGGACGGCAGCGACAAGCCGGCCCTGAGTGGCGCGGTCGACGGCTACAAGAAGCTGGCGTACTCCCTGGACGCCTACGCGGGCAAGAAGTTCGACCTGCGCTTCCGCTACCAGACCGACGGCGGCCTGGCGATGAAGGGCTTCACGGCCGACCGGATCGCCGTGACCGCCGACGGCGCCGCCGTCTTCTCCGACGACGCCGAGTCCGCGGACGCGGCCTGGACGGCGAAGGGCTTCTCCCGCATGGGCGAGTCCTTCACCAAGGACTACGCGCAGTACTACATCGCGGAGAACCGCCAGTACGTGTCGTACGACAAGACCCTCAAGGCCGGCCCGTACAACTTCGGGTTCACCGACACCCGCCCGGACTGGGTGGAGCACTACGCGTACCAGAACGGTCTGCTGATCTGGAAGTGGGACACCTCCCAGGCTGACAACAACACCAGCGAGCACCCGGGCGCCGGTCTGCTGCTGCCGATCGACTCGCACCCGGCCCCGCTGAAGTGGGCCGACGGCACGCTGATGCGCAACCGCATCCAGAGCTACGACGCGCCGTTCAGCACGTTCCGTACGGACGGCATGACGCTGCACAAGGCGGGCGTGGCGACCCGCATCCCGTCGTCGAAGGGCGTGCCGGTCTTCAACGACCGCACCCACGACTACTACGACGAGTCGAACGACGCCGCCGGCGTCAAGATCACTGACACCAACACCAAAATCAAGATCCTCAAGGAGGCCGGCGACGGCTCGACGATCGAGCTCGAGGTCGGCCCCGCGGTGAAGTAGATCGCGTTTTAGCAGGTCAGAGCATGATCGGCGGTGACCCACTGGCGGGTCACCGCCGATCCGTGTTTAGGTGCGTCCTGTGGCTCGCTTATTGACACCGACCGACACGGGGGTATGACCACATGGCCGCAGGAGGTTTCTGCAAGCTGCCGAACGGCACGGTGGTGGTGGCACTGAACCTGCCCAGCCCCGCCGCCGACGGCCCCGGCGCCGTCCGCGTCCTGGTTCATTCCGCGAACCGCGCCCGAGCCCTGACCAGGCTCCGCAACCTCGGCCTGCGCTCGGTGTACCTGCGCGGCAACGCCTCCCCGCCGACCCCGGACGAGGTCACCGCGGTCCTCCACCACCCCGACGGCCTCATATGGCGCACGGCCCCCGACAACGGTGTCGTCGGCGGCCCGGACCTGGTCCAGGAGCTGTGGCGCCCGATCAGGTCGCTGCTGCGGCGCCCGACGGCCCAGACCTGACCTGCCGGGCGCGTCCTACTGGACCACCGGCTTCCCCGACAGCTCCACGCCCGCTTCCCGCAGCTCCTCCAGGGCCCGCTCGGTGGTCGCCTGGGCCACCCCGGCCGTGAGGTCGAGCAGGACGTGCGTGCGGAAGCCCTCCTTCGCGGCGTCCAGGGCCGTGGCGCGCACGCAGTGGTCCGTGGCGATGCCGACGACGTCGACCTCGGTGACCTCGCGGGAGCGGAGCCAGTCGGCCAGTTTCGTGCCGTTCTCGTCCGTGCCCTCGAAGCCGCTGTACGCCGCCGCGTACGCCCCCTTGTCGAACACGGCGTCGATCGACCCGGAGGCGACCGCGGGGGCGAAGTTGGGGTGGAAGCCGACGCCCTCCGTGCCGGCGACGCAGTGCGCGGGCCAGGAGCGGACGTAGTCGGGGTTGGTGGAGAAGTGCCCGCCGGGCGCGATGTGGTGGTCGCGGGTGGCCACCACGTGCTGGTAGCCGGACCCGCCGGCCTGTCCGATCAGCTCGGTGACGGCGGCGGCCACATCGGCACCGCCGGCCACCGCGAGGCTGCCCCCCTCGCAGAAGTCGTTCTGCACGTCTACGACGATCAAGGCGCGGCGCATGGTCGGTGTCCTTCGGCTATGAGGTCGGCAAGCCCGGCCGGTGAACTTCCGAGCCTATTGACTTGGGGGAGGAGACGGGAGGGGCACGGGTCGGCGCATCGCCGCACGCCCGTCGGCCAGGGGCTGTCCGGCAGGCTCTAACTACCCGAAGGCCCCTGGACGTACTCCGTCGGAATGACCGGTTCCCCGCGCGAGAGCTGCGTCGCCGACATCGGCAGGCCCGCGCGCGCCGCCGCGTGCCGGTCGCGCGCCGCGTCCAGCGGTTCGCGGGCCACGACCTCGCCGCCCTTGACCAGCTCCACCAGCAGCTGCCGGTCCGCGAGCCGCCCGGGCACCGGCCCGGTGCCGATCACCTCGGCCTCGGCGACCCCGTGCGCGTCCAGCCGCCGCGCGGCCCACTTGCGTCCGCCCACCGACGTCTTGCCGCCGCTGGACTTCTTCGCCACCGGCACCAGCGGCGCCTTCGGGTCGGCGGACTCGGCCCGGGCGACCAGCTTGTAGACCATCGAGGAGGTCGGGTGGCCGGAGCCGGTCACCAGCTGCGTGCCGACGCCGTAGGCGTCCACGGGCGCCGCCGCCAGCGAGGCGATCGCGTACTCGTCCAGGTCCGAGGTCACGATGATCTTCGTGTCCGTCGCGCCCAGCTCGTCCAGCTGCTGCCGCACCCGGTGCGCCACCAGCAGCAGGTCCCCGGAGTCGATCCGCACCGCTCCCAGCTCGGTCCCGGCGACGTCGACGGCCGTGCGGACCGCCTCGGCGACGTCGTAGGTGTCCACCAGCAGCGTGGTGCCCCGGCCCAGCGTGTTCACCTGGGCCTGGAAGGCGTCCCGCTCGCTGTCGTGCAGCAGGGTGAAGGCGTGCGCGGAGGTGCCGACGGTCGGGATGCCGTAGCGGAACCCTGCGGCCAGGTCGGAGGTGGTCGCGAAACCGCCGACGTACGCGGCCCGGGAGGCGGCCACCGCCGCCAGTTCGTGGGTGCGCCGGGCGCCCATCTCGATCAGCGGCCGGCCGCCCGCCGCCGCCGACATGCGCGAGGCCGCCGCGGCGATCGCGGAGTCGTGGTTGAGGATCGACAGGATCACGGTCTCCAGCAGCACGCACTCGGCGAAGGTGCCCTCGACGCGCATGATCGGCGAGCCCGGGAAGTACACCTCGCCCTCGGGGTAGCCCCAGATGTCCCCGCTGAACCGGTAGCCGGCGAGCCACTCCAGGGTCTGCTCGTCGACGATCTCCCGCTCGCGCAGGAAGCCGAGGACGCCCGCGTCGAAGCGGAAGTTCTCCACCGCGTCGAGCACGCGCCCGGTGCCCGCCACGACGCCGTAGCGGCGCCCGTCCGGCAGCCGCCGGGTGAAGACCTCGAACACGCTGCGCCGCTCGGCCGTGCCCGCCTTCAGGGCGCCTTGCAGCATGGTCAGCTCGTACTGGTCCGTGAAGAGCGCCGTCGAGGGAACATCCACCGGCAGCCCAAGGTCCGCTGTGTTCATGAGCGGGATCGTACCCCCATTTCGTCAGTTTGACGATTTGCATCAAGGTCCCCGGTTTCCAGGCCCGTTTGTGCGACTACCCCCCTCGGGTGGCAGCATGGGCAGTGTGACGTCACCCGCGCCCCTGGAGATCGAACGCACCGAGTCGGCGGAGGAGGTCTTCGCCGCACCCGAGCCGGACGTCCCCTGGGTCACCATCGTCCACAACGACCCGGTCAACCTCATGAGCTATGTGACGTACGTCTTCCAGACGTACTTCGGCTACTCCAAGGACAAGGCCACCAAGCTCATGCTCGACGTCCACCACAAGGGCCGGGCGGTCGTCTCCAGCGGCAGCCGCGAGGAGATGGAACGCGATGTGCAGGCCATGCACGGCTACGGCCTGTGGGCCACCCTCCAGCAGGACCGCAAGTAGCCAGCAGCCCGCCCAGCAGTGAAAAGGCGTTCATGCCCGGAACCTTCGAACCGCTTCCCGGCGGCGGCGCGGCCGTCGCCCTCGACGACGTCGAGATCTCCATCATCCGGTCGCTGGCCGTCCAGCTCCTGGAGCTCATCGGCCCCGGCCCCGCCGCGGACGCCCCCGACGACCCGCTCGCCGAGCTGTTCGCGGAGGGCCCGAGCGAGCCGCCCTCCGACCCGGTGCTCAAGCGGCTCTTCCCGGACGCCTACAGCGACCCCGAGCAGCCCTCCTCGCCCCGGGACGCCGAGGAGCAGCGCGCCTACTCCGCCGAGTTCCGCCGCTACACCGAGAACGACCTGCGGGCCGGCAAGCGGGACAACGCCCTCGCGGTGATCCGCTCCCTGGACGCGCTCGCCTCGGCCTCGGCCGGTGAGGGCGGAGCGGTGCTGAAGCTGTCGCCGGGGGAGTCCCAGCAGTGGCTCGGCGCCCTGAACGACCTGCGCCTCGCGATCGGCTCGCGCCTGGAGATCACCGAAGAGGAGGACACCGACCTCCTCTACCGGCTTCCGGACGAGGACCCGCGCAAGCCGATGGTGATGGCGTACCTGTGGCTGGGCGGCCTCCAGGAGACGCTGGTCGGAACGCTTATGCCCTGATCTGTGGGGATTCTGTGACCGGTGGGTGACCCTTCGGTGTTCGCTCAGAGGACACTCAAATCCGGATAACGATCCCGTCACCGCACCCGCCCTCTATGGCCTCTTCGGGTGCGCTTTGTCCGTATTCCCCTGTGTGGTGCGCCACATCGCGCCCCTGTGATCAGTATTGCGGCCGTGATAAATCTTCACGACCGCCCGGCGAGCACCACCCGAATGTTCGGCCGGGTGCGCCACCGAGCCGGCAACCGCCGGCCAGGCACGAGCGGGCTCCCGAGATCCGCTCAGCTCCATCAATCCGGGGGGATCGAGACCCGATCCGAGGCCGACGAGAGGCCCGGGTCGGCATGGAGAAAGGCGCACCACACATGACCTCTGCGCAGGTCGACACGGACAACGTGCCCGAAGAGGGGTACGAGCGCGGACTCGGCAGCCGCCAAGTCCAGATGATCGCGATCGGCGGCGCCATCGGCGTCGGCCTGTTCATGGGTGCCGGAGCGAACATCGCCAAGGCAGGCCCCAGCATCATCCTCATGTACGCCCTCGCGGGCGTCGTGATCTTCTTCATCATGCGGGCGCTGGGCGAACTGCTCCTCTACCGGCCCGTCTCCGGCTCCTTCGCCGAGTACGCCCGCGAGTTCCTCGGCCCGTTCTTCGGGTTCGTCACGGGCTGGACGTACTGGCTCATGTGGGTGGTCACCGGCATGGCCGAGCTCACGGCCGCCGCGATCTACATCCACTTCTGGTTCCCGGAGATCCCGCAGTGGGTCAGCGCCCTGGTGTTCCTGGTGGTGCTCTTCGGCGTCAACCTGATCTCCGTCAAGATCTTCGGCGAGGTCGAGTTCTGGTTCTCGATGATCAAGGTCACGGCCATCATCGGCATGATCGTCATCGGCCTCGGCGTGCTCACCCTCGGCTTCTCCGACGCCGGTGACACCGCCACCGTCTCCAACCTCTGGTCGCACGACGGCTTCTTCCCGAACGGCATCGGCTCCAGCCTGATGACCCTCCAGGGCGTCATGTTCGCCTACCTCGCCGTCGAACTCGTCGGCGTCACCGCGGGCGAGTCCGAGAACCCCGAGAAGACCCTGCCCAAGGCCATCAACACCCTGCCCTGGCGCATCATCGTCTTCTACGTCGGCGCCCTGCTGGTGATCCTCTCCGTCGTCAAGTGGACCGAGTTCTCCGCCGGTGAGAGCCCCTTCGTCCACGCCTTCGGCGAGATCGGCATCCCGCTCGCCGCGGGCATCGTCAACTTCGTGGTGCTCACCGCGGCCCTGTCGTCCTGCAACTCGGGCATGTACTCCACCGGCCGGATGCTGCGCGACCTGGCCGCCAACAGCGAGGCCCCGCAGGCGTTCGGCAAGCTCAACGCCCGCAAGACGCCCGCCGTCGGCATCACGGTCTCCGTGGCGCTCATGGGCATCGGCGTCGTGCTGAACTACGTCGTCCCGGAGAAGGCGTTCCTCTACGTCACCTCCGTCGCCACCGCGGCCGGCATCTGGACCTGGATGATGATCCTCGTCAGCCACATCCGCTACCGCGCCGCCGTCGACGCGGGCCGGCTGCGCGCCTCGTCCTTCCCCGCCCCCGGCGGAGCGCTCTTCAGTTGGGTCGCGCTCCTCTTCCTCGTCGGCGTGACCTGCATGATCGCGTACGACAAGGACGCGCGGATCTGCCTGTACGTCGCGGCCGGCTGGGCGGTCGCCCTCGGCATCGGCTGGGCGGTCCTCAAGAGCCGCAACCCGCAGATCGCCGAGCGCCGCGGCGACGCGGAGTTCGAGAAGGTCGGCTGACCAACCCCGCGGGACGCCCGCCGCAGGGAGTTCTCGTGGCACTCCCTGCGGCTGCCGCTCAGGGCGTCCGGCATGTGGGCCGTTCCGTACCAACCCTCGGTACGGAACGGCCCTTCTGCTTATCCTGACGAGCATGCTGACCATCACCCAGGCCCTCGTCGACCAGATCGTCGCCCATGCCCGCAAGGACCACCCCGACGAGGCATGCGGCGTCGTCGCGGGCCCGGCGGGCTCGGACCGCCCCGAGCGCTTCATCCCCATGCTGAACGCGGCCATGTCACCCACGTTCTACGAGTTCGACTCCGGCGACCTGCTCAGGCTCTACCGCGAGATGGACGACCGCGACGAGGAGCCGGTGGTCATCTACCACTCCCACACGGCGACCGAGGCCTACCCCTCGCGCACCGACATCTCCTACGCCAACGAGCCCGGCGCGCACTACGTCCTGGTCTCCACCGCCGACACCGACGGGGCCGGAGAGTTCCAGTTCCGCTCCTTCCGGATCGTCGAGGGCGAGGTCACGGAGGAGGAGGTCACCATCGTCGAGGCGTACTGAGCAGGCCCTGAACTCGGGAATCTCGACATGCGGATGAATGACGTCCGAAGTGTGGGATCACACTCCGGAGGCCCGGCCGGGAATCGATACGATGAGCCCATGGTTTTCCACGACGTGAGCGAAAAGACGCCGGGCGATCTGCTCGTGGCGCGGCTGCACGTCGACCTGTGCAGGCTCGCCAGCGCCATCTGTTGACGCAGCACCCTGCCGCCGTACGGCCGTGAGCCGCGGCGAAACGCTCCACCTGCGTACGACCACGCACGCCCGCGCCGCCGCGCGCCACCACCCGACGACACCTTCCGACAGGAGCCCTGAGCCATGGCCATCGAGGTCCGCATCCCGACCATCCTCCGCCAGTACACCGACGGCCAGAAGGCGGTGGAGGGCACCGGTGACACCCTCGCCGAGCTGTTCACCGACCTCGAGACCCGGCACGCGGGCATCCAGGCCCGCATCGTGGACGGCGACCAGCTGCGCCGCTTCGTCAACGTGTACCTGAACGACGAGGACGTCCGCTTCCTCGACGGCATCAACACCAAGCTGTCGGACGGCGACAACGTCACGATCCTGCCGGCCGTGGCCGGCGGCATGGTCTGATCACCCATGCGCTACGACTCACCCCTGGCCGCGGTCGGCAACACCCCCCTGGTGCGCCTGCCGCGGCTGTCGCCGTCCCCCGACGTCCGCATCTGGGCGAAGCTGGAGGACCGCAACCCCACCGGCTCGGTCAAGGACCGCCCCGCCCTGCACATGATCGAGCAGGCGGAGAAGGACGGCCGCCTCACCCCCGGCTGCACGATCCTGGAGCCCACCTCGGGCAACACCGGCATCTCCCTGGCCATGGCGGCGAAGCTCAAGGGCTACCGCATCGTGTGCGTGATGCCCGAGAACACCTCGCAGGAACGCCGTGACCTGCTGGCCATGTGGGGCGCCGAGATCATCTCCTCCCCGGCCGCGGGCGGCTCCAACACCGCCGTGCGCGTCGCCAAGGAACTCTCGGCCGAGTACCCGGACTGGGTGATGCTGTACCAGTACGGCAACCCGGACAACGCGGGCGCCCACTACGCGACCACGGGCCCCGAGATCCTCGCCGACCTGCCCTCCGTCACGCACTTCGTCGCGGGCCTCGGTACCACCGGCACGCTCATGGGCGTGGGCCGCTACCTGCGCGAGCACAAGCCCGACATCCAGATCGTCGCCGCCGAACCGCGCTACGACGACCTCGTCTACGGTCTGCGCAACCTCGACGAGGGCTTCGTGCCCGAGCTGTACGACGCGTCCGTGCTCACCACCCGCTTCTCGGTCGGCTCGGCCGACGCGGTCACCCGGACCCGCGAACTGCTCCAGCAGGAGGGCATCTTCGCCGGCGTCTCCACGGGCGCCGCGCTGCACGCCGCGATCGGCGTCGGCCGCAAGGCCGTGAAGGCCGGTGAGCCGGCCGACATCGTGTTCGTCGTCGCCGACGGCGGCTGGAAGTACCTGTCGACCGGCGTCTACACGGCGGCCACCACGGAGGAGGCCATCGAGACGCTCCAGGGCCAGCTCTGGGCGTAGCCCACGGCACGGACACACCGAGGGGCCGGAGTCGCGACTCCGGCCCCTTCGCCGTCCGGATCACCCGGCCAGGTACCGCACCTGGTCCCACAGCGCCGGATCCACCACCCCGACCCGCCGCCGGAAGCCCCACACCGGCACCTCGCGCAGCTCGTCCGTCTCCAGGAAGCTCGCGCGGCCCTGCGTGTCGCCGACCGAGCCCGGGGGGAGCGGGATGACGCCGGTGCGTGCGTCGCGGAAGCGGGTGGTGATCTTCGCGACGGTGGCCCGCTCCCCGCGCACCGCCAGGACCAGGCAGGGCCGGTCCTTCGTCCGGGCCTCGTCCTCGTAGGGGACGTCCGCCCACCAGATCTCCGCCGGCTGCGGCCGCCCGGTCCCCGGGCCGGCCGGTGCCGTCACCCCGGTCCGCCGCTCCCGCCACCGCCGCCCGCGCCCCCAGCCGTCGACGAGCGTGGCGACGAGCGCGAGCAGTACCACCGCGGCGAGCGCCAGCCACCAGGACGTGTCCATACTGAGACGTTACCGGCGCCATCGCTCCAGCGCGCCCCCCTCGCGAGGATCACCGCCGGCCCTGCCAGCCGAACCGGTGACAGCACAGGTGAGTTCGCCCACAACAGCCCTTGGCGGAGGAGCTACCGGAGGTTTTGCGCCTTACGCTCGACGAACCGCACGACCCCCGACGCCCCTCTCAGACATTCCCGCCAGCGGAGGTTTCTGCTTCATGAAGCTCACCGTCGTCGGCTGCTCGGGGTCGTTCCCGTCCGCGGAATCGGCCTGCTCGAGCTACCTCGTCGAGGCCGACGGCTTCCGGCTGCTTCTCGACATGGGCAACGGTGCCCTGGGCGAGCTGCAGCGCCACTGCGGTCTCTACGACCTCGACGCGATCTTCCTCAGCCACCTGCACGCCGACCACTGCATCGACATGTGCGCGTACTTCGTCGCGCGCTACTACCGCCACGACGGCGGCCGCTGCGACCCGCTCCCCGTCTACGGACCCGAGGGCACGGAACACCGGCTGACCACCGCCTACGCGGACACCCCCTCCGCCTCGTCCATGAGCGAGGTCTTCGACTTCCACACGGTCAAGCCGTCCACCTTCGAGATCGGCCCCTTCACGGTGCACACCGAGCGGGTGGCCCACCCCGTGGAGGCGTACGGCATCCGCGTCGAACACGACGGCAAGGTCCTCACGTACTCCGGCGACACCGGCGTGACCCCGGCCCTGGACGAACTCGCCAGGGACGCCGACCTGTTCCTGTGCGAGGCGGCGTTCACGCACGGCAAGGAAAACATCCCCGACCTGCACCTCAACGGCCGCGAGGCGGGACAGACGGCGGCCCGGGCCGGTGCCCGCCGCCTGGTCCTCACCCACATCCCGCCGTGGACCGACCCGCAGGTCAACCTCGTCGACGCCCGCGAGGTCTACGACGGTCCCGTGGAGCTCGCCGTACCCCGGCAGACGTACGAGATCTGAACGATCCACCCGCGCGAAGGCCCCGGAACCGAGCGGTTCCGGGGCCTTCGGCGGTCGGCGGACTACTTGGCCTCCGCCTTCTGCAGCTCGGCGAGTTCCTCGTCGGACTCCCGGCCGGGCGTCGGCAGGTTGAACTTGGTGATCGCGAAGCGGAAGACCACGTAGTAGACCGCCGCGAAGCACAGGCCGACCAGGGCCAGGCCCCACGGGTTGGTCGCGATGCCCAGGTTCAGGAAGAAGTCCACCGCGCCGGCCGAGAAGCCGAAGCCGTCCTTCATTCCGAGAGCCCAGGTCAGGGCCATGGAGACACCGGTGAGCACCGCGTGGATCGCGTACAGCACCGGGGCGATGAACATGAAGGTGAACTCGATCGGCTCGGTGACACCGGTGACGAACGACGTCAGCGCGAGGGAGAACATCATGCCGCCGACGACCTTGCGGCGCTCGGGCCGGGCGCAGTGCACGATCGCCAGGCAGGCGGCCGGCAGCGCGAACATCATGATCGGGAAGAAGCCGGTCATGAACTGCCCGGCGCTCGGGTCGCCCGCCAGGAACCGGGCGATGTCGCCGCTCTTGCCCTCGTAGGTGCCGGCCTGGAACCAGGGGAAGGAGTTCAGCAGGTGGTGCATGCCGATCGGGATCAGCGCGCGGTTGGCGACACCGAAGATGCCCGCGCCGACCGCGCCGGAGCCGACCAGCCACTCGCCGAAGTTGTGCAGGGCCGTGCCGAGGACCGGCCATATGTAACCGAAGACGATGCCGATGACCAGGCCCGCGAAGGCCGACAGGATCGGCACCAGGCGGCGGCCGCCGAAGAAGCCCGCCCAGTCGGGCAGCTTGGTGCGGTAGAACCGCTGGTAGAGCAGGGCGACGACGAGGCCCATCACCACACCGCCGAGCACCTTGGCGTCCACCGGCGCGTCCGTCATCACGATCTTGCCGTCGACGACCTTCGCCACCTGCGGCAGGCTCTTGTCGGTGAACGTCGCCAGCACGTTCTTGAAGACCAGGTAGCCCACCACGGCCGCCAGCGCGGTCGAGCCGTCCGACTTCTTGGCGAAGCCGATCGCGATGCCCACGGCGAACAGCAGCGCCATGTTGTCCAGGATCGCGTTGCCGCCGGCCGCCATGAAGCCCGCGATCTTGGTGATGAAGGCGGGGAACGACTCGCGCCCGAGCATGTCGGTGTTGCCGAGGCGGACCAGCAGGGCGGCGGCGGGCAGCACGGCGACGGGCAGCATGAGGCTGCGGCCGATGCGCTGCAGGACGGCCATCACGGCCGAGCCCTTGCCCGGGCTCGCGGGCGCGGCTGTATCAGTGGACATGTACTTCCTCCAGGGGGCGCGGCGCCGCCCAGGAAGAATGCGACGGGGGACGGCGGCGTCTCGAAGAATGGGGAACGCGGTCTCCACCGCGCGGCCTCCACCAGGGAGTGGTGTAGACCAGTTGTAGCACGGTAGGCCGAACGAGTGGAACCCGCCAATTCCGCCCGCCCCGACGATCACGCCTTGGCGCTGTCCTCGACGTCCTCCACGGGCTCCCGCCCCGGAGTCCTCAGGTCGAACCGCGTGAGTCGCCGTCGTTGGCGCCAGGCCGGGCGCGTGTGGGTGAACCATAAGTTCAACCCTTGAAACAGCTAGTTCCAGCGAGCGCGGAGGGGACTGACGGCGGCCTCGGTGCCGACGGGGTTGTCGGCACTCATTCCGGTCCCCTTTGTCGAGAGACTTTTGTCGAGAGGCGGGCTCGTGGTGTAGACCAGTCGAACGGATGGCCGCACGCTGACGTGACGCCATCCTTCGGCACGCACGACATGGCCGCTCGCAAAGACGGGCCAACTGTGGGTTACTGCGATAAAGCGGTTCGGATCAGGGAGAACGAACATGGCCACCAAGGCTGAGAAGATCGTTGCCGGGCTCGGCGGCATCGACAACATCGAAGAGGTCGAAGGCTGCATCACCCGCCTCCGCACCGAGGTCGTCGACCCCGCCAAGGTCGACGAGGCCGCCCTGAAGGCCGCCGGCGCCCACGGCGTCGTCAAGATGGGCACGGCCATCCAGGTCGTCATCGGCACCGACGCCGACCCCATCGCCGCGGAGATCGAAGACCTGATTTGAATGCTCCCCTCTCTGAAGAGGGGATTCCTGGCTCAGGCCGCCTCCTGGAGCAGCGCTCCAGGAGGTCTCACGCCCTCGACGCCAGCCGGGTTCAGACCAGCCCGGACGAGCATCACGCCGGCGGAGTTCTTGTCCCTGGGGGATACGGCTCCGCAGGCGGTGCATGTGTAGGTGCGTTCCGACAGAGGCAGTGCGTGCTTGGTTCTCGCTCCGCACTGCGCGCAGTCCATGGTGGTGTGTGCGGGATGCACCAGGCGCACGTCGCGCCGGTGTTTGCGGCCCATCTCGACCAGGGCGCGCTTCGTGGCGCCGATGGCGGCGTCCGCTGCCTTACGGGCCATCGGTGTCCGAGCGAGGAACTTCGGGCGGAAGTCCTCCACCGCGATGGCGTCGTGGTCGGTCACGACCTTCTTCGCCCACTTGCGTGCGGTGTCCTGCCGCTGCCGGGCGACCTTCTTGTACGCCTTGGCGCGCAGCTTCTTCGCCTGCCGGTAGCCCTTCGACGCCGGCTGCCCCGTGGCGGTTTTGCGGCGGGCCATCATCCGGTCGTACCGGGTGAGCTTCGCCCTGCACTTCCTTCCGTGTTCGGCGTGCGGGAGGTCGTGGGCGTCGGATGTGGTGGTGGCGGTCTCCTTCACCCCCCAGTCGATCCCGATCACGCGGCCGGTGGCGGGCAGTGGCTGGACTTCGGCGGGAACGACGAAGGAGGCGTACCAGTGACCGAGGCAGTCCCGGTACACGCGCACACTGGACGGCTCGGCGGGCAGTGCGCGGGACCACACCACTGTCAGGAGGATGTTCCCGGCCAAGTGCAGGCGCCCATCCTTGAGCCGGAAACCGCGCCGCGTGTAGTTGAGAGTGGGGTCGGCTTCGCGCTTTTTCCTGTACCTCGGCATACCGGCCCGCTGTCGCTGCGGAAGACGGTCCTTGATGTCCTTGAGCGCCTTTGCGCGGGACTTGCCGAAGTCACGAATGAGCTGCTGCTGCGGCACCGACGAGCCCTCGGCCAGCCACGGCGTCACGGCACGCGCCTCGGTCAGCATCCTGTCCAGCCGGGCGGGACCGCACGCCTCCCCCTCCTGGTGGGCCTTCCTGGAGCGGGCAACGCACTCATTCCAGATCCACCGGCAGCGGGCCCACTCCGCCAGTAGCGCCGCGCAGGCCGTCGACGACACGCGCAGCCGGTACGTGTACCGGGCATGGCTGCCCGCCACGGCCTCCCTCGCCTCCGCCACGACCTCCTCCTCCCGCGCGCCGCCAACTCGATCCGGCTAATGACTGCACGGTACGTGCGACATGCGCACACCCGTACCCTCGTCCCGGCACGGCCATCACAATCGGCGAGCATGGGAACAAGCGTTCGCTTCTTTGGTGATGTGCCGTGTCATCGGCACGGCATGTGATTCCTCTCAGACATGAGCGCCGGGTCCTCCGTCCCTCCCCACCACGGGAGGGGTCCCTTCCGCAGGTACGGATAGGCTCAGCGCCATGTCTCGAATCGACGGCCGCACCCCCCCGCAACTCCGCCCCATCACCATCGAGCGCGGCTGGAGCAAGCACGCCGAAGGATCCGTCCTCGTCTCCTTCGGCGACACCAAGGTCTTCTGCACCGCCTCCGTCACCGAAGGCGTCCCGCGCTGGCGCAAGGGCAGCGGCGAAGGCTGGGTCACCGCCGAGTACTCCATGCTGCCCCGCTCCACCAACACCCGCGGCGACCGCGAGTCCGTCAAGGGCCGCATCGGCGGCCGCACCCACGAGATCAGCCGCCTCATCGGCCGCTCCCTGCGCGCCGTCATCGACTACAAGGCCCTCGGCGAGAACACCGTCGTCCTCGACTGCGACGTCCTCCAGGCCGACGGCGGCACCCGCACGGCCGCCATCACCGGCGCCTACGTCGCCCTCGCCGACGCCGTCGCCTGGGCCCAGCGCAAGAAGCTCATCAAGGCCGGCCGCCAGCCCCTCACCGGCACCGTCTCCGCCGTCTCCGTCGGCATCGTCGGCGGCGTCCCCCTCCTCGACCTCTGCTACGAGGAGGACGTCAAGGCCGAGACCGACATGAACGTCGTCTGCACCGGCGACGGCCGCTTCGTCGAGATCCAGGGCACCGCCGAAGCCGAACCCTTCGCCCGCGAGGAACTCAACGCCCTCCTCGACCTCGCCGTCGCCGGCTGCACGGAACTCGCCGCCCACCAGCGCACGGCGCTTGATACCGTCCTCGAAAAGTAAAGGGCGCGCCAAGACAGGTGCTCGGCACGGGCAACCGCGCCGAGCACACTCGCGTCTGAAGGAGTACGGGCGCACGGCTCATCCCTGTGCGCTCGGCCAGCCACACGGGCCGCCCGGCCCGACCGACGAGAGGGACCGTTCCATGGCCGCGAGCCGCCGCCGACGCCGCACCGCAGCCGTCGCCGCCACCCTGGCGGCCGTCGCGCTGACCGCCGGACTCACGACCGGCTGCGCCGCCGTCGACAAGGCGCTGGACTGCGTCCAGACCGCCGACGCCATCGCCGACAGCGTCACGGAGCTCCAGCAGGCCGTGGACAACGCCGCGAACGACCCGACGCAGCTCGACGAGTCCCTCGACTCCATCGACAAGAACCTCGGCGAGATCGGCGACAAGACGGACAACGCGGACGTCAACAAGGCCGTGGACGACCTCAACGCGGCGGTGGACAACGTCCGCACGGCCATCAAGAACGGCGACGAGACGCCCGACATCAGTCCGGTGACGGACGCGGCGGGCGAACTGACGAAGGTCTGCACGCCGTAGCGCTGCGCTGGCTGGGCCGGGCTTCTCGTGTGCCGGGTTTCCGCGCGTGGACGGGTGCGGGTCCACGGGGGCTGGTCGCGCGGTTCCCCGCGCCCCTTACGGGGCGCGGCCCCACAGGGGAAGGGTCATACTGTTGGGTCCATGACCCGCCTGATCCTCGCCACCCGTAACGCCGGAAAGATCACCGAGCTTCGCGCGATCCTGGCCGAAGCCGGGCTGCCCCACGAACTCGTCGGCGCCGACGCCTACCCGGACATCCCCGACGTCAAGGAAACCGGCGTGACGTTCGCCGAGAACGCGCTCCTCAAGGCCCACGCCCTGGCCCGGGCCACGGGCCTGCCGGCCGTCGCCGACGACTCCGGCCTGTGCGTCGACGTCCTGAACGGCGCGCCCGGCATCTTCTCCGCCCGCTGGTCCGGCCGCCACGGCGACGACAAGGCCAACCTGGACCTGCTCCTCGCCCAGCTGTCGGACATCGCCGACGAGCACCGCGGCGCCCACTTCGCCTGCGCGGCGGCCCTGGCCCTGCCGGACGGCACGGAGCGGGTGGTCGAGGGCCAACTCCGCGGCGTCCTGCGCCACTCGCCGGCCGGCACGAACGGCTTCGGCTACGACCCGATCCTCCAGCCGGAGGGCGAGACCCGTACCTGCGCGGAACTGACCCCCCAGGAGAAGAACGCGATCAGCCACCGGGGGAAGGCGTTCCGGGCGTTGGTGCCGGTGGTCCGGGAGCTGCTGGGCTGAATGGGACAGCCCCGCGCCCTTGAATCGAAGGTGCGGGGCTGTGCCCTCTCTGTACGCCCGGTCGGATTCGAACCGACAGACACGACCACCTAAAGATCGCCGCTCAGCCGTTGGCGTACGGGCGCCAGCAGGTTTCTACTCTACTGGGCGAGATTATGTCGCCGCTGCCCTCCCCGACACCAGGTGTTCGTGACCGCGTGGCAGTTGGGGCACAGCAACCGCAGATTCTCCAGCCGGTCGTCGCTCCAGTCCCCGTTGATGTGATCGACCTCCAGCGTCATGGGCTTGCCGAGCCACTCGGGACCGATCCCGCAGTCGGCGCACTCTTCGGGCAGGCCCACCTCGTGGAGCGCCCGGCGCAACACAACCGTGCGGGTCCGACGCTTGCCGTCGTGCTTGACCAGAATGTCCTGAGGGCGTCTGGCCGAGGTCGGGCGGGGTTTCCCACGCTGGTGCGCCTGTCCCAGGAAGTGCTCCGTGCTGAGCCGGTCCTCGGCGATCCACTGACGCAGCTGCGCGCGCTGTGCGCCGCTGTCCGTGCGCCCCAGGCGGCGCAGCGTGCCCGCAAGCGAGACGGACTCGGCGACCGCGACACGAAGTTCCTCGGGGGTGGGCCGTGCCCGTCGGTCGCTCATGAGGCACGCCTTTTGCCGCGCCCTCGGTAACTGTCCGTCGTCGCGTGGCAGTTGGGGCACAGGAGTCGAAGATTCTCGATCCGGTTGTCCCGCCAGCGGCCGTTGACGTGGTCGACCTCCAGGGGAAGCGGGCGGCCCCGCCAGACCGCTTCGGTGCCGCACAGCGCGCATCGCTCCGCCACGCCACAGGCCGCCATCGCCCACTTGAGGCGGTCGCTCGGAATGCGCCGGGCGCGATCGGCCGGCTGCTCGACGAGGAGCGCCTCCGGGGTCCGCGGCCGCCAGGGTTTCCCACGTCTCGTCGGCACCTGGAAGTGCGAGGTGTCGATGCCGTACGCCTTGATCCGACGGCTGATGTGCGTGTGATGTCCGCCCACCACGTCAAGCCCGAGATGCCGCAGCACTTCGCACATGTTCGTCGAGGCCGCGACCGCCCGCTCGAGGACGTCCCTGGTCCACTTCACCCCCTCTCGCTCGAAGTGCGACACATCCACCCCGAGCCTCTTCATCCGCTCAAAGACATACCGCCGGGTAGAACTCCGCGGATCCACCCCCAGCCTCCCCAGCGCCTCCGACAACGTCCGTGCCCCCCGAGCCGCCTCCTCCAGCCGCTCCTTGGTGTACGCACTCGCCCCCATCGGACCCTCTCCGCCGCTCCGCTCCCGACCATCCGTTCGTGATCCGTGCGAAGTAACGAACCGATGGTCGGACAGTCACGCTCGGAATACGGAACGGCCCGTACCGGAGGGCTCCCGGTGCGGGCCGTTCGCTGGAGAAGTGGCGGGGTTCAGATCCCCAGGTCCTTGATGATCTTGGCTACGTGGCCCGTCGCCTTGACGTTGTACAGGGCGCGTTCGACCTTGCCCTCCTCGTCCACGATCACCGTGGAGCGGATGACGCCGACGACCGTCTTGCCGTACAGCTTCTTCTCGCCGAAGGCGCCGTAGGACTCCAGGACCTTCTTGTCCGGGTCGGCGAGGAGGGTGACCTTGAGGGACTCCTTGTCGCGGAACTTCGCGAGCTTCTCCGGCTTGTCGGGGGAGATGCCGATGACCTCGTAGCCCGCGCCGGCCAGCAGCTCCAGGTTGTCCGTGAAGTCGCAGGCCTGCTTCGTGCAGCCGGGGGTGAGGGCGGCCGGGTAGAAGTAGACGATGACCTTGCGGCCCTTGTGGTCCGACAGGGACACCTCGGTGCCGTCGGCGTCGGGCAGGGTGAAGGCGGGGGCCACGTCCCCCGGCTGGAGTCGCTCGCTCATCAGGCCAGGGTAACCGGGGGTCGGGACAGTGCGATGAGCCGTGGAGCTGACAGACTGTCCGGCACAGGCTTCATACCGACTTCGGAGGCGACACGGTGGCGGACACGGCGGACACCAGGACCCCGGCGCAGATCGAGGCGGACATCAGGCGCCGCCGCGAGACCCTGGCCGAGACCCTCGACGAGATCGGGGTGCGGGTGCACCCGAAGACGATCGTCGGGGACGCCAAGGCCAAGGTCGCGTCGAACATCGATCACACCCTCGGGCGGGCCTACGTGGAGATCAACAGGGCCGTCACCGATGTCCGGGCCCGCTTCGTGGACGAGGACGGGGCGCCGCGGCTGGAGCGGGTCGTGCCGGTCGCCCTCGTGGTCGTCGGCGTGGTCGGCCTGCTGGCCGTCGGTACGCGGCGCCGCAAGGGCTGACCCGACTGCGTACGTCCGCCGGGAAGACAGGTAGGTTTCAGGGCGTGAGCGCCAAGAGAAACGAGCACAGCACCCATCCCGACAAGCTGCCCATCCGGATGCTGCACGACCGCGTACTCGTGCGGCAGGACACCAGCGAGGGCGAGCGGCGTTCCGGCGGCGGCATCCTGATCCCCGCCACGGCGGCGGTCGGCCGGCGGCTGGCCTGGGCCGAGGTCGTCGCGGTGGGGCAGAACGTACGGACCGTGGAGCCGGGCGACCGGGTTCTGTTCGACCCGGAGGACCGTGCCGAGGTCGAGGTGCGGGGCATCGCGTACGTGCTCATGCGCGAGCGTGACCTGCACGCCGTGGCCGCGGACCGGTTCGAGGGGTCGGAGGACTCGACGGGCCTGTACCTGTAGGGCGGAGACCTGTAGGCGAGCGGCACGCGCGAAGGGGCCGGTGACCCAGGTCACCGGCCCCTTCGGCGTGCCTTTGCTACGTTGGGGGGACCCCCGACGAGACGCGCCGTACCGGGATCAAGGCAAAGACGACGCACCGACACCGTCAGCCCGTTTCCCGGAGGTGCCCGTCATGGCCTGGGTTCTGCTCGTCGTCGCCGGTCTGCTCGAAGTCGGGTGGTCCGTCGGTATGAAGTACACCGACGGCTTCACGCGCCCGCTGCCCAGTGTGCTCACCGGCGCCGGCATCGTCGCCAGCATGCTGCTGCTGTCCCAGGCCGCAAGGACCCTCCCCATCGGTACCGCCTACGGCGTGTGGGTGGGGATCGGGGCGGCCGGGGCGGCGGTGTTCGGCATGGTGGTGCTCGGGGAGCCGGCCACCGCCGCCCGGATCTTCTTCGTGTGCCTGCTGCTGGTCGCCGTGGTGGGGCTCAAGGCGACGTCAGGCCACTGAGGCCGGCCTATTCGCGGCGCGCGCCCTGCGGCATCACGCCCCAGCCGGGGCCCGTCGGGCCGCCCGTCGCGCCGCCGTCGGTCGCGTCGCCGCCGCCCTCCGTCGTACCGCCGTCGGTGGTGCCTCCGTCGGTGGCGGTGCCGCCGTCGCCGGTGCCGCCGTCCGCGGTGCCGCCGCCGGTCGGGGACTCGCCGCCCGTGCCGCCGTCGGTGGTGCCGCCGTCGGTCTGGCCCTGGGTCTGCCCCTCGGGCGCGCTCGGCGACTGGCCGGGCGTCTCGGTGCCGGTCTCCTGGCCGCCGGTGGACGTGCTGCCGCCGTCGGTGGTGCCCGTGGTCGGGTCGGCCGGGGGCTCGGTGCCCGGCGCCTGGGAGACGTCGGCGCCCGGCTGGAGCCGCAGGTCGAACTCCTTGACCGGCTTGCCCTTGAGGGCGTCCTGGGTGAACTGCGTCCAGATCTCCGTGGGCGCCCCGCCGCCGTTGATGCGCGGCAGGCCCATCGCGCCGTACAGCGACTTGTGGGCGGCGGTGACCGGGTCCTGGCCCATCACGGAGACGACCGTGGCGAGCTCGGGGGTGTAGCCGGCGAACCAGGCGGCGGTGTCCTCCTCGGCGGTGCCGGTCTTGCCGGCGACGGGGCGGCCGAGGGCCTGGGCGGCGGAGGCGGTGCCGTTCTGGACGACGCTCTGGAGCATGGAGGTGGTGGTGTCGGCGGCCTCGCGGCTGACGGCCTGCCGGGTGCGCCGCTCGGGCAGCTCGATCGGCATGCCCTCCTTGGTGACCTTCTTGACCATCGTGTACGTGCCGTGGCGGCCGTGGTTGGCGAGCGTGGCGTAGGCCTCGGCCATGTCGAGGACGCTGGCGGTGGCCGTGCCGAGGGCGATGGCGGGGCCGTCGGCGAGGTCGGGGGTGTTCTCGGGGATGCCGAGGTCGATGGCGGTCTGCTTGACCTTCTGGGGGCCGACGTCGGCGGCCATCTGCGCGTACACCGAGTTCACGGAGCTGTCGGTCGCCTCGGTGACGGTGATGTCGCCGTAGGAGTGCTGGTCCTCGTTCTCGGGGGCGTACGGGTCGCCGGTCCAGCCCTGGACGGGGCGCTTGTTGGTGCCGTCGTAGATCGTGTTCGGGGTGATGACGCGGCCGTCCTGCGTCTCGGAGTGGTTCTCGACGGCCGAGGTGAACACGAACGGCTTGAAGGTGGAGCCGACCTGGAAGTCCCTGCGGGTGGCGTTCGGGGTGTACTGCTTGACGTAGTCGATGCCGTTGTACATCGCGACGACCTCGCCGGTCTTCGGGTCGACGGCGGCGCCGCCGGCGCGGACGTAGCGGTCGACCTTGTTGTTCTTCTTGTCGAGCTTGGACATCAGCTTGTCGTCGACGGCCTTCACGAAGGCGTCCTGCTTGGGCTTCTGCAGGGTCGTCGTGATGCGGTAGCCGCCGGCGTCGAGCTTGCTCTCCTCGACGATCTTGTTCTGGATCAGGTAGTCCTTGACGGTCCGGACGATGTAGCCGCGCTGGCCGGACATGCCGGTGGAGAGGGTGGACTCCTTCGGGACGGGGAACTTCATGCCGGCCCGCTTGGACTCGCTGAGCCAGCCCTTCTTGACCATGCCGTCCAGGACGTAGTTCCAGCGGGACTCGGCGGCCCTGCGGTTCTCGGGGTGGGCGACGACGTCGTACTGGCTGGGGGCGTTGACGAGCGCGGCGAGGTAGGCGGCGCGGGCCGGGTCGAGGTCCTTGGCGTCCATGCCGTAGTAGGCCTGGGCGGCGGCCTGGATGCCGTAGGCGTTGCGGCCGAAGAAGCTGGTGTTGAGGTAGCCCTCGAGGATCTGGTCCTTGCTCTTCTCGCGGTCCAGCTTGATCGCGATGAAGAACTCCTTGGCCTTGCGCGTGACGGTCTGATCCTGGCGCAGGTAGTAGTTCTTCACGTACTGCTGCGTGATGGTGGAGCCGGACTGCTTGCCCTTGCCGAGGGCGGTGTTCCAGGCGGCGCGGACCATGGCCTTGGGGTCGACGGCGGACTCCGTGTAGAAGTCGCGGTCCTCGGCGGCCAGGATGGCGTGCTGGGCGTCCTTGGAGATCTGCGCGAGGGTGACGTTCTCCCGGTTGATCTCGCCGTCGCGGGCGATCACGGAGCCGTCCGCGTACAGGTAGACGTTGGCCTGCTTGGTGGCGAGCGCGTTGGCGGGCGGGATCTTCACCAGCGAGTAGCCGAGGAAGAAGCCGCCGACCAGCAGCATGACGACGATGATGAAGCCGCCCAGCGTCATGCGCCAGGTCGGGATCATCCGGCGCCAGCCGGTCCGCTTCGGTTTCCCGGCCGCCGGGCCCTGAGGCGCGCCGGGGTCGCCGTCCGCCTGCGGCTCTCTCGGTGCCCAGCCCGGGTTCGGCTGCTGAGGCTCGTCACTCATGTCGTGCACGGACTCCGTTTCGCGTCGTACGTCGTTCCCGTACGTCTCTGCTCGCTCTTGCGCCCCTGTGGTGAAGACTGTCCCATCCGGCGATCAGTTCCCTGATCGAGGGCCGTGTCGTGCGGCGTGTGCCCGGGCGGGCGGCAGGCGGGCGGGCGCGCAGGCGACCGGGGGGCGCGTTCGCCACCCTGCACGCCTGTTCGAGGTGCGTTCCTGCTTGCGTGATGTCCCCCGAAGGGGGACACGACCGAGATGCGACTGCTCGCACACTCCGCCCTGGCCGGCACCGCCGCCACGCTGCTCGCCCTGGCCACGGGCGCCTCGGCCCACGCGGACGTCTCGGATCGTACCGTCTGGGCCGGTGCGGGCTCGCCCCGCGCCGCCCCCGGAGCCCGGAAAACCCGTGGCACGGTTGATCGTCGGCCCACTAGGCTCCTGCGCTTCGGTGCCGGCGGCGAGGAGGGCGGTGGATGTGGGCTCGGGACGGTTGTACGCGGCCGTCGCCGCGGGCGGTTTCAGGCGGTACGCGACCTATCGGGCGGCCATGCTGGCCGGGATCTTCACCAACACCGTCTTCGGCCTGATCCTGGTGTACACGTATCTCGCGCTGTGGGACGAGAGACCCCACCTCGGGGGGTACGACCAGGCGCAGGCCATCACCTATGTGTGGATCGGCCAGGCGCTGTTCAAGACGCTCGGCATCAGCGGCGGCGGCTTCGAGGACGAGCTGATGGAGCGCATCCGTACGGGGGACGTCGCCGTCGATCTGTACCGGCCCGCCGACCTCCAGCTGTGGTGGATGGCGGCCGACGGGGGCCGGGCCCTGTTCGAGCTGTTCGCGCGCGGGGTGCCGCCCTTCGTCATCGGGGCGCTGCTCTTCCCCCTGGCGCTGCCCGGGGACGTGACGGCCTGGGTGGCGTTCCTGGTGGCGGTGGCGCTGGCCTGGGTGGTCGGCTTCGCCATCCGGTACCTGGTGGCGCTGTCGGCGTTCTGGCTGATCGACGGCACCGGGGTGGTCCACATGGCGTGGTTCGTCGGCTGGTTCTGCTCGGGGATGATGCTGCCGCTGAACGTCTTCCCGGGCGTCTTCGGCGATGTCGTGCGGATGCTGCCCTGGTCGTCGGTCCTCCAGGCGCCGGCCGACGTCCTGCTCGGCGAGGCCGACCCGTTCGGCACGTACGCCTTCCAGGCGGCCTGGGCGGTGGCGCTGCTGGCGGCCGGGCGGCTGGTGCAGTCGCTGGCGACGCGGCGGGTGGTGGTCCAGGGTGGCTGACACGGTGCGTGAGCGCGCGGAGGTCCTCGGTGTGCCCGGCCGGGTGCGGGAGGGGCTGCGCGCCTACGGGCTGATCGCCGCGATGTGGATCCGCTCCACGATGGCCTACCGCGCCTCCTTCGCCCTGACGACGTTCACCAACTTCGCGGTGACGGGGCTGGACTTCGTCGCCATCCTGCTGATGTTCTCCAGCGTCGACGCGCTGGGCGGCTTCTCCCTGCCCGAGATCGCCTTCCTGTACGGCCTGTCCAGCCTGGCCTTCGGGCTCGCCGACATGCTGATCGGGTCGATGGAGCGGCTGGGGCGCCGGGTGCGCGACGGCACGCTGGACACGCTGCTGGTGCGGCCGGCGCCGGTGCTGGCGCAGGTGGCCGCCGACCGCTTCGCGCTGCGCCGCCTGGGCCGGGTCACCCAGGGCGTGCTGGTGCTGGGCTACGCGCTGACCGCGCTGGACATCGACTGGACGCCGCTGAAGCTGCTGCTGATGCCGGTGATGGTGGTCAGCGGCGGGGCGATCTTCTGCTCGGTGTTCGTGGCGGGCGCGGCCTTCCAGTTCGTGGCGCAGGACGCCTCGGAGGTGCAGAACGCGTTCACGTACGGCGGGGCGACGCTGCTGCAGTACCCGCCGGTGCTGTTCGCGCAGGACCTGGTGCGCGGGGTGACCTTCGTGCTGCCGCTGGCCTTCGTCAACTGGCTGCCCGCGTCCTATGTGCTGGGGCGGCCGTATCCGCTGGACCTGCCGACCTGGGTGGCGTTCGCGTCGCCGCTGGTGGCGGTGGTCTGCTGCGCGCTGGCCGGGGTGGCGTGGCGGGCGGGGCTTCGTTCGTACCGGAGTACTGGGAGTTGAGTTGACCGGTTCCGAAAGCGGGTTCATCGAAAGCGGGTTCATCGAACTCGACGGTGTCGAGAAGGTCTTCGAGGTGCGCAAGAAGACCGGCTTCATGAAGCGGGAGCGGCGGCAGGTGCGGGCCGTCGACTCGATCTCCTTCCGGGTGGGACGCGGCGAGATGGTCGGCTACATCGGCCCGAACGGCGCCGGCAAGTCGACCACGATCAAGATGCTGACCGGCATCCTCACGCCGAGCGCGGGCCGGCTGCGGGTGACGGGCATCGACCCCTCCCGGGAGCGGACGCGTCTCGCGCACCGCATCGGGGTGGTGTTCGGGCAGCGCACGACGCTGTGGTGGGACCTGCCGCTGGTCGACTCCTACCGGCTGATGCACCGCATGTACCGGATCCCGGACGCCCGTTACCGCGAGAACCTCGACCGGCTGGTCGAACTCCTCGACCTGGGCGACCTGCTGGACGTGCCGGTGCGGCAGCTCTCGCTCGGGCAGCGGATGCGCGGCGACATCGCGGCGGCGCTGCTGCACGACCCGGAGGTGCTGTACCTCGACGAGCCGACCATCGGGCTCGACGTCGTCTCCAAGGCCAAGGTGCGGGAGTTCCTGCGGGAGTTGAACGCCGAGCGCGGTACGACGGTGCTGCTGACCACGCACGACCTGCAGGACATCGAGCAGTTGTGCAAGCGGGTGATGGTCATCGACCACGGGCGGCTGATGTACGACGGGCCGCTCGCCGGGCTGCACGAGGCGGGGGAGAGCGAGCGGACCCTGGTGGTGGACCTGGAGCGGGAACTGCCGCCGATCGACGCCCCCGCACCCGCCCGGGTCGTGCGGGTGGACGGCCCGCGGCAGTGGCTGGCGTTCCCGGCGGCGGAGTCGGCGGCTCCGCTGGTGGCGCGGATCGCGGCGGAGTATCCGCTGGTCGACCTGTCGGTGCGGGAGCCGGACATCGAGGCGGTGATCGCGAAAATGTACGCGGAGCGTGCGACCACGTAGTGCCCGGCTCGGGCGACTCGTAATCTGCTGTGTATGACCGACGACTCAGTCCCGGACCTCCGCGCCTCCGACGCCGACCGTGAACGGGTCGCCGAGATCCTGCGGGACGCCCTCGCGGAGGGCCGTCTCGACATGGCGGAGTTCGAGGAGCGGCTGGACGCGACGTACCGGGCGCGGACGTACGGGGAGCTGGCGCCGATCACCCGGGACCTGCCGGCCGCGGGCGTCACCGCGCCGGTGGTGTCGCTGAGCAAGGAGCCCGCCGTCGGCCCGGACGGCTCGGACTGGTCCGGGCGGATCGTCGGCGGTGAGGGTTCGTCCACGTGGGCCGTCGCCGTGATGTCGGGTTTCCAGCGCAAGGGGCGCTGGACGGTGCCCCGGCGGTTCACCTGCTTCGCCTTCTGGGGCGGCGGGGAGCTCGACCTGCGCGAGGCGGACTTCACGGAGCGTGAGGTCGAGATCAACGCGATCGCGATCATGGGCGGGGTGGACGTCATCGTGCCGCCCGGGGTGGAGGTCGTCGTCCGCGGCATCGGGATCATGGGCGGCTTCGACCACCGCGAGGAGGGCGTGCCGGGCGCACCCGGCGCACCGCGCGTGATCGTCACGGGCTTCGCGCTGTGGGGCGGCGTCGGGGTCCAGCGGAAGCTGACGCGCGCGGAGAAGCAGCGGGTCAGGGAGGAACGGCGCCGGGAGAAGCTGGAGCGGGGGACGGAGGGGCGGGAGCTGGGCGGCTCCCGCCGGGATTCGCACTGGGAGCACTGAGGCCGCTCGGCGGGTGCTCGGCGTCGCCGCCCGGGCCGGGCGTTGCGCAGCCCGGCGCGACGGGGTGCCGCCGCGCCCACCCGTGCCGCCCCAGCGGCACGACTGCCCGCGGCGGAGCTGTCTCCTACAGCTCCGCCGGCGCCGACCCCTTCAGCGACTCCAGGTCGAACGCCTGCGCCATCCGCGCGTACCCCTGGTCGCTCGGGTGCAGATGATCCCCCGAGTCGTACACCGGCCGCAGCCGCCGCGGGTCGTACGGATCCCGCAGCGCCGCGTCGAAGTCGACGACCGCGTCGAACACCCGCCCCGCCCGGATCTCGGCGTTGATGGCCTGCCGCACCCCTTCACGCGCGTCCGTGTAACCCCGGTGCCCGTAGAACGGCATGAGGGTCGCGCCCACGACCTTCAGCCCACGCGCGTGCGCCTGCCCCACCATCGTGCGCAGGCCGCCGACGATCGCGTCCGGGTCGGCGAGCCGCGGGTTGCGCAGGATGTCGTTGACGCCGAGGTCGATGACGACGACCTTGACGTTGGTCCGCTGCAGGACGTCCCGCGCGAAGCGGTTCAGCCCGCTGGGGTTGTCCGCGGGCCGGCCCAGCCCGTCGGTGAGGACCCGGTTCCCGCTGATGCCCTGGTTGACGACGCTGTAGCGCGGCAGGTCCCGCCCGGCCGCGATCTCCGCGCGTAGCCGGTCCGAGAGAACGTCGGTCCACCGCCTGTTGGCGCCCGACGTGGAGGTGATGCCGTCGGTCAGCGAGTCGCCCAGGGCGACCACCGTCCCGTCGGACTCGTTGCTCAGCACGTCCAGCGCGGTCAGGTAGCGCCAGTACCTGGTCTCCTCGGTGTACGGCGTGCCCGTCACGTCCCGCGCCTGGTCGCCCCGGGCGACGTAGGAGGTCTGCCGGGCGTGCGGGTGGTACGTGACCGGGCCGGAGCTGGTCGGCGTGTACGTGGTGATCAGGACGTCCGCGTCGTGCGGGATGGCGATGCGCACGGCGTCGCTCATCACCTGCCCGCCGGGCGGGACGACGACCGCGGGCCCGCCGTTGAAGGTCAGCTGCCGCATGGTGTCCGCGAGCGCGGCGGGCGTGCCGCTGCCCGCGGCGACGGCGATCGACGCCTGCGTGATGTTCAGCGGCGACTGGCCGTAGAGATTGGACAGCGTCACGCGGGCACTCGTACCGCCGACGCTGGTGTGGACGACGTTGCGTACCGAGCGGTCCGCCATGCCGGTCGTCTCCGTGCCGGGCTCGGCGCCGGCCGGGGACGTGGACCAGGTGCCGACCCAGGTGCCGGTGGAGGCCGGGGCGGCGGGGTTGTTCGGGACGCGGCCGTCGGCGAGTGCGTTCCGGTTGCGGGTGCCGTTGTCGGACGCCACTCCGACGTATATGGCGGTGGAAAGGGCCACGATCGCTGCGACGACGACGGCCAGGAGGGCGTAACCACGACCCCGGGTCATGCTCTTCAGTTCTCCTCGGGCGATGGGAGCCTCAGGCTCCGATCTGATGTTCCCATGATGCGGCATGGGCACGGGGAAGCTGACAGGACCCCGTCGCATTACCCCCTCCCGACAGACGCCGGGAACTCCTGTTCCGTTCCAGGAGTCGGTCAGGAAGGGACAATGTGTGCGGGATCACCGAGCGGGTGGAGCGGATGGAACGGACCAAAGTGGAAGAAAAGGGCAGCGTCGCGGGGCAGCATGCCCGCCCCCGGCCCGCCGTGAACCGTGCGATGACGACCTTCAGCCCGGCGGACGAGGAGAAACAGCGCGGCGTACGCCGGATGAAACTCACCGCCACCGGCCTCCTGCTGTTCGTCGCCGTGGTCTACGTCCTCGCCAAGTGGGCGCAGAACTCCGGCGCCGGTCCCTGGGCGGGCTATGTCGCCGCCGCCTCCGAGGCGGGCATGGTCGGCGCGCTCGCCGACTGGTTCGCCGTCACCGCCCTCTTCCGCCACCCCCTCGGCATCCCCATCCCGCACACGGCGATCATCCCCACCAAGAAGGACCAGCTCGGCGTCTCCCTCGGCGAGTTCGTCGGCGAGAACTTCCTCTCCGAGGACGTCGTACGGCAGCGGCTGCGCGCCGTCGGCATCGGCAGCCGCCTCGGCGCCTGGCTCGCCGTCCCCGAGCACGCCGACCGGGTCACGGCCGAGCTGTCCACCGCCCTGCGCGGCGCCCTGACGGTCCTGCGCGACTCCGACGTCCAGGCCGTGGTCGGCGAGGCCATCACGCGCCGCGCCAACGCCCAGGAGATCGGGCCCGGCATCGGCAAGATGCTGGAGAAGGTCGTCGCCGACGGCGGCCACAAACGGGTCGTGGACCTCATCGTCAACCGCGCCCACGACTGGCTGGTCCTGCACCGCGACGAGGTCATGGACGCCGTGGAGGGCGGCGCCCCCGGCTGGACGCCGAGGTTCGTCGACCGCAAGGTCGGCGAGCGCGTCTACAAGGAACTGCTGCGCTTCGCCACCGAGATGCGCGACATGCCCGCCCACCCCGCCCGCGGCGCCCTGGACCGCTTCCTCACCGACTTCGCGGGCGACCTCCAGTCCGACACCGACACCCGCGCCCGCGTCGAACGGCTCAAGGGCGAGGTGCTCGGCCGCGGCGAGGTGCAGGACCTCATCGCCAGCGCCTGGACGGCCGTCCGGTCCATGATCGTCGCGGCGGCGGAGGACGAGCGCAGCGAGCTGCGGCTGCGCGTCCGCGCCTCGCTGCTGTCGCTGGGCGCCCGGATGGCGGCCGAGCGCAAGGTGCAGGACAAGGTCGACCAGTGGGTCGAGGACGCGGCCGTGTACGTCGTCACCACCTACCGCAAGGAGATCACCTCCCTCATCACGGACACGGTGGCGAGCTGGGACGCCGAGCACACCACGCGGAAAATCGAGGCCAACATCGGCCGCGACCTGCAGTTCATCCGCATCAACGGCACGGTGGTCGGCTCGCTGGCCGGCCTGCTGATCTACACCGTGTCGCACGCGCTGGGGGCGTGAGCGGCAGGTCGTGACGCACCGGTGGCGCCGGGTGCCAGCGCGTAAGCGAACCCGCTCAGGGCACTCGGCCCGGGTTCTTCTCGATGAGGAGGGAGCCCATGACCACCGCGCAGGCCGCCACCGGCCGAACCGTCACCACCGACATCCCCGCCCGCCTCGACCGCCTCCCGTGGTCGCGCTGGCACTGGACGATCGTCATCGGCCTCGGCACGGTGTGGATCCTCGACGGCCTGGAAGTCACCGTCGTGGGCAACATCGCCAGCCGCCTGTCGGAACCGGGCAGCGGCCTGCCCATCACCTCCGGCGAGGTCACCGGCCTCGCCGCCGCCCTGTACGTCGCCGGAGCCTGCTCGGGCGCCCTGTTCTGGGGCCGTCTGACGGACAAGTGGGGCCGTAAAAAACTCTTCATGATCACGCTGGCGGTCTACCTCGCCGCCACCGCCCTCACCGCAGTCGCCTTCGACACCTGGTGGTTCTTCCTCTTCCGCTTCCTCACCGGCTTCGGCATCGGCGGCGAGTACGCGGCCATCAACTCCGCGATCGACGAACTGATCCCCAAGGAGTACCGCGGCCGCGTCGACCTCATGATCAACGGCAGCTTCTGGCTGGGCGCGGTCTTCGGCTCCCTGCTCGCGATCGTCGCGCTGGACACGGACATCTTCGCGGCGAACGTCGGCTGGCGCCTCACCTTCGCACTCGGCGCGGTCCTGGCCCTGGTCATCCTCCTGGTCCGCCGGCACGTCCCGGAGAGCCCCCGCTGGCTGCTGATCCACGGCCGTGACGACGAAGCGGAACGCATCGTCTCCGCCATCGAGCGGCAGGTCGAGGAGGAGCACGGCGAGCCGCTGCCCCGCCCGGACGGCGAGATCACCATCCACCAGCGCCGCAGCGTCTCCTTCCTGGAGATCGGCCGCACGGTCTTCTCCGACTACCGCCGCCGCGCGATCCTCGGCTTCTCCCTCTTCATCGGCCAGGCCTTCCTCTACAACGCCATCACCTTCGGCTTCGGCGCGATCCTCACGACGTTCTTCGACGTCCCGAGCGGCAGCACCGGCTACTACTTCGCCGTCATCGCGCTCGGCAACTTCTGCGGCCCGCTGCTCCTCGGCAAGCTCTTCGACACGGTCGGCCGCCGCGTGATGATCTCCGGCACCTACCTCCTCTCGGGCCTGCTCCTCTTCGGCACGGCCTGGCTCTTCGACCAGGGCTCGCTGAGCGCGAGCACGCTGACGGCCTGCTGGTGCGCGGTGCTGTTCTTCGCCTCGGCCGGCGCGTCCAGCGCCTACCTGACGGTCTCCGAGGTCTTCCCGATGGAGACCCGCGCCATGTCCATCGCCTTCTTCTACGCCATCGGCACGGCCGCCGGCGGCATCAGCGGCCCGCTCCTGTTCGCCGACCTCACCGGCACGGGCAAGGTCGGCGACACGGTCCTCGCGTTCCAGATCGGAGCGGCGCTGATGTGCCTGGCGGGCCTGACGGCAGCGCTCCTCGCGGTCCGGGCGGAACGCCGCTCCCTGGAGGACATCGCCAAGCCCCTGACGGCGTCGGCTTCGACGGACCAGGCGAAGCCGAGGTCCAGGATGGCGACCTGAGCGGCGGCCGTGCCGCTGGGCGGTCGGGGTCCCAGGGGCACGGCGACGGGCGCCCAGGCGTTACTGGGCGCCGCCGCCCCGCCGCCGCAGCAGCAGCAACCCACCGGCGACAGCGGTGACGCCCGCGGCAGCGGCCCAGCCCACCACCTCCTCGGACCCGGTGGAGGCCAGGTCACGGCCCGTGCCGGGGGACGCCGAGGCACTCACCGTCCCCTGCGGCCGAACACCCCCGGCCCCACCGGACGGGCGCGGCGCCGACGCCGCACCGGTCGGGCTGGGTGTCGGCGCCCCACCGGCAGGGCTCGGCGCCGGCGCCGCAGGATCCGCCGCCCTGTCCCGCGTGTACGCCAGCGTGCCGAAGCCCAGCTGGTCGTAACCCCCGCTGTTGGGCCCGTAGTCGCCGCCCCCGCCCTCCGGAGCGGCCTTGGCGGCGGCACGCGTGAGGTACGAGGCCGACAGCCCCCGCCGCTTGGTGTAGTGATTGGCGATCATCGCCCAGATCGGCCGGGTCATCGCCGGATTCGCCACCGCCACATCAGAGGCCGTCTCAGTCCCGGACCACCCCCCGATCGCGCCCTTCTTCCGCGTGTTCGCCGTGTACGGCACATCCCCGCCCAGGCTCCACTTGGCCACGTACTGCGCGCCCTTGAGGAACCGGCTGTCGTCGTAGCCGTACAGGTCGATGCCCTGGTTCCACGCCATCTCGCACACCGTGCCCATCAGCCCGACCCCGAGCAGCGCGTGCCCCTGGTCCCGCCCGGCCTCGACCCACTCGGCGAGCCCGTCCTCGTGCACGACCGGGATCGCGTGCCGGACCGACCCCATGCCGTCCCCGTGCTTGAAGTACTCCACCGCCCGGTCCACGATGGCCCGTTCGTCGCAGAAGATCCCGGTGGCGAGCACGCAGGCCATCGCCGTCAGGTCCCAGTTGGGCCAGTAGTTCGTCACGACGGCGTTGTTGTGCCGGGTCAGGAAGTCGTCGCTGAGCGGGTGGAAGACGTCCAGCAGCAGCTTCCGCGCCCGCCCGAGTTCGAAGTCCCCGTGGTCCCGTACGAGTTCGGCGGCGTTGGCGAACTGGTAGCCGTACAACCCCGCCGCCAGGAACCGGTCCGCGCTGCCCTTCAGCGCGGTCAGCTTCCCCGACCAGGCGTTGAGGATCGCCACGGCGGTGTCGGCATGGGCCTCCTCACCGCTGACGTGGTACCGCAGGGCGTTCTGGTAGGCGGCGTGGATGTCGTTGTAGAGGAGCCGGTAGTTCTCCGGCGTACCCGACCCCCGGTACACGGTGGCCTGCGGATTCGCCCGCCATCCGCTCTGTGAATGCCGGTTGGCGGTGAGCTTGGCGAACCCGGCCGTGTACGGTCTCGCGCCCGCCTTCACCTTGGCCGCCATACGGTCCAGATCGGTACGGGTGTGCAGCAGGCCGGGGTGGGCGAAGGGGCCGCCGGCCGCGGCGGCGGGCACGGCCGTAGCCACACCGGCCGCGGTCCCGACGGCTCCGGCTGCCGCGCCCGCGGCCTTCAGCATGCTCCGGCGGCTGATCTGTCGTGTCACGTCGTCGTACCTCAGCGTCGTAGGTCGCGTTCTTGCGGGGGACGGTGAGGAGACGTCCGGGTGGTCAAGGCGATAACAAAAACTGGGTTATAGTTGATCTGCGTCCGGTCGCCGGAACTCCGGCAGGCGGACAGTGCGTTGGTGGTCCAAGGAAAGACGCCCCACTTCCTGTGGGGAGATGCAGGTGCAAGGCCTGCCCGGCGCTCCAAACAAGAACCCGGCCCTGGGTTACAGGGCCGGGTTCTTTGCTGTGCGCTCGGCTCGGTGGACCGGCTGTACTGGTGCGGCGGGCCGTTGCACTGGCTGGAGGGGGGCGGCCGGTCGGCACGCCCCTGGTGACCGGCCGCCCGCCGCGCCGTAGGAAACGGCCCTTCGCCGCGGGGTAGGAAACGGCCCTCCGCTCCTCAGCCGCGCCGGTCCGCCACCACCCACGACGCCAGCCCCACGGCCCCGGCCACCCCGAACACGGCAGGCCACGCCCCGACCTTCTTCGCCAGCGGATGAGACCCGGCGAACGCGGCGACGTACGCGGCCGACAACGCCCCCGCGGCCACCCCGCCGGCCTGCTGCCGCCACTGCCGCGCGGCCGCCGCCCCGGCCACGGCGAGCACGACCCCGCCGAGCTGCCGCTTCCTGCTCCAGCGGGCCACGCCGTACCCGCCCACGAGACCGCTCGCGGCGACCACCGCGCTGGGAACCCTCGCCATATCTGCCTCCTGATTCCTGTGCCCTCGCTCGCGAGACCAGGACGAGCTTCGAGGCTAACGCCCCAGGTGGCAGGCTCCCGCGCCGGGGCACCACAAGATCGACCGCCCCGATATGAGTCGAGGCTTGTCAAGTTTCCTCCTCCGAGCTATATAAGAAGACGCAGAACGTAAGGGCATCGCACAGGCAGCGCCTGAAGAGAGGAGTGACCAGTGATGCTCATGCGCACGGACCCCTTCCGTGAACTCGACCGACTCACCCAGCAGGTCTTCGGCCCCGCCACCCGCCCGTCGGCGATGGCGATGGACGCCTACCGCTCCGGGGACGACTTCCTCGTCCACTTCGACCTCCCCGGCATCGACCCCGAGTCGATCGAGCTGGATGTCGAGCGCAACGTCCTCAACGTGCGAGCGGAGCGCAGGTCCCCCGCCCCCGGGGACGCGGAGATGCTGGTCGCCGAGCGCCCCACCGGCACCTTCACGCGCCAGCTCTTCCTCGGCGACACGCTGGACACGGAACGCATCGACGCCTCGTACGAGGCGGGCGTCCTGACCCTGCGCATCCCGGTGGCCGAGCAGGCCAAGCCCCGCCGCATCCAGATCACGGGCGGCGACAGCCGCAAGCAGATCAGCGGCTGACCGCGGCCCCGTACCCACGCATCCAGCGGGCTGTCCCGAGGCCCCGAGGACGTCCCACCCCGGGACAGCCCCACACCCCCACGCATCCCCCCCCACGCACCCCGCGCCGTCGGCGTCGTAGCCCGGCGGCCCGGGGGCAGGACAGGATCCGGAGGAAGACCCGCACATGAGCGCGACGACGGTGCCCAGTGTGACGACCGTGCCCCCTGCGACGACGGCACTCACGCCCCCGTCCCCGACGACCCTGATCCCCGCCCCGCCGCACCACCCCCGCCCCCACGGCGACGACGACGCCTGGACCGAACTGGTCGAGGCGGTACGGGAGTCGGGCCAGTACACCACCAGGTCGGAGGCGGAGCGGGTCACCCGTATCGTCCTGTCAGCCCTCGGCGGCCACGTGATCGGCGACGAACGGGTCGACCTCGCCCGCGCCCTCCCCGAGGAGGCCGCCAGAGTGGTCGCCGGCCAGATCCCGGTGACGCGCCGGCTCACCGCCGCGGAGTTCGTCGAATCGGTCGCGGCCCGCATCGAGGGAGCCACCCCCGCCACGGCCCGCTGGGACGTCAGCTCGGTCCTGAGCGTCCTGCCACGCCTGGTCGGCGACGACCTGGTGACCCGCATCCTCACCCAACTCCCGGCGGGATACGCCCTCCTGTTCGGCCGAGCGGACCTGAGCCCGGCGCCGTGACGCCGTGACGCCGTGATCCGAGGCGGGCGGTGAGGGGAGAATCGGGGAGCACCGGGCCGGATCACCCACCGGAAGAGAGCCAGTTGAACGCCCCTGACCCGACCGTCCTCACGACTGCGGACGGCACCCGCATCGCCTACCGCGATCACCGGGCCACGCCGGAGTCCGCCCGCGACCCCGTCCTCCTCCTGCACGGCCTGGCAGGCCACCAGGGCGAGTGGGACGGGGTCGCCGCCCGCCTGGCCGCCGACGGCCACCGCGTGGTGACGTACGACGCCCGCGGCCACGGCGCCAGCACCCGCGTCCCGCGCACCACGACCCGAGCGGCCCACGTGCAGGACGCCGTCACCCTGATCGAGGAACTGGCCCTGGCCCCCGTGACCCTGGTGGGCCAGTCCCTGGGCGGTCACACGGCGATGCTGCTGGCCGCGTCCCACCCCCACCTCGTCGAGTCCCTGATCCTGGTCGAAGCGGGCCCCGGCGGCCCGGCCCCGGACCTCCCCACACAGATCGCGACCTGGCTGGACAGCTGGCCCACCCCCTTCACGTCCCTCGACGAGGCGAAGGCATTCCTGGGCCACGAGGCCTGGACGAAGACCCTCGAAAAACGAGAGGACGGCTGGCATCCGGCCTTCGACCGCACCACGATCATCGCCACCGTCGCCGAACTGGCCACCACCGCCTACTGGCCCGAGTGGACCCGCATCACCTGCGCGACCCTCCTCGTCCAGGGCGAACACGGCACGATGCGCCCCGACGAACCGGCCACGATGCTCACCCGGCGCCCGACCACCAGCCACACCCGCATCCCGGACGCCGGCCACGACGTCCACCTGGATCAGCCGCACCGCCTCCACGAGGCGATCAGAACCTTCCTGGCGTGAGCCCACCGTCGCTTGACCTCAACCAAACTCGAGGTCCTACGTTCCTCGTGTCCGAGCGACCACGACACGAACGGGGCGAGGCACACATGACCACACACGCCGAGGGCCTGAAGGAATACCCCCACGAGGAACTGGCAGCCCAGCCCATCGGCGCATGGACCGGGCAGGCCTACCTCAGGGTGGTCGGAGCCCTCCGCGCCCAGCTGGCAGTGGAGGGCCTGACCCAGCCCCACTGGTGGACCCTCAACCACGCGGCCGGCGCCCCCGGACGGTGGACCCGCGCGACCCTGACCGAACGCCTGACCCCGTACGACGACCTCGACACGGACTTCGAGGCCGTCTACGACGACCTGGTGGCTCGCGGCTGGCTGATCGAGGACGAGACCGGCGGCATGGCCCTGACCGAGGAGGGCGAGGCCGGCCGCATCCGGGCCAGGGACCGCAACCTGCCTGTCCACCGGCAGACGCACGAGGGCATCGACACGGCCGACTTCGTCACCACGATCAACGTCCTGCGCCGGATCGTGGCCAACCTCGGGGGCAACGGGAACCTGCCCGAGTAGCCTCCGGCACCCGCCTCGGCAGCCCGGGCACACCGCGGGCAGCCGCGCGGATGCCCTGAGGGTCAGGCGGGCTCGGCCGCCCTGTCGTGTGCCGGCGGCTGCTCGGCCGCCTTGTCGCGCGGGGACAGCGCGTCCGGAGCGGTCACCGAACCCCGCTCCGCGCGCCCCCGGTCCGCCACCGCACGTCCCTGATCCGCCCCCACACGCCCCGGGTCCGCCCCCGCACGCCCCCGATCCGCCGCCGCACGCCCCCAAGCCGTGCCCACGAGGACCAGCACCGCGCCCACCAGGCCCAGCCAGCCCGGCCGGTCCCCGGCCACGGCGATGCCGACGGCCGCGGCCCACACCGGCTCCGTACCGAGCAGCAGGCTCACCCGCGACGGAGAGGTACGCCGAACCGCCCACATCTGCACGAAGAACGCGAACAGCGTGCAGAACACCGACAGGTACAGCAGCCCCGCCCAGTCCCCGACCCCGAAGTCCGCCGCGGCCGCCCACGGCGACGCCCCGGTCCCCGGCACCGCCGACAGCACGGCGAACACCACCACCGCACCACCCAACTGCACGGTCGTCAGCGACAGCGCGTCCGCGCCGCGCACCGACTCCATGCGCGCCATGGCGAGCACGTGCACGGTACGGACGACGGCGGCCCCCAGCATCAGCAGGTCGCCCCCGGACGGGGCACTGAACCCGGCGCCCTGCGTCAGCAGCGCCACTCCCAGCACCGACAGCCCGGCTGCCGCCATGAAGGAGCCCGGCAGCCGCGTCCCGCGCACCCGGCTCTCCGCGAGCGGCGTGAACACCATGGTGAGGCTGATGATCAGCCCCGCGTTCGTCGCGGAGGTGTGCACCACGCCGTACGTCTCCAGCAGGAAGATCCCGGCGAGGATCAGCCCCAACAGCCCCGCGCCCCGCACCTGGGCGGCACTCAGCGCCCGCAGCCGCCGCCACCCCGCGACCAACAGCACCGGCAGCACCACGGCGAACCGCAGCACCAGCACCGCCAGCACGGTCTGCGCCGTGGTGACGCCCTTGGCGGCCAGGTAGCTGGAGCCCCAGACCACCGCGACCAGCAGCACGGGAAGATCGATCAGCCGGCCTGCGCGGGCCGCGGTCGCGGTCATGGGGACTCCTCTACGGGGCTGGGCACATGCGTCCACGGACGTCGACGGACGTCTACGGAGGGGGAGGCGGCTGTGGACGACGATGTCCGGGCCACGGGCATTCAGCGCGCGCGGTGTACGCGATCACCAGTACGTCGCGGTGGGCAGGCAGCTCGGCATCCACCGGGCGCACTGGCGCCACCGAGCGCAACGTGCGGCGATCGTCGCCCAGCAGCAGACCGCCGGGCTCGGACAGCGTAGTCGTCGATGCCGCCGTCGGCCGTTCAAGCGGCTGTGACCAGGCGACTCAGTTGGGGAATCACGCTGCGCAGATCATCACCGTCCACCGCGACCATCGCCGCCGCCCGCGCCCCGGCCGAGGCATTGAACGCCACACTCAACCCGACGGACGCGAACAGCGGCAGGTCGGATCGGCTGTCTCCGACGGCACCGCACGAGTGGGGCGCCAACCCCAGCTCCCGGGCCTGCGCAAGGGCGAAATCGCGCTTGTCGTGCTCGTCGAAATGGCGGGCGACCCGGCCCGTGAACCGCCCGTCGGAGATCTCCAGCTCGGGCCCGCTGAACGCGTGGAAACCGAACCGGTCCGCCAGGTACCCGCCGATCGGCGTCCAGGCGAGGGTGGCCAGCACGGGCACCAACCCGTTCCGCCGGCACCAGACCACGGTCTCCGCGATGCCCGCGACCAGGGGAAGCCCGTCGAGCCAACCGGAAACCCGTCGCTCGGCCGTCCCCGCCCACCCAGCGGCATCCAGCTCGGAGACCTGCCGATTGTCCAGAGCCCCGGAGGCGTAGGCGCCCTCGGCCCTGGCCAGCTCGTCCCGATGGCCGAGGAAGCCCGCGAGAAAAACCCCTGAACTCGTGCCAGGGACAAGCGTGCCGTCGACATCGAAGAACACGGCACCCACATGATCGGATGAGAACACGGCCCCAGAATGTCACCGCGACGGAGACCCGCGCTCCACTCGGCCGACGACGCGGAGTCGCTCCGGGGCGGCCTGCCGGGCTGGGTCTGTCACTCGCCGAGGCCTTGGCCGAACCCGCCGTCCACGGGCAGCTCCACGCCGGTGGTGAAGGTGGCCTCGACGGCCAGGTACAGCGCGGCGGCGGCGATCTCCTCCACGGCGCCTCCCCGGCCCATCGGCGTAGAGGCGTTGCCCTGTTCGATGAACTCGGCGCGCTGCTCGTCGGTCAGTTCGGCGACGCCCATGGTGGGGGTGAGGATGAACCCGGGGGCGATCGCGTTGACGCGGATCTTGCGGGGGAGCAACTCGGCGGCGAGCACCTTGGCGAAGGCGGCGACGGCCTCCTTCGCCCCGGAGTAGGCGCTCAGACCGGGGAAGATCCGGTCGTTGGAGACGGTGGTGAACACGATCGAGCCGCCCTCGGACACCAGTGGCGCCAGCCGCTGCACGGTGAAGAAGGCGCCCTTGGCGTTGACGTCGAAGATGCGGTCCCACGATTCCTCGGTGACCTCTTCGAGGGTCTGGAACTCGGCGATGCCCTGGTTGACGAACAGGTAGTCGATGCCACCGAGACGTTCGGCGACCTGATCGCCGAGCGCGGCGATGGCGACGGCGTCAGTGGCGTCGGAGCGCACCGGGTGGGCCAGTGGGGTGTCGAGCGCCGCCTGGGCCTCGGCGAGCCGCTGGTCGCTGCGTCCGGTGTACATCACCTCGGCGCCACGGTCGGTTAAGGCCTGGACGATGGCCCGGCCCATGCCGATGGTGCCGCCGGTGACGACGGCCTTCTTGCCCGCCAGGGACTTCGGATCGATGGTTCGAGCTTGCTGGGTGCTCTGGTTCGTTGCCATGGCGGCTACGCTAAACATTGACATTGATGGCAGAGTCAAACCTCTGTGTCGGGGGTCACATGTTCATCGGCGAGCTGTCGAGTCGCACGGGGATCAGCACCAGGAGCCTGCGGTACTACGAGCAGCAAGGACTGTTGCGACCGCAGCGGCGGGCCAGCGGCTACCGCGAGTTCGACGAATCCGATGTGGCCACCGTGCGCCGGATCCGGATCCTGCTGGCGGCCGGACTGAACACCGACCTGATCCGGGAGATGCTGCCCTGCATGGTCGACGAGGGAGCCATCCTGGCGCCGACCTGCGAGGAAATGGCCCAGGACCTCAAACGCGAACGCGACCGCCTGAGCCGCTCCATCGAACAACTCCAAGCCGCCCACACCATGCTCGGCTCGATCATCCACGCAGGAGAACCGGCCACCGTCCGCACCGGCTGCGACGAATAGAGACACGAGCCCCACAGCGGACGCGCCCACTACCTCGCCGACACCGTCTCACCGGCCGGCCTGCAGAGGACTGGCCCCGAACCCGCCACCCGGCCACGCACGCGCTCCCACCGTCCGCCGTTCCCCGCCGCCCCACCTTCGGGCCGCCCGGCCGGGCATGAACTCCGCGGTGGAGGGGCGAGTGTCAAGAGTGAAGCGAAGCGCAATCGGCGAAAGGCGCCACGTCGCCCTCATGCACTTCGCGACTGATCTGAGTACCGTCGGCCTGGTAGTGCATAAGGACGACCTCCGCCTTGTCGAACATCCAGGAGTCCTGGACGTCGGCCAGCGGGTTCTCCCGGTCGGTCACATCCATAATTCGGATGTCGTCTCCCGCCCATGCGTTAGGGCGATAGCACATGAACTCGCACTGAAAGTACGAGGTCAGGGGGCGCGTGACGATGTGCACTCGCCCCTTGCTCCTGCCTTCGCGGTGTACCCTCCGGATATCCCGGATATACGCATTCGTGTACCTGGGGGGATTGATACGTTCTCATGCCAGGAAGGCCCGGAAATCCTCTTCCTCCTGTGGAACCCTGTACACGGGCAGTGTCTCCAGCCGCCATGCCTCCCTCTGGTAGTTCCGGCACTTCGCCTGCCAGGCTGCACCATCCAGGCACACGAACGAACCTCCTGATTCCCACCCTGAAGTAACCCCGGGCGTCATCAGAATCGTCACACGGCGAGTCTGCACCTCAGCGGAGTGTGGACCCGGGCAGCAGCAGAGCAGGGAAGTCCGGGTGCCGCAGGTGCTGTCTTCCATCACGCACGTGCAGCGTGAACGCCTCGGGACCTGGTCGGCCCGCGGAATCAAAGGCGTCCATCACATTTTCGACGCGTTCCCACAGCCTCACCGGACCGCCCTCACGTACATCCCAGACACCGTCCCCGGGCGTGAGGGTGGCTGCCGAACCGCTCACGACATCGACCAAATGCACAACGTCACCGACGGTGACCAACTGTGCGTCCGGGACCGCACATTGTGCGAGGAACAGAAGATGGAATGCCTCGTCCGTCGCGGCCATGAGGCGCTCTGGACCGTAACGGGCCTTCCTGGGTTTGTCCGGAAGGCCGGCGGCCCAGTGGGTCGGATTGCCGAACGCCGGCGCGGCATGCGTCCGGGCGGCCATGAAGGAGACGGTGCCGGGCAGCAACGCCCCGTCCGCCGTGCCATCCTCGGCGACGGTGAGTAGCACACGGGCATAGCCGTAGAGCCACCCCGAGAGAGTGAGCAGCACCTTCCCGCCTGGCCGCGTCTGGGCGAGAAGCGCAGGCGGGACGTTGCGGAAGGAACAGGCGGCGACGACTCGATCGAAGCGAGCCTCGGGCCAGTAACCGTACAGTCCGTCCGCGACGGCCAGGGTCGGGGTGTAATCGCAGCCGTACAGCGCGTCGGCTGCCGTGTCCAACCGCCGCGGGTCGACCTCGACGCTGGTGACATCTCCGGAGTCGAGGCGCTCACAGGCCAGCGCGGTTGAGTACCCGGTTCCGGTGCCGATCTCCAGCACCGTGTGCCCCTCGGCCACATCGGCGTCGGCCCACATGCGGACTACGAGTGACGGCAGCGTGGATGAGGAAGTGGGCACTCCACCACGCCGGACGACTGGGGCTTTCCAGTCGGGTTCCTCTCCGTCGAACTGGGTGATGAGTGTGGTGTCCGAGTACGCGGCCGCCAGCCACCGTCCGTAGTCGAGTTCGGCGGTGACCGGTTCCCAAAGCGTCAGTCCGTGCTCGTCGCGATCGTCGGTGGCCAGATAGAAACCGGGCACGAACCGGTGCCGTGGTACCGCCTGCACCGCCGCCCGCCAGGCCGGGTCCACCAGCACACCGTCCTGGGCGAGAGCGTCCACCATGGCTGCGCGCAGGCAGACCGCGTCGTTCTCAGGGTCGGCGGGCAACGCCATGGCCTGCCGCCTCCTTCCGTACTTCGGTAGTCAGAATGTCGGCGAACGCCTCGGTGATGTCCGCCGCGTCCGGGAGCCAACCCCACTGCCCGTTCGGGTTGCACTCGATGGCCCACCAGTCGTCGGGGTCGTCCCCGTCCCCCGTCAGCGCGAAGTCGAAGCAGCCGAAGACCAGGCCGAAGGAGTCCAGGTACGTGTGCAGGGCGGCCCCGATCGAGGCGGGGACGGCGATAGGGGTGTGCGACAGCTCGCCCCAGTCGCCCCGACGCCAGTCCAGGGCCCCGTCCGGCGCGACGATCCGCTGGGCGAAGACCTGACGGCCGACCACGGTGATGCGCACGTCCCCGCTCTTGGGAATCTCGGCCTGGAACAGGTGCGCAGTAACCGCCAGGGTTTCGTCGAAGCTGTCAGGCTTCACGCGTTGGGTCCAGATCGCGCCGGTATGGCCGTCCAGGCTGCGGGGTAGTCCGCGGAACGTCTTGTAGACGACCTGCCCGTGGTCGGCGGCGAACTTTCTGGCCGCTTCCACCTCATTGGTGATCAGCGTGGGCGGCACCCGCAGCCCGAGCTCGGTGAACGTCTGCAACTGGGCGGGCTTGAAGTCCGCACGAACCACCGCGTGTGGGTGATTGACGTACACCGCCCTGTGCAGGGCGTTCAGAACGCCATCGAGCCCGTGCCTTGCCTCGGCGGCCGCGAAGTCCCGTTGCTGCTGGGGGAGATGCCCGAAGCGGGAGCTGTATGCGGTGGGGCGACGGTAGTAAACCGCCGCTACCTCCCGCACCTCCACTTCGCGACTCGACGTGCGCAGCCGCCCACCCCAGACGGGGGTGTCCGGGCCGAGGTTGAACTCGAAGGCCAGATCGGACCCGATATCGGCGGGATCGACGCGTGCCACAGGCACCTCGCGCTCATTCAGCGCATCGATGACGCGGTCCGCAGTGAGGTCTTCCAACGCGGTGACGACCAGGACAGTGGATGCCATCGTCAGTCCGACTCGTAATCGGTGGTGTGGTCGTCCTGGGTCTGTGGCTGCGGGCTCTGCCCGTCCCCGCCTCCGGAGGTAGACGCGGTCCCGATGGTTTTCGACGTACCGTGCTTACCCATCTCTACCGCCCGACCTGCGGAGTCCGCGTACCGAGCCGTCTGCGTGAAGCCGTCCAGTGCGACGGTGGCGTACGACGGCGGACACACGGGCAGCCGATCCGACACCAGACGCATGGCCCAAGGGCTCTGAACGGCCCGAGTCGTCATGTGTCCACCCTGGTGGTGAGGACGATCCTCGCCTTCCGCAGCCAGACGAGCACGGCCCACCTCGACCAGGTCGAGGACCGAACGTGGTGGACACAAGTTCCCCTCGTACCGTGGTGGTACCACCCAGTGCGTGCCCGGTGGGCGTCGTCGCTCGATGCGCGGCACTCCCAAGTAGGTGCCATGCCCGAGGCAGGTCACGACGTCGTCATAGGCCCACGCGGGACCGGCATGTCCTGCGACCAGTGCGTAATAGGTGCCACCCGCCACCCGACGGTCGTAGATGATCGCCCCGCCGAGTAACTCGCTGAGCGCAGTCGCCACTCGGTCCTGGTCCTCGGACCGCACGGCGGCATGCACGATCCGGGACGCGATGCGCACCGCTGCAAAACGCTCGCCGAGCGGCAACAGAGCGACGCCGTGGGCGGCCCACTCTCTTCGTACGCGCTCAGGCGCCGGGTGGGTCCGAGCCAGCCACTCCGAGACCGCTCCGTCCAAACCCTCGTGTGTGTACACAGCGTGCTCCTTTGCCGTCCGTCGGTGGGTACGGCACACAGGGTCCACGAATCACGCTGCCTATTCGAGGACTTTGAAGGGTCTCTCAAAGGACCTACAAAGGGCCTATGGGACTCCTTGCGGAGGAAAAGGTGCTGTGCAGCGGACCTCCGTGGGAGAGTTGAGGCAGCCGTCAGCAGCAGGAGGAGGTGGCCGTGCCAAGACCCACGGGCAACGTTCGACTCAAGGCCGCTCGGGTGGCCGCCGGCTTCAACTCGCAGCAGGACCTGGCCGACGCCCTCACCGAGCACGCGAAGGGCATGGGCATCCGCGGCTTGTCCATCGGGGTACGTCAGGTTCGTCGCTGGGAGTCGGACAATCCGCCGTGGCCGCAACCGGACTGCCAGCGTGTACTGGTACACCTGCTCGGCCAGAACATGGAGGCTCTCGGCTTCATACCCCCGTGGGGCTCGGAGGGGTCGGCCCTCGATCCTGTCCGGCGCACCCTAGTCGCCAGCGGCCCGACGGCCCTCGGCCTGGCGATCGGCCCAAGCCGAGCCGCAACCCCTACGCAACCCGCAAGCGTCGGAGCAGACTTTGCAGCGGTCACCCGCTCCCATTGTCGGCTCTATTGGTCGGTGGCCCCGACCAAGCTGCACCCGGCCGTTCTGGCGCACGCCACGCTGGGCTATGCGCTACTGCCGGAAACGTCTGACTCCACCCGACGCACGCTCGCCGCGGCACTGGCGGAGACATACCTCCTCGCTGGCAGGATCGAGTTCTTCGACCTCTCAGAGCCGGCCGCCGCGCACGACACGCTTGTCCTCGCCTTGCAAGCCGCAGGCGAGGCCGATGACCCGCTGCTCGGTTCGGCGATCATCGCGCACATGGCTTTCATCCCGGGCTGGGCAGGCGATCGGGATGGAGCACAGGAGCGAATGATCGCGGCACGCACGTACGCTCGCCGCGCCCCCGCCTCCGCGGAGTTCCTCGCGTGGCTGGACGCTGTGGAGGCCGAATGCGAGACCAGGTGCGGCGACACCCGCACCGCGCTGCACCTGATCGCCCACGCCGAGGACATCCTCCAGCAGGGCGACGAGCACGCCTCACCGCAGTGGATGGACTGGTTCTCCCCGGCGCGACTCGCGGCCTTCAAGGGGAACACCCAGCTACTCGCCGGCCACCTTCCGCAAGCCCGTGCCGCATTGCTCCAGGCCCTCGAAGCCATGACTCCAGGAGAGGAGAAGCAACGCACCGTCGTGTACGGGGACTTGGCGGCTGTCGAGGCAGCGTCGGGCAATCCTCAGGCCGCCTGTGAGTACGCGGGCAAGGCTCTCGATCAGCTGGCACTCACCTGGTACGCCACCGGCATGGACCGTGTACGCGAAGTCCGTCGCGCGCTTGCTCCGCACCAGCACGAGAGCTGCGTTCGCGACCTCGACGACCGCCTCTACGACTGGCCCACGACCCTCAGCGCGCTGCGGCGTTGAACTCAGCCACACGGACGGCAAGTTCGTCCAGGCCATCGACACGGAAGGTCGGCAACTCCTTGGCCTCGCCACTGTTCCACTGAATGCTGGCCCACGGCCCGCGATGCACGAGTGCGGTGTGCATCCCCGCTTCCTTGGCCGGCCTGATGTCGTTGTCACACCGATCACCGACGTACAGAATCTCGCCGACCTCGAAGGGCACGACCTCCGCCACCCGCTTGAAGAACTCGGGGTCGGGCTTGCTGGCACCCCAGTCGTCGGACGTACCGATCAGGTCGACGTCGTCGGAGAACAGCTCCTGAAGGATCCTCCCGGCCCGGACTGTCTGGTTACCAGCGATACCGAGCCACAGCCCGTCGGCCCGGAGCTGTCTGAGAGCCGGCCGGACGTCCTCGTACAGATCCTCTTCCCCAAAGCTCTCCGGCTGTCCGGCAGCAGCCCGCTTCTCCCGCTCCTCGTAGAGATCGAACCCGGGCCGGAACTCCTGGAACGTCTCCCGGTAGTCGCGGCCCTGGGCGATCACGGCCCCGAACATCGCATGGAAGGTGTGCCGGGGGACACCCAACCAGTCGGCCCAAGTCCCGTACTCACGGGTCTCGTCCACGAGGCACTCACCGACGTCGAAGACCACTGCGCGAATCATGAGAGAAGGTTATACGAGGACGGAGACCTGAAAGCGCTGAGGGCCTGTACCTTGCTTTACTTACTCGCTCCAGTTCTCGGCAGCAGCAGTGATCTCCTTGACTATTGCTCCCCCGGCAGTGATCGACTCCTGAATGATGGGAGTGGCCTGATTGAGGACAACGCAGGCGGTGATGAGCGCTAGCATCGCGGTTTTCCATCGACTGGCATTATCGGGCCGCACATTTACCAGCGTTGCTCCTGCTTGAGCAAGCGAACCGATGACAGTGCTGGCCTCTTCAGCCACCCGTGCCTCACCGAACAGATTTGCATTCTCGATGAGCCAGATAAGGTGGCGAATCTGCGATATCAACTGATTCCGCAAAGGCTCGTTTATTTCCTCAGCCCCCATGGAAGTGAGGAGATCGATCCACTCCTGGCACTGCGTGACAATCTCTTCGAATTTCGAAGTCTGCGGCGCTGCATTGGACCCGCCTAGGTATCCCGATATCAAATCAGCAGTCGACTCGAGATGGTCAAGCTGATTTGCGTCAAACAGAGCGTGAGGCGATCGGTTCGTGTCAGCCCAGTTCAGAATTGGTTGCATGACCAGAATCCACCACGAACCAACATGGCGCTCGCACCGCGATCGAGGTCTTTCTGGAAGGGAGTCAAGCTGACGAATTGTCATTTGCAGCAGGGTGACGACTTCCGAGTGGCGTTTTGCGAACTCCAAACTTTCCCATTGTGCGCCAAGGACTTGGCACCATGCCTCCCGCAGATTCGACTTTCCTGAATCGCGGACATTAGTGAGCAGGGTGTGCAAGTGATGCGCAGCGGTATTCTCGACGGAAACGTTCATAACCCCCACCAGTCATGAGTACCTGGCGTCCAAATGTATCAGTTGGCCTCTGTGGGTGGCTCACTCCTGCGTGGTCATGGGCAGGTAAGGGTGGATATTCTTCGCAGATCCCCCTCTACCTCCACACACATCACAGTCGGACGGTACGCTCTCCGTGTCAGACGGCATGTGGAGGTTCCAAGATGGCCATCATCAAGCAGGCGCAGCGGCAAACTCTCGGACAGCTGATTGGTGCTAACAATCCCGTGGTGACTGTGCCAGATGACAGTCAACGCCAGTATGCGTGGACTAAGAAGGAAGTAGACGTCTTCTGGGCGGATATCGAGAAGTTCAAAGAGGCGCGTGAGAGTGGACGAGAGTCGGCTTCTGAGTACTTCATCGGCCCGGTTGTGACTATCACAGGCGAATCGATGAAAGGGCGGTCACTGCTTGACGGTCAGCAGCGGTTGACCACTTCAACAATCCTAATTGCCGCCATTAGGGACACTCTGTGGAGTATGAAGTCCTCAGAGGGCATGTCGAGCGCTAACAACATTCAGAGGGACTATATTGCGCGTAAATCTGGCCGCAAAGAACCTATGGAATATTTCCTGGTGCTGTCGCTGTTCGACCGAGATTTTTTCCGTGACAATATTCAGGACTGGAATGAGGCCACGGGCGAATGTCCCAGGGTTGAGAGTCCTTCCCGTCCTTCGCATAAGTTGATACTGGATGCCTACAATAACTTTCGGGCTAAAATAAATAGCCGACTGCAGTCCTATGTTGATGACGAGGACCGTTTGGACTATCTCGACTCCCTGCGTGAATGTTTGATTAATGGCCTCGTCTTTGTGGAGATCCAGACGCCTTCTTCGAGTGATGCGAATGAAGTCTTCGAGACTATCAACTCGCGTGGTAAGGATCTGTCCACGGTGGACCTGGTTCGTAATTTCTTGATGGAGAAGAGTCGAAGTGATCACGAGAAGTCTCGTGTCAACGATGCCTGGCGCTCGCTTCTTGACGGGTTTGATCGACGCGAAGAGATAGAGAAGTTCCTTCGCCACTTCTGGGTTTCCAAGCACGGGGACGTCAAGTCACACAGTCTTTACTCGATCATTCGCAAGGATTTGACTGGGCATTTTGATAAGCGTCCTCAAGAGTACGGTGTTGGGGCCTTCTCGGCGGAGCTGGAAAACGCGGCAGGACGGTATGCTGAGTTGATCACGGGGAGTACGGGAGACGTGAACCTCGACGCTTCTCTCGGAGAGGTCAAGGCGATGAATGCTGACGCTCTCTATCCGCTCCTCCTGTCGGCATCGGAAGGTTACAACTACTCCGCTCTGCAAACTCTCTTGGATGCCTCGATCAGCTATTACGTGCGCTGGACGGTAGTCGGCAGGCGGGAGTCGACCCTGTTGGAGGAGAATATTTTTGGTGCGGCTAAGGAGCTAGCCAAGGGTGGGTCGCTCGAGGGTGTAATCCACAGGATCCTGACTTGGATTCCGGATGACGAAACGTTCCAGACTGATTTCCAGGAAGCCTCTATTCCCAAGCAGTCTCAGTCTCGCTACTTGCTAGCTAAGATCGAGCAACACCTGCGCGCCCAGCATGACGTACATGAAGAGGTGGCTCTCGGTGACGGAAAGGTATATGTGGAGAATATCTACCCTCAAAAGCCGACACCAGAACTGCGCCTAGAAGAGCACGACAGTTTTGTAAGCCGTCTGGGTAACCTCACGCTCCTTGCCGGTAAGCGAAATGCGAATATATCTGGGCTCTCCTTCCCTGAGAAGGCGCATCTTTATGAGGGGTCCGCGCTTCTGGTCTCTTCCCGAACGGGAGTTCAAGATCTGTGGGACAGTGAGCGATCAGAATGGCGAGTCGCTGGCATCGAGGCGCGTCAGGCGATGTTGTCGCGGATAGCGCTCGAAGTATGGCCTAGCGGGAGCAGGTTGGCTTAGATCGACGGTGGTTGAAGAAGAGAACGGCGTCGAAGACTGAACAGGCTTCCCTATAGTCGCAACGGCGGTTGAGGATCCAGCTAGAATCACCCGGAGACGCCTTCTCTTAGGATGCATGAAAGGCTCAGTTTCATTCGTCAATAACTGCCCGACTGGCCTTGCCCTGTGACGATGGCAGAGTAAGCCAGCACGTCGGCCGGCATTGCGTGATGGAGCTCCCACGTGATCGCCATAGGCTTGCTCCCGCTGTGATGTTTATAGGTAGCAGGCCCAAGAAGCATCCACGGCTGAGATTTGCCGATGTCGGTGTTCTTGTACCGGCGCATGAAGAGCAGGACGTGGCTCCCTCGCTCGGCATGCTGTTGGTAGCGCAGGCCTGTGGGGGAGTTGGCGGCTGTGGAGTTCTGCGACTCCCAGTGGAAGAGGGTGGGGCTCAGGGCGTAGTCCCGGTACCGGATGGTGGGGGAGAAGTCCTTCTCGTTCTTCTCCAGGGTGATCAGGAGGGCGTCGGTCTGGATGTCCTCCACCCACTGGACGCCCTGGGCGAAGGACCTGGGCATCTGGCCGCCGAAGCGTGCTACCCCGAGGGCCGCCAAGATTTCGGAGCGGTTGTAGGAGCAGTGGACCTTCAGCGGGAGGTGACTGTGGCTGCCGGATAGAGGGATCGGGAAGTGGTCCGCTTGTTCGACGACGTAAGACAGGGCCTGGCGCAGTTCATCGCGGAGGACAGCCTGTTCTCGAAGGGCGTCCAAGCCCTGCTGGAAGCTGGTGAAACCGCCGGCGTTGTCCCACAGGTTGAAGAAGAGCATGCGTGCGTAGGTCTGGTCTGCGGGGTCCAGCTCGTCGTAAGGCCGTACGTCGTCAGCGAGGAGGCGGAGGTAGGCGTCGGCGCGATCGGGGTCGTCGATGTGCAGGAAGGCATGGACGCGTTTGAGAAGAGCTGACTCCCCAGCTGGCGCTGCTGTTTTGACCAGGCCTGCCCGGCGAAGGACAGACGTCCAGGAGTTGTCACTCTTGTACAGCTCCTTGATCTCTCTGCGGCTCTCGCGGAGGTAGTCCGCCAGACGTGGGGTCTCGTAAGCCTTGACTTCGCTCACCAACGTTCTGACATTGGCGCTCAGTTGGGTGCGGATGTTGTCCAGCACTAGGTCCTTGGCCTTGCCCTCCAGGATGATCTGACATCCGGAAGGCAGGAGCGGAAAGTCATGTTCAATGTGGTCGACGAGCCGGTTCCTGGAGAGGTTCGTCATGGCTCGGAACTGTTCTTCGAAACGGAACTCCGCTCGATGCTGTCCGATGAAGTCGAGGACTGTGAGTACGGGCTTGGTCTCTGTGCGCCGTAGCCCGCGGCCCAGCTGTTGGAGGAAGACCGTCGCGCTGTTGGTGGGGCGCAGGAGGAGCAACGTATCGACATCGGGAATGTCGAGACCTTCGTTGAACAGGTCCACGGAGAAGATGACCTGAAGCTTCCCCTCCCGGAGATCAGCAAGCGCTTGGGCTCGTACTGCGGGGGGTGAGTCGCTGGTGAGGGCGGCTGCCTGGAAGCCGGCCTTTTGGAAGAAGTCCGCCATGAAGCGGGCGTGCTTCTTGTCCACGCAGAAGCCCAGCGCGCGCATAGCGCCGGGCTGAGAGACCTTGTCCCGGATCTGCTTGACGACGATCCGGGCACGGGCCTGGTTGCCTGTGTAGAGGTTGCCGAGCTCTTGGTCCGTGTAAGTGCCGCGCTGCCAGCTGAGGTTCGTCAGGTCTGTGCCGTCAGGGATCCCGAAGTAGTGGAAGGGGCACAGCAGATCGTTTTCCAATGCTTCCCAGAGCCGCATCTCGGCGGCAATGCGGCCTTCGAAGAACTCGTCCTGCACATTGAGTCCATCCATCCGCTCGGGGGTAGCGGTCAGACCGAGCAGTTCTTTGGGATTGAAGTGGTCGATAACTCGGCGATACGTGGTGGCGGTGGCGTGATGGAACTCGTCGATGACGATGATGTCGAAGTGATCGGGAGACAGTTCTTCAAGGCGCTGGACGTTGAGTGACTGGACGCTGGCGAAGACGTGGTTCCACGTCTGCGGGTCCTCACCGCCGTAGAGCAGCTCACCGAAGGAGGCGTCGTCCAGCACCTCCCGGTAGGTGCGCAGGGACTGCTTGAGGATCTCCTTGCGGTGCGCGACGAAGAGCAGCTTTGGCCGGCGGTCACCGTAGCTCTTGGACAGGCTGCGGTAATCCAGGGCTGCCATCACGGTCTTACCCGTACCGGTGGCAGCCACCAGCAGGTTGCGGTTCCGTCCGCGGAGCTCACGCTCTACCCTCAGACGCTCCAGCATGTCCTGCTGGTAGGGGAAAGGGCGTACCTCCAGCCCTGAGAGGTTGATCTTCAGGTCGGCGGCCGAGGTGTTGCCGCTCGCCTGGGCTAGGGCTTGATCGAGGCGCTCGCTGTGACTGTCGGGGTCGTAGGTCTCAAATGCGGAGTCGCTCCAGTACGCGTCGAAAGTCGCCTCGAACTTGTTCAGCACCGCCGGTGTGGCGACGGAGGAGAGGCGGACGTTCCACTCCAAGCCGTCGAGGAGGGCAGCTTTCGAGAGGTTCGAGCTGCCGACGTACGCCGTATCGAAGCCCGTATGGCGCCTGAAGAGCCAGGCCTTGGCGTGTAGCCGAGTGGACCGGAGTTCGTAGTTGACCTTGACGATGGCCCCGAAGTCGCGGACCAGGCGGTCGAGGGCGTGGCGGTCTGTGGCGCCGATGTAGGTGGTCGTGATGACACGGATTGGCACGCCCCGTTCTTTCGCGGCGCGCAATGAATCCTCTAGGACGCGAATGCCGTACCACTTCACGAAAGCGCAGAGCAGGTCGATGCGGTCTGCGGTGGCCAGCTCGGCCCTTAGCTCGGCACCGAGGCTGAGGTCTTCGGGGGAGTTCGTGATGAGTGATGTCTCGGACAACGGGGTGAGAGGGCGAAGGGCATAGACACCCGGAGCCTCCTGCTGCGCGAGAGCCAGCAGTTGTCGAGGGCCCTCGACGATCGCGTCTGCCGCTGCGGTTTCGCTTGGACCAGGGACGGCGGAAGCCAGCGACTCCAGGACGCGGTTCGCAACCGAGACCCGGTCTTCGGGGCGAAGCTGGAGGAGTCTTTGGCTTACGGCATCAGCGATGTAGCGAGCCAGTACGTGCGGAGCGGACTCAGGGGTGACCTCAGCGTCGATGGCTTTCCAGCCAGCGGCCTTGAATTGTTCCAGCTGGTCGTCGACGTCGCGGGTGATGAGCTTCTCGTAGACACCCGCGATCGGCTTCGACTGGCCCCCGGCTTCTGCCATGACTGTTCCCCCTGATCCTTCGCACCCACGCACGATCACTCGTTGCGCTACGGATCAGTTCTAACAGCAACTACTGACACCTGACGGGTCATACCGAAAGGTCAGCTGCAGTTGGGCCGCCCGCTTCCTGGTCAGTGTCGTGCTTCCGCACCCCGCCTCAAGGGCGCTTCAGCACCGGAGAGAAGCGAGCGGGCGGCCCGGAGAGGCGTGGGTCACAGGTAGGGGCGCAACTGGTCGGCCGTTCAGTCACCCGGCGTCGGTGAGCGCCTCAGCGGATCGGCGCACGCCGGGTCGGTTCGGCGGCGGGGCGTCGGCGGGGGCGTGGCGGCCGGGGCGTCACCAGAACGCGCCCGCTCCCATCCCCAGCCCGAGCAGCACGCAGCAAACGCCCCAAGCCGCATGCGCCCCGGCCGAGTACGACACGTTCGCCGGCCTTCCGTCCTTCTGGTGTACGACCACCACCCGGCGTGGGTCCCTCGGGTCGTAGCGGAGGACGACCGGGACTCCGGCGTGGAGAGGGTGCTGCTCGTGGTTGAGCGGGGTGCGGCGGTACGTCTGGGCGGGTGGGGCGTCGGGGCGGTTGAGTGGTGGAGCTTGGTAGCGGACCTGGGGCGGGTGGAGGGTGGGGCCCTCCCGGCGGGGGCCCCGGGCCACCTCGCCCCTGGTGCGGATGCCCCGGACGCCGAGGCGGGAGAGAGCCCGGCGTTGGCGTTGGGCTATGCCTAGGTTCCAGATGCCGAAGGCCGTCATGGCGGCGGCCATGATGAGTGTGATCGTGAGCCAGGGCTGGTCCACGTGACGCTCCCCCCCCCGGAGCCGACGTCAGTCGTCAGTTGTCAGTCGTCTGTCGTCAGGGGAGACGGGGAGCGTGTCGTGGCAGTTCCGTGGGCCGGCCGTCGGGCCGGCCCGGAGTGGGTTGGTGGGCCGCCGGAGGGCCCGCTGCCCGTGTCAGGCCGTGCTGCCGTGGCAGGCGCCGTACGGTCGGCCCGAGCCGCACCAGCACGCCGCGGTGCTCTGTGGGGGCCAGGCCACCGCTCGCCCCCGTGCCGCCAGGGTCGTCGCGTACTGGGGGAGCAGGGTCGCGTCGTCCGGTGATGTGCCCTCCGACGCCGCGAACGCCTCGTACGACGGGACCGTGCCGGTGACGATGCCCAGGTTCGGGGTGCCGGAGGTGGAGAGTTCGCGGAGGGCGCGCTCTATTGAGGTCAGGTGTTCGGTGTGGGAGGGGTACTCCGTCGCCAGCGTGGGGTACGCCTCGAGGAGTTCCGTCAGTTCGTCCGCCGGCCAGTGGAGGATCGCCACCGGGAAGGGGCGGGAGAGGGCCTCGCGGTAGGCGCCCAGTTCCGCGCGGAGGCGGAGGATCTCCGCTTCCAGTTCCGCCGGGTTCTCCGAGCCGAGCGACCACACGCGCTTGGGGTCGTGGAGCTCGTCCAGGGAGACCGGGAGGGAGTGGACCGAATCCGCCACCGCGTCCCACTCGTCGTGGGAGCGGCCCAGCATGCGGCGGACCCGGTGGCGGCCGAAGAGGAGGGGGTGCGTCGGCTGCGGGGGTTCCGGGACGTCGGAGAGGAGGAGGCGTACGGCCTCCGTGAACGTGTCGTGCGCCGCTTCCAGCTCGTCGTGGGACTCCAGGGCCTCGGCGACGATCACCCAGGGGGCCGGGTCCCGGGGGGACGCCACCCGGACGCCCTCGATGATCGCCCTGGCCTCGGCCTCGTGGCCGTACTCCCAGAGGTTCGAGGCCTTGAGCGCCCGGATCAGGTGGGGGGCGTCGAGGCCGTCGGAGGAGGACAGCAGGCGGTCGTAGAGCTTCGTCGCACCGGGGCGGTCGCCGGAGAGTTCCAGGTGGGCCGCTGCCCGCAGCAGCAGGGCCTCGGCGTCCTCGGGATACAGGCCGGCGGTTCGCTCCAGGCGTGCCGCCTCGGCGGTGTGGTCGACGTTTTCGGCAGGCGTGTCGGGGCGCATGGGGGACACCGTACTGCCGGGAGGTGACGAGCGTGAGGGATGCGCAGGCCAGACCCCCGGCCGACTCTCACGCTCATCACCAGGGCTTTACGGTTCGCTCCGAACCGTCGCCGAGTCCGGCTACAGCGTCACGTTGTCTATCTGGAGCGTTTGGACCGACTTCGCCGCGAAGGGGACGCTTACCGATTTGCCGTTCAGGCGGATGTCCGAGCGCGGGGTGTACAGGTCGCCACCACCCGTCGTGACCGTGTTCCAGCGGGGGACCAGGCCCCCGGAGCCGCCCGTCACCGTCGAGAAGCGGGAGAGGTCGAAGGTGAGGGTCTGGGCGGAGGTGGCTGTGTTCACGGCGACGATCACCAGGCGGCGGGTCGTCGCGTCGTACGCCGCCACCGCGTAGCTGACGCCCGTGTCCAGGATCGTCATGCCGGGGCGGATGTGGCGGCTGAACTGGGCCAGGACGTAGTGCTTGGTCTGGACGGTGGTCGGCTGGAGGGTGTTCGCGTCGTAGGCGATCATCGCCCAGCCCGTCGACGGGTCCATGACCTGCCAGTAGCACCAGGCCGTGGGGTGCAGCCAGCGGAAGTCGTAGCAGAGGTTGGAGGCCATCGTCAGGCCCGTGCCGTCGCTGTCGCCGGTCTCGGAGTTCCACAGCTTCTTGCGGGACGTCGTCACCACGTCCGTGTAGAGGAGGTCGCGGCGGCCGCCCGAGCCCTGGTAGCCGTGCACGTTGACCTGGGAGACCAGGGACTTGGTGGAGGAGCTGAACGACGCCCAGGTGGAGCGGGCCGTGTCGTAGTTCGTCTCGTCCGAGGCCGCGATGCGGATGCCCGTCAGGCCGCGCTTGTCCAGCTCGCTGCGCATGTACGGGAGGACGGCCGCCTGGACCGCCGGGTCCATGTGGCAGCCTTCCTGGGTGCCGGTCGCGGTCCACCAGGTGGAGGCCGGCTCGTTGAACGGGTCGACCGTCGCGAAGTTCACGCCCCAGTTCGACTTCGCGTACAGGGCGGTCGCCGCCAGGTGGCTCGCGTGCTGGCGGTAGTTCCAGGTCTGGAGGTTGTTGCCGCCGCCGGCCGCGCCCGAGGGGTTGTGGTTGCTGCACATCCACCACATCGGGGAGTTCGCGAACAGTTCGGTTGTCGCGCCCCGTTGCACCGCCTTGACCAGCATCGCGCGCTGGTTGGCGTCCGCCGTCCACTTCCAGGCCGAGGAGGTGGGGTCCTCGTTGTTCCAGTCCTGCCAGAAGCCCTCGATCTGCTTGAAGGCGGGGATGTTGGGCGACTCCACCATGGTCTCGCCGCCGACGCTGTTCCAGCTGCACGCGCCGAGGTTGTAGCGGGCGATGTTGAGGCCCAGGCCGGGCAGGGAGCGGCCGTTGTACGTGACCGACTTGGTGGTGAAGAACAGGTCGGCGAAGTCGTCCCGGGCGCCGAAGACGTTGGCCCACCAGGCGAGGGAAGTGCCCCAGCCCTCCCAGGTGCCGTACGTCGTCGACGGGTTGACGGCGATCGTGGCGTCCGCGTGCGCGGTGCCCGTCGCCAGGGCGCTGCCGAGGAACGTACCCCCCGCTGCGGCCAGCAGGGATCTGCGTCGGATCACGGCTCCTCCGTAAAGGAATCGGGGCAGGCGCCGGTCCCCGGCCCGGCGTCGCGGGTGTTGGCCCGTTCATGGCAACGGGCCGGTGGCATCGAGAAGCATCGGGTGCGGCGGGTGGGTTGTCGAGAGTTCTGACGAACCTTTCTCAAACCCGTGTACGAAGTCGCGGATCCGTTCGGCGGGGCAATCCTGTATAACGAACAGCAGGGCATACACACGTACGAGAGGAGGGGCAGCCGGATGGACCGTGGTTGGGCGACTCTGCGTCCCGCTCTCGCGCTGCTCCTCCTGATCGTCGAGGTGGCGCTGCTCGACACCGGCAGCCTCTCCGCCACCGTCGCGCTCGCCGCGACCGCCGCGGCCTCCGCCGCCCTCGCGGTCTGCGCCGTCGTCGCCTCGCGCTGCGCGCCCACCGTGCCGCGCACCTGGGTGCGTACGGCCATCCGCGACCGGGATCGCCGTACGGCCTTCCTGCCCCAGCGCGATCCCGACGCCCGGGGGCGCACCCGTCCCCGCGCGCCCGGACACGCCCTCCGGGCGACCGTCGCGTAGGGAACCTCCTTCGAGCTGACCCGCGCGGGTCGTCATGCCGCCATGTCTCATTCCGGCACGACGAGACCCCCGGAGGGCTCACCCATGTCCGTCTTCGCCAGCCTGGTCGAGCGACTCGCCGACCTGCTCCAGCCGCTGTTCGGCGCCTCCGCGGCCGCCGCCGCGATCGTCCTGTTCACCGCGCTCGTACGACTCCTCGTCCACCCCCTGTCCCGGGCCGCCGCGCGCGGCCAGAAGGCCCGCACCGCGCTCCAGCCGAAGATCGCCGAGCTGCGGAAGAAGCACGGCAAGAACCCCGAGAAGCTCCAGAAGGCCGTACTGGAGCTGCACGCCGAGGAGAAGGTGTCGCCGCTGGCCGGCTGCCTGCCCGGGCTGCTCCAGATCCCGGCGTTCTTCCTGCTCTACCACCTGTTCTCCAGCGACACGATCGGCGGGCGGGCCAACGAACTGCTCGGCCACCAGCTGTTCGCCGCGCCGCTGGGGGAGCGGTGGGTGGACGCGCTCGACGGCGGTCTCCTCGGCGGGGCGGGGCTGGTGTACGCCGGGCTGTTCGCGGTCGTCGCCTGCGTCGCCGCGTTCAGCTACCGCCTCAGCAAGCGCATGATGGCCAGGAACCCGGTCGTCCCGGCCGGGGAGGGCGAGCAGGTGCCCGGGCTGGGGGCGATGACCAAGGTCGTGCCGTTCATGTCGTTCTTCACGCTCGTCACCGTGGCCGTGGTGCCGCTGGCCGCCGCGCTGTACGTGGTGACGAGTACGACGTGGAGTGTCGTCGAGCGGGCCGTGTTGTACCGGTAGGCGTTCGTCGTATCGGCAGCCGGTCGGTGCGGTGACGGTCCAGTACGTGAACGGGGTATTGCGGAGTGCACTCCCACCTTGGAGGATCGACCAGTCCTCCGATGGCTGCCCCGCCGCATCCGGGTCACGCGCGTCGGGCGGGCGCCCGCGATCGAGGGAGACGTGATCATGAAGCTGCTGCGAGTCGGTACGGCGGGGGCGGAGCGGCCCGCGCTGCTCGACGCCGAGGGGACCCTGCGGGACCTGTCGGGCGTCGTCGCGGACGTGGACGGCGCGCTGCTCGGCGACGAGGCCGCGCTCGGCCGGGTCCGGGCCGCCGCCGACGCCGGCGAGCTGCCCGCGCTGGACGCCACCGGGCTGCGGATCGGACCGCCGCTGGGGCGGATCGGCAAGATCGTCTGTATCGGGCTGAACTACCACGACCACGCGCGCGAGACGGGCGCCGAGCCGCCCGCCGAGCCGGTCCTCTTCATGAAGGCGCCGGACACGGTCGTCGGCCCGCACGACACGGTGCTCGTGCCCCGCGGGTCCCGCAAGACCGACTGGGAGGTCGAGCTGGCCGTCGTCATCGGGCGTACGGCCAGGTATCTGGAGTCCGCGGAGGAAGCGCTCGCGCATGTCGCCGGGTACGCCGTCGCGCACGACGTGTCCGAGCGGGAGTTCCAGATCGAGCGGGGCGGCACCTGGGACAAGGGCAAGAACTGCGAGACGTTCAACCCGCTGGGGCCGTGGCTGGTGACGGCGGACGAGGTGCCGGATCCGCAGGACCTGTCGCTGAAGCTGTGGGTCAACGGGGAGCTGAAGCAGGACGGGACGACGGCCGAGCAGATCTTCCCGGTGGGGGAGGTCGTGCGGTACCTCAGCCACTTCATGACGCTGTACCCGGGTGATGTGATCAATACGGGGACGCCGGCGGGGGTGGCCCTCGGGGCGCCCGAACCGAAGCCGTTCCTGCGGGCCGGGGATGTCGTGGAGCTGGAGATCGAGGGGCTCGGGCGGCAAAGGCAGGAGTTCAAGGACGCCTGAGGGGCGGGGAGTTGCGTGACGTCCGGCGGCTGCGGGCCGTGTGTGGCTTGTCGCGCAGTTCCCCGCGCCCCTCAGGAGGGTCAGTCCAGCAGCGCTGCCAGGTTGCGCCACGCCTTTCGCGGCAGGGCGTCCCGCGGTTCCTCGTTCACCACCTGGAGGGCGACGTGGTCCGCGCCCGCCTGGAAGAAGGTGTCGATCTTGGCGCGGATCGCCTCGTCGTCGCCCCAGGCGAACAGGGCGTCGACCAGGCGGTCGCTGCCGCCGTCCTTGAGGTCGTCCTCGGTGAAGCCGTGCCGGAGGAAGTTGTTGGTGTAGTTCGGCAGGGGGAGGTAGATCTCCAGGAACTCGCGGGCCAGGGCGCGGGCCCGGGCCGGGTCCGTCTCCGGGACCACCGCGAGTTCGGGGGCCAGCAGGGGGCCTTCGCCCAGGACCTCGCGGGCGTGGGCGGTGTGCTCCGGGGTGACCAGGTAGGGGATCGCCCCCGCGGAACGGTCGCGTGTCAGCCGCAGGCTCTTCGGGCCGAGGGCGGCCAGGACCCGGCGGTCCGCGGGCATCCCGGCGGCGTCCAGGCCGTCCAGGTACGAGACGAGGGCCGAGTACGGACGCCGGTACTGCTCCGCGCTCCTGGCGTGGCTGACGCCCAGGCCGAGCACGAAACGGCCGGGGTGCGTGGACTCCAGCTCGGCGAAGGCCGCGGCGGTGGCGTCCGCCTCGTGCTGCCAGATGCTCTGGATGCTGGTGCCGACGGTGAGCCGGGAGGTCGCCTCGATCAGCGGGGCGGCGTGGGCGGCGGAGGTGTTGCCGCCCAGCCAGACGGCTCCGTAGCCGAGTTCCTCCAGTTCGGCGGCGGCCTCGGCGAGTTCGCCGCGCCGGTCCGGGTCCTCCGAGCGCAGGCCCACGCTCCAGATGCCGTACCGGCCGACCGCTTCCTTCACGGGAGTGCTCATCTGTTCGGTTCCCTCCGGTGGGCGCCATGCTTGATCACGTGTACGCAGGTGCCAACCGGAGGGAGCCGGTGATGATTCCGACGCGGCTCAGCGGTCGAGGAATTGCTCCAGGGCCTCCACCACGAGCCGGTGGTCCTGCAACTGCGGCAGGCCCGACACCGTCACCGCGCCGATGACGCCGACGCCCTCGACGGTGATGGGGAAGGAGCCGCCGTGCGCCGCGTACGTGTCGGGGTCGAGGCGCGAGGACTCCTCGAACGTCGTGCCCTTGGCGCGGAAGCGGGCGCCGACCAGGTAGGAGGCCGAGCCGTAGCGCTCGACCACCCGGCGCTTGCGGGCGATCCAGGCGTCGTTGTCCGGGGTGGAGCCGGGCAGCGCCGCGTGGAAGAGCTGCTGGCCGGCGCGGTGGATGTCGATGGCGACCGGGGCCTGCCGCTCCCGGGCCAGTTCCACGAGGAGGGAGCCGAGCGCCCAGGCGTCGTCGTACGTGAACTGGCGGAAGACCAGGAGGCGTTCCTGCTTCTCCAGCTCCTCCAGGCTCGGGGTGAGCTCCGGGTGGAACTTCGGGGTCAGCTCCTGGCTGTGTGAGGGGTTGCTCTTGTGGGTCACAGGGTCACCGTCACCTTCTCGCGGGCCGAACGACGGGCGGCCTCCAGGACGTCCAGGGCGGCGGCCGCCTCCCGCGCGGTCACCGGGTTCGGGGCGCCCTCCAGCAGGGCCTTCGCCACGGCCGCATAGTAGGCGGGGTAGTCGCCCGGCAGGGTCGGTTCGGCGCGGCCGCCGCCGGTCACCGGGGACTCGCCGGAGCCGACCCGGCCCCACAGCGACTCGGGTTCGGCGCCCCAGTCCGGGCCGGGGCGGCGTCCCTCGCGCAGGGCCGCCTCCTGGGGATCCAGGCCGTACTTCACGTAACCCGCCCGCGAGCCGAGGACGCGGAAGCGGGGGCCGAGTTGGGCGGTCGTCGCGGAGACGTGGAGGTGGGAGCGGACGCCGCTCGCGTGGGTGATCGCGATGAACGTGTCGTCGTCCGTCTCGGCACCCGGGCGGCGGACGTCCGACTCCGCGTACACGGCCGCCGCCGGGCCGAAGAGGACCAGAGCCTGGTCGACGACATGACTGCCGAGGTCGTAGAGCAGACCTCCGATCTCTGCCGGGTCGCCGGACTCGCGCCAGCCGCCCTTCAGCTGCGGACGCCAGCGCTCGAAGCGGGATTCGAACCGCCAGACGTCGCCCAGCTCGCCCTCCTCCAGCAGCTTGCGCAGGGTGAGGAAGTCGTTGTCCCAGCGGCGGTTCTGGAAGACGGAGAGGAGCAGGCCGCGCTCCTCGGCCAGGGCGGCGAGCGCGCGGGCCTCGGCCGCCGTGCCCGCGACGGGCTTGTCGACCACGACCGGCAGGTCGGCCTCGAGGGCGGTGGTCGCGAGCGGCACATGCGTCTTGTTCGGGGACGCGACGACGATCAGGTCCAGCTCGGCGGCCCGGTCGAACAGCTCGTCCGGCGAGGCGGCGAGGCGCACGTCCGGGAACTCGGCACGGGCCTGCTGCTGCCGTTCCGGGTTCGAGGTGACGACCGTGTCGAGGGTGAGGCCCTCGGTGGCGGCGATCAGCGGGGCGTGGAAGACGGAGCCGGCGAGGCCGTAGCCGACGAGGCCGACGCGCAGGGGCGAGCCGGGGGCTGCGCCGGGAGCTGTACCGAGGGGTGTGCCAGTCATGCCGTCCACTTTCGCAACGCTGTTGCCAAAGTGCAAGCGCCGGGGACAATGGGGGCGTGAACAGGGCGGACGACGGTACGGGCGGGGTGGGCGGCATGCGCGGCGGGGGCGGGGCGAACCTGCTCGCCCTGCGCAGCCACAACACCGCGCTGGTGCTCGACCTGCTGCGGACGGCCGGGGCCGACGGCATCAGCCGGCTCGAACTCGCCGAGCGGACCGGGCTCACCCCGCAGGCCGTCAGCAAGATCACGGCCCGGCTGCGGGAGGACGGGCTCGCGGCGGAGGCGGGCCGCCGGGCCTCCACGGGGGGCAAGCCGCGCACGGTGCTGCGACTGGTGCCCGAGGCGGGGCACGCGGTGGGGGTCCATCTGGACCGGGACGAGGTACGGGTCGTCCTCGTGGACCTGCGGGGGAAGGTGGTGGGGGAGCGGCGGGCCGCGCTCGACCTGGGGGGCGGGGCCGGGGCCGTGCTGGGGGCGGTACGGGAGGCGGTGGCCGCGGTGCTGCCGGACGGGTTCGACGGGGCCCTGCTCGGAGCGGGAGTCGCGCTGCCCGGGCCGCTCGACCACGCCCGGGGCGTGCTGCACCGGGTGACCGGGTTCCCCGAGTGGGACGGCTTTCCGCTGCGGGAGGCGCTGAGGGGCCGGCTCGGGGTGCCGGTGGTGGTCGACAAGGACACCAACGCGGCGGCGCTCGGCCTGGCCGCCGGGGGCGAGGGCGGCTCCTTCGCCTACCTGCACCTCGGTACGGGGCTGGGGGCCGGGCTGGTGATCGGCGGCAGCGTGCACCGGGGCGCCAGGACCGGGGCGGGGGAGTTCGGCCACCAGGTGATCCAGTTGGACGGCCCGCCGTGCACCTGCGGCGACCGGGGCTGTGTCGAGGCGCTGTGCCTCGGCGCGGTGGCGCGGGGCGACCTGGAGGAGGCGGCGCGGGTACTGGGGGCCGGGGCGGCGAACCTGGTCGGCCTGCTCGACATCGACGTCGTCCTGCTCGGCGGCCGTACGGTGAGCGCGGCTCCGGAGGCGTTCGTGCGCGGGGTCGCCGCGGTCCTGGCGGAGCGGGCCCGGCGAACGGGGCAGGACGCCGTCCCGGTACGGGTCGCCCCCGGCGGCGGACGGACCGTGGCGGTGGGGGCGGCGCAGCTGGTGCTGGGGCCGGTGTTCGGGCGCGGGGGTGGGTGAGGGGCCTGCCGGGGTGCCGACGACCGGGCCGGTGCCTGGACCCTCGCCCGCCCGCACGCCGGCCGCTGCCCGGACCCCGCCCGCCCTCACGCCGGCCGCTGCCCCGAGGACCTAGCCGGCCTCGGCCCTCTCGGCCGCCCCGGTGGGAAGATCCGGGCCAGGTGGTAGTCCAGCACCCTCCGCACGTCCGCCAGGAAGCGGCGTTCGTGCAGGACGTCCAGGCCCAGGCCGATGGCTCCCGACACCAGCAGGTCCGCCTCGTGCGCCCGGTCGATGCCCGGTGCCGTCGCCCCGGTCGCCTCGGCCACGCCGATGATGTCCGCGACGAGCCGCTCCAGCGGCTGCTCGGCGGCCAGGAAGACCCCGGCCAGCGCGGGATCCGTCAGGCTCCGCGCGTAGTACGCCGTGAACACGCGCAGGGCGAAGGCGCGCTGGTCGTCCAGTGGCAGGAACTCGTCCAGCACCGCCCGCAGCAGGGCGCACGGGTCCGTCATGCCGTACGGGATGCGCGCCCGGGCCAGCCGCTCGTTCTCCTCGTGCAGCAGGCGCAGCGCGTCGACGAGGAGGGCGTGCTTGGAGTCGAAGTGGTACTGCACGACCCGCAGCGACACCCTCGCCTCGGCCGCGATCCGGCGCATGCTCGCCGCCTCCAGGCCCTGCCCGGCCGCGATACGCCACACCGCCTCGGCGATCCGCAGCCGCTGCCGCGTCCGGACCCCCGTCGGCCGGGACACCGGCGGCGTGCCCGGCTCGGGCAGCGGCTGCCGGCGCCGCCGGTAGGCCCGGGCCTGGCAGCTCCGCGAGCAGTAGACGGGCGGACGCCCCCGCTCCGGTCGGGCCAGACGCGTGCCGCACACCGGGCTGGCCGCCGCTGGCCGTGTGCGCCCAGGCGCTCGTCCGGCTCCTCGTCGACCACGGGGAGCGAGGGGGGTGGGGCCCTCGGGCGCCGCTAGGAGCTGTCCGCCGACCGGGCGGATTCGCGCCGCCGTTCGGGGCCGATTCCGGCGACACCGGCACGAGGTCCTTCCGTTCCGGCAAGGTCACATGTCCATGCGACTCTGCACGCCCGCTCTGCTCTGCCTGGCGGCCACCGCCGCCGTCCTGCTCCCTGGTGCTCCCCCGGCGTACGCGGACGACCCGGCGCCCGCCTGTGCCGCGCCCGACGACCACACCTTCCCGCTCACCACCCGCATCCACGGCGGGCCGGACTCCTACACGGCCGGGGGCGGCTTCGGGACCTGGTACCTCGACCTGACCAACACGACCGACCGGACCTGCTCGGGCATCCACCCCGTCGTCGTGCTCGTCGACGACCGGCGCGCCATGGAGCCGTCCCAGCCGCGGCTGGAGTTCTTCGAGGGCGCGCGGGCCCGTCCCGTGCGGTTCGAGAAGACCGGCGAGGACGAACTCGTCGGGGCGTTCGCGGACGACGAGGGCGGCTTCGGCGGGTTCACCGTCGGCCCGGGGAAGACCGTCACCGTGAAGGTGCGGCTCGCGGTCACCTCGGACGCCGTGGCCAACGACGTCACCGCCAACGCGGCCGTCGTGCAGCGGCACGACGACGACGGCGACTGGGTGGGGCAGTCCAACGACTACCGGTTCGGCATCGAGGGCGGCGGGGCGGGGGACGGCGACGGTACCGGCACCCGGCCGGAGGGCGACGCCACCGCCCCGCCCCGCGAGGACCGGTTCCCCTTCGCCGAGGAACTGGCCCGCACCGGAACCGGCGTCCAGCTCGCCGCGGCCGCCGCGGCCCTGCTGCTCACCGGGGGCGGGGCCCTGCTCCTCGCGCGCCGCCGCCACTGACCCGCCGTCGGCCGGTAGGGATGCCACCCGCCGACCCGCAGGTAGATGCCACTCGCCGTCCCGCCGGCCGGGACGCCCCCCGCCGTCCCGCCAGTCGGGATGCCAGGAGCGGCCCATTCCGCAAGATCCCGCCACTGTTTAGGCTGGGGCGACGCAGGACCGCGTACGGCAGGGAGATCCCGCACATGGCAGACCGCAAGCCCATCGAGTCGTGGCTCACCGACATGGACGGGGTGCTCATCCACGAGGGCGTACCGATCCCCGGCGCCGACGCCTTCCTGAAGAAGCTGCGCGAGTCCGGCAAGCCCTTCCTGGTGCTCACCAACAACTCGATCTACACCCCGCGCGACCTGCACGCCCGGCTGCGCCGCATGGGCCTGGAGGTGCCGATCGAGTCCATCTGGACCTCGGCCCTGGCCACGGCCCAGTTCCTGGACGACCAGCGGCCGGGCGGCTCGGCGTACGTCATCGGCGAGGCCGGCCTGACCACCGCGCTGCACGACATCGGCTACATCCTGACCGACCACGAGCCGGACTACGTCGTCCTCGGCGAGACCCGCACGTACTCCTTCGAGGCCATGACCAAGGCGGTCCGGCTCATCCTCGGCGGCGCCCGCTTCATCTGCACCAACCCCGACGAGACCGGCCCGTCCACCGAGGGCCCGCTGCCCGCGACCGGCGCGGTGGCCGCGCTGATCACCCAGGCGACCGGCAAGAAGCCTTACTTCGCGGGCAAGCCGAACCCCCTGATGATGCGGACCGGGCTGAACGCCATCGGGGCGCACTCCGAGACCAGCGCGATGATCGGCGACCGCATGGACACCGACGTGCTGGCCGGCATGGAGGCCGGGATGCAGACCTTCCTGGTGCTCACCGGTCTGACCCGGCCCGAGCAGGTCGACGGCTTCCCGTACCGGCCCTCGCAGGTCGTGGACTCCATCGCGGACCTGGTCGACCGGGTCTGACCCGGGCCCCGTCGGACGGCGTCCCGGGACTCAAACCCGTCGTCACCCGTACGGAGCAGCCGCCGCGTCCCTGCGGATGCGGCGGGCCGCCGCGCGGGGGAGGCTCCAGGCGTCTGGAGGTTCACGATGGGTTCCCTGAGAGTCACTCTCTGCACGACCGTCCTGGCCGCGGCCGCCCTGACCCCGGCGGCGTACGCGGCGGACACGGGGGGCGTCTCGGTGATCCCGGCGACCCCCGCGCCCGGCGGTGACGTCACGGTCCGCGTGACCGGCTGCGCCCAGCGGACGGCCGTCGCCGCGTCGGCGGCGTTCGTCGCCGACGCCCGGCTCACCGTCACCGACGGCGGGCTCACGGTCACCGACGGCGGGCGCGAGCTGGCCGGCGAGAGCCGCGTCCGCTCCACGCTCGCGGCGGGGACGTACGCCGTGAAGGTCACCTGCGGAGACACCGAACGGACCGGCACGCTCACCGTCCGGGACGGCGAGAGGCAGCGGGCCGTTCCGGGGAAGGGCGGGCAGTCGCCCGCATCGGGGGCCGGTGGGGAACCGTCCGGGCCGGAGGAGTCCCGGCCGCCGAGCCCGTACGCCTCGCCCGTCGCTCCCGTGCGGGCGGGCGGTGGTGGCGCCGCCGACCTGGTCGCCGCCGAGGAACGCGGGACCGGGCCGGGCACGGCCCAGGGCGTGACCGGCCTGGTGCTGGCGGGAGTGGCCGCGGTGGTCGTCGCGCTGGGCGGTGTCCGCCGGAGCCGCGGGACGGACTGACCATGTCCGACCACGAACAGAGGTTCTCTTCGGGTACGGGCCGCCTGCTGACCGGCGTGGCCTGGGTGGTGCTGCTGCTCGGGCTGTGGCTGTGGGGCCGCGAGGTCACCGACGTACGGCACGGCATGTCCGCCCCCACCACGGGTGACATGGCGGCGGCCGGCCGGCCCCCGGACGTGAAGCTGCCCCCCGCCCACCGTCCCCTCGCCGACGCGCTGCCGCAGCGCGTCGACATCCCCGGGTTCGGTGTCCAGGCACCCGTCGTGGCGCGCGGCCTGGACGCGCGCGGGGCGCTCGACCCGCCGCCGTACGATCAGCCGGGCGTGGTCGGCTGGTACGCGGGCGGCGTGGCCCCCGGGGCGCCCGGCACCGCGCTCCTGGTCGGCCACGTCGACACCGACACCCGGCCGGCCGTCTTCTACAAGGTCAGTGCCATGCGGCCGGGCCAGACGATCCGGGTGATCCGGGCCGACGCCAAGGTCGCCGAGTTCACCGTCGAGTCGGTCCAGGTCCTCACCCGCGATCGCTTCGACGCCCACCAGGCGTACGGCCCCCGGCAGTCGGGCCGGGCCGAGCTGCGGCTGGTCACCTGCGGCGGCAGCTTCGACCGCGCGACCCGCAGCTACACGGCGAACGTGGTGGTGTCGGCGTACCTCACGGGGACCGGCCTGTGATACCTCACGGGAACGGCCTGTGACGTGCCCACCCAGCCCGGTCGACGGCCCGCTCCCCCTGAAGCCGCCGACCGGGCCGGTCCTCGACCGCGCGCGCACGGGCCGCGGGAGTGACCCGGCGAGCTGCGCGGGAGGCCGCGGGAGCACGGTGGGTGAATCTCTGGCCGAGGCCGGGCCCGGCTGAGACGACTCTAGAACCAAAGGGCCGTCCGGGCCTAGAGGTTGAATAACGCCAAGTCCCGATACGGTGGCTCTGCGTCATCCACGCAGGTCGGGTTCGGCCTCGTGGGTGCCGCGGGACGTATGTCAGGATTGAGACTTGGAACGGTGCACCCAAGGGGGAGTTGGATGTACGGCAGCAGGGGGGTAAGGGCGTCCGCGGGGAGGCGGATGTCCGCGGTGGTGCTGGGGGCGGCACTGCTGATCACGGGGTGTTCCTCGGACGGCGGGAGAGACGAACCGGACAAGAGCGCCGACCCGGGCGCCGGCATCACGCAACAGCCCAAGGAAACCGCCCCGTTCTGGGTCAACCCGGACGGCACCGCGGCCCGGCAGGTCGCCGCCCTGGAGAAGTCCGGCAAGAAGCGGGACGCCGAGGCGATCCGCAAGATCGCCGAGCAGCCGGTCGCCGAGTGGGTGGGCCCGGACAACCCCGAGGAACAGACCCGGGGCTTCACCGAGGCAGCCGACAAGGCCGGCCGTACGGCCCTGCTCGTCCTCTACAACATCCCGCACCGCGACTGCGGCCAGTACTCCCAGGGCGGCGCCGCCGACGGCAACGCCTACCGCGCGTGGGTCGACGGCGTGGCCGCGGGCATCGGCGACCGGCCGGCCACGGTCATCCTCGAACCGGACGCGCTGCTCCACCTCGTGGACGGCTGCACCCCGGAGCAGTTCCACGAGGAGCGCTACGACCTCCTCAAGGGCGCCGTCGCCAAGCTGAAGTCCCTGAAGAACACGAAGGTGTACCTCGACGCGGGCAACGCCGGCTGGCAGAACCCCGACCAGATCTTCGAGCCGCTGAACCGCGCGGGCATCGACCGGGCCGACGGCTTCTCGGTCAACGTCTCGAACTTCTACTCCACCGAGGACTCCATCGCCTACGGCAAGCAGCTCTCCGCCAAGGTCGGCGGCAAGCACTTCGTCATCGACACCAGCCGCAACGGCAAGGGCCCGTACACCGAGGGCGACCCGGGCGAGCGCTGGTGCAACCCGCCCGGCCGCGCCCTGGGCGAGACGCCGACGACGAAGACGGCCGACCCGCTGGTCGACGCCTACCTGTGGGTCAAGCGGCCCGGCGAGTCGGACGGCGAGTGCAAGGGCGGCCCGAAGGCGGGCCAGTGGTGGGCGGACTACGCGCTGAAGCTGGCGAAGGCCAGTTCCTAGCAGACGTCCTCGACCTGGTCCGGATCGACCGCCAGTTCCTTCTCCCCCTCGGTCAGCTCCCGCTCCGCGAGGGCGCACAACCGGTCGGCCCAGCGCTCGGGATCGAGGGGGACCACGGAGGTGCGGGAGCCGTCCAGCATGGTGAGGGACCTGCCGTCGGTGCTCGGGGAGACGATCGAGCCGTAGCCCATGTAGTAGCGGTAGGTGTCCCGGCGTTCGGCCACGTCCCAGACGACCAGCTGGCCGGCGGCGGTCGTCGTGTGCAGCAGCCGGCTGTCCAGGAAGCGGCCGAGGTAGTAGACGCCGTCGGAGGCGAGGTCCGGCTCCCTGAACTTCTTCTTCCGCACGTCCCAGAGGCGCACCTGCCCGCCGGCGTACTGCACGGCGAGCAGCTTTCCGCCGGGGGAGAGGCTGAAGGACTGGATCGACCGGTCCTCCCCGGGTTCCGGCTTGTGCCACCTCGTGAACTCACCACTGGTGAAGTCCCAGACGCCGAACTGGTCCAGCTTCCGCACCAGCGCCTGGGGCTTGCCGGGGACGGCGATGGCGAAGGTGCCCGCCGCCTCGTTGGCGAGCTGCCAGTCCTCCTGGACCGAGGGCCGGTAGATGTCACCGTCCGGCTTCCCGGTGTCGAGCCGCCAGCGGGAGACGTACGACAGCCCCGAGATCACGGCGTGGTTCTCGTCGGAGAAGCTCATGTTGATCCAGGACGGGGTGAGCCCCGTGCGGGGGTCCGGGCCGGCGGCCGTGATGTCCGGCGGGGCGGGCAGTTCGAGGGCGTGCTCCTCCGTCAGGGTGCCGCCGTCGATCCGCCAGGCCAGGACCGTGCGCCGGTCCTCGGCGACGGTCAGCATCCACCGCCCGTCCGGGCTGAACGCCGCGTACAGGGGGGCCAGCGGCCGGGACGGCCGCGCGGTCGCGAGGAGCTTGCGGCCCGCCAGGTCCCACAGCCGCAGGACCTTGCCGCTGGGGTCGACGACGGCCATCCGGCCGGACGGTCCGTCCGGTGTGCGGATGCGGTTGAGGAGGGCGTTGGTGTCGAACGACGTCGGCGGCCGCACCCGTACGGTGACGATGCTGCCGCCGGCGGCGACGACCGCGCGCAGGTCACCGGGCGGTCCGGCGAACGCGACGGGCGGGGCGAGCCCGCGGCCGGTGATGTTCTGGTCCTCCGGAGCGGCGGCAGGCACGTCGAAGGTGGCCGGCCAGCCCTTCTCCAGGTCGACGACGAGGAACCGCAGCCGGCCGAGGTCGTTGCCGATGCGCCCCGTGGGGTTGATCAGATAGCGGCCCGAGGCGTCGAGCCGGGGCGTGTTGAGGGGGCACAGCCCCTGGAAGACGGAGTTGTTCCAGTTGCGGAAACGCTTCGGCGAGGCACCCAGCCGCCACGCTTCGAGCACGCCCTGGGTCGTGCAGGTGACCAGGACGCGGCCGTTGCCACTGACCGTCGCCCTGGCCGCGGCCTGCTCGCCCCAGGGGCGGCGCAGGGCACCGCTGCCGAGGTCCCAGGAGACCAGCCGGCCCCGGCTGTCGTCCGCGGCGGCGTCCTTGGGGACGATCCGCGCCACCACCGTGCCGTCCGCGCCGAACCACGCCTGCGCCGCGTCCCAGCCCTTCGGCGGGGCGAGCGTACGGCCCGTGCGGCGGCCGTCGTCCGTCGTCCACACGAGCACGCCCTCGCGGGGGATCGCGGCGAGGATCCGCCCGCCGTCCCCGTCGAAACGCAGGTCGTGCACGCCGCGCAGGTTCTCCCGCAGTTGCTGCCCCTGCCGGAGGACGACGGTCCGCAGGTCGCCGGAGGGATCCGGCACGCCCATGGAGATCACGCCCCAGTCGTCCGCCCGGGCCGCGATCCGGCCGTCGGGCGACACGGCCATGTGCGCGTTGTCGGTCGCCTCGTTGTAGCGGACGGGCTTCGGCCGGGTCTTGCTCCGCAGGTCGAGCCGCACGTAGTGGCCGCTGGCGAGCAGGGCGTACGCAAAGGCGCCGTCCTCCGCGAGCGCGACGTCCTCGACGTCGTGACGCCCCTCCATCACCACCCGCTCCACGTCCTGCATCCGCAGGTACTGCGCCAGCAGGGCGGACCGCGCGTCCGGCCGGGCCTCCGACCGGTACGCCCCGACCGTGTACAGCGAGGACACGGTCAGGGACGTGCCGTCGAGGCTCGCGGCCTGCTGGGCCAGCCGGTCCGACGCCAGCCGCCGCTGCTCCGTCAGCAGGTTCAGATACAGCACGGACACCACGGCCGCCGCCACCACGGCCAGCACGGTGACCACCGCCCCCAGCATCCGCAGATACCGCTTCCGGCGCTCCGATCTCGCGGCCTCGGCCTGCTTGCGATCCCGCAGCGCGACACCCGCCTCGATGAACTCCCGGTCCTCGTCGGTCAGTTCGTCCCCGCGCTCGGCGAGCCAGCGCTCCGCCACCGGCAGCGCCGGATCCTCCAGCAGCAGCCCGTCCGGCCGCCCGGCCCGCCACCAGCGGGCCCGGTCGTAGCGGAGTTCGCCGCGCCAGGTGAGGAACGTGCGGTCGCTCTCCACCTGCTCGGCCAGGGGCTGCCAGTGCTCGATGAGCGCCTCGTGGGCCAGCTCGACCGTCTCGCCCCGCTCGGGGTCCGCGCCGAGGACGAGGACCCGGGCCTCGGCGAGCTCGCGGGCGATGGCCCACTGCTCCTCCCCGGCGTCGCGGCGGGCGAGCCGGGCGCGCAGGGCCGTACCGCTGCCCGGCGGGACCTGCACCAGCGCGCGCAGCAGCCCGGTCCCGGCCTCCCGCGTCGCACCGCGCAGCGCCCGCTGCCACGCCGAGTCGGCCCGGCTGCTCAACACCCCGCCGAGACCGCCCAGTTCACGGTAGGTGTCGAGGCGGAGCCGGCCGCCGACCTGCCGGTCCCACAGGGTGGTGAGGACGAAACCGAGCAGGGGCAGGGCGCCGGGGCGGCCCGCCGCGTCCTCGATGAGCCGGTCGGCCAGACCGCTGTCGTATTCCACGCCCGGGAAGGCCCGCAGCGGCAGCCGGACCACCTCGGTGAGCTGTTCGCGGGTCATCAGGCCCAGCTGGTGCGCGGGTGCCCCGCCGATCAGGCGGCTCAGCTCCGGATGGCGCAGGGTCGCGTCCTGGAAGTCGGTCCGCAGCGCCACCAGGACCGCCACTCCCGGGTGGCGGCCGGCGTCGAGGAGCGCGTCCACCAGGGCCCGCAGCTCCTCCTCGGGGCGCAGCAGCAGCGCCTCCGCCTGGTCGACGGCCAGCACGAGCCCGCGAGCGGACCGGTGCTCCCGCAGGGCCTGCCCGACCGAGGCGGCGTCGGGCAGGCGGCCCTCCGCGCGCAGCGTGACGACCTCCGCGTGCTGTTCCTTCAGCCGGGGCAGCACGCCCGCCATGAGCAGGGAGGACTTGCCGGATCCGGACGGGCCGGTCAGGGTCACGCAGCCCTCGGGCGTCCCGTGCGGGCAGAGCAGGGCGAGGACGGCGTCGACGTCCTCGTCCCGGCCGAAGAAGTGCGCGCTGTGCTCCTCGGTGTACGGGCGCAGCCCGGGGAAGGGGGAGGAGGGCGCGAGCAACTCGGCCAGGCCGGGCAGTTCGCCGAGGATCGTGCGGGTCGGGATGCAGAAGCTCTGTCCCCGGTGCGCCGGTGAGATCGAGGCGACGATGCCGACGACGGCACCGAGGTCGTCGTCCCAGACGGCGGAGCCGCTGAAGCCGGGCTGGATGGGGTCGGTCTGGCCGTCGAGCGGGGACATCTGCAGGCGGCCCGTGCCGGTGCGGGCGCGGAGCCGGGCGGTGTGCCAGCCGCCGCCCGTGTCGTCCCTGGGCAGTCCGAAAACGATGGCCGGGTGGTCCCAGACGTCCCGGGGCGCCACCATGACGACGGGCCGGGCCGCGGGCAGCGGTCGGGTCAGGGACAGGACGGCCACGTCCCCGGTGCCGTTCGCGCGCACCGGCACCCAGTCGCGTACGACGGCGTCCACCGGCTCGCCCTCCCGGAGGACGAGGGTGAGGCGCACGAGCCCCTCGGGCCGCTCGCTCTGCCGCTCCGGCAGACCCAGCGCGTCCAGCACGACATGGGCGCAGGTCAGCACCAGCGTGGGCGCGATGACCACGCCCAGACCGCCGATGTGCCCGTCCGCGCCCGTGACCTGGACGGTCGCGGCGGCCAGGACCTCCTCGGCCACCGGACCCGACGTGGTCGACTCGGTCATCTCCCGTTGCCCCCGCCACCGTTGACCACACGTGCCGATCTCGTACCGAGAGAGCACACCAGGTGCCGTGCGCAGGTCAAGCCGGTTTCCCGTCAACGGCCCGTGCGCGGAGACATGCGAAAGGGGCGCCCTCCGCACCGGAGAGCGCCCCCAACGAGCCGTCGGTTACGGCACCTTGACCCACTGCGCCTTGCTGGGCGTGCCCCGGTCGTCCGTCACGAACAGCATGTACCAGCCCGCCTGGACCAGGTTCCGGTTCTCCGGCACGGTCACCGTCAGCTTGTCGCCGGACGCCTTGAAGTCCAGCGCGATCGAGCGCTGGTCGACGTCCGTGACGTGCGTGGCGGCGCTCGGCCGGATCAGCCGGACCTTCTTCACCTTCGCCGCGTCCGACGAGGTGAACGTGCCCGTACCGCCGCGCTCGATGGTCTGCGGCCCGCCCGACAGCGCGGGCCGGTCCGCGTCGCCGTAGAGGTACGGCGGGGTGTAGATCTCGATGCGCTGCTCGAACTTGCCCGGCTTGGTGTTGGCCTTGTCGGCGTAGAGCGAGTCGGAGCCGAAGAACATCACGCGCCCGTCGGGCAGCAGGATCGAACCGGAGTGGTAGTTGCGGCCCACCAGCGGATCGGCGACCCGCTTGAGCTCGTTCTTCTCCGTGTCGTACAGCCGCGCCTCGAAGATGTTGGAGTCGCCGCGGCCCCGGTAGTCCTCCGAGCCGCCGGAGATCAGCACGCTGTCGTCGGGCAGGATCGAGGCGTTCGGGTAGCGCGTGCCCTTGTCCAGGGACGGGCCGTCCACGAAGCTCGGGTTCGGCTTCTTCAGGTCGACGATCCGGGTCTTCTCGCTGGACTCCTGGGACTCGCCGACGCCGCCGCCGCCGATCACCATGTACTTCTCGTCCTGCGCCGGCGGCAGCAGCACCGTGCCGGACGTCTCCATCAGCTTGGGGTCGCTCAGCCCGGGGACCTTCGTGAACTTGTTGGTGGCCACGTCCCAGACGCCCGGGTCGCGCCCCACGTTGTCCGGCCCGTAGCCCGCGTTGGAGCCCGAGTAGAAGACCTTGCCGTTCTGCATGAGGAACAGCGCCGGGTAGGTCGGGAACTGCCGGACCTTGTCGGTGTAGGTCCACTTCTTGGTCTTCGGGTCGAAGATCTCGTTCTTGCCCGGGACCAGCTGGCCGATGTCGTCGAGGCCGGAGACGCTGAGGATCCTCCCGTCGCTCAGGGTGGTGAGCGTCGGGTACCAGCGGGCCTCCTTCATCGGGTCGACCTTGATGTACTTCTCGGCCACGGGGTCGAACTCGAAGGCGTCCCGGATCCCCTGGAAGTCCTTCTTGTCGAGGGCGAGCTTCTGCGCGATGCCGTACGTGTTGCGCGCGTCGGCGCCGTCGAGGCCGTGCACGCGGTAGTTGTCCTGCGTGCCCGTCTCGAACTTCTTGCCCCGCTTCTGCGCCTCGACGTAGATCCGGCCGAGGCCGGGATCGTTGCGCAGGAACTTGCCGGTCGCCTTGTCGAAGACCTTCTTGGCGCGCGGCACCAGCACCGGGTCCTTCGAGACGAAGGTCTTGCCGTTCTCCTTGCCCGTGAACTTCGTGCCCGCGGGCAGCGTGATCGGCTTGTCCGGGTTCTCGTTGTGGACGATCATCAGGCCGCCGGCCTTGGTGACGTCACCCTTGAGCTTCTCGTACCGCTTGGTGCCGCCCGCGATCAGCAGGTTGCCGTTGGCGAGCTGGGTGTGGCCGGTGCAGAACAGGTCGGCCGGGGTGGGGACCTTCTTGATCGTGCCCTTGACCGGGTCCCAGATGCGGGTGTCGAACTTCTTCGCGTCGAAGTTCTCCTGGTTGTTGCCCGACCCCGCGACGAGCAGCACCTTGCCGGTGCGCAGCAGCGCCGCGTGGATCGTGTTCTGCCGGTACTCCTCGGGAAACTCGATGATCTCCCACTTGCCGTTCGCGGCCTTGTACTCCGGCTGGTTGATCTTGTACTGGTGGTATTTCTCGGTGCTGAAGCGATAGAGCCACGGCCCGTTCATCCCGGCCAGCGCGAGTACCACCGCCGTGCCGATCGCGAGTCGACGGGCCCGGCGGCGGCCTGCACGGTCGTTCATTCCTTACGTCCCCCAAGTCCACCAAGGGCGATCTGCATGGTCTGGTCGGTTCCCCCGACCTCCCCGTTGCCGCCAGGGGTGGCGGCCCAACTGGGCTTGTTCTGCGGGGCGTGCGGCGCCTGCTGCTGCGGGATGGGCAGCGGCTGCGTCCGGTGCGGCCCGGCAGGGTCCTGAGGCTGCTCCGCCGCGTCGGGGGCGGGCTTCTTCGCGTCCTGCCGCAGCTGCCAGCGCCAGGCGAAGATCGGCGAGGCCGTGATCAGCAGCGCGAACGTCGCCCAGATGATCATCGCGGGGTGGGAGTTGCCGAAGACGAAGCCCGCCGTGATCGAGGCGGCGAAGATCAGGATGAAGTACCAGTGGTAGCGGAACGTGGCGAACCAGCGGTCCGGGCTCGCCGAATCGCCCTTGGGGGTGACCACGAACTTGCTCTTGCGCCGCAGCACCGAGTCGATCAGCGCCTTCGCGTACAGCGGCGCCGACAGCGCGGACATCACCATGCCGGCCACACCGCCGGAGCCCTCCGGCTCGTGCGGCGAGACGTTGTGCCGGCGGTTCCAGACGTACAGGCCGATCTGCAGGGCGGAGGCGTTGCCGTAGAGCATCAGCCAGACCGCCGGGTCGATGTTCACACCCGAGGCGCCCAGGCCCAGGAACAGCGCGCAGCTGAGCGCCGCCAGGATCCAGTTCAGGGCCGACATCGGGTAGAAGATGATCATCATGGTGTAGTTGAAGAGCTTGCTCGGCGGCAGCGAGTACCAGCCCTTCCAGTACTGCCCGATGATCGTCTCGTACGTCCCTCGTGACCAGCGCATCTGCTGGGTGAAGAAGTCCGTCCAGGCGCTCGGGCCCTCACCGACCGCGAGCACGTCCGGCGTGTACACCGAGCGCCACTTGTTGCCAGTCGCCGGGTTCTTGTGGCGGTGCATCTCGAAGCCGGTCGCCATGTCCTCGGTGATCGAGTCGTACAGGCCGCCGATCTGCTTCAGCGCCTTGATGCGCACCGCGTTGGAGGTGCCGACGAACATGGGGGAGCCGTAGCGGTTGCCCGCGCGCTGGATCAGCGCGTGGAAGAGGAACTGCTGCGACTCGGCGGCCTTGGTGATGGGGTTGTCGTAGTTGCCGTACACCTGCGGGCCGATGACGAAGCCGACGTCCGGGTCGCGGAAGAAGCCGAGCATCCGCTCCAGGTAGTTGGGCAGCGGCACGTGGTCGGTGTCGACCGAGGCGAAGAAGTCGTAGTCGTCGCCGTGCGCCTCCAGCCAGGCGTTGTAGTTGCCGTGCTTGGTCTTGGCGCGGTGCGGGCCCTTGGCCTGGTTCCACTTCGCGACGCCCTTGCGGGAGAAGTGGTGCACGCCGAGGCGCTCGCAGACCGCCTTCACGTCGGGGTCGTCGCCCTCGTCCAGCAGCCAGACGTGCATCAGTCCCCGGTGGCGGATCCTGACGGCCGCCTCCAGGGTCTTCGTCACCATCTCCAGCGGCTCCTTGCCGGGCACGAAGGAGGTGAGGAAGGCCACTCTCGTGCCGGTCTCGGGCACCACCGGGATCGGGTCGCGGGCGACCAGCGTGGCGTGCGCGTTGGACAGCACGTTCATGCAGCGGAAGAACTCGATCAGGCCGATCGAGACGAGCATGACGACGTCGAGCGCCGGCAGCCAGTCGAAGGCCGGGTAGTCGCGCTCGGTCCAGTGCTCGGGCTGGAGCAGCCAGAACAGCAGCACCAGCGAGAGCACCGGGGCCGCGGCCAGCATCAGGGCGACCCGGATGCGGTGCGGCTCCTGCGAGATGAGCGAGCGGTACTGCACCTTGTACGGTCTGCCCGGATCGGGCTGGGTGAGGGGACCCGCGAGCCGGCTGTAGTGCTCGTAGTCGTATCTCGGCAGCGTCTTCTTGATCCGCCGGAATGTCCCCGTGGTGCTCATCCGATGCGCCGGCACCCTGAGCTGGGTGGTCTGGGACGGGTCGTGGTCCTGCTGCCGGGCGCCCGTCGGCCTCGACGTCATGAGTCATCCCCCCACACGCGGAACAGCCGCGTGTTTCGTCGCTTCCTACCGTCTGCTCCAGGTCCCCCTCGACCTTCACAGACGTATCAGTGGTGGGTCGCTGTCACCACGTCATCCACACCCTATAGACACGGCAACGCGACCTTCCGGTTGCATGATGCCCCCCACGGCATCGCTTCATGAACGGGGCCCCTACCCCCGCTCGATCCGCAACCGGCTCCGAATCCCCCCAACTGCCGCGAAAGCGCAGCATCTTGAAAAACCAGAAAACCAGGGTTCTACGGCGTTCATCATGATCGCAAGATGCGAAACGCGGTGTTTACCGGTCATACGCGTTCATTGTGGCGGGTGTGAGGGCCCTGTGGAGCCGTTGTGGACAGGCGGGCGCGGATGTTGCCGAAGTGCTCTCTTATGGCCTCCTCCGCCCGCATCGAGTCGCCGGAGCGGACCGCGTCGAGGATCTCCCGGTGCTGCCGGCAGGTCACCTTCGGGTCCTGCGGCTCGCCCCCGAGGTCCGTGCGGACCCGGTGGAAGGCGTCCCAGAAGGCTTCCAGGACCTCGCTCAGCAGCACGTTGTCCAGCCCCCGGTAGAGGGTGGCGTGGAAGGCCCGGTCGGTCTCGGCGAGGCCGGCTCCGCGCGCGGCCTGCTCTTCCATACGGTCGACGAGCGCGTCCAGTTCAACGAGGTCCGTGCGCGGTATCCGCCCCGCGAGCCGGGAGACGAGCCCCGTCTCCACGGCCTCTCTGAGTTCGAGCAGCTGGAGCAGGGAGTCCTCGCCCCGGTAGTGCCCGGCGACCGTGCGGAAGGCGAGGCCCTCGATCATCGGGGCCAGGGACATGGGACCGACGTACGTCCCGAACCCGTGCCGGATCTCCACGATGCCCATCGCCTGGAGCGCCTTCAGCGCCTCCCGCACCGAGTTCCGGCTCGCGCCGAGGTACTCCATCAGCTCGGGCTCGGTCGGCAGCGGGGCCCCGGAGGCCAGCCGGCGGTCGATGATGAGCTTCTTGATCCGCTCCTGGAGGTCACGCGCTGCCATGGCGAGAGGGTATCCGGCCAATCGCGCGGGGGGCCGGGTTCCGGCCAGAGAAGAGGGAGCACCCTCCGGCTTCCGGGGATGATCCCCGGTCGCCATGACGCCGAGCAAAGGGGGGTGTGGGTGGCGGAGCCCCCACAGCGCGCGGCGGAGCCGCGCAGAAAACGACGGTGGCGGCTTGCGTTCGCGTTGTCTGCGAACACAAGCCGCCACCGGCATCGTGCGCCGCCAGGGACTCGAACCCCGGACCCGCTGATTAAGAGTCAGCTGCTCTAACCAACTGAGCTAGCGGCGCGCGCTGACGTCGTAACTCTACAGGACGCCGGGAGGTGCTCCCGACCACCCGCCCGGGCCCGGGCGGTCCCCCGGAGGGCCCCCGCGTACATCATTCGGACCGTCAGCATGCGCGTGCGGAAGACAGTTGCGAAACTGACGACGCGCGCCCGGACGTGCACGGGTGCCGCATTTTCCGCCGGAAGTGTGAGGGGAATCGCATGGAGTCTCCGGTATTCGAGGAATTCGACCCCGCGAGCGACTGCGACTGCCCCGGCTGCGTCCACTGGCGCCGCGTCCTGCCGCATTCCCCGGCCGGCCGCACCACCGCCCACCCGGCCGCCCGCCCCCAAGCTCTCGGCTGCGCTCGAGCAGGGGGGACCCCCATCGCCCTGGCCCTGGCCGCCGTCGCCTCCGCCGCACTCGGCGCGGGCCACACCGCACCGGCCGCCGCCGCCCTGCACGCCCCCCACCGCCAGGGCGTTTCCGCAGGTGAGGAGCCCGACACCCCACAGGGAAGCAAGGCCCCGCTGCACGGCCCCGGCGGCCGGCCCGCCAGGCCCGCGGCCTCCCTCAAGCCCACCGCCACCACCCGCGCGGAGATCATCAACCGGGCCAAGACCTGGGTCGCCGCGAAGGTGCCGTACAGCATGACCGCCTACTGGTCCGACGGTTACCGGCAGGACTGCTCCGGCTATGTCTCCATGGCCTGGCAACTGCCCCGGAACGAATGGACGGGCAGTCTCGCCCAGTACGGGGAGCGGATTTCCAAGGAGGAACTCCAGCCGGGCGACATTCTGCTGTTCCACAACGCGAACGACCCCGAGAAAGGCTCGCACGTCACCATTTTCGGCGGCTGGACCGACTACACGCACAGCTACTACATCGCCTACGAGCAGACCCGCCCGCACACCCGCCGGCAGTCCACCCCGTACGCGTACTGGAGCGATTCCGACCAGTACGTCCCCTATCGCTACAAGGGACTCGCCCCCGAGGAGCCGGAGCCCGAGCCGGACAGCGGGAAGCCCGGCGCCCCGGCCGCCACGCCGTATCCGGGGGCGGCGTATTTCGGCCCCGGCGCGCACAACAAGTACGTCACGCTGCTCGGCCGCATGCTCGTCGCGCGCGGGGCCGGCGCCTCCTACGCCTCGGGCCCGGGACCGCGCTGGACGGACGCGGACCGGCGGGCGACCCGGGCCTTCCAGCTGGCCCAGGGCTGGACCGGCGCGGACGCGGACGGCCTGCCCGGGCCGCGCACCTGGGAGCTGCTGGTCACGGGCCGCGGCAAGGACGTGAAGGACGGGGCGGTCGGACCCCCGCCCGCCTCGCACGGCGTCCCCGGCTACCCGGGCCGGGCGATGTTCCGGCCCGGTGCCAGCAACGCGTACGTCACCCGGCTCGGGAGGCAGCTGGTGCGCAAGGGGTTCGGCAGGTTCTACACCGTCGGGCCGGGGCCGCGCTGGGGCGAGGCGGACCGGCGTGCCGTCGAGGCCTTCCAGCGGACCCAGGGCTGGCGGGGCGGCGCGGCGGACGGCTACCCGGGGCCGGAGACCTGGCGCCGGCTCTTCTCGTAGGCCCGGCCGGCGGGTCCCGAACCCCGGTCGGGCCCTTCCGGCGGGCCCCGCACCCGACACCGGGGACCACCTGTGACGCATCTGGCGCGGAGGCTGGAGGCAGGCATGAGTACGACCACTTCCCACACGTCCGAGCCCGACGGACCGGCCGAGGGGCCGGCCCGGCCCGGCCGGCTCATCCAGAACGAGGCCACCACCGAGATCCCCGTCCACCTGCTGTTCCGGGACGACCCCGACCCGGCCACGGTGGCGCTGAAACCCGCGGTGGTGAGCCGCAGGCAGGGCACGGGCGAGCAGCCACGCCTGCGGCGCGCGGTCGCCGCGGCACCGCGGCCCGTGCCGCAGGTCGACCCCGACCTGGTAGAGCGGCCGGCCCGGGTGCTGCCCGGTGCGGCGGGCGTGCTGGCCGGGGCGTGCGGTGCGGCCGGGTGTGTGGCCACCTCCTGGTGGGCCGGGGTGCTGCCGCCGCTCGCCCTGGAGGCGCTGCGGCTGCCGGCGCACGCCGGGGCCGGGCTCGGTCCGGCGCAGTGGGCGGCGTACGCGGGGGCCGCGGCGCTCGGGCTGTTCGGGTTCGGCGGGCTGGCCCGGGGCCGGACCGGGCGGGCCTGGGTGCTGGACCTCTTCGGCCGCTACCGGGGGACCGTCCGGCGCTCCGGCCTGCTGTGGGTCAATCCGCTGCTGCTGCGGCGCCGGGTGGACGTACGGCTGCGGCACTGGCGCAGCGAGCCGGTGCCCGCGGCCGACGCGGGCGGGGTCGCGCTGCGGGTGGTCGTCCTGGTGGTGTGGCGGGTGCGGGACACCGCGCGGGCCACGCTGGGGGTCGAGGACCACGAGACGTATCTGCGCGAGTGCGTGGAGGCGGCGCTTGCCCGGGTTCCGGTGGAGACGCCGGGCGGGGCGAAGGGGGCCGGGGACGCGGCGGCCGAGGCGCTGACCCGGCTGGTGGCGGCGGACGCGGCACCGGTCGGCCTGGAGGTGTTCTCGGTGCAGCCGGTCCGGGTGGAGTACGCCCCCGAGGTGGCCGCCGCCATGCACCGCCGCCGGATCGCCGCGCTGGACGCCCAGCATCGGGCGAGCGTGCTCACCTCGGTCGTCGACTCGGTGGAGGACACGGTGACCCGGCTGACCATGCGGGGCCTGGTCGAACTCGACGACTACGAGCGGAAGGCGCTGGTGAAGGACCTCACGGTGGCGTTCTGCGCCGGGCGCGGGGAAACGACCCCGTGATTGGTATGGACATGTTCAACTGACGCTCCTACTCTCAGACTTGGTCTAGACCTACCTGCACAGCTCACTGCACCTCCCCCACGTTCTCCAGGAGCGGCAGCATGCGCACAAGGACCAAGTTGTCCGCAGCCGCGGTGGGACTGGCCACGACCGGAGCCCTCGTACTCTCCTCCGGCGGCGCCAGCGGCCACGGCTACACCGACCTCCCCGTCAGCAGGCAGAAGCTCTGCCAGAACGGCACCGTGACCGACTGCGGCGCCATCCAATGGGAACCGCAGAGTGTCGAGGGCCCGAAGGGCTTCCCGGCCTCCGGTCCGGCCGACGGGCAGATATGCAACGCCGGCCTCGGCCACTTCAGCCGGCTCAGCGCACCCCGGACGCCGTCCGGCGGCGCCTGGCCCGCCACGAAGGTGACGGGCGGCCAGAACTACACGTTCCGCTGGCAGTTCACGGCCATGCACGCCACGACCGACTTCAGGTACTACATCACCAAGCCGGGCTGGAACCAGAACCACAACCTGGCCCGGTCCGACCTCGACCTCACGCCGTTCTTCACGGTGCCGTACCACGGGCAGCGCCCGCCGTCGACCCTCTCCCACACCGGCAGGCTGCCGTCCGGGCTCAGCGGCCGGCACGTCATCGTCGCGGTGTGGACGATCGCCGACACGGCCAACGCGTTCTACGCCTGCTCGGACGTCACCTTCTGAACCTCTGAGGTTCTCTTGAGTCACCGGTGCGGCCGGCGTGGGTACGTTCCTCCCACGCCGGCCGATCGGGGCCGGCGCATCGACCTCGGGGGATGCGCGATGCACTTGATCTTCTACGTCGTGCCCGGCCTGATCATGGCCCTGGCGGTCTTCATGGCCTACCGCGTTCTCCGGCGCTGGCTGCAGATCCGGGGCGCGTGGAACAGCGGCCTGACGGCCGAGGCCCGGTGCCTGCGGACGTTCACGACGGTGAGCGGCGGCCACGGCGACACGTCGGTCCGCACCGCACTCCACCACGTCTACGAGTTCATCACCTACGACGGCCGGGTCATCCGCTTCGAGGAGGACGGCGGCCCCGCCACGACCGTCGAGGGCGACTACGTCACGGTCCACTACACCGACGGCCACCAGGTCGTGGCCACGGCCCAGCCGCCGAGCCCGGTGAGGCAGGTCATGACCACCGTCGGCATCCTGGCGTTCCTCGGCGTGGTCGTCGTCTTCTGCGCCGGCTTCGTCGCCGTGTACAGCCAGACCTTCGGCCCGTACGGCGACTTCGTCTTCAGCGTCGACAGCGAGACGTCCGTGACGCCCTGACCCTCCACATCTGACGGTATGTCAACTACCGTGCCCGCTCATGGACTCCAGGGCGAGCACGGTCGCGGAACTCGTAGCCGCCCGATGGGGCGACCACCGGCCGGGGCTGCGGTGCGAGGAGCTGGTGCTGACCCACCACGAGGTGGGGGCCGGAGCCGCGGCCCGGGCGGCACTGCTCGGGGACCTCCTCCCCCCGACCGCCGAACCCCACCTCGGCGTCCTGCTCGACAACACCCCCGAGTTCCCCCTGTGGCTGGGCGCGGCGGCCCTGGCCCGGACGGCGGTCGCCGGCGTCAATCCCACCCGCCGGGGCGCCGAACTCGCCCGGGACATCCTCCACACGGAGTGCCGGGTCCTGGTCACCGAGCGGGCCCACCTGCCGCTGCTCACGGGCCTGGACCTGCCCGGCGTCCGCCTGCTGGTGACGGACGACGCGGAGTACGCCGGCCTCCTCGCGCCCTACGCGGACGCCCGGCCGGACGCCTCCCGCGCCACCCCGCGCGACCGCCTCCTGCTCTACTTCACCTCCGGCTCGACCGGCGCGCCCAAGGCGGCGCTCTGCTCCCAGGGGCGACTGGCCGCGGCCGGACACGCGCTGGCCGGGCAGTTCTCCCTCGGCCCGGACGACGTCCACTACCTGTGCATGCCGATGTTCCACGGCAACGCGGTGATCGCCGGCCTCGCGCCCGCGCTGGTGACCGGGGCGGGCGTGGCGCTGCGCCGCCGCTTCTCGGCGTCCCGCTTCCTGCCGGACGTGCGCCGGTTCGGAGCGACGTACTTCACCTATGTGGGCCGGGCGATCCAGTACGTCCTGGCCACCGAGCCCGGCCCCGACGACCGGGACAACCCGCTGCGGCTGGGCTTCGGCACCGAGGCGGGCGCCGTGGACGCGGCGGCCTTCGAGCGGCGGTTCGGGGTGCGGCTGGTGGAGGGGTACGGCTCCTCGGAGGGCGGGGCGGCCGTGCAGTGGTCGCAGGGGACACCGCCCGGGGCCGTCGGCCGCGCGGCGCCCGGGCTGGTCGTCCTCGACCCGGCGACCGGCGAGGAGTGCCCGCCGGCCCGCTTCGACGCGGCGGGGCGCCTGCTCAACGGGGACGAGGCGATCGGCGAACTGGTCAACCAGGGCCCGAGCCCCTTCGAGGGCTACTGGCGCAACGCGGCGGCGGAGGCGGAGCGGCGCAGGGGAGGCTGGTACTGGACGGGTGACCTCTTCTACCGGGACCGCGAGGGCTACCTCTACTTCGCCGGCCGCACCGACGACCGCCTCCGCGTCGACGGGGAGAACCTGGCCGCCGCGATGATCGAGAACATCCTCGCCCGCTACGTGGGAGCCGCGGCCGTCGCCGTGTACGCGGTGCCGGACCCGGTGACCGGGGACCAGGTCATGGCCACGATCGCCGGGACGTTCGATCCGGAGGGCTTCGCGGCGTTCCTGCGCGCACAGCCCGACCTCGGGACGAAGATGGCGCCCCGGTTCGTGCGGGTGGTGGAGCGGATGCCGGTGACAGCGACGAACAAGATCCACCGGGCGGCTCTGCGCAGGGAGGGCGTCCGGTGCGCGGACCCGGTGTGGTGGCGACCGCCGGGGGAGTCCACGTACCGCCGCCTGACCAGGGAAGACGCCGAAGGGCCTCTCGCTCCCACGAGAGGCCCTTCGGCAGGGGGTGTGGGTGGCGGAGCCCCCACCGCGCGCGGCGAAGCCGCGCAATAACAGAGATGGCGAGGTGGTTCGCGCTGTCTGCGAACACGCCTCGCCATCGTCATCGTGCGCCGCCAGGGACTCGAACCCCGGACCCGCTGATTAAGAGTCAGCTGCTCTAACCAACTGAGCTAGCGGCGCATGACTCCCGCCGACCGCTGAGATTTCGTCTTCGCGGTGGGCGACGGAGAAAATAGTACCTGGTCCCGAGGGGTGCTCCGAACCACCCGGCGCTGCCCTAGATCGCCATGGACAGCAGGACCGGTGCCGCGTTGCGGTTGAGGGTGTCGGCGGCCTGGCGCAGGCGGTGGGCGTGCTCGACGGGGAGGGACAGGGCGAGGCAGCCGACGGTGGAGCCGGCCGTGATGGGGACGGCCGCGCAGACCGTGCCGACCGCGTATTCCTGGAGGTCCAGGACGGGCACGGTGGGCGGCTGGGCCTCCAGCCGGGAGAGCAGCAGCCGGTCGCTGGTGATCGTGCGCGAGGTGAGGCGGGCCATCTTGTGCCGGGCGAGGTGGTCTCGGCGGCCGGCGTGGTCGAGCTGCGTGAGCAGGCTCTTGCCGATGGCGGTGGCGTGGGCCGAGGAGCGGAAGTCGACCCACTCGTTGACCTTGGGGGTGGCCGGGCTGTCGGCGTACTGGGTGACGCTGATCTCGCCGTCGACGTACCGGCTCATGTAGACGGCGGCGCCGACCGAGTCGCGCAGCCGGTCGAGGGTGTGCTGGAGCTTGTCGCTCAGGGCCTGCTCGCGGTGGTGGGCGGAGCCGAGACGGGCCAGGGTCTCGCCCGCGACGTAGGCGCCGTCGGTGATCTGCTCGACGTAGCCCTCGCGGCGCAGCATGCGCAGAAGCGTGGTCAGTCGCTCCTGGCCGATGCCGGTGCGCCGGGCGAGCTCGGCGTCGGTGACGCCCGAACTGTTGCGCGCCACCGTCTCCAGGACGCGCAGGGCTTCCTGGGCGGAGTGGTACGGGGTGGTCGGCGGCTCGTGCTTCAGCGCCACGGTGGTCTCCCCCTGCGCTTGCTGTTAGGGCCGTAATCCGGTCAGTGAACCTTTCTCAGGTTAACCGGCAAAGGGCCCGCGGGGAGCGGGGGTTGACAAGATTCCCGGGCGCCCGGACCGGGGCATTGACCCGCTGGCATATGCCAGGAGCATGCCCCGGTTCGGCGGTGGCGCGTTCCGCCTGGTCACGGCCCGTAGTCACAGCACTGCGCTGAGAAACTCCCGCGTCCGGTCCTTCTCCGGGTCGCTGAAGATCTTCTCCGGCGGGCCCGCCTCGATGATCCGGCCCGAGTCGAACATCAGTACCTGGTCGGAGATGTCCCGGGCGAAGTTCATCTCGTGGGTCACGCAGAGCATGGTGATGTCGGTGGAGCGGGCGATGTCCCTGAGGACGTCGAGCACGCCCGCGACCAGCTCCGGGTCGAGCGCGGACGTCACCTCGTCCAGGAGCAGCACCTGCGGCCGCATCGCCAGCGCCCGGGCGATCGCCACCCGCTGCTGCTGGCCGCCGGACAACTGCGCCGGGTGCTTGTCGACGTGGCCGGTCAGCCCGACCAGCTCCAGCAGCTCGCGCGCCCGCTCCTCGGCGGCGTCCTTGGACAGGCCGAGGACCGTGACCGGCGCCTCGGTGATGTTGCGCAGGACCGTCATGTTCGGGAACAGGTTGAACTGCTGGAAGACCATGCCGATCTTCTTGCGGACCTCGCGCACCTGCTTCTCGGGCGCCGGGAACAGCCGCTCCCCGTCCACGGTGATCGTGCCCTCGTCGGGCTTGAGCAGCGTCATCAGCAGGCGGAGGATCGTGGTCTTGCCGGACCCGGAGGGGCCGATCAGCGTCACGTGCTTGCCGGCGTCCACGGAGAAGTCCAGATGGTCCAGGACCGTGTGGTCGCCGAACCGCTTGGTGACCTGCTCCAGCCGGATCAGCTCGCCGCTGCTCCTGGCCGGGTTCTTCTCGGGGTTCGTCTCGGGGGTGGGAACGGTGTCAGTGGACAAGGCGTCGCTCCAGGGCTCGCAGGGCAAGGGAGGCCAGGTAGGAAATGACGATGAAGGCCACTCCGATCACCGTCAGCGGCTCGGTGAACTGGAAGTGCTCCTGCGAGAACAGGCGCGCGTGGCCGAGCATCTCCAGGACGGTGATCGCCATCAGCATCGGCGTGTCCTTGAGCATCGCGATGACGTAGTTGCCGAGCGCGGGCACCACCCGGCGCACCGCCTGCGGCAGGATCACCGCGGTCCACGTCCGGCGCAGCGGCAGGTTCAGCGCCGTCGCCGCCTCCCACTGGCCGACCGGCACGGCCTCGATACCGGCCCGGTAGACCTGCATGGTGTACGTCGAGTAGTGCAGCCCGATCGCGAAGACGCCGGTGGCCAGCGCCGAGAACGTCAGACCCCACTCGGGCAGCACGTAGAAGAGGAAGAACAGCTGCACCAGCAGCGGGGTGTTGCGGACGAACTCCGTGACCGCCCCGACCGGCCAGGTCACCCAGCGCGTCGGCACCCGCATCAGCAGCGCCCACACCAGGCCCAGCACGAAGGAGATCAGCGAGCCGATCACCAGGATCTGCAGGGTGACCTGAAGGCCCTCCCAGAAGTCCGGCATGAAGTCGGAGACCGCGCTCCAGTCCCAGTTCATCGGACCGCCTCCACCACGACCGGCTCAGGCGCCCGGGTCTTGTCGGCGGGCTTCTTGCCGACGCCCGCCTTGAGCTTCTTCTCCAGACCGCGCATGACCCGGGTGAGCAGGAAGGCGATCACGAAGTAGATCAGCAGGATGTACGTGTAGATCTCCGCGCTCTCCTGCAGCGCCAGGCGCACCAGGTTGCCGCTGAACGCCAGGTCGCCCATGCCCATGATCGACACCAGGGCGGTGCCCTTGAGCAGTTCGATCAGCAGGTTGGAGAACGGCGGGATCATCTCCGGCACCGCCTGCGGCAGCAGGATCAGCTTCATCCGCTGCCAGGGCGTGAAGCTGAGCGCGATCCCGCCCTCCTTCTGCGCCGGGTCGACCGCGTTCAGCGCGCCGCGCACGATCTCGGAGCCGTACGCCCCGTAGGTCAGGCCGAGCGCCAGCGTGCCCGCCCACAGCGGCACCAGCTGCCAGCCGAAGGCCGGGGGCAGCACGAAGAACACCCAGAAGATCATCACCAGCGCCGAGGTCCCGCGGAACACCTCGGTGTAGAAGCCCGCCAGGAAGCGGACGATCCACAGCCGGTGGGTGCGCGCGACGCCGACGACGAAGGACACCGCCGCGGCCAGCAGCGCGCTGCAGACGAGCAGCTGGATCGTGACCCAGACGCCCTTGAGCACCAGTTCCCAGAGTCCCGAGGTCATCCGCCGCAGAGCTCCTTCGCCGTCAGGTCCGTCATCTCGGCCTCGGTGAACCCGAACGGCTTGAGGATGCGGAAGAGTTCGCCGCTCTTCTTGAGCTTGCGCAGCTCCACGTTGAAGGCGTCCCGCAGGTTCGTCTCGGTCGGCCGGAACGCGAAGGCGCCTCCGTCGACGTGCGGTTTGCCGTCCACGATCGGCTTGAACGGCTCGGTGGCCTCCGCCTTGGCGGACTTCTTCACCACCTCGCGCACGGTGAGCGCCGTGCCGGCGAACACGTCCACGCGTCCCGCCTCGACCGCGTTCAGCCCCGCGACCTGGTCCGGGACGATGAGGATGTCGCTCTCCTCGTACCCCGCCTCGACGGCGTACTGGATCTCGGCGTACCCGGTCCCGGTGGCGAACTTCGCCTTCTTCCCGACGACGTCCTTGTAGCTGTGCAGCCCCTTCGGGTTGCCCTTGCGGACGATGAACGCGTCGAGCATCTGGTAGTCGGGGTCGGCGAAGATGACCTGCTCGCAGCGCTCGGGGTTGACGTACATCCCGGCGGCCACGACGTCGAACTGCTGGGAGTTCAGGCCCGGGATGAGCGAGCCGAACTCGGTCGGCACGGGCTGCACCCGGTCGACGCCGAGACGCTTGAAGATCACCTTGGCGAGCTCCGGCGCCTCGCCGGTCAGCTCGCCGTTCTTGTCGATGAAGCCGAACGGGATCTCGCCGGCGATGCCGAGGCGGACGACGCCCGCCGCCCGGAGCCGGCCGAGGAGGTCGCCGCCCTTGACGTCCGAGGCGGTGGCGACCCGGCTGCATCCGGCGGCGCCCACTGCGCCGAGCGCCGCGACCCCCGCGAGCAGCGACCGGCGGGTGGGCCCGGATATGGCCCGGAGTAGGGGTTCGGGTTTTCTCGATGGGCTTCTGCGTGGTGGAGCCATGGGCGCGCGGCTACCCGACCGCATGCGAGTTATGCCGATCTTTTCAAGCCCCGCACTCTCCCCCTGCGCCCTTGACCGCGGGGGCGGGGGGCACTCCCATGGAGGGCATGAGTGATCGCTATATCGAAGTCTCGCTGGTCAAGCGGGACGTGACCTGCAGGGCCAGGCTGCTGGACGACCGCGCGCCGATCACCTGCGCGGCCGTCTGGGACTCCCTTCCGCTGGCCGGCGACGTCTACCACGCGAAGTACGCACGCAACGAGATCTACGCCCTTTTCCCGCCCTTCGCCGCAACCGAACCACCCCTGGAAAACCCGACCGTCACTCCCATTCCGGGCGATCTGTGCTATTTCACCTTCGCCGGTGCGGAGTTGGGGACCAAGTCCTACGGCTACGACCGCGAGGTCCGCGCCGGGACCACGCTCGTCGACCTGGCCCTGTTCTACGAGCGCAACAACCTGCTGCTGAACGGCGATGTCGGCTGGGTCCCCGGCATCGTCTGGGGCCAGGTCGTCGAAGGCCTCGACGCCATGGCCGAGGCCTGCAACGACCTGTGGCGGTCGGGAGCGGCGGGGGAGACGCTCAGCTTCCGGCGGGCGTAGGCCGGCCGGCCCTCGCCACCCCGGCCTCGTACAGCGCGTGCGCCGCCCGCAGCACCAGATCGTCCCGGTGCCGGGCGGCCACGAGCTGCAGCCCGACCGGCAGCCCGTCGGCGTCCGCGCCGACGGGCACGCTCGCCGCGGGCTGCTGCGTCATGTTGAACGGGTACGTGAACGGCGTCCAGCCCGTCCACCGCCGGTGACCGGATCCTTTCGGCACCTCGGCGCCCGCCTCGAACGCCGTGATCGGCAGCGTCGGCGTGACGAGCAGGTCGTACGTGTCGTGGAAGCGGCCCATCCGGCGGCCCAGGTCCATCCGGACGTCCACCGCGGCCAGATACTCCAGCGCCGAGTAGCGGGCGCCCTGTGTGCAGATCTCGCGCAGACCCGGGTCCAGCAGTTCCCGCTGCTTCGGTCCCAGATGCTGCGTCACCCGGGCCGCCCCGCTGAACCACAGGGTGTGGAAGGCCTCCACCGGTTCGGTCAGGTCCGGGTCGGTCTCGGTGACGTACGCGCCGAGGTCCGCCAGCCGTTCCACGGCGTGCCGCACGGCCGACGCGACCGCCGGCCGCACCGCCACCTGCCCGCCCAGCGAAGGCGAGTACGCCACGCGCAGCCCGCGCACCCCGCCCGCCAGGCCCTCCGCGTACGCGCCGGGCGGCGGGGCGAGAGCCGACCAGTCACGCGAGTCCGGATGGCCGATGACGTCCATCAGCAGCGCCGCGTCCGCCGCGTCCCGCGTCATCGGACCGACGTGTGCCAGCGTGCCGAAGGCGCTCGCGGGATAGAGCGGCACGCGCCCGTAGGTCGGCTTCAGCGCGAAGATCCCGCAGAACGACGCCGGGATGCGGACACTGCCGCCGCCGTCGGTGCCCAGCGACAGCGGTCCCGCGCCGAGCGCCACGGCCGCCGCACTGCCCCCGCTCGACCCGCCCGCCGTGCGCGTGGGGTCCCACGGGTTGCGGGTCACACCGCTCAGCGGCGAGTCCGTCACGCCCTTCCAGCCGTACTCGGGGGTCGTCGTCTTGCCGAGGAAGACCGCCCCGTGCTCCCGCAGCCGCGCCACGGACGGCGCGTCCTCGTCCCAGCGCCCGGCCGGATCCACGGCCTTCGACCCGCGCAGGGTCGGCGCCCCGCGCAGCAGCAGGATGTCCTTGACGGTGACCGGCACCCCGTCCAGCAGCCCCCGGGGCTCACCGCGCCGCCATCGCTCCTCCGACTCCCGGGCCCGGGCCAGCGCGTCCTCGGCGGTCAGCCGGACGAAGGCGTTCACCTCCGGCTGGATCGCCTCGGCCCGCTCCAGCGCCGCCCGCGTGGCCTCCACAGGGCTCCACTCGCCCTTGCGGTAGCCGTCGAGGAGCCGTACGGCGGTCAGCTCGGTGAGCTCGGTCATCCACCCTCCCAGGAACGTCAGTGGCCCGGTACATACCCACGCTGCTTGTCGACCACGTTCACCAGCGGCTTGCCGGTCTCCCACAGCTCGTACAGTTCCACGAACTGCGCGCCGAGGTCGTCCCGCCAGCCGATCGTGTCGCCGCTCATGTGGGGCGACACGATCAGGCCCGGGAGCCGCCACAACGGGCTGTCGGGGGTCAGGGGTTCGTCGGCGAAGACGTCCAGCGCGGCGCCCGCGATCCACTGCTTGGTCAGGGCGTCGGCCAGGTCCTCCTCGACGACGAGCTGGCCCCGGCCGATGTTCACGAACCGGGCCGACGGCTGCATCACGCCGAAGCGGCGGGCGTCGAACATGCCGTGCGTCTGCTCGGTGAGCGGCGCGGCCGCGATCACCCAGTCGGCGCGCGCCAGCAGCCGGTCCAGGTCTTCCGGGCCGTGCACGCCGGCGCGCGGGGCGCGGCCCACGAGCGCGGTCGTGACGCCCAGCGCCTCGAGCGTGCCGGCGATCGCCCGGCCGATCGGTCCGGAACCGACCACCACGGCCCGGGTCCCGGCCACCTTGTGCGACTCGCGGTGCCGCCAGGTCCGCTCCCGCTGCAGTTCCAGCGTGCGCGGCAGGTCCTTGGCCATCGCCAGCACGAGCGCGGCGACGTACTCGGCGATCGGCTGGTCGAAGATGCCCCGCGCGTTCGTCACCACCGTGTCGGAGGCGGCGAGTTCCGGACACATCAGGTGGTCCACGCCGGCGCTCGCCGTGTGCACCCAGCGCGGCCGGGGGCCCTCGCCCGGCCAGGCGTCCCGCACGGCGCGCGAGGTGAAGTCCCACACCAGCAGTACATCCGCGCGCGGGAGATGCTCCGCGAGCCCGGCTGCGTCAGTGTGTTCGATACGGGCGCGGCCGGTGAGGCGACCGAGGCGGGGGAGGGGTTCGGCGTCCAGGACGAGCAGGGTGGGGGTGGGCATGAGCAGCCGTTTCTCCAGCCGTGCGGCGGGGGCGGCCTGCCTTCGGGAGGCGGCCGGTGACGACGAGTTAACACGGTGTTGACCAAGGAATGATCCGGGCGGATTGACCACGCTCGCACCCGAACCTACCGTCGTCAACACGGGCGTTCCCACGATCCGTTGCACACTCGTTGCCCAGCGTGAGGCCGGTGCCTGCCATGGACGTCTCATTTCTCGGCGGGCCCAGCCCGCAGCGCGGGGTCGGCGTCGTCGCCCCCTTCGACTTCGCACTCGACCGCGAACTGTGGCGCTGGGTGCCGGACGGGGTCTCCCTGCACATGACACGCACGCCGTACGTGCCGGTCGAGGTCAGTCTCGACCTCGCCCGCCTGGTCAGCGAGCACGAGACGCTGAGCGAGGCGGTCCGCACGCTCAACGCGATCGCCCCCGAGGTCATCGCCTACGCCTGCACGTCCGGCAGCTTCGTCGGCGGCGTCATGGGCGAGCGGGCGATGTGCGAGGCGATGAGCCGGGCCGGTGCCGTCCCGGCGATCACCACCTCCGGCGCCCTGCTGGAAGCCCTGGTGGAGCTGGACGTCCGGCGGGTCGCGCTGGTCACGCCGTACACGGTCTCGGTCACGCAGGCCCTGGAGGCCTACGTCGCCCAGGCCGGCGTCGCGATCTCCGGCTGCGCCTTCATGGGCCTGACCCGGCACATCTGGAAGGTGCCCTACCGGGAGGTCGTGGACATGGCGCGCCAGGCCGTCCGCGGCGACGCCGACGCGTTGTTCATCAGCTGCACCAACCTGCCCACCTACGACGTGATCCCCCAGTTGGAGGCGGAGCTGCGCATCCCGGTGATCTCGGCCAACCAAGTGACGATGTGGGCGGCGCTGCGCCGACTGGGTACCCGTGCCGTGGGGCCGTATCAAGCGCTGATCAATCCGGCGGCGCGGTCCGGCCCCGTACCGCCGGGGGCGGACCCCGGTCCCGTCGTGCCGGAAGAAGAGCAGCAGCAGGAAGGCTGGACATGACAGCACTGGGATTCCTCTACCCGGGCCACTCCGCCGAGGACGACTATCCGCGCATCGAGCAGTTGCTGGGCAGCGACATCCGGGTGGACCTGGTGCACACCGACATCGGTGAGGACGCGCACCGGGTGGACGCGCTGCTGGAGATGGGCGCGGCCGGGCGGCTCGCGGCCGGCGTCCAGGAGCTGCGGCACGCCGGTGCGGACGCCGTGGTGTGGGCCTGCACGAGCGGCAGCTTCGTCTACGGCTGGGACGGCGCGCAGGAGCAGGTGCGCGCGCTGGCCCAGACGGCGGGCATGCCGGCCTCGTCGACGTCCTTCGCGTTCGTGCACGCGGTACGGGAGCTGGGGGTGCGGCGGGTCGCGATCGGGGCGACGTACCCGGAGGACGTGGCGCAGCTCTTCGCGCAGTTCCTCCGCGCGGACGGCGTCGACGTCGTGTCGGTCAGCAGCTCAGGCATCATCACGGCGGCCGAGGTCGGCACCTGGGGCGAGGCGGAACTCCTCACCCTGGCCCGGAACTCCGACCACCCCGACGCCGAGGCCCTCCTCCTGCCCGACACGGCCCTGCACACGGCCGCGCACATCCCGGCCCTGGAGAAGGAACTCGGCAAGCCGATCCTCACCGCCAACCAGGTCACGGTCTGGGAGGCCCTGCGCCTGGCCGACCGCCGGGTCAACGCACCGGAACTGGGGGCGCTGTTCACACGGGAGCCGATCATCCAGGCGTGATCCCCGCGTTTTGGTGAGGCGGCCTCATGCCCTCCGTCGCCTCTCTGTGGGGCGGCCTCATGCCCTCCGCTCGGGCGGCGGATACGGCGGCGGCGGGACGGCGGGCCGTTCCCGGCGCCGCCGGGGCAGGGCGGAGGGGAAGACGAAACCGACGACCGCGCCCACCGCACGCCGCGCCATGAAGTCCAAGGCGTGTCCTCCCAGCAGCCGATCGAAGGGGCCCGTGCCCTCGAACCGGCCTGCCACGTGGGCCGGAATCGGTCCTACCGCTTATTCGGGGCAAAGTGGGGCACATGCGCTCCTGTACTCCACCGGAAGCTGAGGAACGCTCAACTCCGCCGCCCCACACGGCTCTTGAGTTGACCGAAAGCGCGTTCCCCTTCCGGTGTCCATCGCGTGCACACTGGCCACGTCCGCAGCCAGTCGTGCCGTGAAGGATTCCCCGATGGCCGCACCGGGCCCGTTCAGATCCCCCGCAAGCGCTGTCCAGCTCTCCGCCCGTCTGCTGTGCTGGAGCCTGGCCGCGGCCATGATCAGCGCCGCCGCGGATGCCTTCGTCCATCCCCGGGCCGGCTGGTGGGGCGCCGTGTGGACCCTGCCGTGGTGGCTCTTCGGTGCGACCGCCCTCGCCTGGATCGTCCTGCGGGCCCGCGAGAAGACCGACTCCCCGCCCCCGCCCGACTGCGCCCGGAGCGACTGGGAGCAGGCCGCCTGACCGCCCCGGGCCGCCACTGCCGGGAATAACCGGAGACAGTCCCCTGTTAGAGCCGGGACGACAGCACACGGCCCACAGCAGGAGGCACCCCACCGTGGCGGCAGACGAGATACGCGGCGCAGCACAGGGCAGCGCCCCCGTCCCCCTCTCCGTACTGGACCTGGTCACCGTAGGGGCCGGCCGCACCGCCACCGACGCGCTGCGCACCAGCGTCGACCTGGTCCGTCTCGCGGAGCGGCGCGGCTTCCACCGCTACTGGGTCGCCGAGCACCACTCCATGCCGGGCGTGGCCTCCTCGTCCCCGGCCGTGATCCTCGCCCACCTCGCCGCCCACACCGACCGCATCCGCCTCGGCTCGGGCGGCGTGATGCTGCCCAACCACGCCCCGCTGGTGATCGCCGAGCAGTTCGGGACGCTGGAGGCGATGGCCCCGGGCCGGATCGACCTCGGCCTCGGCCGCGCGCCCGGCACCGACGGCGCCACGGCCGCCGCCCTGCGACGCACCGACAGGCTCAACGAAGGCGCCGACGACTTCCCCGAGCAGCTCGCCGAGCTGACCCGCTTCCTCGACGACGACTTCCCCGACGGGCATCCCTACCGCCGCATCCACGCCGTCCCCGGCCCGGTCCAGGCCACGTCCCCCGGCGGCGTCCAGTCCCCGCACCGCCCGCCGCTCTGGCTGCTCGGCTCCTCCGGCTTCAGCGCCCGCCTGGCCGGGGCGCTCGGCCTGCCGTTCGCCTTCGCCCACCACTTCTCGGCGCGGAACACCATCCCGGCCCTGGACCTGTACCGCGAGTCCTTCCAGCCGTCCGCCGTGCTCGACCGGCCGTACGCCCTGATCGGCGTCTCCGCGCTCGCCGCCGACGAGGAGAAGGAGGCCCGCCGCCAGGTGCTGGCCGCCGCCCTCAGCATGGTCCGGCTGCGCACCGGCCGCCCCGGCCTCGTGCCCACCCCGGAGGAGGCGGAGGCCTACGAGTTCAGCCCGATGGAGCGCGATTTCGTCGACTCCTGGAACGCCAACGTCATCCACGGCACCCCGGACCAGGTCCGCTCGGGCCTGGACGACCTCGCCAAGCGCACCGGCGCCGACGAGCTGATGATCACGGCCAACGCGCACGGCGGAGACGTCCGCGTGCGCTCCTACGAACTCATCGCCGACGCCTACGGGTTGCCGACGCCCGCCTGAACGCCCGGCGTGCCCAGCAGCTCGGAGATACGATCCGGCGGCACCGGACGGGAGTACAGCCAGCCCTGTCCGGTGTCGCAGCCGATGCTCCGCAGCCGCGTGGCCTGGGCCGAGGTCTCCACGCACTCCGCGGTGACCGTCAGGCCCAGCCGGTGGGCCAGCTGGATCATCGCCTCGACGACGACCTCGTCGGCCGGGTTCGCCCGGGCGGCCGCCTCCCGGTCGTCGTACTGGAAGCCCCGCACGAAGGACCCGTCCAGCTTCAGCACCGACACCGGCAGCCGGCTCAGATACGCCAGGTTCGAGTAGCCCGTGCCGAAGTCGTCGATGGCGATGCGGACGCCCATCTCGCTGAGGGCCTTCAGCGCCTGCAGCGGACGGCCCGCCGAGCCCATCACCGCCGATTCCGTCAGCTCCAGTTGCAGCAGGTGCGGCGCGAGGCCCGTCTCGGCCAGGGTCTCGGCCACGTCCGCGACCAGGTCGGAGTCCCACACCTGACGGACCGCCACGTTCACGCTCACGAAGATCGGCGGCCCGTCGGGGTGGTCCAGCTGCCAGCGGCGGGCCTGCCGGCAGGCCGTGCGCAGCACCCAGCGGCCCAGCGGAACGATCGAACCGTCCTCCTCCGCGAGTCCGATGAACCGATTCGGCGTGAGGACGCCGAACTGCGGATGGTTCCAGCGGACGAGCGCCTCGACCCCGTGCAGCCGGTCGTCCTCCATGCCGACCAGCGGCTGGTACTCCAGCTGGAACTCGCCCCGGTCGATGGCCGGGCGGAGCGTGGAGGCGAGGGCCTGGCGGGTCATGCGGTGGGCGTTGCGCTCCGGGTCGAACAGCGTCCAGCGGGCCTTGCCGTCGGCCTTCGCCCAGTACAGGGTCGTGTCCGCGGCCTGCATCAGGGCGGTCGGGCTCGTCCCGGCCGCGTGCCGTTCGACGACACCGATCGACGCCGACACCGACAACCGCTGGCCCAGGATGTCGAACGGGTCCTGGATCGCCCGCAGCGCCGACTCGGCCAGCTCGGCCAGTTGCTCGGTGCCGGTGGAGTCCTCGACGAGCAGCGCGAACTCGTCACCGCCGAGCCGGGCCACCAGCGGGATGCTGGGCCGGGAGTGGCCGGCCTCCTCCGCGCAGCGCGTGAGCCGCTCGGCGACGGCGGCCAGCAGCCGGTCGCCCACGCGGTGGCCGAGGGTGTCGTTGATGGCCTTGAAGCCGTCCAGGTCCAGGTAGCACAGCCCGATCCGGCCCGTGCCGCTCTGCTCGTACGCCTCCGCCTCCAGCGCGGCCGACAGGCGTTCGAAGAACAGCGTGCGGTTGGGCAGCCGGGTCACCGGGTCGTGCATCTGCAAGTGCCGCAGCCGGGCCTGGAGTTCCCGGCGGGCGCTGATGTCGGCGACCGACAGCAGCACGCCCCGGTCCTCGGCGGGCAGCGGCGCGACCGTCACCTGCACCCACAGCGAGTGCCCGTCGGGGTGCTTCAGGCGGCGCGTGCAGCGCAGCCGGGACTGCCGGCCGCGCAGCACCTCGCGGTAGGCGTGCCAGGTGCGGGCGTCGGAGCCGAGGTCGACCAGGTCGGCGGCGACGGATCCGGCGAGGGAGTCCGGGCTGCCGCCGAGCAGCGCGGCGAGCGAGTCGTTGGCGCTGACGACGAGGCCCTCGCGGTCGACGACGGCCATGGCGAGCGGGGCGGCCGTGAAGACGGAGCGGTAGGGCGGCTGCGGCCGGGGATCGGTACGGGGAGGCGTATCAATCTCACTCTCTGTGACGATCGGCGCGTCGAGGTCTGCCGCGGGCGCCGGCCCTTCGGAGGTTCCGCTCACCGCTCGCTCCCGCATGTATTCGATCTCTGTCCGTGCAGGAAAGGTCAGGAAAGTGTGCCGATCATAGAGGCTGGCTCCAGGGGCTTCCAGCCGGTGTCCAGTCTTCCCGGCCAGTCCGCGCTTCTGCCAGATCGTTTCTGCTCGCACCTGGACGTCCTCTTCAGGCCCCCGACCAGTTGTGACGTTCCGTGAGTGCTTCGGGGGTGTCGGCTTCCGCGAATTTTCGGCTTTCTCACCCAACTGGTGCAGGCAAACAGGGCGCGGTACGACAAATCCCCACAGGCTGGGTGCGGTGTCCCGCGAACCGTACCCGGAGGTCTCCGTGCCGCGTCCGTTCCCGCGCGCCCGACTGCGCAGCACCGCGGCCGTGTTCACCACCATGTCGGCGCTCGCCGCCACCTCCCTCGGCACCGGCCCCTCGGCCGCCGAGGCCGACTCGGCCGCGCCCTGCGCCCTGACCCGCACCGACGCCCACCACTCGGAGGGTTTGGACACCTGGAACGCCGCCTATCCGCGCCCGGCCCGGGCCCTGGACGCGGTCATGGTCTTCCTGTCCTTCCCGGACGCCCACCCGCTGACCACGCCGCAGGAGCTGACCGCCGACCACTTCCCGGCCACCACCCGCTTCTTCGAACGCGCCTCCTACGGCCGCTTCACGCTGCGCCCGCACCCGCTGAGGCACTGGATCCAGATGCCCCGGCCGTCCACCGCGTACGACATACAGCGCGACTGGAGCCCCGAGCACCGGGCCGCCTACCTGCGCGACGCGCTCGCCGTGGCCGACCCGCGGGTGGACTTCTCGCGCTACGACGTCGTGTACTTCGTCGCCGACCCGGACGCGCCGGGCGTGGACTCCGACGCGACGAAGGTCGTGAACCTCACGAGCCCGATGCGGGCCGACGGCACCGACCTGCGCCGGGTCGTCACGGTGTTCGAGCAGCATCCGCCGGACCGGCTCGTCCTCGCCCATGAGACCGGGCACGTCTTCGACCTGCCCGACCTCTACCACCGGCCCGCCGACGGCAAGGGCGACTGGGACACGCACGTCGGTGACTGGGACCTGATGGGCAGCCAGTTCGGACTGGCACCGGATCTGTTCGGCTGGCACAAATGGAAGCTGGGCTGGCTGGATTCGCGGCAGGTGCGGTGTGTGCAGGACGCCGGTCCCGCCCGGCTGACGCTGGAGCCGCTGGCCGCGGGGCCGGGGGTGCCGGTGACGGGCGCCGCCGGGGCGCCGGCCTTCGGGCTCGGGCGGGGCACGAAGCTCGCCGTCGTGCGGACGGGCCGCGACAGCGTGCTCGCCTTCGAGGCGCGGGGGCCGGTGGGCAACGACGCGGCGGCGTGCCGGCAGGGGGTGCTCGTGTACCGGGTGCGGGGCGGGGCGCAGTCCGGGGGCGGGCCGATCGAGGTGATCGACGCCCACCCGCGCACGGAGGCCTGCTGGGAGGACTCGGTCTACCCGCCTCTCGCGGACGCGCCGATCGCCCTCGGGGAGAGCTTCACGGTGCCGGGGGAGGCGGTACGGGTGGAGGTGGAGGGGCGCACGGCTTCGGGGGCCTGGACGATCAAGATCATGGTGGCCCGTTGAAGGGCCTCCGGGCATGCATGCAAAAGGCCCCTCGCTCTCGCGAGGGGCCCTTCACCGTCTGTGCGCCGCCAGGGACTCGAACCCCGGACCCGCTGATTAAGAGTCAGCTGCTCTAACCAACTGAGCTAGCGGCGCCTGCTGACGTCGTAGACCTTAGCACCCTGGTCCGGAGGAGGAAAAATCGATATCCGCACGGCCGAGCGGGCCGCCCGGACGGCCGCCCACAGCAGGACCTCGGGGCCCGGCAGCCAGGGCTGACGGGTGTCCGGCGCGACGAGCCAGCGGGCGGTGGAGCGGGCGGGGGTGAGGGGGGAGGGGCCCTGCGTGGGGGCCGGGACGGTCACCGCGTCGCCGGTGCCGTGGCACAGCAGCGGAGGTACGGCGTCCGTGCGGCGGCTCTCCCGGCCCTCCCAGCCCCGCGTGCCCCACTCCTCCCACTCCAGCAGCGCCGGCAGCCGCTGGGCCGTGCCCGGGGCGGCGAACAGCAGCATCCTGCCGCGGAGCTCCGCGACCGGGCCCGAGCCGGGGCCGTCGTCCCACAGCCGGTCCAGCATCCGGCGCCCGAACAGGGCCGGTGCGCTGACCACGTCGAAGACCGACCCGCAGGGCAGCACGACCGGGGCGTCCGGCCGCTCCTCCCAGAGGGCGAGCGTGCTTCGCGGATACGTTCCTGCCGAGGCGAGCCAGGCGGCTCCGTCGGGGGTGACGTGGGAGGCGTTCCATGCGCTGCTCATGGCATCCAGGTGTACCCGCCGTGAGGGCGCGGTTCCCGAGGGTTGCCGGAAATCGGGACAGGAGGGGGTGGGAGCGGGTATCTTGCCCGCCTGGCATATGCCAGGTGATCGGTGCGGCCCCGTCTCACACCGGCTCGCCGGGCTCCCGGCCCTCGGTGCCGCCCCGCATCAGGTCCCGCCCGAACTCGACCATCTTCTTGGCGTAGTCCTCGGTCCACTCGGCCCGCTCGGCGATGTCCGCCGTCGTCAGCCGGTCGAACCGCCGCGGATCGGCCAGCTGGGCCGCCGCCATCGCCTGGAACTCCACCGCCCGGTCCGCCGCCGCCCGGAACGCCAGCGCCAGCTCGGTCGCCCGGGCCAGCAGCGCCCGTGGGTCGTCGATCGACTCGAGGTCGAAGAAGTGCTCAGGGTCGGAGGCCGCCTCCGCGGGCTCGAAGAGCAGGGGCGCGGGGCGTAGCCGCGGTTCGTTCCGACGCGGCGTGGGCTCCGCCATGTCTTCTCCTCCTCGTACGTCGCGCTGACCCTCCAGGTGGAACGGGCCACCGTCCATTGTCTCGCGGGTGCGCAAGTGGGCATCGCGGTTGTGGATACGGCCGCCCCACCACCCCGCGTTCGCTACGGCCGCCAGGCCACCCGGTGCTCCGCGAGATGCGCCAGCACCGCGTGATTCGCCTCCCAGCCGTCCGGGCTGTGTTCATCGGCCGCCTCCGGGGGCGTGCCGGCCTCCGGCCGGCGGGGTGCGGCGTTTCCGCTTGCGTGGGTCATGGCCGCCAGGTCACCCGGTGCTCCGTGAGATGGGCGAGCACCGCGTGGTTGGCCTCCCAGCCGTCCGGGCTGTGTTCATCGGCCGCCTCCGGGGGCGTGCCGGCCTCCGGCCGGCGGGGTGCGGCGTTTCCGCTTGCGTGGGTCATG
>NZ_JBEXTS010000012.1:0-104283 GCF_040628815.1 Streptomyces sp. NPDC006140 | reverse complement strand
CATGGCCGCCAGGCCACCCGGTGCTCCGCGAGATGTGCCAGCACCGCGTGATTCGCCTCCCAGCCGTCCGGGAACTTCACCACCGTCCCCAACTGCACCGGCTCCGTCGACGGATAGTCGTCCAGGAGGTCGGTCACGCCCGCCCGGCAGACCACAATGCAGGCGTGCCGGTGGCGGGAGGCCAGGACGCAGAGGCGGCCCGTCTCCAGGTGGAACGCGGTCGCGTCGGGGCGGCCGGAGAGGGGGTGCAGGACCACCGTCACGTCGTACTCGCGGCCCTGCAGCCGGTTCGCCGTGTCCACGACCACGTCGGTGACGCCGAGGTCGGCGAGGGCCGCCCGGACCGCCGCCGCCTGGTCCCGGTGGGCCGTGCCGACCGCGATCCGGTCGGCGGTCAGGGGCGAGGGGTCGGGCGAGCGTTCCGAGGTCGCCGCGCCGCCGCGGTCCAGCATGCGGCGGACGACCGTCGCCACCGCCCGTACCGCCTCCGGGTCCGTGCGCGGGGTGTGCCGGGCGGGCAGTTCCAGCAGGCCCCAGCCCGACGCGGCCGCCTCGTCGATCACCCGGTCGGGGCCCGAGCCGTCCGACGGCACGGCGAAGGACAGGGCGCGGTCGCCGTGGCCGGTGCCGCTGCGGAACGGCGTGTAGGGGTAGAAGGCGTCCGAGACCAGGGGCGCCGCCGAGGCCGGGAGCCGCCAGGAGACCGGCAGGCGGTGCTGCGGCAGGTCAGGGTTGTGCGCGAGCAGGGTCGTCACCGCCGAGGCCGACGGGTCGTAGGAGAGGCCCGCCCACTGCTCGCTGCCCACGATCGCGAAGGGGTCGAGCTGCCCCGGGTCGCCCACGAACAGCGCCCGCTCGAACAGCCCGGCCACCGCCAGCAGCGCGTCCGAGCGCATCTGGTACGCCTCGTCGACGATGGCGTGCCGCCACGGCTCGTCGACCTTGACGTGCGCCCACTTCGCCGCCGTCGAGAGCACCACGGCCTGCCCCGCGAGGTCCGCCGCCTTGGCCGACTTGCGTACGTTCTCCAGGCCGTCGAGCGCCTTGTCGTACGGGTCGGCGTCGCTGCTGTGCAGGCGCCCCACCGGCAGCTCGGGGTTCTTCTCGGCGAGCCGGAGGACGAGGTCGTCGACCTGGGCGTTGGTCTGCGCGACCACCATCAGCGGGTGACCGGCCTCCGCCAGTTCCAGGGCCGCCCGGACCACCAGCGTGGACTTGCCGGCGCCGGGCGGGGAGTCCACGACCACACCGCGCGCCATGCCGTGGAGGGTGTCGTGGAGGATCGCGTCGGTGGCCTGGGCCGCGGCGGCCGAGGGATCGAACACCGTGGTCACAGGACGTCCTCCTCGGTCACCGGGTCGGCGGCCTCCAGGGTCGCCTCGCCGGGCGGCCCGCCGTGCGTCCACGGCGTCTCCTCCGGGTCGGGCAGCTTCGCGCCGCCCCGCTGCTCGTGCTCGAAGAGCGTGAAGCAGACCCGGTCGCCCTTCTCCGGCACCGAGCCCGGCTCGGGCTCCTTGCCGCGGCCCATCTTGTCGAGGATCCGCAGCACGACGTACGCGCCGTCCTCCTCGTCCGCGACGAACTCCGCCGACTGCGGCTTCCCGCCCAGCGATCGGTACACCTTCGTCCGCTCCCCGAGATGCGGCCGGTCGTCCGTACGGATCGTGACCAGGGGGCGGGGGCTGGGCCGCTTGCCCTCGCTGTACGCCATCACGACGTCGGTGACCTCACCCGCGAACGCCTCCCCGGCCAGCCGCCTGCCCGCCATCACCAGCGGGTCGTCGAGGGCCTCCTGCGCCTCCAGCCGGGCCTGTTCGCGCTCGCGCGTCGCGAGTTTGTTCGCCGCGGTGACGGCGTCGTCGCGGCGCGGCTGCGGGGGCTCGCCCGACAGGACCCGGTCGCGGTGGCCGGTGAACGACCAGCGGTCGCGGGTCCACCGCTCCTCGACGTGGGCCCCCTCGGGCAGCTCCCGCAGCAGGTCCAGGCCCCGCCAGACCGCGTCCCAGGTGGGCCGGGTGCGGCTCAGCACCAGATCGCGGATCTCCCGCTCGGCGGCGGTCAGCGCCCCCAGCCGGTCGTCGGCCTCCAGGCCGTCCTCGGCGGCGGCGAGGGCCGTGCGGGCGCGGTCGTAGCGCTCGATGGCCGGGGCGAGGAGCTTGTTGTCGAAGGCCGGGTCGGTGGCCGGACCGGCCGGGGGACACGTCAGCTGCCCCTGGGCGTCCCGCTCCAGCTCGGCCTTCAGCGCGGCCTCGGCGCCGGTCATGCCCTCGGGCGGGTCGATCCAGGCGAGCAGCGCCCCCAGGTGCTGGTCCTCCAGCGTGGACTGCCCGGTCGCCCAGTGCCGGCCGAGGACGTCGGTCATCGCCAGCAGCAGCGAGGAGCCGGGCACCCGGGCCCGCTCCCCGAAGTGCGTCAGCCACCGCCCGAGCAGCGGCACCCGCGGCGGCGCCGGGTACGGGGCCTCCGGGTCCTGCTCGGCCGTCCGCCGGAACCGCATCGACCGCCCGAGCAGCCGCACCAGGTCGATGCCCGCCCGGCTCGGCACGATCAGCTGCGGCGTGTCCGCGCACAGGTCGACCTCGACCTTGACCCGCTTGCCGGTCTCCGGGTCGGTCTCGGTGCGCTCGGCGGCCTCGACGACCTCCGCGTACGCGTCGACGTAGGGCAGCACCACGTCGGCCAGGTCGGTCAGGAACGCGAACCTGAGGTCGCGGTCGCGGGGCTGCGGGACGACCAGCAGGCGCGGCGCGTCCCGGTCGGTGCCGACCAGCGCGCCGAGCGGGGCACCGGCCTCACCGGCGGTGATCAGCGGCACGAACACCAGGGGACGGTCGCCCAGGTGCCGGTGCCGGACGGTGGCGGCGGGCTGGGCGCGGCCTGTGCTGACCGCTTCGAGGCGGGCCAGGGTGGAGATCAGCGACACGCCGCCTCCAGGGCCTCGGCGCGCAGGGCCGCCGCGCGGCGCAGGGCCGCCACCGCCGGGTCGCCGGGGTCGCCCGCCTCACCGCGGGCGGCCGCGAGGACCTCCTCGACGGTCGTCAGGCCGCCCAGTTCCGCCCGCAGCGGGCGGCCGAGCGAGGTCACCGCGCCCGTCTCGCGGGACCGGGTCCGGCAGTGGAAGGCCAGCTCGCACGCGGACAGGCACTCGGGCGCGTACGTCGCCGGGACCGACTCCACGGCGGCCGTCAGCTCCTCGGCGGGCAGCTCGGGCGAGAAGCACGTGCCCTCGGGGAGGGCGTCGGCGATGTCCTCGATGCGGGTCAGCCGGGCCAGCTGGCGGGCCGTCACGGCGCGTTGCTTGCGGATGTCCACGGCGGACGCGGCCGGCTGGTTGGAGAAGTCCCGGGGACAGACCAGCAGGATCCGGTGCCGCACGCGCGGGGCCGGGTCCAGCCGGGCCGCGAGCTCCTCCAGCGCCAGCACGTACACCGCCGCCTGCCGGGCCGCCGCCCCCACCTTCGCCGGGTCCGCCGAACCGTCCAGCAGCGGGAACGACTTGATCTCCACCACCGTCCAGCTGCCGTCCGGGTGCACCACCACCGCGTCCGGCTCCAGGAACGCGGGGGAGCCCGCGACGTCCAGCGCCAGCATCGGGTGGTCGAGCAGCGTCCACGCGCCCGGGTGCGCCGCGGCCTCGCGCAGCTCCAGCGCCGTACGGGCCGTGCGCCCCTGGGGGCCGGTCGCGGTCAGGTCGGGCACGCGCGCGTCGGCGGGTGGTTCGGCCGCGCGGTCCAGCTTCTCGTGCACCAGCCGCAGCAGCTCCGCGCCGCCGTCGGCCTTGACCTTCGCCTCGAACGCGTTGCCCCGCGTGAGCGCGAACTGCGACTGGCCGAAGGCCGACGGCGAACCCAGCGCGCTCGCCAGGGCCGTCTTGTTCACCCCGGCGCCGTCGAGGATCGCGCGCCGCGCGCAACCGGGGTTGGCGGCCAGGGCCGCCAGGGCGCGCGCGTCCAGTGCCTTCGGGGGTACGTCGGGGCCGCGCAGCTCAGCGAGCCGGTGCCGGAGCGCCGTCCCCCGCGTCCTTGGGGGAGGCACCCGGCTCGGCTCCCGCTCCGAGCCGCGGCTCGCGCTGCCGTGGAATTCGCTCACCCGCGGAAGTCTGGCATCCGGCACTGACAATCGGGGAACCTGCGCCGGAAGAGTCCGCCGCGACCGGCGTGACACGCGGCAGGAGCTGTGCCCTGACCCGGTCCGCCGTCCGCATCACGAACGGCGCCAGCAGCAGTCCGACGCCCATGACGGCCGCGCCCGCGACGGCGTCGAGGAAGTAGTGGTTGGCGGTGCCCATGACCACGATCGTCGTGATCAGCGGGTAGGCGACACCGGCCGCCTTCGCCGTGCGCGTGCCGCCGTAGCGCCACAGCATCACTCCGCACCACAGGGCCCAGCCCACGTGCAGACTCGGCATGGCCGCGTACTGGTTGGTCATGCCCCCCATGCCGCGCGGTGCGCTCGCCGCGCCGCCCCACCAGCCGTAGGAGCTGTACTGGGCCATCGTGTCCACGAAGCCGTGGCTCGCGTCGAGGAGCCGGGGCGGGCAGGTCGGCAGCAGGGTGAAACCGATCAGGCCTATGAGGGTGGACGTCATCAGCCACGTCCGCGCGGCGCGGTAGCGCACGGCGCGGGAGCGGAAGAGCCACACGAGGACCGCCGGCGTGACCAGGTAGTGCAGGGACGCGTACCAGAAGTCGGCCGGTATGCCTATCCAGGCCTCGCGCGTGAAGAGGCGGTTGAGCGGGTGCTCGAAGTTGAGGTACAGGGCCTTCTCGAAGCGCAGGAGCGCCAGACCGTGGTCGACCGCACCGGAGACGTCGCCCCGGGCGAGGAGCCGGCCCGCCGTGTAGCACGCGTACACCAGCAGGATCAGCGGCAGCTCGGTCCACCAGCGCAGCCTGCGCGCGGGGGCCGCCTCGGTGCCCGGTGTCTCGGTGTGCGGCATCCGATCGCCTCCCCCTTCGTCGTCACGCGGCGCCCGGCCGTCCGGTCGTGCCACTTTACGGCGTACGTGCGCGCCCAGGGGGCGCTCTCCGGACCTCAAAGACGCAGAGATCGCCCCCCGGGTTGCCCGGGAACAGGGTGCGCGATGATGGGGGAGTTCCGCTTGCGTTTTTCTTCCGGAAAGGTGCCCCATGGCTGCGCGCATCCTGCTGGCCCGCCACGGACAGACCGAGTGGTCCCTGTCCGGCAAGCACACGGGCAGGACCGACGTGCCGCTTCTGGAGGAGGGCCGGCGCGGCGCCAAGCTGCTCGGCGAGCGCCTGCACCGGGCGCCCTACGACGGCCTGCCCGGCGTCGAGGTGCGCACCAGCCCGCTGGCACGCGCGCGTGAGACGTGCGAACTGGCCGGTTTCGGGGACCGCGCGCGTGCCTGGGACGCGCTGCTGGAGTGGGACTACGGCGCGTACGAGGGCATGACGCCGGCGGACATCCAGGCCGTCCGGCCCGGCTGGCTGATCTGGCGCGACGGCGTCCCCGAGGGCGAGACGCTCGCCGAGGTGACGGCCCGGGCGGACGAGGTCGTCTCCTGGGCCCGCTCCGAGGACCGCGACGTCCTGATCTTCGCCCACGGCCACATCCTGCGCTCCATCGGCGCGCGCTGGCTGGGCCTGCCGCTCGACTTCGCGGCCCGGATACGGCTGAATCCGACGTCCCTGTCGGTGCTGGGATGGGCCTACGGGGAGCCGGCGATCGAGAGCTGGAACGACCTGGGGCACCTGGCCTAGGTACGCGTCAGGTCATCCGGGGCGTGGACGCGTGCCGGTCCAGGAACGCCGACACCCCCGAAGCCCTGCGGTGCGGCAGCAGCACGCGCGCGGTGGCCGCCAGCATCGTCTGGATCCGGGACGACTGGACCTCCTCCAGCAGGTCCAGCACCCGCATCCCCGCCAACGCTGCCTCGTCCGGCCGTCCGCCCCGCGCGAGGTCGTCCGCCAGTTCCGCCGTGTACAGGGCGATGTTCCGCGTGAAGTGCGGATCCTGGAGTTCCGCCGCCCGCCGCGCGTGCCGTGCCGCCCGGGGCCAGTCGCCCAGCGTGGACCAGCACTGCGCCTCCAGGCCCTCCAGTTCGGCCTCCCCGTAGAAGCTCATCCACTCGGGGTCGGCGTCCGAGGGGCCCCGCTCGAACAGGGCCTGCGCCCGGGCCAGGGCCTGCTCGCAGCCGACGCGGTCGGCGAGGCCGGCCCAGCCGCCCGCCTCGCGCAGCGCGAGCAGCGACATCAGCCGGGCCGACCCCACGGGCCGGGCGACGCGCTGTGCCGCCTGGGCCGCCCGGACCGCCTCGCGCGGTCGGCCCGCGTCGCGCGCGAGGAACGCCGTGTTGCAGAAGGCGTGCGCCTCCAGCCCCGGGTCGCCGGTCATCCGGGCGGTCGCCAGGGCCTCGGCGTAATGGGAGCGGGCGTCGTCGAAGCGTCCCGAGTCGTGGGCCAGCCAGCCCACGGAGATGGCCAGTTCACCCGCGCCGGAGTAGAGCCGGTCCGCCGTCGTCTGCCGGGTCGTGCCGGCGTCGAGCAGCGCGTAGGCGGCACGCAGCGGGGCCGCCGCGCGGCGGTAGAGGCCGTCGGCGCCGTGCCGGTCGTCGAGCAGCCGGATCCGGCGGACGGCTTCTTCCAGGGCACCCGCGTCGCTCGCCCCGGCGCGGCGCACGGGGCGCTGTGCCGCCGCGGCGTCGAGGGCGAGGCCCATGGGCCCCAGCGAGGCGGCGGCCACCGTGGCGCCCCCGCCGGTCATGAATGCGCGACGTAGCACGTCGCTCTCCTCGTAGGTGTCGTGCGGGTGGTACGGGTCGTACGGGTTCTGTGTGTCATACGGCTCGGACGCCCCACTGGTCTCACTGGTCTCGCTGGTCTCACTCGTGACGTTCGTGAGGTTCGTGGTGCGCGTCAGGGGCGCGTTCTCGATGTCGCGCGCCCGGCGTCCGCGTACCGACGAGCGGGGCGCGAACCCGAGGTCGGTGAGCGTGCGACCCGGGAACATGTGCAGGAACACCCGTTCGTAGGCGTAGTTGGGGCAGCGGATCTCACCCGCCTCGACCCGGCCGATGTAGCGCGCGTCACAGCTGACCTGCTCGCCGATCTCGAGGCCGGCCCGGCGGATCGCCGCGGCGAACTCGGACGGCGAGCGCTGTCCGCGCAGCTGCCGGAAGGTGAGGTTCGGCCGTGCCGGCCGGTTGGGTGGGGACGAGGGCACCGCTGACGACGCCATGGCCGGGTCCTCTCGTGCGAACCGACGAACCATGCCGGTTTCAGGGTGACTTGTACGTGTTGTTCGTATTGCCTGCCCTGTTTCCGGCGAGCAAGAACGTACCTGCTGTGCCGGAGTCGTCACGTTGGGTTTGGCTACAAACCGGATATCTCATCCGTGATCTGCCATGAAGTGCCATCCTTTGCGGCTGACTTCCGCCGTAGCCGTTGACGGCCTCCCGCGTTGAACTCTGCGGACCGGGAGGCCCCCGACTCCCGACCGCTCGTCCAAGCAGGGGTTTTCGTGGTGGAGGCCGGGATGGAGACCAGCCGGATCAACGATCCTCGTACGCCGCCGAGCACACCGGCGGTCGGCTGCGATGTGGTGACGGTGCCGGCGCGGCAGGGGCTGGAGGCGGTCGACATCCTGCGCCGCGGGACGGCGGAGGCGGTGGGCCCCGTCCTGCACGACGACGGGGGCGGCACCCTGGGTTTCCTCGTGCCGCCGGGCACGGCCGCGGCGTGGGACGTACCGGGGAGCACGTGCACGGGGACCGACGGACGCGGACTGACCCTGGCACCGGAGCCTCCCGTGGAGGGCTCGGGCTGGCTGCTCCCGCCCGGTGAGGCGGACCTCGCGACGGACCCCGCGGTGCTGCGCCGGGCCCTCGGGGAGGCGGCCCGGACGATCAGGGCGGCGGACGGCTGCCGGTGAGGCGCCGGGCCGGAGGTGCCGGGCCCGCCGGTGCCGGTCCGTGTGGAGCGAGCGCCCCGCTTGACGGTGTGCCCCCGCGCCGGGCCCTCCAGGGACGGTCCGAGCGGAGCGGACCTTGCTCGACGGCGTGCCCCTGATAATGGGCCCGTGGGAAAGTCCAGGAGCGGGCGGCGCAGAGCCGGTGCGGAGGCCCTTGTCGAGAGTGTCGACGGCGGGCTCGCCGAGCTGATCCCCGACCGTGAGCGGGCCCGGGCCTGGACCCTCGTGATCGACGGGGCCCCGCAGTCGCACGTCGACCTGGATGACCCGGCGTACCTGTCCTTCGAGTACCAGCGCCGGCTCGGGCACGTCATCGACCTCGTCGCCCCGCCGGGCCGGCCCGTGCACGCCGTGCACCTCGGCGGCGGCGCGCTCACCCTCGCCCGGTACGTCGCCGCCACCCGGCCCCGCTCCACCCAGCAGGTCGTCGAACGGGACGCCGCCCTCGTGCAACTGGTCCGCCGCGAGCTGCCGCTGGACCCGAACGCGCGGATCCGGGTGCGGTCCGTCGACGCCCGCGAGGGACTCGCCAAGGTGCCGGACGGCTGGGCCGACCTCGTCATCACCGACGTGTTCAGCGGCGCCCGGACACCGGCCCACCTGACCTCGACGGAGTTCCTCGACGACGTCCGCAGGGCCCTCAGGCCCGGCGGCGTCTACGCCGCCAACCTCGCCGACGGGCCGCCGCTGACCCACCTGCGCGGCCAGATCGCCACCGCCGCCGCCCGTTTCGAGCAGCTCGCGCTGGTCGCCGACCCGACGGTGCTGCGCGGCAAGCGCTTCGGCAACGCCGTCCTGGTCGCCTCCGACCTCCCGCTGCCCGTCGCCGAGCTGACCCGCCGCGCCGCCTCCGACCCGCACCCGGGCCGGGTCGAGCACGGCAGGACGCTCACCGACTTCACCGGCGGGGCCGTGCCCGTCACGGATCTCGCTGCGGTGGCCTCCCCGGCGCCGCCCGCTTCGGCGTTCAAATAGCCCGCACGGCGCTCATGGGGCCTGGGTCCGGCGCTCACGGGGCTGGGCGCGGCGCTCACGGAACCTGGTACGGCGCTCAGTAGGTCCCGATCTCCACGCGCGGCGGCCCGTCGTGCCAGGTGCAGAAGACCGACACCCGGTCCGCGCCCCGGGAGAACTCCACGCGGATCCACGACTCCGTCTTCCACACCTGCATCGACCATCCCGCGCCCGGAGTCGCCGAGACGAGGGAGGCGGACACCGTCCCCAGGTCGAACACCGCCCGGCCGCCGTCGGTGTCGTAGCTCCTGACCCGGCCGGTGGCGGTGGGGGACGGGCTGGGGGTGCGTGCGGGGGCGGGGGTCGGCTGGGCCGCCGTCGGCGGGGTGCTCGGGGGCGTGGGCGTCCGCTGCGGCGAAGGCGTCCGGCGCGTAGGCGTGGCGAGCGGCCTCGGCTCCTGCGTGCTCGCGTCGGCGGCCTTGATGGGCAGGGCGCGCGGCGGGTCGTAGGCCGTGCCCGCCATCACCGTGTGGACACCCCACCACGACAGCGTGACCGCCGCGCCCGTGGCGAGCAGCCAGGCCAGTAGGTGTACGAGTCCTCTGCGCATCGCGGGTCATCCTGCCGCACGCGCCCCGCGCGCTGTCCAGGAACCGGCGTCGCGCAGGGGCGAGTTGTCCCCAATCCGGGAGTTGTCCACAGGCCCGCACCCGGCTGTTCGAGATGGCGTACGGTGCGGCGCATGGCAAGTGTGCTCGTGGTCGAGGACGACCAGTTCGTACGCTCGGCGCTCATCCGGCACCTGACCGACGCCTCGCACACCGTACGCAGCGTCGGGACGGCACTGGAGGCGCTGCGCGAGGTCGCCCATGTCCGTTTCGACGTGGTGATCCTGGACCTCGGACTGCCCGATCTCGACGGGTCCGAGGCCCTGAAGATGCTGCGCGGCATCACGGACGTGCCGGTGATCGTCGCCACGGCCCGGGACGACGAGACGGAGATCGTCCGGCTGCTGAACGCCGGGGCGGACGACTACCTGACCAAGCCCTTCTCGGTCGAGCACCTGTCGGCCCGCATGGCGGCCGTGCTGCGCCGCGCCCGCTCCGGCTCCGGGGAAGGGCAGCCCTCCCCGGTGCTCCGGGTCGGCGGCCTGACCGTCGATCCGCTGCGCCGCCAGGCCGAGCTGGACGGCGCCCGGCTCGACCTCACCCGCCGCGAGTTCGACCTGCTCGCCTTCCTGGCCCGCCGACCGGGAGTCGTCGTCCCCCGCAAGGAACTGCTCGCCGAGGTCTGGCAGCAGTCGTACGGCGACGACCAGACCATCGACGTCCATCTGTCCTGGCTGCGGCGGAAACTGGGGGAGACGGCCGCGAACCCCCGCTATCTGCACACCCTCAGGGGCGTCGGTGTGAAGCTCGAACCGCCGGGCGCGGAGGCGCCGCGATGAGGTGGGCCCTGGTCAAGGTGGCGCTGGCGGTGACCACCATGGTCGTGCTCGCCTTCGCGGTGCCGCTCGGACTCGTCATCCGGGAGATGGCCCGGGACCGCGCCTTTTCCAACGCCGAGCGTGAGGCCGCGGCCGTCGCCCCCGCCCTGTCCATCACCACCGACCGCGACCAGCTCGAACGGGTCGTGGCCGCTGCCGGATCCGACGCAGGCATGGCCGTGCACATACCGGCGGGCGACGGCCGGCAGGCCCTTGAGCTCGGGCGGCAGCGCGCCGCCGACGAGGACATCGCGGCCGTGCGGAAACTGGGCCGTGCCTCCACCACCGGCGCCCCCGGCGGCTCCACCCTGCTCCAGCCGGTCGCGCTCAGCACCGGCGAGATCGCGGTCGTCGAGGTGTACGTGCCGGAGGCCGACGTGACCAACGGCGTGGGCACGGCCTGGGCGGTGCTCGCCGGGGTCGGGTTCGCGCTGGTCCTCGGGTCGGTCGCGGTCGCCGACCGGCTGGGCGTGCGGATGGTCCGGCCCGCCAAGCGCCTGGTCGAGGGAGCGCGCGAACTGGGGGAGGGCAGGCTCGGCGCCCGCGTCCCCGAGGAGGGCCCGACCGAGCTGCGGCTCGCGGCCGTCGCGTTCAACTCCATGGCCGACCAGGTCGTCCAGCTCCTGGCGAACGAACGGGAGCTGGCGGCCGACCTCTCCCACCGGCTGCGCACGCCCCTGACCGTGCTGCGGCTCAACACCGCCTCGCTCGGCGAGGGACTGGCCGCCGACCAGACCCGGAGCGCGGTCGAGCAACTGGAGCGCGAGGTCGACACGATCATCCGCACGGCCCGGGAGGCCAAGCCGCAGACGGCCGCGGCCGGTCCGGGCGCCGGGTGCGACGCCGCCGAGGTGGTCCGGGAGCGAATGGCGTTCTGGTCGGCGCTCGCGGAGGACGAGGGCCGCAAGTGGCGGGTGGCCGGGGCCGACCGGCCGGTGCGCATACCGGTGGCCCGCGCCGACCTGGCCGCCGCGCTCGACGCGCTGCTCGGCAACGTTTTCCGGCACACCCCGGAGGGCACCGCCTTCGCGGTCGACCTGCACAACGGCGAGGACGCGGTGATCGTCCTCGTGTCCGACGCGGGCCCGGGCATACCCGACCCAGAGGCGGCGATGGCGCGGGGCCGCGGCTCGGGGAGCGACGGCTCGACCGGGCTCGGCCTGGACATCGTGCGCCGGCTCGCGGAGTCGACCGGCGGGGACGTGCGGATCGGCTCCTCGGTGCTCGGCGGGACCGAGGTGCGGATCTGGATCCAGGTGGACGCCCGGGCCCCCGCGGGCCGGGGACACCGGCAGCCGCGACGCCGACGGCCCGGCAGACTGTCCGCCGCCTTCAAGCACTCCTGATCTTCAAACACTCCTGATCTTCGAGCACTCCCACCTTCAAGCACTCCTGACTCAGAGGACACACGGGTCGGTCACGTTTCGACAAATGCACGGATCGGCTCTTGACGCATGACCGGACATACGGCTGTTATTGCGCCACCGTGTTCGGTCAAGTTGATTTCTGGTCGATTGCGACTGGATTTCACGCCACACCCTCGTGACCGAACCCTGCCCTCAGGAGCCGTTCATGCACGACCTCTCCCTCTCCGGAACCTCCCTCTCCGCTCCCGGCCGCCGCACCGTGCTGCGCGGCATAGGCGGTGCGGCCCTGCTCGGCGCGGGCATACCCCTGCTGTCCGCGTGTGGCGGCAGCGGCTCGGCCGCCGATCCGAAGACGGTCAGCCTGGGCTCCAACTCGTCGGACGCGGTGCCGAAGAAGGCGTTCGCGGAGATCTACGCGGCCTTCACGAAGAAGTCCGGGATCAAGGTCGACGTCAACACCAAGGACCACAACACGTTCCAGGAGCAGATCAACTCGTATCTGCAGGGCACGCCGGACGACGTGTTCACGTGGTTCGCCGGCTACCGGATGCAGTTCTTCGCGGCGAAGAAGCTGGCCTCCCCGATCGACGACGTGTGGCAGAAGATCGGCGGGAACTTCCCCGACGCGATGAAGAAGCTCTCCCAGGGCGCGGACGGCAAGTACTACTTCGTGCCGCTGTACACGTACCCGTGGGCGGTGTTCTACCGCAAGAGCGTCTTCGCCCAGCACGGCTACAAGGTCCCGGAGAAGTGGGACGACCTGGTGGCGCTGTGCAAGCAGATGAAGAAGGACGGGCTGGTCCCGATCGCGTTCGGCGACAAGGACGCCTGGCCGGCGATGGGCACGTTCGACCAGATCAACTTCCGTCTCAACGGCTACGACTTCCATGTCGAGCTGATGGCGGGCAAGGCCGCCTGGACGGACGCCAAGGTGCGCAAGGTCTTCGACCTGTGGGCGGAGCTGCTGCCCTACCACCAGGAGGGCGCGGTGGGGCGCACCTGGCAGGACGCGGCGCAGACGCTGGTGGCGAAGAAGGCGGGCATGTACGTGCTGGGCACGTTCGTCGCCCAGCAGTTCACCAACAAGGCCGACCTGGACGACCTGGACTTCTTCGCCTTCCCGGAGATCGACGCGCAGTTCGGTCAGGACACCGTCGAGGCCCCGACCGACGGCTTCATGCTCTCCAAGGCCCCCAAGAACCACTCCGGTGCGGTGAAGCTGCTGGAGTACCTGGGCACGCCGGAGGCCGAGCAGATCTACCTCAAGGCCGACTCCAGCGTGGTGGCCGCCTCCACCAAGGCCGACACCTCCTCCTACACCCCGCTGCAGAAGAAGGCGTACGAGATGATCTCGGGCGCCAAGAGCCTGACGCAGTTCATGGACCGCGACTCCCGCCCGGACTTCACCTCCACGGTGATGCAGCCGCAGCTGCAGGCCTTCATCCGCAACCCGAAGAGCATCGACAGCATCCTGTCGTCGATCGAGCGCCAGAAGAAGCAGATCTTCGCCTCCTCGTGACCGAACCGGAGAATCGACGACTCGGATCTGACACATGACTGCCACCCCCGCCCAGGTCCCGGAGACGGCTGCCACGCCGGCTCCGGGGCCTGCCCCCGCGTCCCAGCCCGCCAAGGTGCCGCACGGGCACCGGCGCCTGCTGACCCGCCGTGACCGCATCACGCTCGGCCTGATGGCGGGCGTACCCACGATCCTGCACGTCGCCCTGGTGTGGGTGACGGCCCTCGCGTCGATCGCGCTGGCCTTCACCACCTGGGACGGCATCGGCTTCGACTCCATCAAGTGGGTCGGCCTGCAGAACTTCCGTGACCTGTTCACCAGCAACCCGCAGTTCTGGCCCGCCGTCGAGCACAACGTCATCTGGTTCGTCGTGCTCATCTGCATCCCCACCCCGCTGGGGCTGTTCCTGGCCGTGCAGCTGGACAAGAAGATCCGCTTCAGCCGGGTCTACCAGACGGCGTTCTTCCTGCCGGTCGTCATCTCCATGGCCTGCATCGGTTTCGTCTGGCAGCTGGTCTACAACCCCGACACGGGCCTGATCAACAGCCTGATCGGGGCGAACAAGCCCGGCCACTACATCGACTGGATCGGCGACCCCGACCTCAACCTGTGGGCCATCCTGGTCGCCGCGTCCTGGCGGCACACCGGCTACATGATGATCCTCTACCTGGCCGGCCTGAAGAGCGTCGACCCCTCGTTGCGGGAGGCCTCGGCGCTGGACGGGGCGAACGAGTGGCAGACGTTCAAGAACGTCATCTTCCCCACCCTGCGCCCCACCAACACCGTCGTGCTGGTCGTGACGATCATCGAGGCGCTGCGCGCCTTCGACCTGGTCTTCGTCTTCAACAAGGGCGCCCAGGGCACCGAGCTGCTCTCCATCCTGGTGACGAACAACATCATCGGTGAGTCCAGCCGCATCGGCTACGGCTCCGCGATCGCGGTCGTGCTGCTGGTGATCTCCCTGGCCGTGATCATCCCCTACCTGATCGCCACCTTCCGGAAGGAGCGGAGCGCATGAGCACCGTCACCGGCGCCGCTTCGCTCAAGCAGCGCACCCCCGTCCGCCCCGCCCGGATCCTGCTGCACACCTTCCTGATCGTCACGGCGCTGGCCTGGCTGGCGCCCCTGCTGTGGGCGATCTTCGCCGCGCTGCGCCCGTACAGCGAGACATCCGCCAAGGGCTACGTCTCCTGGCCCGACAAGCTCGGCTTCGACAACTTCACGAACGCCTTCGAGCAGTCGGACATGATCCACTACTTCGGGAACACGCTGCTCATCGCGGTCCCGGCCGTGCTGCTCACGCTGTTCCTGTCGTCGTGCGTCGCGTTCTACGTCAGCCGCTTCGACTTCCGGGTCAACCTGTTCCTGCTGCTGGTGTTCACCGCCGGCAACCTGCTCCCGCAGCAGGTCATCATCACCCCGCTGTACCGGCTGTACCTGCTGATCGACCTGCCCGGCATCACGATGAGCGGCAAGCTCTACGACTCCGCGCTCGGCCTCGTGCTCATCCACGTGGCGTTCCAGTCGGGCTTCTGCGCCTTCGTGCTGAGCAACTACATGCGCTCCCTGCCCCACGAACTGACCGAGGCGGCCCTCGTCGACGGCGCCTCGGTGTGGCGGCTGTACTGGCAGATCGTGCTGCCGCTGTGCAAGCCCGCGATGGCCGCCCTGGCGACGCTGTTGTCCATCTGGATCTACAACGACTTCTTCTGGGCGCTCGTCCTGATCTCCACCGGCGAGAACATGCCGATCACCTCCGCGCTGAACAACCTCTCCGGCCAGTACTTCACCGACCCCAACCTGGTCGCCGCCGGCTCCCTGCTCACCGCGATCCCCACGCTGATCGTGTACTTCGCCCTCCAGCGCCAGTTCGTCAGCGGCCTCACGCTCGGCGCCAACAAGGGCTGACCCGTCCGGAAAGAGATCACCGTGCACCACCCCTTCACTCCGCTGGCCTCCGTGCCGGTGGACGTCCGCACCGGCCGCGTCCACGAGGAGGGCTGGCAGTCCTGGAGCCCCAGCGGCGCCTACACCCTCCGCGGAACCCCGTACCGCCCGACCAACGACAACTGGGCGACCGTCTGTTACCGCCCCGGCGTCACCGTCCCCTCCGGCGCCTTCCAGGGCGAGGGCCTGCTCGTGCTCGATCCCGGCGACGGCTCACCGGCCCGGCTGTGGGCGGCGGCCGAGCCGACGCGCGAGGTGCCGTCGATCCGGCTCGCCGTACGGGACGGGGTCGCGGAGGTCGGCGCGGACGGCCCGGTGAAGGAGTGGACGGGCCCGGACATCCAGTCGGTGCTGGGCGAGTGGGCCCGCGGCCTCGGACTCGACGCCCCGCGCCCGGCACCGACCGTCTGGTGCTCCTGGTACGAGTACTTCACGACCGTCACCGAGGACGACATCCACGAGAACCTCCGCGCGATGGACACCCTCGACCTGCCCATCGACGTCGTCCAGATCGACGACGGCTACCAGCGGGCCCTCGGCGACTGGCTCACCCTCTCCGGCCGCTTCCGCTCCCGCGCCGGAATCGCCGAGAAGATCCGCGCGCGGGGCCGCCGCGCCGGTATCTGGACGGCCCCGTTCCTCGTCGACCCGGCGAGCGACCTGGCCGCCGAGCACCCCGACTGGCTGGTCCGCGACACCACCGGCGGCTTCGCGCACGCCGGCCGCAACTGGGGCCACGACCTGCGCGTCCTGGACACCACACACCCCGACGCCGCGGCGTACCTGACCGAGGTCTTCACCACCCTGCGCGCCGAGGGCTACGACTACTTCAAGGTCGACTTCCTCTACGCGGGCGCCCTGGACGGCGTACGCCACGCCGACACCGACGCGCTCACGGCCTACCGCTCCGGCATCCGCCTGATCCGCGAGGCGATCGGCGCCGAGGCGTACCTCCTGGGCTGCGGGGCGCCCCTCCTGCCCTCCATCGGCCTGTTCGACGCGATGCGCGTCAGCCCGGACACGGCCCCGCACCGCCGCCCCGAGGCCGACGACTACTCCCAACCGGGCCAGGCGCCCGCAGAGTTCACCGGCGCGGCCCGCCAGTGGCAGCACGGCCGCCTCTGGACCAACGACCCCGACTGCCTGATGGCCCGCCCGGCCGTCGAGACCCGCGAGCAGTGGGCGGCCCACGTGGAGTCCACCGGCGGACTGATGGCCTCCAGCGACCGCCTGCTCTCCCTGGACCCGTGGGGCGTTCAGACCACGCGCCGTCTCCTCACGAAGGGCGCGGCCGCTTGTAGCATCTGAGCAGGGCCGCACAAGGGGGACGCGTGATCGAACTGGCCGACATGATCCGTGAGTTGCGTGAGCAGCTGACCACCGCGCTGACGGACGGCGACGGCAGGATGCTGCGCTTCGAAGCGGGCCCCGTGGAGATCGAGGCGACCGTCGCCGTCACGCGCGAGGGCGGCGGCGACGCCAAGGTGCGGCTGTGGGTGGTCGACGCGGGGGCCAACGGCAAGTTCAGCCAGGCCGAGACCCAGCGGGTCACGCTGACGCTCACGCCGAAGGTGATGCCGCCGGGCGGGGGCCGGGCGGAGACCGCGATGATCACGGGTGACGAGGTTGACGGCGAGCGCTGACCGCGGACTGCGGCCCCAGCGGGCCGCGGAGATCATCGTCGCACTGCCCGACGGGGCCCGCCGGGGCTCGGGTTACCTCCTGGCGCCGGGCCGGGTGCTCACGGCCGCCCATGTCGTCCGGGGCGCGCGGGACGTCCGGGTCCGCTTCGAGGCCGACCGGCCGGGGGAGCGAGTCGTCGGGGCGACGGTGGCGTGGGCGCACGACGGCATCGACGTCGCCGTACTGACACTCCCGGAGAACGCCGCCGGACCGACCCTGCCGGAGAACGGCGCCTCACCGACCCTCCCGGAGAACGCCGCTGTACCAACGCGCCCTGACCGGTTGCCCGATGACGTTCCGCCCGTGCGGTTCGGCGGAGTCGGCGAGCAGGACGCGGTGCTCGGCTGTTCGGCGATGGGGTTCCCCCGTTTCAAGCTCCGCGCGGACGCGGCAGGCGGGCGCTTCCGGGACGTCGAGCACATGGACGCGCGCTGCGCGGTGCTGGCCAACCGGCGCGAGGGCACCCTGGACCTGAGGGTCGCGGCGCCGCCCGCCGAGGACCCGGACCCCGAACGGGACGCCTGGGAGGGGATGTCGGGAGCGGCCGTCTTCAGCGGCGGGTACGTGGTGGGTGTGGTGAGCCGCCATCACCGCAGGGAGGGGGCGGGCCGGGTCGCGGCCGGCCGGGTGGACCGGTGGGCGCAGGCGCTGACCCCGGCGGAACGGACCGCCCTGGAAGCCCTGCTGGGACAGGACCTCACGGCGCTGCCCTGCGCGGTGCCCCGAGGCGCCCTCGGCCTCGTCCAGGAGGCCTATCGCGCCCAGCTCGCCGACCTCGCCCCGCAGCGGCTGGAGGAACGGGAAGCGGAACTCGCCGACCTCGTCTCCTTCTGCGGCGGCCCCGACCCCTACCTCTGGGTGCAGGGACCGCCGTGGGCCGGGAAGACGGCCCTGGCCGCGTGGTTCGCCCTGCACCCGCCCCGCGGGGTCGTCCCCGTCTGGTTCTTCGTCACCGCACGCGACGCGAGCCAGTCCGACAGCGACGCCTACACCGTGGCGGTCATCGACCAGCTCGCCACCCTCGCCGGCCGCGAACCGGCCGCGACCGGTTCCCCGACGGCCCGCGACGGCGAACGCCGGCTCCTGCTGCGCCAGGCCGCCGAGCGGGTGGCACAGGACGGCGGCACACTGCTCCTCGTCGTGGACGGGCTCGACGAGGACCAGTCCGCCTCGCCCGGCGGCAGCGGCGCGAGCATCGCCTCACTCCTGCCCGAACGCCTGCCGCCGAACGTCCGCGTCCTGGTGACCAGCCGGACCTACCCGGGCCTGCCGGCCGACGTCAAGGGCGGTCACCCGCTGCGCGGTTGCCGCGTGCTGGAACTCGCCGCCACCGAAGCGGCCCGGCACACCGAGCACGAAGCCAAGTTCGATCTGCACCGAGCCCTCTCCGGCGACCGCGTGCAGCGTGACCTCGTCGGCCTCCTCACCGCGGCGCGCGGCACACTCACCGCCGACGACCTGCGCGAACTCACCGGCGAGCCGGCCTTCGAGCTCCGCCGCCGACTGGAGAGCGGGTTCGGGCGGATCCTGCGGCTGCGGGGCGACGCCGGCGGCGGGGGCAGCGGCCCCGAGGGCTACGGGGACGATCTGAGCCTGTACACGTCCACCCGCGGTTACCTCTTCGCCCACGAGACCCTCCTCACCACCGCCCAGGACGAACTCGGCCCGGACCTGATCACCTACCTGGACCGGCTGCACGCCTGGGCGCGGTCGTACGAGCGCCGGGGCTGGCCGGCGGGCACGCCGCTGTACCTGCTCCAGCCGTACGGCCGCCTCCTCGCGTTCCTCCGGGACGCGGACCGGGCCACCGCCCTCGCCGTGGACGTCCGGCGGCGTGACCGGTTGCGGGAGGCGACGGGGAGCGACGGCGCCTGTCTCGGGGAGATCGCGGCGGCACGGGAGACCGTCCGGCGGGCCGCCCCCGACGACCTGGCGGCCCTGGCCGCGCTCGCGGCGGCGGGGGGCCTGGTGGCGCAGCGCAATGTGGGGCTGCACCCCGGCATCCCGGCGGTCTACGCCCGCCTCGGGCAGGTCCGGCACGCCATCGGACTGGCCCGCACGGTCCGCGCGCCGGTGGACCGGGCGCGGGCCCTGACCGGCGTGGCCCACGTGCTGGCGGAGGCGGGGGACCGGCGGGCGGTGGGCCTGGCGACGGAGGCGGTGGGGCTGACCGGGCGAGGGACACCGCAGAGCGTGGCGGCCCGAACGGCGCTGGCCTGCGCGCTGGCATCGGCCGGCCGGGGAGAGGAGGTGCTGCCCCTGGTCCGTGAACTGCCGTGGCCGAAGGAGGGCGAGGACACCGAACGTGTCACGGAGGCGCTGGTGAGGATCGCCGCCGCGCTGCGGGACCCGGCGCACGTGGCCGACGTGCTGGAACTGGCCGAGCAGGTCGCCGCGGAAGCGCACCCCCTGTCCACGCGCGTCCGGGCGCTGACGGCGGTCGCCGAGGCCTGCTCGCTCAGCGGCCGCGCCGACGAGGCGGCACGTCTCTTCGCGTCGGTCACCGCACTGGCCCTGCGCCACGCGATGGCCCCGGGGAACCTCCCCGCCGTCGCCGCGGAGGCACTGCGCGAGGCCCGCCCGCGCGAGGCCGCGCTCATGACCTCGCTGGCCACGGCATGGCTGGAGAGCCACGAGGAACCGCGCGACGTGGAGACGTTCCGGGGCGTGGTGCGGGGACTGCTGCTCACGGACCGGGTGGCGGAGGCCGGGCGGCTCCTGAACACCGCGCTGGACTCGTCGCCGCGCCTGAAGCCCCGGGAGTGGGGCGAGTTCCGGCAGCTGCTGGCCATGGGGTGGGCGCGTGCCGGGCAGGTGACGCGAGCCCTGAGGGCCGCGGCGGACAACCACTGGGACCGTGACCATCTCGCCGGGCCCATCACCGAGCTCCTGCTGAAGGCCGGTGCCGCCGACCATCTGGAGGACCTGCTCGTCCACCGGGCGGCCTCGCTGGACTGGCCGCTGACGGAGCTGGCCCCCACGGCACTGGTCACGCTCGCCGCGCACTTCGTCGCCGAGGACCGCGAGCGGTCCCGGCGGCTGCTCCACGAGGCGGAGCACGGAGACCTCGCGTCGGCCCTGTCGGACACCTGGGACCACGACGAGCGCGTGGTCGTCTTCGCCGGTGCGCTCGCCGCGGCAGGCCGGCCCGACGACGCCGAGCGGCTCGTGGAGACGGTCGACGAGATCCTGGGTCCTTCCGGGTATGCCGCGATGGCGGAGGCCCTCGTGCACGACCCGGGCCGGGCCCGGCACTTCGCCGAGCGCGCGTACCACCTGGCGTTCGATACTCCGGGCCCGCGCTTCAACCACGTCCAGATGTCAGCCCTCCAGGCCTTGGCGTGCGCGGGGGCCACGCAACGAGTCCTCGACGTCCTGGAGAACCCTCCCTCCGACCGGGCCGTGCTGCACGCGAACAGCCTTGACCGGCTCAGGGTGCTGCTGGTCGAGGGCCTGTGGCCGCACGCCCCGGACCTGGCCGCGCGATGGGTGGACGAACTGCTGGCCGAGCTGCCCGGAGAACCCGCGCTGACCGCCGCCCGACTCGTCGCCGCTGCGGGACGCCACGACCCCGACCACGCCCGGCGCATCGGACGGCTCGTCCGGTTCCGGATCGCCGACCTCGACGCCCGGCAGCGGACCGACCTCCGCCACGACGGCGTGCTCACCCTGCTCACGGCGGCGGACGATCCGGACGGCGCCCGTCACCGCCTCGACCTCCTGGCACCGCGGTACGACGCCCGTACCGAGCAACTCCCGGGAACAGCGGTCGTGCTGTCACTGGCCCACGCGGCACTCGGCGACTTCGAGGCAGCCCGGGACATGGCCGCACGCCCGAGGGACGAGGTGGAGCGAGCGGAGGCACGCACCCAACTCGCCGCGTACGTCGCGGGAGTGCAGGGCCCGGTGACGGTCCATCCGTTCCTCGGGGAGATCGGGGACAGCTTCACCTTCCTGCGCCGCCTGGCCGTCCGCCTCCTGCCACCCCCGGGCGGCCCGGACCTCCCGCGCGCACGCGCCCTCCTGGCGGACGCCCTCACCCCCGACGGCTGGTACATGGCAGCCCAGGTCCTCGCGGAGATCGACCCGGACGCCCTCCTGCGCGCCAAGGACGTCGCCTTCGCCCACTTGGGCCTCGCCGCAGAGAGCGAGCCAGGACAGCGGGGCGCGGCACTCCCCTAATCGTGCCGCGCCCCGTCCCCCCTCGCAGTGGTCAGACCGCCGAGACCTCGGGCAGCGTCCCCGTCCGGGCCGCCCGCCCGTACCAGTGGGCGCTGGTCTTCGGCGTGCGCTCCAGCGTCGCGTAGTCCACGTACACCGCGCCGAAGCGCTTGCCGTAGCCGTACGCCCACTCGAAGTTGTCCATCAGCGACCACAGGAAGTAGCCGCGGACGTCCGCACCGTCGGTGATCGCGCGGCGGACCGCCGACAGGTGGCCGTGGAGGTAGGCGACGCGCTCCGGGTCGTGCACCCGGCCGTCGGAGTCGACCTTGTCGTCGTAGGCCGCGCCGTTCTCGGTGATGTACAGCGGCAGGCCCGGCGCCTCCCGGGTGTAGCGCATGATCAGCTCGTGCAGGCCGGTCGGGTCGATCGTCCAGCCCATCTCCGTGCGGTCGCCCGGCGTCTGGTGGAAGGCCACGTCCTCCGCGGCGGGCCACGGCGAGTGGTCGCTCGACCCGTGGCCGTCGGCGCGCGGCCCCTTCGCCGCCGGGTCCGCCGCCGAGACCAGCGCGGGCGTGTAGTAGTTGAGGCCCAGCGCGTCCAGCGGCTGGTTGATCAGCGCCAGGTCGCCGTCCAGGACGTGGTCCCAGTCCGTGAGGCTCGCCGTCGCCACGTACAGCGACTCCGGGTAGGCGCCGTGCAGCATCGGCCCGTGGAAGACCCCGTTGGCCAGGTCGTCGATCTTCCGGGCCGCCGCGAGGTCCGCCGGGTCCTGCGAAAGGGGCCTTACCACCGCGGAGTTGAGGCTGACCGCGACCGTGTTGCGGGCCGGCATCACCGAGCGCAGCGCGGACGCGCCCAGCCCGTGCGCCAGGTTCAGGTGGTGCGCGGCCCGCAGCGAGGCCGCCGGATCCGTCCGGCCCGGGGCGTGCACGCCGGAGGCATAGCCCAGGAACGCGCTGCACCACGGCTCGTTGAGCGTCATCCACTGCTCCACGCGGTCGCCCAGCGCCTCGCCGACGATCTGCGCGTACTCCGCGAAGCGGTACGCCGTGTCCCGCTCGGGCCAGCCGCCCGCGTCCTCCAGCTCCTGCGGCAGGTCCCAGTGGTAGAGGGTGACGGCCGGCTTGATGCCCTTGGACAGCAGCTCGTCGACCAGCCGGCGGTAGAAGTCCAGGCCCTTCTGGACGGCCGGGCCCCGCCCGGTCGGCTGCACCCGCGACCAGGAGACGGAGAAGCGGTAGGCGCCCAGGCCCAGCTCCGCCATCAGCGCGACGTCCTCGCGGTAGCGGTGGTAGTGGTCGACAGCGATGTCACCGTGGTCGCCGCCGGCCGTCTTGCCCGGCGTATGGCTGAAGGTGTCCCAGATCGACGGCGTACGGCCGTCCTCCCGCACCGCCCCTTCGATCTGGTACGCGGAGGTCGCCGCGCCCCAGAGGAAGGCGGGGGGGAAGGTCACCGCAGTGGCCGGGTTCTCGGAGTCAGGCATGGAAGCGCTCCCATTGGGGGTCGTGGAGACCGACAGGTGGAGGGGGAGGAGGGGGGGAGAGGGGAGAAGCAGGGGGCCGGGGCGGCACTGACCCGGCCCCCGGAAGAACGGGGCGAGGGCGTCAGCCCTTGACGGCGCCCTGCATGATGCCGCCCACGATCTGCTTGCCGAAGATCGCGAAGACCAGCAGCAGCGGCAGCGTGCCCAGCAGCGCGCCCGCCATGATCAGGGACTGGTCGGGCGTGTAACCGCGACCGAGGCCCGCGATCGCGACCTGCACGGTCGGATTGCCCATCTGGGTCAGCACCAGGAACGGCCACATGAAGTCGTTCCACGTCTGCACGAACGTCAGCATCCCGAGCACGGCCATCGCGGGCCGCGCCGCCGGGAACACCACGTGCCACACCACGCGCCAGCTGCTCGCGCCGTCCACCCGGGCCGCCTCGATGATCTCGTCCGGCAGCGCCTGGATCAGGTACTGCCGCATGAAGAACACACCGAACGCGCTGACCAGCGACGGCAGGATCACCGCCTGGAGCTGGTCGGTCCAGTCCAGCTTGGCGACCATCATGTACAGCGGGATCACGCTCAGCTGCGGCGGCACCATCATCGTGCCGATCACGATCAGCATCAGCGCGCCGCGGCCCCGGAACCGCAGCTTGGCGAAGGCGAAACCGGCGATCGTCGACAGGAAGACGATGGTCAGCGAGGAAACCCCCGCCACGATCGTGGTGTTGAGGAACGCCTCACCGAGGTTGGCGTCCTTCCAGGCGATCTCCAGCTTGTCGAACAGCCCCGAGCCGAACCAGAACGGCGGCGGGGTCTGCGCGAGCCGCTGGTTGTCACGCGAGGCGGCGATCGCCGTCCACACCAGCGGGAACAGCGAGACGATCGTGAACACGATGAGGACCGCGTACGCGATCGGGCCGCCGTGCAGCTGCCCGCCCGCCCGGGCGGACTTCGGCAGACGGGGTCGTTTGGACGTTTTCGCGGGCGCCGCGCCGGGCGGCGGCGCGTCGGGGGGCGTCACAGTCGTCGTCACGGCCGGAACTCCTTAACTACTGGCGCGCAGCCGGCGCGAGATGACGTAGTTGACGATGCCGATGACGATCAGCATGAGGAACATCGTCCAGGCGATCGCCGAGGCCCGGCCCAGGTGCTGGGCCACCCAGCCCTGCTCGTACAGGTACAGGCCGAGCGTCTGGAACTGGTGCTCCGCACCGCCGGAGGTGCCCTTGTTGGCGTCGAACAGCAGCGGCTCGCCGAAGACCTGGCTCGCGCCGATCGTCGACACGACACACGTGAACAGGATCGTCGGGCGCAGCGCCGGCAGCGTCACGTGGATGAACTGCTGCCAGCGGTTGGCCCCGTCCAGGGCCGCCGACTCGTACAGGTCCTGCGGGATCGCCTGCATCGCGGCCAGGTAGATCAGCGCGTTGTAGCCGGTCCAGCGCCAGATGATGATGGACGAGACGGCGATCTGCGAGTACCACTTGTCGTTCTGCCAGTCGACCGGGTTGATGCCGACCATGTCGAGCGCCCAGTTGATCATGCCGTAGTCACGGCCGAAGAGCAGCACGAACACCAGCGAGGCGGCGGCGATCGACGTCGCGTACGGCGCGAGCATCGCGACCCGGAAGAACGTCGAGGCCCGCAGCTTGTAGTTGAGGATGTGGGCGATGCCCATCGCCATCAGCAGCTGCGGGACGGTGGAGATGATGCCGATGGTCAGGGTGTTCTTCGCCGCGTTCCAGAAGAACTCGTCGTCGAAGATCCGGGTGTAGTTGCGCAGCCCGACCCAGTTCATGTCGGTCGGCGCGGTCAGCTCCACCTGGTGCAGCGAGGCCCAGCCCGTGTAGATCAGCGGGAACAGGCCGAACGCGACGAACAGCAGGAAGAACGGGGAGACGAAGGCGTACGGGCTCCAGCGGATGTCCCGCTGCCAGCGCCGGGACAGCCGGTCCCGGCGCCGCCGCGCCTTCTCGTCGGCGGCGTCCCCGGGCGGGCGGCCCGGGGCCGCGCCCCCCTTCGCGGGGGGCGCGGCGGTGTCGTGGCGGGTGGCCATACGGGTCACTGGTCCAGCTTGTTGTCGATGGTCTTGACGGCGGACTCCCAGGCCTCCTTGGCCGACTTGCCCTTCGTCACGAGGATGACGCCGTTGTCCGTCAGGCCCTGCATGATGATCTGGTCCTTCGGGCCGATCACCTGGACCGGGGCGCCCTTGGCGGCCTCCGCGAAGATCGGGCCGATCTTCTGGTCACCGGTCATCTCGTTCGTCGCGCCGGTCACTTCGGGCATGGTGTAGGTGGACGGGGCGCTCGGGAAGCTGGCCTGCACCTTGAACAGCTTCGCCTGCTGCTCCGGCGCGGTCAGCCAGGTCACGAACTTCTGGGCTTCCTTCACGTTCTTGCCGCTCTTCGGCACGGTGAGGAAGGTGCCGCCCCAGTTGCCGCCCTTGGGCGCCTCGGCGACGGCCCACTTGCCGGCCGCGTCCGGCTTCGAGTAGCCCTTGATCGTGCCCAGCATCCACGGCGGGCAGGCGATGGTGGCGAACTTGTTGTTGGCGATCGAGGAGTTCCAGCCCGGCTGGAACTGCGTCTCCGACTGGACGAGGCCCTTCTCGGCGGCCTCGGAGGTCAGGTCGAAGGCGGCCTTCACGGCCGGGTTGGTCTTGTAGATGACCTTGCCGGACTTGTCGTAGAACTTCTCCTCCTCGCTGCCGATGATCGCCTGGATCAGACCGCCGGGGGAGTCCATGAAGAAGGTGCCCTTGGGGGCCTTCGCCTTGTACCGCTCGCCGACGTCGACGAGCTTGGCCCAGTCACCGGCCCACAGCTTGCCGACCTCGGCCGGGTCGGTGGGCAGACCGGCCTGCTTGAAGAGGTCCGTGCGGTAGCAGATGGCCATCGGGCCGACGTCGGTGCCGAGGCCGATGGTCTTGCCGTCCTTGGTGGTCGCCTGCTCCCACTTCCAGGGCAGCCACTTGCTCTTGTCCACGCCCGGGGCCTTGGACATGTCCTCGAGCTTGTCGGCCTGGGTGGCCGTGACCTCGGCGATGTTGGCGACTTCGACGGCCTGGACGTCCAGCAGACCGCTGTTGGTGGTGAGGTGGTTCAGCAGGGCCGGGTAGTAGTTCTCGTTCCGCTGGACGGAGTTCTCGGAGATCTTGATGTTCGGGTTGAGCTTCTCGTACTCGGCGTAGAGGCCGGCCTCCTTGAAGCCCATGGTGCCGAAGAGACCGATCGAGAGCGTCGTCTTGCCGCCGCTGTCGCCGTCCGAGGAGCCGGAGCCCCCGCTCTTGCCGTCGTCGGCACAGCCGGCCAGCAGCCCGGCGCCCAGCGACGCGGCGGCCGCGAGGACCATCGCCTTGCGGGCGGTTCGGATGCGTGCTCGCATGTCGTCCTCCTGTTGCCCTGACGTGCCGACCCCCCGGCCAACTGCATGGTTGCACCCGTTTTGGCTCGCTGCGGCTCGGGCGGGGAACGTGCGGGTTGTGTATGTGTCAGGTAGTGTGGGAGCGCTCCCACCAGTGATGTGTTGAAGAGTCCCCGGTAGTGGCGGGGGTGTCAAGGGACCGGGCAGCGAGAGATGCGTTCAGTTATCGGGACGTTAACTGGACCCCGGCCGGAGCCCGTTGCGGCCCCGGTCGGCGGTATCCGGCCAGCCGGCGGGCCGGGCCGGATGGGCTCGCCGGGCCCAAGCGGAACGGCCGGGCGGCAAGCCGCCGGGAGCGGTCACTACAGCCGACGAGCCTGTTAAATTCCAGGCCAGCCGCAGAGTGCGGGTGTGGAGGGGAAGGCGGAGCCCATGGCAAGCCACGGAGCGCGGGGCCGAAGCGGTGGCCGGCCCACCCTCGAAGAGGTGGCGGCGCGCGCCGGTGTCGGCCGCGGCACGGTCTCCCGGGTGATCAACGGTTCGCCCCGGGTGAGTGACGCGACCCGCGCGGCCGTCGAGGCGGCGGTCGCCGAGCTCGGCTACGTGCCCAACACCGCGGCCCGCGCCCTCGCCGCCAACCGCACGGACGCCATCGCGCTGGTCGTGCCCGAGCCGGAGACCCGGTTCTTCTCCGAACCGTACTTCTCGGACATGCTGAAGGGCGTCGGGGCCGCGCTGTCCGACACCGAGATGCAACTGCTGCTGATCTTCGCGGGCAGCGACCGCGAGCGCCGCCGCCTCGCCCAGTACCTGGCGGCGCACCGGGTGGACGGTGTCCTGCTGGTGTCGGTGCACGCGGACGACCCGCTGCCGGACCTCCTCGCCCAGCTGGAGATCCCGGCGGTGATCAGCGGCCCGCGATCGGCGGCGGAGACGCTGCCGTCGGTCGACTCGGACAACTACGGCGGCGCCCGGCAGGCCGTGGAGCACCTGCTGTCCCGGGGCCGCCGCCGGATAGCCCACATCACCGGCCGCCTCGACGTGTACGGCGCCCAGCGCCGCATCGACGGCTACCGGGAGGCCCTGATCGACGCGGGTCACGGGGTGGACGAGGCGCTGATCGAGCCGGGCGACTTCTCGGAGGAGGGCGGCCGCCGGGCCATGGCGGCGCTGCTGGAACGCGCCCCCGGCCTGGACGCGGTCTTCGCCGCCTCCGACGTCACCGCGGCCGGCGCCCGCCAGGCCCTGCGCGAGGCGGGCCGCCGCATCCCCGACGACGTGGCGCTCGTCGGCTACGACGACTCGGCCATCGCCCGCCACATGGAACCGCCCCTCACCAGCGTCCGCCAGCCCATAGAGGAGATGGGCCGCCGGATGATCGACCTCCTCCTCACAGAGGTCGCCGACCGCCGCCCCCTCGCGTCCCGCGGGCTGGAGCGACGGCAACTGGTCCTGGCGACGGAGCTGGTGTCCCGGTCGTCTTCGTGATGGGCCACCCCCTGCTGGACATCACGGAGGTTGCCCGGAGCGAGCCGTATCTGCGCCTGGCGGGGAACGGCGGCCCGACTCGAAGTCGTGGCACGGGCCACGCATCCCGACCCGGCCGAACGGTTCAGGGACGTGAGGGAGTTGACGGCGGCGTGGCGGCGGTCGGTTCCCTGAGGGCCAGGTAGCGGCGCAGTGCGTCCACACCGTCGGGCACGAACGCCCACCTGCGGAGTGCCTCGTGCAGCTCCCGCTCGCCGAACCAGCCGTGCCAGGCGATCTCGGACGGTTCGGGGGTCAGGGCCCCGGACACGACGGCCTCGTGCACCCCGAGCCAGTACGGGCTGATCGCCCCGCGACACAGGAACTTCAGGACGGGCCGCACCGGCACCCGCACCCCCAGCTCCTCGGCCAACTCCCGCACCGCCGCCTCCTCGTACGACTCGCCGACCCCGACGGCCCCGCCGATGAGCCAGTCGTACTGCCCCGGAAACCGCGACACGTGCTCCGGCCTCCGATACACGAGCACGCGCCCCCGCGGATCACGGCACACCGTCGTCGCGACCCGGTGCAGCCAGCCGTTCCGAATCGCCTCGCCCCGGTCGACGACCCCGACCACCCGGTCCTGCTCATCGACCCGCTCCACCGGCTCACCCATGTCCGTCACGATCCCACGGGCGTACGACCGGGCGCGCTCACGTTCTCGCCAGTGCCCTCCCCCGAGCGCCTGGGGCTTGCCGGGGAGGGCGTTTCCGAGTGGGGGACGGGGGCTGACAGGGGCGGCCGCGGAGGCCTGCTCCTCGCACGGTCGGGGGTACCACGTGTGGCGGAACCGCCAGGAGCGCCTGAACGGCGGCCCGGTAGCGGACGTTTTCGCGTTGCGCAGCAGCTACTTGCCGAGCGCCTGGAACTCGTTCTCGGGGTCGGGCGCCTCGAGTGTGACGGTCTCCCCTTCGGCGCCGCTCACGCTGTGGCCCCCGCCCTGTCCCGTTGCTGGGCGTCGCGGGCTGCGGCCGCGTCAAGTCGAGCGACTTGGTGATGCTGAAGGCGACATGACCCGGCACGAGGAGACAACCATGGCGCGTCGGCTGCGATTCAACGGCATGGACAGCAAGAACGGCGCGTGCCCCGCGCTGCACGAGGACGTCGACAGCGGTGAGATCATCGTCCAAGGGCGGCCTCTCACCGACCCTGCGGACGTGCGGCAGTTGCAGCACTTCGGGCTGGACGACGCGGCGGTGGTCGTCCCCCGGGAACTGCTCGTCAACCACGGCCCTGAGGAGGTCGACCGAGTGCCCAGGCTGATCGGCCTGGAAGAGTTCGGCAGGCTCTTCCACCACTTCGAGCATTCGGCGTGGCACCTGGAAACCCGGCGCGGCTACGCCTCCGACCGTGAAGACGCGGGGTACGCCGAGTTCCTCGCCACCGGCCGCGCGCCGATGGACCTCGACAGCGACTGGTGCCAGAACATCCTTCGGCAGACGCAGGCGGGCAAGTACGTCGGTCGCGTGCGCGTCGTCGACAATCCGCCGGCTGAGGGGCAGCGGTTCCTCCTCTCCTACGCCCGCTGCAACGCGGCCACCGGCGAGGACGTTCGGAACCTGTGGCGGGAGGACGCAGAGCGGGCGCACCTGCCCGCCGAGGACTTCTGGGTCTTCGACAGCCGCCTCGTGGCGATCCTCCGCTTCGACGACCAGGATGTCTTCCACGACGTCGAGATCATCACCGAGCCCGCCGAGGTGCTGCGGTACTGCCAGGTCCGCGACGCCGCGGTCCACGCGTCCGTGCCCTACGACGACTTCGCCGCGCAGCTCGGCGCGAAGGAGTAGACCTCCGCCGGTGAGCACGGACTACCAGCAGGCCCGGGAGGCCCTCGGTCGTCGACTGAGGGAGCTGCGCCTGTCCACCCCTGAGGGCCGCCTCACCGGGACACAGCTCGCGCAGCGGCTCGGCCGGCCGCACTCCAAGGTGTACAAGTTGGAGGGCGGTCGGCAGACCGCGACGAGCGAGGACCTCCACGCCTGGGGCCACGCTGTCGGGCAGCCCGAAGTGGTTGATGAACTGCACGCCCGCCTGAAGGGGTTCGAGTCCCACATCCGGTCGTGGCGCCGCCAGCTCGCCGCCGGGCACCGTCCCGTACAGGACACCTGGAACGTTGCTGTCGACCGAGCCCGCGTCATCCGCGCGTGGGAAGAAGCGGTCATCCCGGGCATGCTTCAGACCGCCGACTACGCCCGGCACATCTTCCTGCGGTACGCCGATCTGCAGGGCACGGTGCGGGACACGGAGGAGGCCGTCCGCTCCCGGATGGAACGGCAGGCGTGGCTGTACCAGGGCGGCCGGCGGTTCCAGGCGCTCGTGTGGGAGGCCGCGCTCCACGCGCTCGTGTGTCCGCCACCGGTCCTTGCCGCACAGCTGGACCGGCTCGCCGGACAGGTCGGGATGGACACGATCGAGCTCGGGATCCTTCCCCTGGGCGCGTCCTTGCGGGTCCCCGCCGCGAACGGGTTCTGGATCCTCGACGGCAGCCTCGTCATCGCTGAGGACTGGCATGCCGAGCTGTGGCTCGACGACGATGAGACGGTGGCCTCCTACCAGCGTGTCTGGGACGCCTTGAGCGAGTCCGCGGTCTACGGCGCGGATGCGCAGAACGTGATCAGCCGGGTCCGGCGAGGGCTCACCGTCCGGGCCTGAAAAAAGGGCACCCGGCCGTAGGCGGATCGTGCACCGCCCCGTGGGGGAGTCGTCCTGTATGACGTTGCAGATGGTGGCGGAGCCCGCCCGTGGCGTAGTCGGCAAGGCCCTGATCCTCTGACCTCAGGCACGACAAAGGGCTGGCCCGTTTTACCGGACCAGCCCTCTGTCATTCAGGGTGAGTGACGGGACTCGAACCCGCGGCATCCTGGACCACAACCAGGTGCTCTACCAGCTGAGCTACACCCACCATGACCGGCTTGGAGGTCAGTGATGTCCCCGACCGGCCGAGAAAAAGTGTACAGGGTCCGAAGGGGTGCTCGCGCACGGCTTTCGCGGCGCCCCTCGACCGGCCCCCGTTCCGCCTACTGGGCAGGCAGGACGTGCTTCGCGGCGATCGCCTTCGCGGTGTCCGAGTCGGGCCCGGGCTGCGGGACGAAGAGGGCCTCGCGGTAGTAGCGCAGTTCGGCGATGGATTCGCGGATGTCGGCGAGCGCGCGGTGGTTGCCGTTCTTCTGCGGGCTGTTGAAGTACGCCCTCGGGTACCAGCGGCGGGCCAGCTCCTTGATCGACGACACGTCGACGATCCGGTAGTGGAGGTAGTCCTCCAGGGTCGGCATGTCGCGCAGCAGGAAGCCGCGGTCCGTGCCGACGGAGTTGCCGCACAGCGGGGCCTTGCCCGGCTCCTTGACGAACTCCCTCACGTACGTCAGGACCTGCTCCTCGGCGTCCTTCAGTGTCGTGCCGTTCTCCAGTTCGGCGAGGAGTCCGGACGCGGTGTGCATCTGACGCACCACCTCCGGCATCGTCTCCAGCGCCCGCTCCGGCGGCCGGATGACGATGTCCACGCCGTCGCCGAGCACGTTCAGCTCGGAGTCGGTGACGAGGGCGGCCACCTCGATGAGCGCGTCGTCCGACAGCGAGAGGCCGGTCATCTCGCAGTCGATCCACACCATGCGATCGTTCATGTGTCTAACCTTACGGCGTCGCTCCGCGGGTCGGCCGTGTGTGCGGGTGCGGTTGTCTGCCGGGCCGGGGGGAAGGGGGGGGCGTTGCTGCCCGGCTCTCCCCGGGGGCTGCCGCCCCCGCACCCCCGCTTCGGCCTGAACGGCCTCGTCCTCAAGCGCCGGACGGGCTGAGTCTGGCTGATCGCCGTCGTGCGCGAGCGCCGGGCGGGCCGGGATGTGGATGAGCGCCCTGGTACGCGAGCGCCTGATGAGCTGGGGTGTGGCTGATCGCCGTGGTACGCCGAGCGTCGGGTGGGCCGGGATGTGGCTGATCGCCGTCGTGCGCGAGCGCCGGACCGGCGGTCGGGATGTGGCTGAGTGCCGTCGGGCGGGAGCGGGCGGGATGTGGTTGAGCTCCGCTGTCGTCCTCAGGGAACGTGCTCGAACGCCGGGCGGCCGAGTGGTCAGGTCGGTCGCCCGGCGGTTCGAGGTCACGTCATGGTGCGCTGCGCTGTCCCGGCAGGCTCGCCGACAGGGCCGGACCGGACGCGCTCGCGGCCGCCGTGCGGCGGGACTGGAGCGGGACGGGGTGGTCCGGGTGCAGCGCGGCCGGCGGCTGACCGGACTGGCCGGGCTGACCGGACTGGCCGGAATGCCCGGGGTGGCCGGTGTGGCCCATGTGGCCCGGCGTGCTGCCGGAGCCGGGGCCGCCCGGGCCGCCGTCGGTGTCCTGGGGCCGCTCGCCCTGCGGGCGCCGGGCCCGGTACGCCGCCCGGTACGCGGCCGGGGACGAGCCGAGCTGACGGCGGAAGTGGCCGCGCAGAGCCACCGGTGAGCGGAAGCCGCAGCGGCCCGCCACCTCGTCCACCGAGTAGTCCGACGTCTCCAGCAGGCGCTGCGCCTGGAGCACCCGCTGCGTGATCAGCCACTGGAGCGGGGCCGAACCCGTCAGCGAGCGGAAGCGGCGGTCGAACGTACGCCGGCTCATGTACGCGCGTGCCGCCAGCGTCTCCACGTCGAACTGTTCGTGGAGGTGCTCCAGCGCCCAGGCGACGACCTCGGCGAGCGGGTCGGCGCCGATCTCCTCGGGTAAAGACCTGTCGAGGTAGCGCTCCTGCCCGCCGGACCGGCGCGGCGGCACCACCAGGCGGCGGGCCAGGGCCCCTGCCGCCTCGTTGCCGTGGTCCGTCCGCACGATGTGGAGACAGAGATCGATTCCGGCCGCCGTGCCCGCCGATGTGAGCACGTCGCCGTCGTCCACGAAGAGTTCCCGTGGATCGACGTGCACGGACGGATAGCGCTTGGCCAGCGTCGGCGCGTACATCCAGTGGGTCGTCGCGGGACGGCCGTCCAGCAGGCCGGCCGCCGCGAGGACGAAGGCGCCGGTGCACAGCCCGACGATGCGGGCGCCCTCCTCGTGGGCGCGGCGCAGCGCGTCGAGCGCCTCGTCCGGTGGCGGAGAAGTGATCGAACGCCAGGCCGGTACGACGACCGTGCCCGCGCGCGAGATCGCTTCCAGGCCATGCGGTGCGCTGAGTTCCAGGCCCCCTGTGGTCCGCAGCGGGCCGTCCTCACCGCCGCACACCAGCAGTCGGTAGCGCGGTACGCCGGCGTCCTGGCGGTCGATCCCGAACACCGACAACGGTATGGAACTCTCGAAGATGGGGCCGCCGCTGAACAGCAGCACCGCGACGATCTCCTTGCGGCGTCGCCCGGAAAGCTTCCGGGCCGCGGCTTCCGGCGCGGCAGTGGAGTCGTGGCTCATACTGCTAAGCCCCCCTCGGTGGTCGCGGCTCCTCGGTTGTGTCGCTCCTGCACGTTTCCCCTCGGTCCTGCACGAGTCCCCCGCCGTAGACAGTCAAGATCGAATCTACTGTGTCGCATCGCGCCGAGGTGGCCGGTTCGGCACTCGGCACATTGTCGACTTGGCAACTTGGCGTGAAGCATTCGATCACGAAGCGTTGCACTCGTGGGGCGTGCAGGGAAGTGCGCCTTGTCGCAGTGGCCAATCCACGTAGGGTGCGCAGACCCCCTGAGGCCCTTTCCGTGCAGGTCGAACGGGGGTTGGGGGGTGGTTCGGCGGGGTGATGCACCAGTGCGAGAAGTTGGCTGAAAAGCAGCGTGCGTGTGCGCGGAAACCGGTCAGCCGACCGGTGTATCTCCGCCGGTGTGCCGTCCGCCACGGTGCGACCCCGTTCCGGTGCGGTGGTGCCGGCCCCGGTGGGGCGCCCGGTCCTCGGCCGCGAGGCGGGCCGCGCCGCGCTCGGACTGGCGCAGCAGGACCCGGCAGGCGGCCGTGACGGCGGCGAGCCCGAGGGCCGTACCGGCGGCGCCGGCGAGGGAGGCGCCGTAGCCGAGGAGCACGACCGGGACGAGCAGGCAGCTGAAGGCCGCCCAGCGGACCACGTCCGTCGCGGTGTCCCGCGGCGGCGGGGTCGCGCGGTCCGCCTCCGGGGCGGGGCGAGGTCCGGACATGCGTGCTCCCTGTGGCGTGACTCACGGGGTTCAACGCGTGGCCGGGACGTCGGTCACTGGCTGACCGGATCACCCCCACGGGTAAGTGAATCCTGTGCAAACCGCCTGTACAGCGCAGCAACCATTGCGTTACGGGCGTCGCCTCGTGCATGCTCCCTGGAACCCGCACGCACGGCGGGCGGGATCTGGGCTAAGGAGGCGTGCCGCCGTACCCTTGGGGGTATGGGGTTGGGAAGACCATTCCCGGACACAGCTCCGCCGCACACTGTCGTCCCCCATATAAGGATCACAACGCCGAGACAGCCATGGCCGGTCACGAATTCTTCGAACCCGCGGACCGCAAGCGGCCCGTCGCCGATCCCACGGCGGCCGAGCCCCTGGCGGCGGAAGAGCCACGCCATTCCTGCGACCCCGCCTTCAAGCACGGGGTCGTGGTCGGCTTCGACGGCTCCACGTCCAGTGAGCGCGCCCTGGCTTACGCGATCGGCATGGCCCATCGCTCCGGGTCGGGCCTGATCATCGTCCACGTGGCCAACCGGCTGCCGACCACGGTGTGGGCCGGCTGCGAGCCGCCCGTGTTCGTGGACGTGCCGGACCACCGCACCGAGGTGCTCGGTCTGGAGCTGGCCTGTGCGGACTACTTGGCCGAGGTGCCCTGGATCCTGGTCGAGCGCGGCGGTGACATCTGCCACGAACTCGAAGAGGTCGGCCGGGAGTACGAGGCCGACGCGATCGTCGTCGGGTCGACGCACGGCATCGTGGGCCGGATCTTCGGCTCCGTCGCCGGGCGGCTCGCCAAGCGGGCGCAGCGGCCCGTGGTCGTCATCCCCTGACGGATTCCCAGAGCGCCAACTCCCTTGCTCCCCTGGTGCAGTGCGTAAATCTACTCGCGCGTAGAGGTGTTTGTGCCCTTGTGAAGGGCATATACGGGACACCGCACAACTGCACATGCACGAAGGGAGCCCGCCGTGGACAAAGACGTCTCCGCGGGAAGCGGAATCACGACCGTGGTCGGTCGACTCGCCCTCGGAATCACCCTGTTGGCCTTCGGGCTGGGGCACACCGCCGTGATCGACGGTGTGTCGGCCGCTGACGCCGCATCGATCGCCCAGTACGTGGGCGGCATCGCGCTCTTCGTCGCCGGGCTGGTGGCCCTGCGCGAGGGCGACTCCGCCGGTGGGACGGCGTTCGCCGTGCTCGGCGCGCTGTGGTTCACCTGGGCCGTGTCCGAGGGGGCCGGCGGCAACGAGGCAGGGTTGTTCCTGCTGTTGTTCGCCCTGGTGGCGCTGTCCCTCACGCTGGCCGGTGGGGATCAGCTCGGTCAGGTGATGTACGGGCTGTTCTTCGTCGCCCTGTTGCTCATGGCGATCGCCGAGTTCGCCGGCAACGACGGGCTCACCAAGGTGGGCGGGTGGTTCGCCGTCGCCGCGGGTGCGGTGGCCTGGTACGCGGCGACCGCGGCGCTGGCGCACTGGCCGACTGTTCTTCCGAGGCGTGCTGCCGGCCGGGGGGTGACGGCCACCGGCTGAAATGGCAGCCGACGCTGGGGAATTGGGCGGCCCCGGCGTTTGAGACGGACCCCCCGTGCGCGGTGGCGGCACGTGGGGGTCCGTCCTCTTGTGTGGCCTCTGCGGGTGCGTTGTCGTTGCTCGCGCCCACGCGGCGGAGCCGCACATCGATACGGCCCCGCGTCCCCAAAGGAAGGTCAGTTACTCCACCGTCACCGACTTGGCCAGGTTGCGCGGCTTGTCGATGTCGCGGCCCAGGGCCAGCGCCGTGTGGTACGCCAGGAGTTGGAGGGGGATGCCCATCAGGATCGGGTCGAGTTCGTCCTCGTTCTTCGGGACGACGATCGTCTCGTCGGCCTTCTCCTGGTGCTGGTGGGCCACCGCGAGGATCTGGCCGCTGCGGGCCTTGATCTCCTCCATGGCGGCGCGGTTCTTCTCCAGGAGGTCGTCGTCGGGGACGATCGCGACCGTGGGGAGGGCCGGCTCGATCAGGGCCAGGGGGCCGTGCTTGAGCTCGGAGGCCGGGTAGGCCTCGGCGTGGATGTACGAGACCTCCTTGAGCTTCAGGGAGGCCTCGCGGGCCACCGGGTAGCCACGGACGCGGCCGATGAAGAGCATCGAGCGGGCCTCGGCGTACTGCACGGCCAGCTTCTTGACCTGCTCCTCCTGCTCCATGATCTCGGCGATCTGGGCGGGCAGCTTGCGCAGGCCCTCGATGATCCGCTTGCCGTCGCGGACCGAGAGGTCGCGGGTGCGGCCCAGGTGGAGGGCCAGGAGGGCGAAGGCGACCGTCGTGTTGGTGAAGCACTTGGTGGAGACCACGCAGACCTCCGGGCCCGCGTGGACGTAGATGCCGCCGTCGGCCTCGCGGGCGATCGCCGAGCCGACCACGTTCACCACGCCCAGGACGCGGGCGCCCTTGCGCTTCAGTTCCTGCACGGCGGCCAGCACGTCGTAGGTCTCGCCCGACTGGGAGACCGCGACGTAGAGGGTGTCGGGGTCGACGACCGCGTTGCGGTAGCGGAACTCGGAGGCGGGCTCGGCGTCGGCGGGGATGCGGGCCAGCTCCTCGATCATCTGGGCGCCGATCATGCCCGCGTGGTACGAGGTGCCGCAGCCGAGGATCTTCACGCGGCGGATCCGCCGGGCCTCACGGGCGTCCAGGTTGAGGCCGCCCAGGTGCACGGTGGAGAAGCGGTCGTCGATGCGGCCGCGCAGCACGCGGTCCACGGCGTCGGCCTGCTCGTGGATCTCCTTGTGCATGTAGGTGTCGTGGCCGCCCATGTCGTAGGAGGCGGCCTCCCACTCGACCGTGGTCGGCTCGGCCGTCGTGCGGGTGCCTTCCGTGGTGTACGTGCGGAAGTCGTCGGCCTTGAGGGTGGCCATCTCGCCGTCGTCCAGCGTGACTATCTGGCGGGTGTGGGTGACCAGCGCGGCGATGTCCGAGGCGACGAACATCTCCTTCTCGCCGATGCCGAGGACGACCGGGGAGCCGTTGCGGGCGACGACGATCCGGTCGGGGAAGTCGGCGTGCATCACGGCGATGCCGTACGTGCCCTCGATGAGCCGGAGGGTCTCGCGGACCTTGTCCTCCAGCTTGCTCGCCTGCGAGCGGGCGATGAGGTGGACGAGGACCTCGGTGTCGGTCTCGGAGAGGAACTCGACGCCGTCCGCCTCCAGCTTGCGGCGCAGGTCGGAGGCGTTGTCGATGATGCCGTTGTGGACGACGGCGACCTTGCCCTCGGCGTCCAGGTGCGGGTGGGCGTTCACGTCGGAGGGGGCGCCGTGGGTGGCCCAGCGGGTGTGGGCGATGCCGGTGGTGCCCTTGAAGCGGGCCGGGACCTTGGCCTCCAGGTCACGGACGCGGCCCTTGGCCTTGACCATCTTCAGGCCGGACGTCTTCGGGGACGTGACGACGATGCCCGCGGAGTCGTAGCCGCGGTACTCCAGGCGCTGCAGGCCCTCCAGGAGCAGGGGAGCGACGTCACGCTTCCCGATGTAACCGACGATTCCGCACATATATACGTATTCCTAGCCGTAGACGATGCGCCGCAGCTGCCGGAGCGAGAGCTCCGGCGGGGCCACCGCGCGGTATTTGAGGTCCGCCTCGATCCGCTCGAAGATCGCCGCGTTCACCAGGCCCTGGGCCTGGAGCTCGCGGTGGCGGCGACGGACGTACTCCTCGGTCGTCTCGTCGAAGTAGGCGAGCACGTCCTGGATCACACGCAGCGCCTCGCCCCTGCTGAGGGGCGTGGACCGCGTCAGATGATCTACGAGTTCGTCGTGCACTCGCTAGATCCTGGGGTACCGACGGCTCTTTCGCAAGAATTCTGCCCGGTTTCGGGCAGATGTCTGAGAGGAATCTTTGGGGGAACGTTGAACCCGTCATGAGGGCTTGTTCGTGCGGCGTCCACCGGACGTCCCGCGTCCCGTTGCCCGGGGCGTCGATTTTTGGACGCCATGGACATTCCTCGTATGGGCGTACCCGAGCGGCTCGCCGAGCGCATGAGCATGGCCGAGCAGCACGAGTACCTGCGCGCCCGCTTCTCGCGGCGCACGATGATCAGAGGCGGTGCCGTCACGCTCGGCGCCGTCGCGGGTGGCGCGTTCGTGCCCGGCGCCACCGCCCAGGCCGCCGTTCCGAGCGGCCGCCCCAGCAGCGAGACCGTCGACGGGGCGCACGTCGCCCCCTTCGGCCGCCACCTCGCCTACGGCACCGACCCGCGCACCGAGATGACCGTCTCCTGGCAGGTGCCGGTCGCCGTGAAGAAGCCGTTCATCCGGATCGGCGCCCACCCCTGGGACCTCTCCCGCAAGATCGAAGCCGAGGTCCGCACCCTCTTCACGCCCGCCGGTGTCGGCGCCAGCGGCAACCACACCCAGTACTACGTCCACGCCAAGCTGGCCCGCCTGCGCCCGGGCCGGACGTACTACTACGGCGTCGGCCACGAGGGCTTCGACCCGGCCGAGCCGCACCTGCTGGGCACCCTCGGCACCTTCACCACCGCCCCCGCGCACAAGAAGCCGTTCACCTTCACGGCCTTCGGCGACCAGGGCGTCAGCTACCACGCGCTGGCCAACGACAGCCTGATCCTCGGCCAGAACCCGGCCTTCCACCTGCACGCCGGCGACATCGCCTACGGTGACCCGGCCGGCCAGGGCAGGAGCGACGACACCGGCTTCGACTCGCGGGTGTGGGACCAGTTCCTCGCCCAGACCGAGTCCGTCGCCAAGTCGGTGCCGTGGATGCCCGCCTACGGCAACCACGACATGGAGGCCTGGTACTCGCCCAACGGCTACGGCGGCGAGGAGGCCCGCTGGACCCTCCCGGACAACGGCCCCGACAAGAAGAACCTCCCGGGCGTCTACTCCTTCGTCCACGGCAACACGGCCGTCATCTCCCTCGACGCCAACGACATCTCCTTCGAGATCCCGGCCAACCTGGGCATCTCGGGCGGCACCCAGACCAAGTGGTTCGAGGCGCAGCTCAAGAAGTACCGGGCCGCGCACGACATCGACTTCATCGTCGTGTTCTTCCACCACTGCGCGTACTGCACCTCCACCTCCCACGCCTCCGAGGGCGGGGTCCGGCAGGAGTGGGTGCCGCTGTTCGAGAAGTACACGGTGGACCTGGTCATCAACGGCCACAACCACCAGTACGAGCGCACCGACGTGATCAAGGGGAACAAGGTCGCCAAGAAGCTCCCCATCGGCGGCACCGCCTACCCGGAGACCGACGGCGTGGTGTACGTGACGGCCGGTGCGGCGGGCCGCAGCCTCTACGCGTTCAGCGCCCCGCTGTCCTACGAGGGCAACGAGCACGAGGTGGACTCCGTGGCCTCGTTCGTCAACCTCAAGGACGGCAAGCAGGACGAGACCGTCGCCTGGTCCCGGGTGCGTTACCTCGACTACTCCTTCCTGCGCGTGGATGTCACGCCCGCGCCGAAGGGGCGGCTCGCCACGCTGAAGGTGCGCGGCATCGCCGAGAACGGCGAGCAGGTGGACCACTTCACGGTGGCGCGCAGGGCGAAGTAACGCCCCGGGCTGTCACATCCGCTTCAGGACCGCCTGCTTGGCCGCCGTGAACTCGTCGTCCGTGAGCACGCCCGTGCGGTGCAGCTCACCGAGCTCGCGCAGGCGGCGCAGCAGGGCGTCGTGGTCGTCCTCGGCGGGCGCGACCGGAGGAGAAGGCAGTTCCGGTCGCGCGTCCCGCACGTCGGCGGCGGCGGTCTGGGCCGGGTGCGGAAGCCTGGCCTGGACCGCCGCCGCGACCAGCGCCATCAGCGGGTCCTTCTTGAAGCCCCACAGCTCCACGGCGTTGGGGTCGTACTTGGGCGGGGTCTTGGTGGGCGCGTTGCGCACCACGAAGCGGAGGTGGCCGTTCTCCAGGCCGGCCGCCGGGTGCCACTCCACGCCCGTGATGTCGCCGAGCGCGAGCGTGCGGGTGCCGGCGGCGGCCTTGGCGTCCTCCGTCTTCCAGTTCCACTCCAGGCGTATGCGCTCGCCGTCGAAGCTCGCGGTGCCGTCCCCGGCGGAGACCGAGAGCGGCACGGCCGGTCCCGGCAGCAGGTACTCGGTCACCGGGTCCGTCGGCACCTGGTCCAGCAGCAGCGCGTTGCGGACCTCGTCCGTGAAGTACTCGGCGACCCCGTAGCGGTCGGACTCGACGATCAGCTGGTACGGGTCGTGGGGCTCGGTGAGCCGCCCGCCGGTCGCGTGCAGCAGCGGATCGGCGCCGTCCCGCAGGCGCAGCCGCAGCCGGCCGCTCTTCTTGCCCTGCTCGAACGAGACCCCCGCCAACGCCCCCAGCGGGACGACCAGTTCACCCAGCTCCCTGCGCAGCAGGCTGACGTTCTTGTCCCGCCCGGGGGTCAGCCGCAGGGCGTCGCCGTCGAAGATCCACGAGCCGTCCTTCTGGATGATTTCCGCCATGGGTTGACATCCTCCCCCTCTGAAAGAGCGAGATTCCAACCTATTTGGGTTGAGGTTCACGGGCGCTCGAACGGCTGGTGGCCGTTGTCACCCCTCCGGCACCGCCTGATCGCCGGGGGCGGGGGATCCCGCCCTGTCCTGCCGCGACGTTGATACTGGCGTTGGTGTCCGCATTGCAGGCGAAGTCGCAGGAGGAACAGACGAACTCGGCTTGGCTCTTGCGCGAGTTCTTGTCGATCCATCCGCAGGCACTGCACCGCAGACTGGTGTAGGGGGCGGGCACGTCTTCGACCCGGCCGGGGGCTTTGTGTCCGGTGCGCTGCCGCAGAAGCCCCCAGCCCTGGGCGAGGATCACCCGGTTCAGGCCGGACTTCTGGGCGACGTTCTGGCCGGGCCGCTCCACGGTTCCCTTCGCGGAGCGGGTCATGTTCTTGATGTTCAGCTTCTCGAACCGGATCAAGCCGTAGCAGCGGGCGAGCATGGTGCTGGTCTTCTCGCACCAGTCCTTGCGCCGGTTCGCCTCCCGCGCCTTGAGCCTGGCGGCCTTCGCGTGCTCGGCCGCCTTGGCGGCGCTGCCTTTCGGGGCTCTGGCCGCCCGCCGCTGGTGCTTTCGGATTCGGGCGCGTTCCTTGGCGGTGAGCTGCGGGCAGTTCAGCTTCCGGCCGTCGGACAGGGCAACGGTGACCGTGACACCCCGGTCGATGCCGATCACCGAATCCGTGCCGGGCACAGGGAGCGGTTCAGGGACGAGGGCGAACGCGATATGCCACTGCCCGTTGCGGAAGGTGACCCGAAACGACTTCGCCTCGGGCAGCTTGGCACCCTTGCCTTTGACGCTGAGGCGGAAGCGGACCCAGCCGCAGCCGGGCACCCTGACCTGAGCCCACCGTCGGTTGAGCTTGTGCACCACGACCGACCGGCCCATGACCTGCCTGCCGGTCTTCGCGTTCCGCTTCGGCGACCCGTCCGCGTGATATTCCGGTACGCGGTCGGTGCCGATGACTCGAAAGCCCTCGTGCACATGCTTCCTGCGCCAGGTCGGCTCACCGAACCCGGAAGTGAACCTGGCGTTCTTGGCCCTGGCAAAGTCCTTCAAGGCCTGCTGCTGCACATCCGCGTTCCCCGAGCCCAGCCACTTGTTCTCCCGCCGGGCCTCGGTGAGCTGACGGCACTGCTCCGTGAAACCGGGTGCGCTCCTACGCCACCGCCGCCAGTGCGAGTGCTGCTCAACGGCTAGATTCCACATGTACCGGGCGTGCGCGCAGTGCGTGAGCATCTGCTCGGCCTGCACGGGCGACGGGTACATCCGGAAGCGTGACATGCCACGAACCTAGCCACCCCGTTCCTCTCCCGCGCACGTCTTCGATCAGCGTCACCCATCAGAGTGATCGGCGACGCTGTCGCCCTCCAGGAGCCTCAGCCGCGCCCTGAAGAACAAAGCCACATGACGGGCACCCCGGAGGACCGTACTCCGGGGTGCCCGTCTGTTTGGGGGTCAGAACTCCGCGATCGGGTTCTTCAGGTTGCCCACCAGCTGGAGGGCGCCGGACGGGTCCGCGAGGTCGACCATCTGCTCGTTGTTGCGGAGCTGGAGGCGGTTGAGGCAGGAGAGGGCGAACTCGGGGGTGAACATGTCGTACTGCTTGAACTTGTCGGCCAGTTCGGGCGTCGACTCCTGGTAGGCGCGGGTGACCTCCGCGACCGTGCGCCAGAAGTCGTCCTCCTCCAGGATCCCCTCGGTGGCGAGGTTCGCCGCGAGGAAACGGAAGAAGCAGTCGAAGACGTCCGTGAAGATCGACAGGAGTTTCTTGTCCTCCGGGACCTCCACGCGCAGCCGCTCGACCGTCGGCGGCAGCACCGCGTCCGGGTCCATGACCGCGATCTCCTCGGCGATGTCCTTGTAGATCGCCCGCTGCACCACCCCGTCCTTCAGCACGAGGATGACGTTCTCGCCGTGCGGCATGAAGACCAGGTCGTAGGCGTAGAAGCTGTGCAGCAGCGGGGTGAAGTACGCCTGGAGGTAGCGGCGCAGCCACTCGGTGGGGGCGAGGCCCGACCGCTCGATCAGCGCGCCCGCGACGGAGGCGCCCTGGTCGTCGACGTGGACCAGCGAGGCCATGGTGGCCAGCTGCTCGCCCTCCTGGAGGGACGGCACCGGGCTCTCCCGCCACAGCGCGGCGAGCATCTTGCGGTACGGCGAGTAGCGGTCCGTCGCCTGCTCGTACTCCAGGTGCCGGTAGCCGACGGCGGCCCGCTCGCGGATGATCGACAGGCCCGTGGACTTCAGCACCGGGTCGCCCTCGATGAGCTGGGCCAGCCAGTCGTTGATCGCCGGGGTGGCCTCCATGTAGGCCGCCGACAGGCCGCGCATGAAGCCCATGTTGATGACGGACAGGGCCGTCTTCACGTAGTGCTTCTCGGGGCTGGTCCTGTTGAAGAAGGTGCGGATGGACTGCTGGGCGAGGTATTCGTCGTCGCCCTCGCCCAGGCACACCAGGTGTTTCCGGGCGACCTCGGCCGCGAAGGTGACCGTGAGCTTGTTCCACCACTGCCAGGGGTGGACGGGGATGAGCAGGTAGTCGGCGGGGTCGAGGTCCTGGTCGCGCAGGACGGCGTGGAAGCGCTCGACCGTCTCCGCGCCCAGTTCCTCGCGCAGGAACGACTCGTACTCGATGCCGACGCCGGCCGTGAACGCGGCCCGCGACCGGTGCGCGGCCAGCCACACCAGGCGGACCGGGCTCGCCGTCTCCGGGGCGTACGACAGGTACTCGTGGATGCCGAAGCCGAGCCGGCCGTTGTTGGCGACGAAGCAGGGGTGGCCCTCGGTCATCGAGGTCTCGATGGTCTGGAAGTCGGCGCGGGCCAGCTCGGCCGCCGTGGTCTTCGGCTTGGTGAGCTTGTAGCAGGTGCCGGAGAGGGTGGAGGAGATCTCCTCCAGGTAGACCGGCAGGATGCTGTCGCTCAGGCCCAGGGACTTCTGCAGCTCGATGAAGAAGTCCAGGGCGGCGAGCGGGAGTTCGGCGCCGTCCCGGTGGCGGGTGATCGACTCGGCGTCGACCTGCCAGTGGTCGAGGGCGCGGACCGTCGCCGCGAAGGTGTACCGGGTCAGGCCGTCGTCACTGCGGACGACGTACGTGCCCTCGCCGGTGGCCTCCGGTGTGATGAGGCGCTCGTGCGCGAACTCGGCGAGCGCCTTGCGGATCAGGAGGCGGTTGGCCCGCGCCCAGCGGTGGGGGGACAGATGCGCTACGGCGTCGGACAGGGTCATACGGCAACTCCTCGGGCGGCCAGGAACTGTGCGCGCGTGCAGAAGCTGAGCAGCGCGCGCTTCTCCGGCTTCTGGATCTCGCGCTCGGGTACGAACCCGACGGCCTCGTTCAGGGCGTGGACGGCCTTGTTGTCCACGTCGGGCTCGACGACGACACGTTCCACCGCCGGGTCCTCGAAGAGGTGCTCCATCACGGCGGTTATGACGGACCGGGTGAAGCCGCGCACGGGCCGGTCGGTCGGCGGGGTGAGGAAGTGCATGCCGATGTCGCCCGGCTGCGGCTCGTACAGGCCGACCAGTTCGCGGTGGGCCGGGTCGTACTTCTCCATCAGGAAGGCGGGGACACCGTCCTGGAGGCCGAGCTCGGCGTGGTGGTGCTCGTCGGCCGCGATCTCCATGTAGGCGCGCTCGACGTCCTCCAGTTTCGCGTCCTGCATCATCCAGAAGGCGGCCTTGGGGTGGGTGACCCAGGAGTGCAGGAGCTCGGCGTCCTTCAGCGGGTCGAGGGGGCGGAACGTGAAGGTCATACGGCGAACTCCTGGAACGCGATCGTCTTCTCCACCGGGTAGTACTCGGAGCCGAGCAGCTCGCGGATGATGTACGCGTTCCGGTAGGGGCCCATGCCCAGGTCGGGGCTGGTGATGCTGTGGGTGTGGACGCCGGCGTTCTGCAGGAAGATCCCCCGGCCGGTGACGTCGATGGCGTAGTTGCGCCCCACGTCGAAGTTGCCCCGGGAGTCGTAGCGCAGGCGGTCGCGGACCGGCTCGAGGAACTCCGGCTCGGCGTAGCGGTAGCCCGTGGCCAGGATCAGGCCCTCGGAGGTCAGCTCGAAGTCCTTCTCCTGCTCCTCCTGGCGGAAGGACAGGGTGTACGTGCCGTTCTCGTACGAGGCCGCGGTCAGCGCGGAGTTGGTGAGCAGCCGCGTCGGGACCGGGCCGCCGAGGTTCTTCTGGTAGAGCAGGTCGAAGATCTCGTTGATCAGGTCGCCGTCAATGCCCTTGAACAGGCTCTTCTGCTCGGCCGTGAGGCGGTAGCGGGTGGCCTCGGGCAGCTCGCGGAAGTAGTCGACGTACTCGGGGGACGTCATCTCCAGCGTGAGCTTGGTGTACTCCAGCGGGAAGAAGCGCGGGGAGCGGGTGACCCAGTTCAGGCGGTAGCCGTGGACGTCGATCTCGCTGAGCAGGTCGTAGTAGATCTCGGCCGCCGACTGGCCCGAGCCGACCAGCGTGATCGAGTCCTTCTTCTGCAGCTCCTCCTTGTGCCGGAGGTAACGGGAGTTGTGGATGAAGTCGCCGCCCAGGCCCTGGCAGGCCTCGGGGATGTGGGGCGGGGTGCCGGTGCCGAGGACCAGGTGACGGGCGCGGAACACGTCCCCGGCCTCGGTGCGCACGACGTAGACGTCGTCCTCGTAGGTCACCTCCGTCACCGTCGTGCTGAAGCGGATGCTGCTCAGCTTGTTCGCGGCCCAGCGGCAGTAGTCGTCGTACTCGACCCGCAGCGGGTAGAAGTTCTCGCGGATGTAGAACGAGTACAGTCGGCCCTTCTCCTTCAGGTAGTTCAGGAAGGAGTACGGCGATGTCGGGTCGGCGAGGGTGACCAGGTCCGACATGAACGGCGTCTGGAGGTGGGCGCCGTCGAGGAACATCCCCGCGTGCCACTCGAAGTCGGGCTTCGACTCCAGGAAGACGCCGTCGAGTTCGGCGATGGGCTCGGTCAGGCAGGCCAGGCCGAGGTTGAAGGGGCCGAGCCCGATGCCCACGAAGTCATGGGTTCCGGTCGGGGTGTCAGGACGCGCGGTCAAGGGATTCTCCCAGGTACTGCTCGGCGTGGCCGGCGATCAGGTCGAGGACGGCGGCGATGTCGGACGCCTGCGTCTCGGGGTTGAGCAGGGTGAACTTCAGGTAGTGGCGACCGCCGACCTTGGTGCCCGCGACGATGGCGTCACCGGAGGCGAACAGGGCCTTGCGGGCGTAGAGGTTGGCGCGGTCGATCTCGGCCGGGTCGGTGACTGCGGCCGGGATGTAGCGGAAGACGAGGGTGGACAGGCTCGGCTCGACGACGACGTCGAAGCGCGGGTCGGCGGCGAGCAGCTTCCAGCCCTCCTGGGCCAGTTCGCACACCTCGTCGAAGAGCTGCCCGATGCCGTCGGCGCCCATGGTCCGCAGCGTCATCCACAGCTTGAGGGCGTCGAAGCGGCGGGTGGTCTGCAGGGACTTGTCCACCTGGTTGGGGATACGTTCCTGCGCCATGCGGCGCGGGTTGAGGTACTCGGCGTGGTAGGTGGCGTGGCGCAGCGTCGTGGCGTCCCGTACCAGCACGGCCGAGGAACTGACCGGCTGGAAGAAGGACTTGTGGTAGTCGACGGTGACCGAGTCGGCGCGCTCGATGCCGTCGATGCGGTCGCGGTGCTTCAGGGAGGCGAGCAGGCCGCAGCCGTAGGCGGCGTCGACGTGCATCCAGGTGGTGAACTGCTCGCACAGCTCGGCGATCTCGGGCAGCGGGTCGATGGAGCCGAAGTCGGTGGTGCCGGCGGTGGCGACGACGGCCATGGGGACGAGGCCGTCCGCCGTGCAGCGCTCCAGCTCGCGGGCGAGGGCGACGGTCTGCATGCGCTTGTCGTGGTCGACGGGTATGGAGACCACGGCGTCCTGGCCGAGCCCGAGGAGCTTCGCGGACTTCTTCACGCTGAAGTGGCTGACCTCGGAGGCGAAGATGCGCAGTTTGGCGAGCGTGTTGGTCTTGGCCTCCTCGCGGGCGAGCAGCAGCGCCTGGAGGTTGGACTGGGTGCCGCCGGAGGTGAACACGCCGTCGGCGTTCTCGCCGAGGCCGATGCGGGCCGTCGTCCAGTCGATCAGTTTCCGCTCGATGAGCGTGCCGCCGGCGGACTGGTCCCAGGTGTCCAGGGAGGAGTTCACGGCGGACAGGACGGCCTCGCCCAGCACGGCCGGGATGACGACCGGGCAGTTGAGGTGGGCCAGGTAGCGCGGGTGGTGGAAGTAGATCGCGTCCCGGAGGTAGACCTCCTCCAGTTCGTCGAGCACCGCGGCGGTGTCGTGCAGTGGCTGGTCGAGGTCGATCTCGTCGACGCGGGGAGCGAGGGCGTCGACGCTGACGCCGGTGAACGGCCGGTCGGTGGCGGCGATTTTGGCGGCCACCCGCTCGACTCCTTCGGTCACGGAGCGGCGGTACTGCTCCGCGGTGGTGTCGTTGAGCAGGTGCGAGCGCATGTGGGGGTCCTCCGGTGGGGACAGTCCGGTGCGGGACAGGGGCGAGCCCGATCTAACTTAGGTAAGCCTAACCTAAGTTGATCGAGGGGAGGTCAGCCCCTGCCGTGACTGTGGTCACTCAGATCACTTGGGTCGTGTGGGGTCGGGTCCGCGGGGCTATCCCTCGGCCCGCAGCTGCTCCTCGGTCACGCCACGGCGCCAGTAGCCGACGAACGTGACCCGCCGCCGGTCGATCCCGCGCTCGCGCACGAAGTGCCGGCGCAGCTCCTTCACGCAGCCGGACTCGCCGGCGATCCAGACGTACGGCCGCTCGGCGACCGGGAGTTGGGCGTCGCGGAGGGCGTCGAGGGCCATGGGGGACCCCTCGCGGTCCTTCTCCCGCACGAGCCAGGTGATCTCGGCGTCGGCCTCCGTCACCAGGTCCTGGACGTCCCCGGCGTGGGGCACCTCCAGCCAGACCCGGGCGCGGGTGCCGGCCGGCAGCGACTCGACGATGGCCGAGGCGGCCGGTACGGCGGTCTCGTCGCCCCAGACGACCACCAGGTCGGTGTCCTCCGGCGGCCGGAAGCGGATCGCCCGGTTGTCGGCGACGGCCGGGCCGAGCAGCAGCACCCGGTCCCCGGCGGCGGCCCGGGCCGCCCAGCGGGAGGCGGGCCCGGCCTGGACGGCGGAGCCCGGCTCGATGCCGTGCAGGGCGAAGTCGATGTCGATCTCGTCCGGGTCGCGGCGCAGCGCGCGCAGCGTGTACGACCGCATCACGGCCCGTACGTCGTCCGGCAGTTCACGCCAGCCCTGCCACCACCCGTCACCCAGCTCGAGCGGAACGACCGGCTCGGGCTGCCCCGGGTGCGGCAGGAACAGGGACAGCGACTGGTCGCGCCCGTCGGAGTGGAAGGCGTGCAGGTCGGGCCCGCCGAAGGTGACCCGGACCAGAGACGGCCCGAGCAGCCTCGTCCGCACGACCTGCAGCGAGAAGAAACGGAACGGGGCGGCTACGGCGGTGGTCATGGATGTACTCCTGAGTCGTCGTCAGGGGGTGGGGGGCTCGCCCTTCAGGGGCGCGGGGAACTGCGCGAGCAGCCACGGCGGGCCCGCAGCCGCAGACCCCGGCACGCCCCCACGGCGCCGAACGCCTAGCTGACCTTCTTCGCGTTCTCGATGGCCTTCGCCAGGTTCTCCACCAACGGCACGCACTTGTCGTAGGACAGGATCGGCTCGGGCGAACGCGCGATGACCTGCCCGGCCTTGACCGCGGGCAGCTTCTTCCAGGTCGCCTCGGTGATGTCCGCCGGCTGGATCGTCGAGGACCGGTCGTCCATCATGATGATGTCCGCCGGGTACTTGTCGACGTTCTCCCAGCTCAGGCTCTCGAACCAGCCGCCGCCCTGCGCCTTGGCCTTCTCCGGCGGTTCGACGAAGTTCACGCCGAGGGCCTTGAAGTACTCCAGGTCGACGGAGAGGTTGGTGCCGGAGACGTAGAAGAGCTCCTGGCTCGCGGAGCCGGCCATCACCTTGATGTCGGGGTGGGCCTTGGCGGCCTTGCGGAGACGCTCGGAGGCCTCCTCGAACCGCTTCTTGGCGTCGGTGACCTTCGCGGCCTTCATGTCGCCGCCGAGGGACTCGGCCAGCTCCCACATGCGCTGCAGCGGGGCGGTGAGCTGACGGTCGTAGACGGAGATGCCGACGCTCGGGGCGAGCTTGGCGATCTTGTCCTTCGAGGCCTCGGGGACGTACCAGAGGGTGCCGGCCGAGTCGAACATCGTGGTGATCAGCACGTCGGGGGCGAGGGCGGCGTACTTCTCGACGTTGAACTGGTCCCAGGTGTTGCCGAGGATGGTCACCTTGCTGATGTCCATGTCGCCGGCCTGGACGTCGGGCTTGCCGGCCTGCGTCTTGGTGGGGCCGAAGACGCCCTTGACGGAGACGCCGTAGTCGTACAGGGCGGCGGCGACACCGGTGAAGGCGACGATGTTCGCGGGTACCTTGTCGAGCTGGACGGTCTTGCCGCGGTCGTCCTTGAAGGACCACGGACCGGACTTGGCGGACGCCGTCGATTCCGAGCCGCCGTCCTTGGAGTCCTCGCTGCCGCACGCGGTCACGAGGGCGCCGAGTCCGAGTGCGCCACCGGCGGCGAGGAGGCCGCGGCGGGAGAAGCGGGCGGTTCTGGCGTTCGACATGGGTGGGTCTGCTTTCGTACGTACGGAGCCACTGCGGGCGCGGCTGATGGCCACTTGGCTGGAATCAAGCTTAGGTTAGCCTAACCTCAGATCTTGTCCAGGGGGGCCCTGGTATCCGTGCCCGGGGTAGCGGGCGGGGATGCCCTAGGTAGCAGTGATCCGAATCACGAGTGCGGCCCCGCCTATGACATGAGGCGGCGCTTCACGGCCCGGACCAGGTCCGTACGGGCCACCCGCAGTGCGAACCCCGCCTGCCCGTCCCGGACGGGCTTCGCGTACCAGGGGAGGCCGCGGCGGCGCCAGCCGGCGGGGGCGAGGCTCGCGGGGAGCGGCGGCAGCTCCAAGGCCCAGGATCCGAGCCGTAGTCGGCCCCGCCACAGCCCGGCCGGCAACCCGGTCACCGGCACCCGTACGACGAAGTCGCCACCGGACTGCGAGGCCGGGCGGGCCGGGAAGACGGCGGTGCCGCCCCGGCCGTCCTCCAGGTGGACGGCGAGAGCGCCGTCCGGGAAGGAGGCGAGGGTGCACCGGCCGGCGAACTCCAGCTCCGTGGCCGCGCCCGGGGCCCACCGCGGGTCGCGCAGGCTCAGCTGCGGCAGCACCTTGTGCTTGCGTTCGCCGATGTCGAGCGTGAAGTTGCCGTGCGGTCTGGTGGTGTAGAGCGTGACCGCGCGGGTCTCCTCGCCGTGGCGCACGATGTGGGTCGCCGCCGCCCCGGAGACCCCTGCGTCCCGTTTGCTGCCGATGCGCACCTCGCGGGAGATGCCCTGGGCGCCGATCGCCAGGGAGACGTCCCAGAGCCCGTCGGGGAGGGGTGATCCGCCACCGGCGGTCGTGATGTCGACGGACGCTTCGAAACCGGCCCTCTCGTAGCGGTACCGGCCCTTGTCCTCCGCCTCGCCGAGTCCGGGCGTCTCGGTGGGGGTGACGGGCAGCCGGTGCTCCTGGCCGCTGTCCCGTTCGCGCAGCACGAGTTCGGTGGAGACGTCGTCGGTGGCCACCCGGTGCAGGTAGCCGTGCCCGGCGAGGTACAGCACGGTTCCGCGCAGTTCGGCCCGGGTGACGCGGTGGCGCACCCCGAGCTGGCGGGTGACGTCGTAGCAGGAGTCGGGGATGGCGCGGGACGGGTCGCGCAGGTAGGGGTAGCGGGCGTAGGCGCGGCCCTGGTCGACGAGGACGGGGGTGGCGACGCCGCTTCTGCCCAGCTCGCGCTCGAAGCGGACCAGTTCGAGCAGCTCGTCCAGCATGGTGTGGCGGACGAGGTGCAGCCGCAGCCGGGCCATCGCCGACAACTGGTCGTCCAGCCCCTCGTGCCACAGCGGGGCGATGACCTCGGCGAGCCGGGCCAGGGCCTTCTCCTGCTCGGGGCGGGGCTCGTGCACCAGGTGGTCGAGGAGCTGCCGCACCTCGACGGTCAGATGGCGGTGGGCCAGGTGGTCGCGGCCGGGGCCGGGCGGCACCTGCTCCAGGAGCAGGTCGACGACGCGCGGCAGGAAGCGCAGACGGGGTTCGGTGCCGCCCGTCCGCAGCGTGATGTTGCCGCTGTCCTCGCGCTCGACCCAGAACAGGCAGTCGTAGTCGGCGAGTACGGATATGCCGTCCGCGTGCAGATAGGCCGGGCCGACGAAAAGCTGGTCCTCGCCGATTTTCAGGTCCGTCGGGAAGCGCAGTTCCAGCCGCTCCAGAAGCTCGCGGCGGAACAGCTTCATGGGGTTGAGGGTCCAGTACACCCGGGACGAGAAGACGTCGGTGCGCGGCTGGTTGCGCCGGAACATCGAGGTGGGCGCCCCGCGTCCGCCGACCCCCACCATCTTGCCGAGCACGATGTCGGTGCCGTTCTCCTCGGCCATGGCGACCATGCGTTCCAGGGCCTCGGGGCCCAGGTAGTCGTCGGCGTCGAGGAAGAAGACGAACCTGCCCCGGGCGTGGTCGAGCCCCGTGTTCCGGGGCGCCGAGGGGCCCCCGGAATTCGCCTGGTGGAAGACGCGCAGCAGCCCCGGGTACTCCCGCGCGAGCCGGTCGAGTTCCTCGCCCGTCCCGTCGGTCGAACCGTCGTCGACGGCGAGGATTTCCACCGCGTCCCGGCCGATGCTCTGCTCGGCGACGGATAGGACGCAACGCGTGAGATACGGCATCGCGTTGTAAGCAGCGATCACCACGGAAACGGCAGGGCCGGCCAACGTCATGCTCCCCCGGAGAAACGAGGCACGCCCCCTCGTCCGGCTTGGTCAGCATGCGCCGGTGGTCAATCGGCGCAGGGGAAAGTGCCATTTGTGCCGTGAAGGTACCATGAGGTAGGCGTGGCCACGAAGTGAAGATCTGAGGAAGTGTCGGCTCGGAGCGCCTTTCGGCCGGTTGTCAGCCCACGAGCCCCAACTCCCGGGCGATCAGCATCCGCTGGACCTCGCTCGTGCCCTCGCCGATCTCCAGGATCTTGGAGTCGCGCCACATGCGGGCGACCGGGTACTCGTTCATGAAGCCGTAGCCGCCGTGGATCTGGGTGGCTTCCCGGGCGTTGTCGACGGCGATGGTGGAGGAGTGGAGCTTGGCCAGGGCCGCCTCCTTCTTGAAGGGTTCACCGGCGACCAGGCGGGCCGCCGCGTCGCGCCAGGCCAGGCGGGCCGTGTGGGCCTTCATCTCCATGTCGGCGATCTTGAACTGGATCGCCTGGTTCGCGGCGATCGGCTTGCCGAAGGCGTGCCGTTCCTTGGCGTACTTGACCGACTCGTCGACGCAGCCCTGGGCGAGGCCCGTCGCCAGGGCGGCGATCGCGATGCGGCCCTCGTCGAGGATGCGCAGGAACTGGGCGTAGCCGCGGCCCTCCTCGCCCAGGAGGTTCGCCGCCGGGACACGGACGTCCGTGAAGGACAGCTCGCGGGTGTCCGAGGCGTTCCAGCCGACCTTCGAGTAGGGGGCCGCGACCGTGAAGCCGGGCGTGCCGGACGGGACGATGATCGAGGAGATCTGGGGCTTGCCGTCGGGGGTGCGGCCGGTGACCGCCGTGACCGTGACCAGGCCCGTGATGTCCGTGCCCGAGTTGGTGATGAAGCACTTCGTGCCGTTGATGACCCACTCGTTCGTCGACGCGTCCAGGCGGGCCGTCGTGCGCGTCGCGCCCGCGTCGCTGCCGCCGTCCGGTTCCGTCAGACCGAACGCGCCCAGGACCTCGCCGGAGCAGAGGCGGGGGAGCCACTCCCGCTTCTGGTCTTCCGTGCCGTAGCGGTAGATGGGCATCGCGCCGAGGGAGACGCCGGCTTCGAGCGTGATGGCGACCGAGGAGTCCACCCGCGCCAGTTCCTCCAGGGCCACGCCGAGGGCCAGGTAGTCGCCGCCCATGCCGCCGTACTCCTCGGGGAACGGCAGGCCGAACAGGCCCATGCGGCCCATCTCCCGGACGATCTCGTACGGGAACTCGTGCCGCTCGTAGAAGTCGCCGATCTTCGGCGCCACCACCTCGTGTGCGAACTCCTCGACCGTGCGGCGGAGTTCCTCCAGCTCGGGGGAGAGACGGTAGTCCATGGTGATCAGTGCTCCTCGGTGTCCTCGTGGGACAGGGCTCGGACGGTGCGGGACGGGCTGGGTCGGCCCAGGTGGGCGGCCATCCACGTGCTCGTGGCGACGAGGCGGCCGAGGTCGATGCCGGTGTCGATGCCGAGGCCCCGCAGCATCCACACGAGGTCTTCGGTGGCGAGGTTCCCGGTCGCCGACTTCGCGTAGGGGCAGCCGCCCAGGCCGCCCGCCGAGGCGTCGACCGTCGTCACGCCCTGCTGGAGGGCGGTCAGCGTGTTGGCGAGGGCCTGGCCGTAGGTGTCGTGGAAGTGGACGCCGAGGGCGGACGGGGGGATCCCCGCCTCGTCGAGGGCCGCGAGGAGCGCCACCACGTGGCCCGGGGTCGCCACGCCGATCGTGTCGCCCAGGCTCAGTTCGTCGCAGCCCAGGTCCATCAGGGCCCGGCAGACCTTCACCACCTGGGGGATCGGGACCGGGCCCTCCCAGGGGTCGCCGAAGCACATGGAGAGATACCCGCGGACGTGCACGTCGTCCGCCTTCGCCCGGGCCACCACCGGCTCGAACATCGCCAGGGCCTCGTCCACCGTGCGGTTGAGGTTGGCCTTGGCGAAGGACTCCGTGGCGCTGGCGAAGACCGCGACCCGGCGGGCGCCGAGCGCCAGGGCGCGGTCCAGGCCCCGCTCGTTCGGGACGAGGACCGGGAGCGCCACCGGGAGGTCGCCCACGAGCGGGAACAGCTGCTCCGCGTCGGCCAGTTGGGGGACCCACTTGGGGTGGACGAAGCTCGTCGCCTCGATCGTCGTCAGGCCGGCGTCGGCCAGGCGGCGGATGAACTCCGCCTTGACCTCCGTGGGGACCGTCGCCTGCTCGTTCTGCAGGCCGTCGCGCGCGCCCACCTCGTGGATGCGGACCCGGGTGGGGAGGTTCCCGGCCGGGACGGCCATCGGGAGCCCTGGGACTGTCATTCCGCCGCCTCCTCGTTCGGTGCGATGACCGCCAGGACCTGGTCCATGGCGACCGTGCTGCCGGGCGCCACGTCCAGCTCGGTGACCTTGCCGGCGTGCGGGGCGGAGATGACGTGCTCCATCTTCATCGCCTCCACCACCAGCAGGCTCTGACCGGCGCTCACCTCGTCGCCGACGGCGACCTTGACCACCGTCACCGTGCCGGGCATGGGCGCGGTGAGGGAGTCGGCGCCCGCCTGCCCCGCCCGGGTCAGGGACGCGGCGACCGGGTCGTGGTCGCGGGCGTGCCAGGCGTCGCCGTCGCGGCCGAGCCAGTCGGCGGCACGGTGGAAGGTGTGCCGGACGCCGTCCAGGGTCACCGCGACCCGGTCGTCGGTGACCGTGGCCGTGCCGCGCGGGGTGTACTCCAGGGGGTCCTGCACCTTCAGGTGGAAGGCGGGTGGCTTCCGGGCGCCGCCCAGGCGCCAGCCGCTCGGCACCGAGAACGGGTCCGTCCAGCCGCCCGGCTCGGGCCTCAGGGCCTCCAGACGGACGGCCGCCGCCGCCTCGTAGACCTCCTCGGGGACGTCCGTCGGGACCAGGCTCTCCACCTCGCGCTCGACCAGGCCGGTGTCCATGTCGCCGGAGACCACCGCCGGGTGGGCGAGCAGGCGGCGCAGGAAGCCGGCGTTGGTCTGCACGCCCAGCGTGACCGTCTCCGCCAGGGCCGCGCGGAGCTTGCGCAGGGCCGTCGCCCGGTCGGGGCCGTAGGCGATGACCTTGGAGAGCATCGGGTCGTAGAGGCTGCCGACCTCGGTGCCCTCGGTGAGGCCCGAGTCGGTGCGCACGCCGTCGCCCTGCGGTTCGCGGAGCCTGAGGACCGTGCCGCCGGAGGGGAGGAAGCCGCGGGCCGGGTCCTCGGCGCAGATGCGGGCCTCCACGGCGTGCCCGGTCAGGCGTACGTCCTCCTGGGTGAAGCCGAGGGGCTCGTCGGCCGCGACGCGCAGCTGCCACTCGACCAGGTCCAGGCCCGTGACCAGTTCCGTGACCGGGTGCTCCACCTGGAGGCGGGTGTTCATCTCCATGAAGTAGTACGACGACGGGTCGTTGCCCGGGACGATGAACTCCACCGTGCCCGCGCCCCGGTAGCCGCAGGAGCGGGCCGCCTGGACCGCCGCCTCGCCCATCGCGGCACGCGTCTCCTCGTCGAGCAGGACGCTCGGCGCCTCCTCGATGATCTTCTGGTGGCGGCGCTGCAGGGAGCACTCGCGCTCGCCCAGGTGGACCACGTTGCCGTGGCCGTCGGCCAGGACCTGGATCTCGATGTGGCGGGGCCGGTCGATCCAGCGCTCCACGAGGAGCGTGTCGTCGCCGAAGGAGGCGCGGGCCTCGCGGCGGGCCGAGGCGATCTCGTCCTCCAGGCGGGTCAGGTCCCGGACCAGGCGCATGCCCTTGCCGCCGCCGCCCGCGCTGGGCTTCAGGAGCACGGGCGCGCCCAGCTCGCGGGCCGCCTCGGCCAGGTCCGGGTCCCGGCCGCCGGGCACCACCGGCACCCCGGCTTCCCGGACCGTCTCCTTGGCGCGGATCTTGTCGCCCATCAGGGCGATCGCGTCCGCCGGAGGGCCGATGAAGACCAGGCCGGCCTCGGCGCAGGCGCGCGCGAAGGCGGCGTTCTCGGCGAGGAAGCCGTAGCCCGGGTGGACCGCCTGCGCGCCCGTGCGGGCCGCCGCCTCCAGCAGGCGCTCCGCCGACAGGTAGCTCTCGGACGCCGGGGCCGGGCCGATCCGCACCGCCGTGTCCGCCTCGCGGACGTGCCGGGCGTCGGCGTCCGCGTCGGAGAAGACGGCCACCGAGCGTACGCCCATCGACCGCAGCGTCCGGATGACGCGTACGGCGATCTCGCCCCGGTTGGCCACCAGCACTGTCTCGAACATCGTCGTCCGTCCCCTCACATCCGGAAGACGCCGAACTGGGGGTCACCCAGGGGCGCGTTGGCGCACGCGGTCAGGGCCAGGCCCAGGACCTGGCGGGTGTCCAGTGGGTCGATCACACCGTCGTCCCAGAGGCGGGCCGTCGCGTAGTAGGCGCTGCCCTGGCGCTCGTACTGGGCGCGGATCGGGGCCTTGAAGGCGTCCTCCTCCTCCGCGGGCCAGGACTCGCCGCGGGCCTCCAGCTGGTCGCGCTTGACCGTGGCGAGGACCGAGGCGGCCTGCTCGCCGCCCATGACCGAGATCTTGGCGTTCGGCCACATCCACAGGAAGCGGGGGGAGTACGCCCTGCCGCACATGGAGTAGTTGCCCGCGCCGTACGAGCCGCCGACCACGACCGTGAGCTTCGGTACGCGGGTGCAGGCCACGGCCGTGACCATCTTGGCGCCGTGCTTGGCGATGCCGCCCGCCTCGTAGTCCTTGCCGACCATGAAGCCCGAGATGTTCTGCAGGAAGACCAGCGGGATGCCGCGCTGGTCGCACAGCTCGATGAAGTGGGCGCCCTTCTGGGCGGACTCGGCGAACAGGATGCCGTTGTTGGCGACGATGCCCACCGGATGCCCGTGGATCCGGGCGAAGCCGGTGACCAGGGTCTGGCCGAACTCGGACTTGAACTCCGCGAAGCGGGAGCCGTCGACGACCCGGGCGATGATCTCGCGCACGTCGTACGGGGTGCGGGAGTCGACCGGGACCGCGCCGTAGAGGCCGTGGGGGTCGACCTTGGGCTCGACGGGCTCCGTGACCTCCCAGGGGAGGGCGCCCCGGGCGGGGAGCGTGGAGACGATCGTGCGCACGATGCGCAGGGCGTGGGCGTCGTTCTCCGCGAGGTGGTCCGTGACGCCCGAGACGCGGGAGTGGACCTCGCCGCCGCCCAGCTCCTCGGCCGTGACGACCTCGCCGGTGGCCGCCTTCACCAGGGGCGGGCCGCCGAGGAAGATCGTGCCCTGGTTGCGGACGATCACCGCCTCGTCGCTCATCGCCGGGACGTACGCCCCGCCGGCCGTGCACGAGCCGAGGACCGCGGCGATCTGGGGGATGCCGGCGCCGGACATGCGGGCCTGGTTGTAGAAGATCCGGCCGAAGTGGTCGCGGTCCGGGAAGACCTCGTCCTGCATGGGCAGGAAGGCGCCGCCGGAGTCCACCAGGTAGACGCAGGGGAGGCGGTTGTCGAGGGCGACCTCCTGGGCGCGGAGGTGCTTCTTGACCGTCATCGGGTAATACGTGCCGCCCTTGACCGTGGCGTCGTTGGCGATGATCACCGCCTCGCGGCCGCTGACCCGGCCGATGCCGGCGATGACACCGGCGGCCGGGGCCTGGCCCTCGTACATCCCGTCGGCCGCGAGCGGGGCCAGCTCCAGGAAGGGTGAGCCGGGGTCGAGGAGGGTGTCGACGCGGTCGCGGGGGAGCAGCTTGCCGCGCGCCGTGTGGCGGGCGCGGGCCTTCTCGCCGCCGCCCTGTGCGGCCGCGGCCAGCTTGGCGCGCAGCTCCCCCACGAGGGTGCGGTGCGCCTCCTCGTTGGCCCGAAAGGCCTCCGACGCGGGGTCTGCCGCGCTCGTGAGCTCCGGTGCCTCGTGCATCCTGCGGTCCCCTCACCTTGTTAATGAGCGTTAACGCATTTCCTTCAGGTTAACGACCGCTAACCTCCCTGTCTAGAATTACTTTCATGGCCACGAGAACCGACGCCCCCACCCGACGCGAGCAGATCCTCAAGGAGGCCGCCCGGCTCTTCGCCGAGCGGGGCTTCCACGGGGTCGGAGTCGACGAGATAGGTGCCGCGGTCGGGATCAGCGGGCCCGGGCTGTACCGGCACTTCGCGGGCAAGGACGCGATGCTCGCGGAGCTGCTGGTGGGGATCAGCGGGCAGCTGCTGACCGGGGCGAAGCGGAGGGTCGCGGAGGCGGACGGGGGTGCGGGGGCGGAGGCGGTCCTCGACTCGCTGATCGAGGGACATATCGACTTCGCGCTCGACGACCGGCCTCTGATCACCCTGCACGACCGGGAGCTGGATCGCCTCCGGGACAGCGACCGGAAGATGGTGCGGCAGCTGCAGCGGCAGTACGTGGAGCTGTGGGTGGGGGTGGTGCGGGAGGTGTACCCGGGGCTGGGGGAGCCGGCGGCGCGGTCTGCCGTGCACTCGGTGTTCGGCTTGCTGAACTCCACGCCGCATCTGGGGCGGGCCGGGTCGTTGCCCGGGCGGGGGGCCACGGCGGAGTTGCTGCATCGGATGGCTCGGGGGGCGTTCGCGGCGGCGGGGGGCTGAGCGAACGGTGTCCGCGACCGCCGTCTGGCCGGGGCGTAACTCCGGCGACGCCGGTGATCCCGCTGGGTACGCTGGCCTGCCGTGATCGGCTGAAGGGGCCGCGATGAGCCAGTACTTCGACATGGGCGACGAGACCTTGTGGAACCCGTCCAACGGGGCCTCCCGCTTGTTCCGGCGGCAAGTAGCGGTTTTCGAGGCGGAACTGGGACTCTCGTCGGGTATCGGCCCCATGGAGAACGACGAGTGCCAGATCGACGTGGTCACCTTCGAGGCCTTCGTCAACGCCCTGCTGGCGTACCACCGAAGGGCGAGCCACGCCATCGTGCTGGCCCTCTCCGACGGCTTCACCGCCACTGTGCTGGCCCTTGCCGAGCGCGCCGGAATCGAGATGGACTGGGCACAGCTCGGCGCCGCCCCGGACGGCCCGCTCGAAGACGTGCAGGTCTCGGCCGTCACGGGGATGTCCGCCCCGGCGGAAGGCGGATCTTGGGCGGCAGGACTGCGCGAGAAAGCACGCGAGCTGGATCGCCGCATGCCCCGCTGACCGGAGCGGCTGGTCGAGCCACAACGCCGTACAGGCGTCTTCCACCCGCGCCGGCCTCGCGCGGTTTTGGTCTCGTACACCTCACGCGGAGCAAGCACTGGATTGGGCCGGACGACGAGATTGAACACGTCGGCAAGCCCATGCGGTGCCTAGACGCGCTGTCTCAAGCAGCGCCGCCGTCGGGAACGGGCAGGGGCGGCTGATCGTCGTACAGGGCATGCCTTCCGTTCTCGTTCTCGGTTTTGACCCGCACGCAGTGCCTGGCATGGACGGGGACGCCATGCGTGCGGTCCTGGACAAGGAACTGGCCCGTTTCGGCGAACATGCCATCGACGCTTCCATGGCACTGATCGCGCCGGATGAATCAGCCGAGTCCATGGTGGTGGCAGCACTGTCTGAACGGGACTGGGACGTGGTCGTCATCGGCGGTGGGATACGCAAACCGGAGCCTCTTCTGGTGTTCTTCGAGCAGGTCGTGAACCTGGTCCGAAGGCATGCACCGGGGGCCGCCATCGCGTTCAACACCAGCGGTGGTGACAGCGTCGAGGCAGCCAAGCGGTGGCTGTGAGCCCTGCCCTTGGGCCGAACCGTCTGCGGCGCAGCGAAACGCTGAACTCTCGCGGCAGCAGGTGTGACGACGAAGGATTGTGCGGCCTTGTCCCCTCCTGCTTTCACGGGCATCTCCCGGTGCACATCTCGGCGGTTTGATCGAGGAGTCGGCCGCTCCGTGGACGGCGCGCTGTGGGTCCGCGCTGCACGATCGACGGGGCGGAAAGGGCAAGCAGCAGCCGGGCGCCGGGCGATCGGGGAGATCCGCCCGCTGCTGGCCGCGCGGGGCTTCGCCGCCCCGCCCGAGACGAACGCGCAACGGCCGGGACGGTGGGCCTTGGGGTCTCCGACCGCACCGCCCGACGGCCCACCCGACACAAGTCGGCCACCGTGACGAGCATTACCCCACCCCCACCCTGGACGCTCCTCGCTACTCACCGGTACCTTGGTCTGAGCAAGCGCTTAGACAGCTGAGGTCCGTGGAGGTGGCGGCGTGCGCCGTACGGTGTTCAATGAGGATCACGAGGCGTTCCGGGAGACCCTTCGCGCCTTCATCGAGGCCGAGGTCGTGCCCGTGTACGACGAGTGGTTCGCGGCGGGCCAGGCGCCCCGCGACTTCTACTACAAGCTCGGCGAGCTGGGCATCTTCGGCATCAACGTGCCGGAGGAGTTCGGCGGCGCCGGCCTGGACAGCCACAAGTTCGAGGCCGTGCTGTACGAGGAGACCGCTCGCGCCGGCGTCCAGTTCGGCGGCTCCGGCGTGCACGTGCTGCTCGCCCTGCCCTACATCAAGATGCTGGCGACGGACGAGCAGAAGAAGCGGTACCTGCCGAAGTTCGTCACCGGCGAGGAGATGTGGGCCATCGCGATGACGGAGCCGGGCACCGGTTCCGACCTCGCGGGCATGAAGTCCACCGCCAAGCTGAGCGAGGACGGCACGCACTACGTCCTCAACGGCGCCAAGACGTTCATCACCGGCGGCGTGCACGCCGACCGCGTGATCGTCTGCGCCCGCACCTCCCCGCCCACCGCCGAGGACCGCCGCCACGGCATCTCCCTCTTCGCCGTCGACACCAAGTCCGAGGGCTACTCCGTCGGCCGCAAGCTCGACAAGCTCGGCCTGAAGACCTCCGACACCGCCGAGCTGGCGTTCGTCGACGTCAAGGTGCCCGTCGAGGACCTCCTCGGCGAGGAGAACAAGGGCTTCTACTACCTCGGCCACAACCTGGCCTCCGAGCGCTGGGGCATCGCCTTCGGCGCCTACGCGCAGGCCAAGGCCGCCGTCCGGTTCGCCAAGCAGTACGTGCAGGAGCGCACGGTCTTCGGCAAGCCGGTCGCGCACTTCCAGAACACCAAGTTCGAGCTGGCCGCCTGCCAGGCCGAGGTGGACGCCGCCGAGGCCGTCGCGGACCGCGCGACCGAGGCCCTCGACGCCGGTGAGCTGACCCCCGCCGAGGCCGCCTCCGCGAAGCTGTTCTGCACCGAGGTCGCCCACCGCGTCATCGACCGCTGCCTCCAGCTGCACGGCGGCTACGGCTACATGAACGAGTACCCGATCGCCCGCCTGTACGCGGACAACCGCGTCAACCGCATCTACGGCGGCACCAGCGAGATCATGAAGTCGATCATCGCGAAGGACATGGGGCTGTAAGCCGGCCGTAGTCATTGGCCGGTACAACAGTCCTCATGAGCCAGGCACTTCAGGACCTCCTCGATCTGCTCGACCTGGAGCAGATCGAGGAGGACATATTCCGCGGCCGGTCCCGGTCCGCCGTCGTCCCCCGGGTCTTCGGCGGGCAGGTCGCGGCGCAGGCGCTCGTCGCCGCCGGGCGGACGGTCCCCGAGGACCGGCCCGCTCACTCCCTCCACGCGTACTTCCTGCGTCCGGGCGATCCCGGCGCGCCCATCGTCTACACCGTCGACCGCATCCGCGACGGCCGCTCCTTCACCACCCGCCGGGTGGTGGCCGTCCAGCACGGCAAGCCGATCTTCCATCTGTCGGCGTCGTTCCAGGTGTACGAGGACGGGCTGGACCACCAGGAGCCGATGCCTGCCTCGCCCGACCCGGCGACCCTGCCGACCGGGGAGGAGCGGCTGCGCGGGTACGGGCATCTCGACCCGGTCGTGGTGGAGAAGTTCCTTCAGGCGCGGGCCGCCGTCGATCTGCGGTACGTCGACGAGCCGCCGTACGGGAAGTTCGGCGAGCCGCGCGAGCCGCACTCGCAGGTGTGGTTCCGCACCAACGGCAAACTGGCCGACGACCCGCTGCTGCACGTCGTCCTCGCCACGTACGTCTCCGACATGACGCTGCTGGACTCCGTGCTGCTCGCGCACGGGCGGGGCGGCTGGGCCGTCGGGGACGTCGTCGGGGCCTCGCTGGACCACGCGATGTGGTTCCACCGGCCGTTCCGCGCGGACGAGTGGCTGCTGTACGACCAGGAGTCCCCGTCCGCGTACGGCGGCCGGGGACTGGGGCAGGCGCGGATCTACACGCAGGACGGCCGGCTGGCCATCACGGTCATCCAGGAGGGCGTGGTCCGCGTCCCGCGCGGGCCGGGCGCTAGCTGAGGCCCGCCTCCGCCAGCAGGTACGCCGTCATCGGGTCGTAGTGGCGGGGGCTGACCACGTGGTCGTCGAGGGGCACCGTCACCTGCACGGTCCCCTCCGCCTCGGCGATGAACAGGGCCGGGTCGTTGCAGTCGGCGTAGCCGACCGAGTCGACGCCGTGCTGCCCGGCGTAGCCCGCCCAGCCGTGGTCGGCGACGACCAGGTCGGGCAGCGGGCGCCCCTCGCGCTCCAGGGCCGTCAGGATCGCCTTCATCGGTTCGCCCGAGTGGGTGTGCCACAGGGTGGCGCCGTGCTCCAGCACCGCCACGTCCGCGAACTGCATGACGTAGCCCTCCTCCGTCGTCAGCCCCTCCGGGATGACGACGATCTCGCAGCCGGCCGCGCGCAGGGCCGCCGCGGTCGCGCGGTGCACGTCGAGCAGCCCGCCCGGGTGGCCGGTGGCGAAGAGGACCCGCTGCTGCCCGTCGGCCGCCTTGCGCAGCCGCCCGGCCATCCGCTCCAGCCCGGCCACGGTCAGCTCCGGGTCGATGGTGTCCTGGCCGTACCGGTGCTCGGGGTCGTCGTTCACCCCGACGCGTTCCGCCATCACCGCGAGGACGTCCTGCTCGTCGCTCCAGCGGTCGCCGAGTTCCAGGCCGAGCCAGTAGTGGCGGTCGCCGTTCGCCAGCTTGCGGTAGTGGGAGAGGTTGTTCTCGCGCGGGGTGGCGACGTCGCCCGCGATGCGCGTCCTGACGAGGTGCTCGACGAGTTCGGCGCGGCTGGGTGTCCCGGGTATCGGCATGGCACCCATTGTGAGGCAGCCGACTGTGGGCGACCCTGGCGTATCGCACGCTGGGACGTGCGTCACGTACTCGGAGAGGTCCCGCTCACGTACTCAGATGTGCCGCAGCGCGAACCAGAGTTCCATGCGGACGTCCGGGTCGTCGAGGTCCGTCTCCAGCAGGGCCGCGCAGCGGGCGATGCGCTGCCGGACGGTGTTGCGGTGCACGGACAGGGCGACGGCCGTGCGGTCCCAACTGCCGTGCAGGGAGAGCCAGGCGCGCAGGGTCTCGGTGAGCGCGGGGTGGGCCGTGACGGGCGCGAGCAGGGCGCGGGCGTGGGCCGTCGCCTCGCCGGGCGGGACCAGGCCGGCGAGGGCGGGGCGCGGACCGTGCCGGAGCAGCGGGGTCCGGGTGGCGCGGGCCCGGGCCAGGGCGCGGGCCGCCTGGGTGTCGGCGGCGGGCCAGTCGGCCGGTGTGACGGCGGCGCTGACGCCCAGGGTCCAGCCGGGCAGCGGGGCCGGTTCCCGGTCGGCCGGGACCAGGACGCGGACGACGTCGCCCGCCGGATCGACCAGGGCGGAGCCGAGCGCGGCGCCCAGCGCGGAGGCCGCGACGGGGTCGGGGGCGCCGTCCCCGTCCGGCCGGGCGTGCACGACGAGCCACCGCTCACCGCCCAGCAGCGGCGCGACCTCCTCGGGCGGCGCGCCCAGCAGCAGCCGCACCAGCGCGGCGGAACGGGCCGCCCCCGTGCCGCTGTGCTGCTCCCCGGTGAGGAGGGACAGCAGCACGGCGGCGACGGAGGCGATGGTGTGGTCCCCGGGGGCGCGGTGCGGGGTGGCCACCCCGAGCACGAAGCCGTGCCCGGCGCCGAGGGCGTAGACCGCGAGGTGGGCGCCGTTGACGGTGTCGGTGGCGGAGGCCGGGCGGCTCGTGGGTGCGGTCGGGGTCGGGGTCGGGGCGGGGCGGCCGGACGCGGGACCGGGACGGTGCCCCGCGCGAGACCGGACCGCCTCGGGCTCACCCGGGCGGGTCACGGCCGCGTGGTGCCGCGGTGCGGAGCTGGGCGGCGGTGTCCCGCTCCCCGGCGGCGCCGGTCGGTCCGGCTGTACGACCTTCGCCAGCCGCGCCAGCGCCGCGCGCGCCTCGCCTCCCGGCTCCCGCCCCGCCCCCGCGATCTCCGCCCCGTCGGGCCCGTACAGCACGGCCCGGCCGCCCAGCCGCTGGGCCAGCCGGCGGAGGACCGAGGGGACCGGGTCGGGGCGGGAGGCGGCGGAGGCGAGGCTCTGCTGGGCCTCGGTCACCCGGCGGAGTTCGGCCAGGCGGGCCCGGGACATCAGCTGCCAGACCGCCCTGGCCACCCCCGAGAACGTGGTCTGCGGCGGCACCTCCAGCAGCGGCAGGCCGTGCGCCTCGCAGGCCTCGACCAGCGCCCTCGGCACCGTGTCGTGCACCGGAGCCACCCCGAAGCCCAGGGCCGCTCCGCCCGCCGCGACGATCCGGGAGACGTAGTCGTCGAAATAGGTCCCGGACCCCGTCGCCTCCGGGATGTGCACGCCCGCCGTGAGCAGCAGCTCCCCGCCCAGCAGGTACGGATACGGGTCGGCCATCTCCGAGGTGTGCACCCAGTGCACGACGGTGCCGGCGGCGGGCGGTCCAGCGATCTGCCGCAGCGCCAGCTCCTCGCGGGCCAGCAGCGCGGGCAGTTCCACCGGCGGGGTGGGGGGAACAGCCGACTCCGGCATGGTGTGCGTTCCCTCCATTCGCAGCCACCTGGAATGGATGAAACGTACACTTCGCAGTCGCTTTCCGGCCACCTAGGGTCAGTCCTCGTCCCCCTCGTCGTCCCCCGCGACCGAGCACGTGCGAAGGAGGCCGTATGGCCGTCGACTACCTCGTGATCGTCGTCTACCTGGCCGGGATGCCGGCCATGGGCTGGTGGGGCATGCGCCGCGCCCGGTGCAAGAGCGAGTTCCTCGTGGCCGGCCGCCGGCTCGGCCCGGCCATGTACTCCGGCACCATGGCGGCGATCGTCCTCGGCGGCTCGATCGGCGTCGCGTACTCCACCCTCGGCGGCATGTGGTCGATCACGCTGACGGACATGGTGCGGTTCGTCGTGAAAAACACGCGTGTTCGCCGCCCGCAGCGACCGCACCGCCAAGTGGGGCGGGACCATCGCCGGCACGTACTGCCTCGCCTACGCCCTCGCCGGTGCGGTCATCGGTACGGCCGCCAAGGTGCTGTACCCGAAGCTGGGCAGCGCGGACGACGCCTTCGCGACGATCGTGAAGGACGAACTGCCCGTCGGCGTGCGCGGGTTGGTGCTCGCCGCCGCGCTGGCCGCCGTGATGTCGACCTCCTCCGGCGCGCTGATCGCCCGCGCCACCGTCGCCAACAACGACATCTGGTCAAGGCTGCGGGGGAGGGCCGCCGAGGGGGAACGCGACGAGGTGCGGGGAAACCGCGCCTTCATCCTGCTCATGGGCCTCGCCGTGATCGCCACGGCCATCGCCATCGACAACGTCGTGGAGGCCCTGACCGTCGCCTACAACCTCCTCGTCGGCGGACTCGCGGTCATCGTGCTGATGGCGACCCACGGCATCCTGGCCAACGAGCCCGTGTACCACGGCCTGCTCGCCCCGTCCTGGCCGCCTGGCGCGAGCGGCTCGCCGGACGGTCTTCCGAACTCCCGTCCGAACCGGTCGCGGCTCCCCAGTAGAGTCGTAGAGCAAGCAGTACATACGCGATGAAGCGTAGGAAAGAAGGCATTTCTTCATGAGCAGCAACGAGACTCCGCGCGGGCCCGTCGACTCCTCCCGCATCCCGCGGTACGCCGGTCCCGCGACCTTCGCCCGGCTGCCCCGGCTCGACGAGGTCGGCCGGGCCGATGTCGCCGTGGTGGGCGTGCCGTTCGACTCGGGTGTCTCGTACCGGCCGGGCGCCCGCTTCGGCGGCAACGCGATCCGTGAGGCGTCCCGGCTGCTGCGCCCGTACAACCCGGCGCAGGACGCCTCGCCCTTCGCCCTCGCGCAGGTCGCGGACGGCGGTGACATCGCCGTGAACCCGTTCAACATCAACGAGGCCGTGGAGACCGTCGAGGCCGCCGCGGACGACCTGCTCGGCACGGGCGCCCGGCTGATGACCCTCGGCGGCGACCACACCATCGCGCTGCCCCTGCTGCGCTCGGTCGCGAAGAAGCACGGCCCCGTCGCCCTGCTGCACTTCGACGCCCACCTCGACACCTGGGACACCTACTTCGGCGCCGAGTACACCCACGGCACCCCGTTCCGCCGCGCGGTCGAGGAGGGCATCCTCGACACCGAGGCGCTCTCGCACGTCGGCATCCGCGGCCCGCTCTACGGCAAGCAGGACCTCACCGACGACGAGAAGATGGGCTTCGGCATCGTCACCTCGGCGGACGTCTACCGGCGCGGTGCCGACGAGGTCGCCGACCAGCTCCGCCAGCGCATCGGCGACCGGCCGCTGTACATCTCCATCGACATCGACTGCCTCGACCCGGCCCACGCCCCCGGCACCGGCACGCCCGAGGCCGGCGGCATGACCTCGCGCGAGCTGCTGGAGATCCTGCGCGGGCTGGCCTCCTGCAACCTGGTCTCGGCGGACGTCGTCGAGGTGGCCCCCGCGTACGATCACGCGGAGATCACATCGGTGGCCGCGTCCCACACGGCGTACGAACTGACCACGATCATGTCCCGCCAGATCGCCGCGGCCCGGAAGGACTCGGAAGCCAAGTGACCCACGACCACGACCTGGTGCTCCGCCCGACGCCCGCCCAGACGGAGGCCGCGCTCAACCCTCCTGACGGCCGCACCGGCGGAGACCTGGTCGTGGAGAGCCTGGCCGCCCTGGGCGCGACGACCGTCTTCGGCCTGCCCGGCCAGCACGCCCTCGGCATGTTCGACGCGCTGCGCCGCTCGGACCTGCGCTACATCGGCCTGCGGGTGGAGAACAACGCCGGGTTCGCGGCGGACGCCTACGGCCGGATCACCGGCGAGGCCGCGCCGCTGCTGCTGTCGACCGGGCCGGGCGCGCTGACGTCCCTGCCCGCGCTCCAGGAGGCGGCGGCCGCGTCCGCGCCGGTACTGGCGATCAGCAGCCAGGTCCCGACGGCGGGCCTCGGCGGCGGGCGCCACGGCTACCTCCACGAACTGCCCGACCAGGCGGCCTCGTTCCGGGGCGTGGTCAAGTCCGTGCACACCGCGCGCACCCAGTCGCAGATCCCCTCCGCGATCGAGGCGGCCTGGAAGTCGGCGCTGACCGCCCCGCACGGGCCGGTGTGGGTGGAGATCCCGCAGGACGTGCTGCTCGCGGAGACGGCCATCCCGGTGGTGACGGGCGGCGACGCGTTCCCCGAGGAGCTGCCGCCCCGCCCCGAGCTCACCGCCGTCGCCGCAGACCTGCTGTCGAACGCGGCCCGCCCGGCGATCATCGCGGGTGGGGGAGTGGTCCGGGCGGACGCCTCCGGCAAGCTGAAGCAGCTGGCGGAGAGGCTCCGGGCGCCGGTCGTCACGACCCCCGGCGGCAAGGGCGCGTTCCCCTGGACGCACCCGCTGTCCCTCCAGTCCTGGCTGGAGGACCGGCACACCACCGACTTCCTGGAGGACGCCGACGTCCTCCTCGTCGTCGGCTCGGGCCTCGGTGAACTCTCCTCGAACTACCACACGTTCAAGCCGCGCGGCCGGATCGTCCAGATCGAGGCCGACCTCGGCAAGCTGGAGTCCAACCACCCGGCCCTGGGCATCCACGCGGACGCCCGGCTCGCGCTCCAGGCGCTGCTGGAGACGGTGACGCCCCGCGAGGACGCGACGGCCCCGGACCGGGTCCGGGACCTGCTCGCGAAGGTCGCCGACCGCATCGCCGCCCAGGACCTCACCCTGGAACAGGACGTGCTGGCGTCCGTGCGCCGGGCGCTCCCGGCCGACTCCCCGTCCTTCTGGGACATGACCATCCTGGCCTACTGGGCCTGGTCGGCCTTCGACGCCAAGGGCCCCAACCACCTGCACTCCGCCCAGGGCGCGGGCGGCCTCGGCTACGCCTTCCCGGCGGCCCTCGGCGCGGCGGTGGCCGACCCGACCCGCCCGGTCCTCGCGGTCTCCGGCGACGGCGGCGCCCTGTACTCGATCGCCGAGCTGGCGACGGCCCGCCAGTACGGCCTGAACGTCACCTGGCTCATCGTCGACGACGGCGGTTACGGCATCCTGCGCGAGTACATGACCGACGCGTTCGGCGAGGCGACCGCGACGGAACTGACCCGGCCGGACTTCGTGGCGCTGGCCGAGTCCTTCGGCGTCCCCGGCGTCCGCACCACCCCGGAGAACCTGGAGCGGGATCTCGCCAAGGCGCTGGCCTCGCCCGGGCCCTCGGTGGTCCTGCTCCCCGCGGTGCTGCGGATGTTCGCGCCGACACATCTGGACTGAGCGGCGGCCGGACCGGCCGGGCGGAGTTTCCCGCTCCTCACATGGGAGGGCCAGGAGGGGGCACTTGGAGTATCCGCCCACCAGCGAAGGGGAGCAGATCATGGCAATCGCAGCCGTCATAGCCGTCTGTGTCGTCCTGGCCGTCCTGGCGTTCCTCGTCCCCCGCCTCTCCCGCCATCCCGAACGCGGCACACAGCGCACGCTCGGTGCCGGCGCCCGGGCCGGAGGCAAGGCGCCCGGCCCCCTGGGCCGGCTCTTCAGCAAGCCCTTCCGCACCAGCTCGCGGGCGGTGAGCCGCAGCGGTTCGGCGGGCCGCCGGACCCGCGGCCGCCTGCCCTTCTGACCGGGGCGCCGGCCCAGCGGGAGCGAGGACATGAACACCGAAGACGCCGACAGGCTGCTGGAAGGGCTCACCGTCGACGACAGCAGACGCGAGCAGCCCATCGTCCTGGACGCCGACGGGCGTCCCATCCGCACCTGGCGGGAGAACTACCCGTACGACCGCAAGGTGCGGCGCAAGGAGTACGAGCGGACCAAGCGCGTCCTGCAGATCGAGCTGCTCAAGCTCCAGCGGTGGGTCAAGGACACCGGCGCACGCGTGGTCGTCGTGTGCGAGGGGCGTGACGCGGCGGGCAAGGGCGGCACGATCCAGCGGCTCACCGAGCGGCTGAACCCGCGCGGCGCCCGCGTGGTCGCCTTGGACAAGCCCACCGAGCGCGAGAAGGGCCAGTGGTACTTCCAGCGGTACATCGCACAGCTGCCCACCGCCGGGGAGATCGTCTTCTTCGACCGCTCCTGGTACAACCGGGCCGGTGTGGAGCGGGTGATGGGCTTCTGCTCCAAGGACGAGTACGAGCTGTTCCTCGACCAGTGCCCGGTCTTCGAACGGATGCTGGTCGACGACGGCATCCTGCTCGTGAAGTTCTGGTTCTCCGTCTCCCGCGCGGAGCAGCGCACCCGCTTCGCGATACGGCAGATCGACCCCGTGCGCCAGTGGAAGCTGTCCCCGACCGACCTGGCCTCGCTGGACCTCTGGGACGACTACACCGAGGCGAAGGTCGACATGTTCCGTGCCACGGACACCGCGCACGCGCCCTGGACCGTGGTCAAGAGCAACGACAAGCGGCGCGCCCGGCTGGAGACCATGCGCAGTCTGCTGTCGCGCATCGACTACGCCAGCAAGGACGAGGAGGCGGTCGGCACACCGGACCCCCTCATCGTCGGCGCCGCCGACACACTTCTGGAGCCGGGTGAGGAGGACACCACCCTGTCACCCACCCCCCTGTCCTCCGGCGCCGACGGCCCGGGCCGCCACCCGGAAACCGGCTGACGCTCACCGTCCGAGGCGGCCCACCCGCACCGGTCGCCGGTCGCCGGAGGATGTCGCGTTACTGGTCGCGTGACAGGTCGCGTTACTAGAGGCCGTCGCGGACCATCGCGGCGACGATGTGGACGTGGCGGTCGGCCGCCGTGTTCGACCACTCGTTGTCGTAGTTCAGGCCGTAGGGCCAGAAGTGGCCGCCGCCGGTGGAGATCTTGGCGCCGGAGCCGTCGTACTGCTTGACGAGCGCGGTGGCCTGCGCGCCGGTCCAGGTGCCGCTGCCGCCGAGCCGGGACCAGCCGCCGCTCAGTCCCACGCCGAGGGTGTGGGAGATCTCGTGCAGGGCCGTCCGCTCGGTCATGTAACTGCGGTTGCTGCCGAAGCGGATCGTGCCGTTGGTGCTGCCGTCGGCGGTGGGGACGCCCGGCTCGTAGCGGACGGTGATGGTCTTGCCCAGGTCGCTGAGGTTGTTGTAGCGGGCCACGGCCGCGTTCATGGCCTTGGTGATGAGGTCGTAGGCGGAGCGCTGGTCCGCGGTGGGGTTGCTCGCGCGGACGAGGGACCAGGTGATGGTGGCCGCGGCGGCGCGTTCCCGGGCCGGGGCGGGCGCGGTCCGGGGGGTGGCGGCCTGGGCGACACCCGGTCCGGCCAGCAGCGCGGCCGTCAGGGCGGCCACGAGTGCCTTGCGTGGGCTCATTGCGGATCCTCCTGTGGGGGGCGGCCGTCACGAAACTTTCGACACTTCGCACGGCGTTCGGGATCTCGGACATACGGCGCCGCGGTCCCCATCGGAGCGGATGAAACGAAAGCCCTTGCCCGACACGGCAGTTGGCGCGCTGTCGACCGCAAGTATCCCGGTGGGAAAGGTGACGTCAAGGGTTCGTGCAGAGGTCAGTGGAACCAGAAGAGCAGCGTGTCCGGGTTCGTCCCGAGCTTGCGCGAACGCTCCCACTCCTCCGCCTCGAACCGCATGACCTCGGCGAACCGGCGGGCCGCGTCGCGGAATTCGGCGTCCAGCCGGTCCAGCACGGACGCGTAGGCGTCGGCGAGGGCACCGGCCCGCTGGGCCGGCAGGGTGCCGATGGCGGGCACGGCGTCGCCGGGGTGGGGCAGGCGCAGGGGCGGGCCGCTGAACAGGAACGTGCCGGGGAGCAGGTCGGACGGGACGCCGTGCCGGGCCAGTTCGTCGTCCAGGGCGTAGAACCACGCCGGGCGCCGCCAGTCGCCGAGGTCGGTGGGGTCCGAGAAGTGCGCGGCGACGACCTGGTAGAAGGCGTAACTGTACGAAGGGCAGAGGTCGGTGCTCGGGGTGCCGTCGATCAGCTCCTCCAGGGCCTGGCGGATGGAGACGTCCAGCTCGATGCCCTGCTCCAGGAACCGGGCGTCGGTGCGCTCGCACTCCGTGCGCACCCGGGCGAGCGTGCGCTCCTGCTGCTCGGTCCGCTCCACCGCGGTGAGCAGCCGCACCACCGTCCGCATGTCGCCGGTGCTCATCTCCAGGCAGTAGCCCACCGCTCGTTTCCCTTCACCCGCTCGCCGGACACCCGGTGTCCATGATCGGGGACGGGGGAACGGCCCCGGACCGAGGGGTCGGGGCCGTTCGACCGTGCGGGCCGCCGGGGTGACGTGACGTCAGCTGACGTCGGACGCGTCCAGGCGGTAGATCGCCGACTGGTTCGACTGCGCCGAGGAGCCGGAGGCCGATCCCGAACTCGATGCCGAATTCGTGCTCTTGCTGTAGTCGCTCTCCCGCACCGCCGTGCCGTGCTTCCGCACCCACGCCGTGACCTCGGAGCTGACGGCGGAGCCGCCGCCCGGGCCGCCCCCCATGCCGCCGCCGAGCTGGATGTAGTGCAGCTCGCCGTCCTTCACCAGCTCCTTGAGCCGGGTGAGCGTCATCGCCTTGTCACTGCCGGACCAGCCCCACATGGAGATGACGGGCTCGCCGCTGCTGACGATGAGCTGGGCCGCGCCCTGCGAACCGGACACCGCCAGCAGCCACTTGGCGCCGTCCCGGTGCTTCTTCAGGTACGCGATCAGCTCGCTGCTCGCGCCGCCGCCCATGCCGCCGGGCTGCCGGGCGCCGGAGCTGCTGCCCTCGGCCGTGCCGCCGGCGCTGCCCGGGGGTGTGCCGACCGCCCCGCCAGGAGCCTGACCGCCCTGGCTGTTCTGGCCGGTCTGCCCGCTCCGGCCGCCCGGTCCGCCCTGCCCGTTCTGGCCGCCGGGCGGCATCCCGCCGCCCGGGAGCCCCCGGCCGCCGGTGCCCCCGCGCCCGCCTCCGCCTCCAGGCCCGCCGAAGCCGCTCCCCGTGGACGGCCCCGCCGTCGGGTTCGTACCGCCCATGCCGCCGCCGGCTCCGGACGACGGCACCGACCAGGCGTACGCGGCCGGTCCCGCCACCGCCGCCACGACCGCCGCCGCCACCGACACCCCGAGCAACCGCAGCCGCAGGCCCGAGGTGCCGGAGCGGAAGACGAACAGGCCCGCGATCGCCAGCGCCATCACGACCAGGACGGCAGGCCACAGCCAGGTGTTCCAGCCGGAGGCCCGCCGCAGCAGCACCACGGCCCAGACGGCCGTGCCGCCCAGCCCGAGGGGCAGCACCCACACCCACCGCCGGTCGGCCTGGAAGGCGCGCAGCAGCATGACCCCGCCGCCCCCGCACAGCGCCGCGACGCCCGGGGCGAGCGCGGTCGTGTAGTACGGGTGCATCGTGCCCTCGGCCAGCGCGAACGTCAGGTAGTGCAGGGCGGTCCAGCCGCCCCACAGCACGAGCGCGGCCCGGGTGGGATCCGTACGCGGGGCGCGGCCGCACAGCACCAGGCCACCGGCGAGGGCGACACCGGCGAAGGGGATCAGCCAGGAGATCTGGCCGCCGAGGATGTCGTTGAACATCCGGCCGAGGCCCGCGGTGCCGGAGAAGCCGCCGCCCCCGCCGCCCCCGCCGTTGCCGTCACCACCGAGGATCCGGCCGAGGCCGTTGTAGCCCATGATCAGGTTCCAGGCGGTGCCGTCGGTCGAACCGCCGATGTAGGGCCGCTCGGAGGCCGGCACCAGCGACACGGCCGCCGCCCACCAGAAGCTGGACACCGCCAGCACGACACCGGCGAGCAGCAGGTTCACGATCCGCTTCGGCCACGCGGGCCGGGCCGCGTACAGGTAGACCACGAGCACGGCGGGCAGCGCGATGTACCCCTGGAGCATCTTGGTGTTGAAGGCGAGCCCGAAGCAGGCCGCCGAGCCGAGCAGCGGCAGCAGCCGACCGTCGCGCGTCGCGCGCAGGGCGAGGGCCGCGCCGGACACCATGAGGAACACCAGCAGGGTGTCGGGGTTGTTGTCACGGTTGATGGCGACCGTGATCGGGGTGAGGGCCAGGACGAGGGCCGCCACGGCCGCCGCCGCGTGCCCGAACACCCGCTTCACGCAGGCGTGCAGGATCCAGATCGTGGCCAGGGCCGCCCCGATCATCGGCGCCATCATCTGCCAGGTGCCGTACCCGAAGACCCGGCACGACAGGCCCATGACCATCAGCGCGAGCGGCGGCTTGTCGACGGTGAGGAAGTTCCCGGCGTCCAACGAGCCGAAGAACCAGGCCTTCCAGCTCTCCGTGCCGCTCAGCACGGCGGCGCTGTAGAAGCTGTTGAGGCCGGCGCCGGACAGGTTCCAGGAGTACAGCACCGCGGCCAGGGCGAGGATCGCGAGCAGGACGGGGAGCGACCAGCGCGGAGCGGCGGCGTCGCCTCGGGGCGGGTTCGCGGGGGGCTCGGCGGCGCGGAGCTGGGTTTCGGCGGCAGATGTCACCCGAGCATCGTGGACAGCCCCGGTTGGTGGCCGCTGTGGCGAAGCTGGCCCTTTCCTGTGAAACCGCACGGCGCGAGGTAACGACTCGTATAAGCCTTCGCCAATGCCTACAACCTTTACCCCACGCTCGTGTGTCAAGGGATGCATGACTCCTGGGATATCCCGCCGTGCCAGAGTGCTGGCGGTGGCCGTGGGTACGGGTGTGCTCGTGCCGCTCGTCGCCGCCGCCACGCCCGCGGCCGCCGCCACCCCGGCCGTGAGCTGCACCTCGGCCAAGGCCGGCCTCGCCGCCAAGCTGCAGAAGGACATCACGGCCGCGCTCGCCACCCGCAAGGGCACCGTCGCCGTCGGCCTCCACGACCGCAGCACCAACACGACCTGCACCCTGCGCGCGAACTCCGCCTACGACTCGGCCAGTGTGGTCAAGGTCACCGTCCTCGCCGCGCTGCTGTGGGACGCGAAGAAGTCGGACCGGTATCTCACCGACCGCGAGAACACCCTCGCCAAGGCCATGATCACCAAGTCGGACAACGCCGCGACCTCCACCCTGTGGAAGCAGCTCGGCATGACGAAGATCAAGGGCTTCCTCGCCGCGGCCGGCATGACCCAGACCAAGCCCGGCGCGAACGGCTACTGGGGCCTGACCCAGATCACCGTCACCGACGAGCAGAAACTGCTGAAGCTCATCACCGGCAAGAACACGGTCCTGAGCGACAACTCCCGCGCCTACATCCTCAAGCTGATGAGCCAGGTCGTCTCGTCCCAGCGCTGGGGCACCCCGTACGGCGTTCCCTCCGGCGTCACCGTCGCCGTCAAGAACGGCTGGCTGCAGCGCTCCACGAACGGCTGGCGGGTGCACAGCATCGGCGCGTTCAAGGGCGGCGGCCACGACTACACGATGAGCGTGCTCACCCACGGCAACAGCACCATGAACTACGGCATCGCCACCATCCAGGCCGTGGCCAAGGTCATCCACCGGGACCTGGCCGCGAGCTGACCCTTCACCCCATCGCCCACCCGGCGTCACCGGCCCGCCCTACGGTGACGCCCATGCCTCTGCGAACCCACCTCGCCCTCCTCACGGCGGGCCTGGCGGCGGCCACGTGCCTGACCGCCGCCGGCCCCGCCCAGGCGTCGACGTCCCACGCCTGCTCGCCGTCCGTCTCCATCGACGGCTTCTCCGACGCGCTCGACAAGACGACGTACGAGAACACCGTCGTCGGCAACTTCTCCGCGCTGGCCGTCGACCGGGACGGCTCCCTGGCCGCCCTCTCCGACCGCTCGTCCCTGTTCCGCCTGGACGCGCGGACGCTGCGGCCCCGGTCAGTGCTCCCCCTCTCCGACGAGAAGGGGGCCGCGCTCGACTCCGAGGGCCTGGTCGTGGACCGCGACGGCAGCTACCTCGTCTCCTCCGAGACCGAGCCGTCGGTACGCCGCTACTCCCGCACCGGCGCGATCCTCGACCGGCTCCCCGTCCCGGACGACCTGCGCGTGGCGCCCGCCGGCCGCGCCCGGTCCAACGGCACCTTCGAGGGCCTGACCCTGCTGCCCGGCGGCCGCACCCTCGTCGCGTCCATGGAGTACCCCCTGGCCGGCGACCCCGCCGACACCGTCCGCTTCCAGACCTGGCAGCGCCACGGCTCCCGCTTCCGGCTCGGCGCCCAGTACACCTACCGCACCGACCCCGGCCTGGGCGTTCCCGAGATCCGGGCGACTCCCGACGGCCGCCTCCTCGTCCTGGAACGCGGCTTCACCGCCGGCGTCGGCAACACGGTCCGCCTCTACCTGGCCGACCCCCGCCACGGCCTGCGGAAGACCCTGCTCACCGACCTCGTGACCTGCCCGTCCCTGGGCGCCACGGCCAGGCAGCCCCAGCCGAACCCCCTCCTCGACAACATCGAGGGCATGACGGTCACGGGCCGCGCCAAGAACACCCTGAGGGTCCTGCTGGTCAGCGACGACAACGAGAACCCGGCCCAGACGACCCGCTTCTACGCTCTGCGGGTACGCCTCTGATCACATCTCCCAGCCCAGCAGCGGGACACGGACCCCGGTGAGCAGGGCCAGGACCAGCACCGCCGACAGCAGCAGCACCGCGGCGAGGCGCACCACGGCGAGCGCGTCCACCGCGGTGCGCAGCGGCGGCCAGGGCAGCAGGCGCAGCGTCCAGGTCACCGCGACCGAGACGGCGAGGAGCAGGGCCAGCCGGGCGATCTCCGCGTCGCCGGACATCTGGCGCGGCGCGCCCGGGTCCAGGTCGTAGCCCTCCGCGTACATCGCGAAGGCGAGTACCCGCCAGCACAGGGCGGCGCACAGCGCCACCACGGCTTCGGCGCGCGCGAAGCGGGGTCGCCGCCAGGCCCGGGCGAGTGTCGCATGCATGATCGGACGACCTTAGCCCAGTCCTACGACCTTGGTCGGGTGTTCCTCCTCCCCTGGTCGGGGAAGGGGCGGCGCGGGATGAAATCCGGGGCTCTCCGCGTTGGTGCCTTCCGGCAGAGCAGGACGACAGGAAGGCATCGGCGTGACACCGAAACGGGGATGGGCACGACGGCTGTGGGCGTACGCGTGGCGCCACCCCAAGGACGTCGTACTCGCCCTCGGGTCCTCCCTCGCCGGCATGGCCGTGATGGCCCTCGTCCCGCTGATCACGAAGGTGATCATCGACGACGTCATCACCGAGCACACCAGGTCCATGACCACCTGGGCCGGTCTCCTCATCGCCGCCGCCCTGGTCGTCTACGTCCTCACGTACGTCCGCCGCTACTACGGCGGCCGTCTCGCCCTCGACGTCCAGCACGACCTGCGGACGGAGATGTTCGGCACGATCACCCGGCTCGACGGCCGCCGCCAGGACGAGCTGTCCACCGGCCAGGTCGTCGGCCGCGCCACCAGCGACCTCCAGCTGATCCAGGGCCTGCTCTTCATGCTCCCGATGACCATCGGGAACTTCATGCTCTTCCTGATCTCCCTGGTGATCATGGCGTGGCTGTCCGTGCCGCTCACCCTGGTCGCCCTGGCCGTGGCGCCCGCCCTGTGGTGGATCGCCAAGCGCAGCCGCACCCGCCTGCACCCCTCCACCTGGTACGCCCAGGCCCAGGCCGCCGCCGTCGCGGGCGTGGTCGACGGGGCCGTCAGCGGCGTGCGTGTGGTGAAGGGCTTCGGGCAGGAGGAGCAGGAGACCGGCAAGCTCCGGGACGTCAGCCGCAGGCTCTTCGCGGGCCGGCTGCGCACCATCCGCCTGAACTCCGTCTACACCCCGGCCCTGCAGTCCGTCCCCGCCCTCGGCCAGGTCGCGATGCTGGCCCTCGGCGGCTGGCTGGCCGTGCGCGGGCACATCACGCTCGGCACGTTCGTCGCCTTCTCCACCTACCTCGCGCAGCTGGTCGGCCCGGTCCGCATGCTCGCCATGGTGCTCACGGTCGGCCAGCAGGCCCGCGCCGGCACCGAGCGCGTCCTGGAGCTGATCGACACCGAGCCGTCCCTGACCGACGGCACCAAGGACCTGCCCGCCGACGCGCCCGCGACCGTCGAGTTCGACGACGTCTCCTTCGGCTACGAGGACGGCCGGCCCGTCCTCGACGGCCTCTCCTTCGAGATCCGCCCCGGCGAGACCCTCGCCGTCGTCGGCTCCTCCGGCTCCGGCAAGTCCACCGTCTCCCTGCTCCTGCCGCGCTTCTACGACGTCACCCGCGGTGCCGTCCTGGTCGGCGGGCACGACGTGCGCGAGCTGACGCTGGAGTCGCTGCGGTCCGCGATCGGGCTGGTCCCGGAGGACTCGTTCCTCTTCTCCGACACTGTCCGCAACAACATCGCCTACGGCCGCCCGGACGCCACCCAGGAGGAGATCGAGAAGGCCGCCCGCGCCGCCCAGGCGGACCGGTTCATCGCCGAACTGCCCGACGGTTACGACACCACCGTCGGCGAGCACGGCCTCACCCTCTCCGGCGGGCAGCGCCAGCGCGTCGCCCTGGCCCGCGCGATCCTCAGCGACCCGCGCCTGCTGGTCCTGGACGACGCCACCTCCGCCGTGGACGCCCGCGTCGAGCACGAGATCCACGAGGCGCTCAAGGGCGTCATGCGCGGCCGCACGACCCTGCTGATCGCCCACCGCCGCTCCACCCTGAACCTCGCCGACCGCATCGCCGTGCTGGACGGCGGCCGGCTCGCCGACATCGGCACCCACGAAGAACTCCAGGAGCGCTCGGCGCTCTACCGCCGCCTGCTCACCGACCCCGACGAACTGGGCGCGGTCTCCCCGGGCCACACCCCGCCCGCCTGTCCCGAGGAGGACACCTCCGTACGGGAGGAGCTGGACGCGGAGTTCGACGCCGAACGCGGGGTCACGCCCCGGCTGTGGAGCGGTGACCGCGAGCGCAAGGATCTGGCCCTCGCCGAGAGCCCGGCCACCCCCGAGCTGCTCGCCCAGGTCGAGGCGCTGCCCCCGGCCACCGACGTGCCGGACGTCGACGAGTCCCGGGCCGTCCAGCCGGAGGAGTCCTACGGCCTGCGCCGGCTGCTGCGCGGCTTCGGGCTGCCGCTGCTGGTCAGCCTGGCCCTGGTCGCCACCGACGCGGGCATGGGCCTGCTGCTGCCGGTGCTGATCCGGCACGGCATCGACTCGGGCGTCACGCAGGCCGCGCTCGGCGCCGTGTGGGCCGCGTCCCTGCTCGCGCTGCTGACGGTGGTCGTGCAGTGGGCGGCCCAGGTCGGCGAGACCCGTATGACCGGACGTACCGGCGAGCGGGTCCTGTACTCGCTCCGCCTGAAGATCTTCGCCCAGCTCCAGCGCCTCGGGCTCGACTACTACGAGCGCGAGCTGACCGGCCGGATCATGACCCGGATGACGACCGACGTCGACGCGCTGTCGACGTTCCTGCAGACGGGCCTGGTCACCGCCTTCGTCTCGGTCGTCACCTTCTTCGGCATCATGGTCGCCCTGCTGGTCATCGACCTCGAGCTCGCCCTGGTCGTCTTCGCGACGCTGCCGCCGCTGATCATCGCCACGTACTTCTTCCGCCGGGCGAGCGTGAAGGCCTACGAACTGGCGCGCGAGCGCGTGTCGGTGGTCAACGCCGACCTGCAGGAGTCCGTGTCCGGGCTGCGGATCGTGCAGGCGTTCCGGCGCGAGCGGGACGGCGGGCGACGGTTCGCCGAGCGCAGCGACAGCTACCGTCGGGCGCGCATCCGCGGCCAGTGGCTGATCTCCGTGTACTTCCCGTTCGTGCAGTTCCTGTCGTCGGTGGCGGCCGCGGCCGTGCTGATCGTGGGCGGGGCCCGGGTCGACGACGGCACGCTGGCCATCGGCTCCCTGGTCGCCTACCTGCTCTACATCGACCTGTTCTTCGCGCCCGTGCAGCAGCTCTCCCAGGTCTTCGACGGCTACCAGCAGGCGTCCGTCTCGCTGGGCCGCATCCAGGAGCTGCTCCAGGAGCCGACGTCGACGAAGTCCGCCGACGAACCCCGCGAAGTCCTGTCCCTGCGCGGCGAGATCGCCTTCGAGGACGTGCACTTCGCCTACGGGGACGACGAGGAGGCCCTCGGCGGGGTCGACCTGCGCATTCCGGCCGGGCAGACCGTCGCGTTCGTCGGCGAGACCGGCGCGGGCAAGTCGACCCTGGTCAAGCTCGTGGCCCGCTTCTACGACCCGACCGGCGGCCGGGTCACCGTCGACGGTGCCGATCTGCGCACCCTGGACCTCACCTCGTACCGGCACCGTCTGGGGGTCGTCCCGCAGGAGGCGTACCTCTTCCAGGGCACCGTCCGCGACGCCATCGCCTACGGCCGGCCCGACGCCACCGACGCCGAGGTGGAGGCGGCGGCCCGGGCGGTCGGCGCCCACGACATGATCGCCACCCTGGAGGGCGGCTACCTCCACGAGGTCGCCGAGCGCGGCCGCAACCTCTCCGCCGGGCAGCGCCAGCTCATCGCCCTGGCCCGCGCCGAGCTGGTCGACCCGGACGTGCTGCTGCTCGACGAGGCCACGGCCGCCCTCGACCTGGCCACGGAGGCCCAGGTCAACCAGGCCACCGACCGCCTTGCCGGCCGCCGTACGACCCTCGTCGTCGCCCACCGGCTCACCACCGCCGCCCGCGCCGACCGGGTCGTCGTCATGGACCACGGCCGGGTCGCCGAGGACGGCACGCACGAGGAGCTGCTCGCGCGCGGCGGCCGGTACGCGGAGCTGTGGCGGACCTTCATCGGTGCCGCCGAGCCGGAGGAGCCGGTCGGCGCGTCCCGTTGAGCCCTCCCCGGGACCGCGTTTCCGTAACGCTCGTGCAACCGTCCGACATACGTCATGCGTCCGTACACCCGTACGCCGATGGTCGCGGACGACGCGGTACGAGAGGACGACAGTGGACAGTGGAGCGATACGCCGACGGCTCGCGCTCGGCCTGGCCGTGCTGACCGCCTCCGGCCTGCTCGCCGTCGCGGCCCCGGGCGAGGCGCAGGCCGCCTCCGCCGCCTACTGCCCCGGCCGCAAGGTCCGCACCCTGCCGTTCTCCACCGGGACCGTGCTCGTCTACAAGCGCGGCGGCTACGTCTGCGCCGTGACCCTCACCAAGAAGCCCGGCGTGAAGCGCGCGATGTCGGTGAGCGTGCAGGCGCGCGGCAACCTGCCGGTCGTCGACCAGGGCAGGTTCGCCTATCACGCGGGCCCGGTGACCGTGCACGCCGGGCGCCGCTGCGTGTGGCTCAAGGGCAAGGTGGGCCGGGGGAAGTACAGCTCCGGCTGGATCCTGTGCTGACTCCCGGCACCCTCTGAAGTGCGCCCGCGCACAGGGATTTCCCTATGTCCCCTGGTGCTTGGGCGAGTTGGTCCGCTAGCTTCCGGCGCACATCTGTCTCACAGGGGAGTGCGCATGCGCAAGGCGCTCAGATGGCTGCTGGCGCTCACGGTGCTCATAGGCACCTTGGGCACGGCGGGAGCGGCCACCGCCGCCGACGCCACCGGCACCGACGGCACCACCGACATCAAGGAAAGGCTGCTCTCCGTACCGGGCATGAGCCTGGTCGAGGAGAAGCCGTACACGGGCTACCGCTTCTTCGTCCTGAACTACACGCAGCCGGTCGACCACCGCAGGCCCTCCAAGGGCACGTTCCAGCAGCGCATCACCGTGCTGCACAAGGACGTCTCGCGCCCGACGGTCTTCTTCACCAGCGGCTACAACGTCTCCACGACGCCCCGCCGCAGCGAGCCGACCCAGATCGTGGACGGCAACCAGGTCTCCCTGGAGTACCGCTTCTTCACCCCGTCCCGGCCCCAGCCGGCCGACTGGTCCAAGCTGGACATCTGGCAGGCCGCCAGCGACCAGCACCGCGTCTTCACGGCGCTGAAGGGCATCTACGGCAAGAAGTGGATCTCCACGGGCGGCTCGAAGGGCGGCATGACCGCCACCTACTACGAGCGCTTCTACCCGCGTGACATGGACGGCGTCGTCGCCTACGTCGCCCCCAACGACGTGGTGAACAAGGAGGACTCGGCCTACGACCGGTTCTTCGCCCGCGTCGGCACCAAGGAGTGCCGCGACCGGCTGAACGGCGTGCAGCGCGAGGCGCTGGTGCGCCGCGAGCCGCTGGAGAAGAAGTACGCCGCCTACGCGCAGGACAACGGCCTCACCTTCACCACCATCGGCAGCCTGGACAAGGCCTACGAGGCCACCGTCCTGGACTACGTGTGGGGCTTCTGGCAGTACAGCCTGCTGTCCGACTGCGACCAGATCCCGGCCGACGCCAAGAACGCCACCGACGACGAGATCTGGGACTCCGTCGACACGATCGCCGGCTTCTCCGCCTACGCCGACCAGGGCCTGGAGCAGTACACGCCGTACTACTACCAGGCGGGCACGCAGCTCGGCGCGCCGACGATCGGCTTCCCGCACATCGAGAAGCAGTACATCCGCTACGGCTACCAGCCGCCCCGGAACTTCGTCCCCCGGGACATCCCCATGCGGTTCCAGCCGCAGGCGATGCGGGACGTCGACAGCTGGGTGCGGCACAACGCCCGGCAGATGCTCTTCGTCAACGGCCAGAACGACCCGTGGAGCGCGGAGCCGTTCCGCCTCGGCAAGGGCGCGAAGGACTCCTACGTCTTCACCGCCCCGGGCATGAACCACGGCGCCAACGTCGCGAGCCTCGTCCCCGAGCAGAAGGCACTCGCCACCGCCCGCATCCTCGACTGGGCCGGTGTCGCCCCGAGCGCGGTGCAGGCCGACCCGCAGACGGCCAAGCCGCTGGCGAAGTTCGACGCCAAGCTGGACAAGCGGGACGTGCAGCGCGAGATGACGCTGCGTCCGTAAGCCCGTAGTCCCCGCGCCCGGCCGCTCACAGCGGCCGGGCGCACCCCACCGGCCGGTCCCCGCCGAGGCGGACGTACAGGGCGGTCGAGGCGGGGCAGTCGGCCCGCGCGGTGACCGCCCGGGTCACCTTGAACTCCGGCTGCTGCTCGCCCTTCCCGTCGCAGGCCGCCTCGCGGACCTGCCCGTCGCCGGAGCTGTAGACGCAGTCGCCGACGATGGTGCGCGGACCGCCCCCGCCGCCCGGGTCGCCCGGATGCGGCGGCTGGAGGTTGCGCATGCACGCGTAGCCCTGCGGCACCGCCCCGTCGCCGTCCTCGTCGGACGCGGGCCGCTGCTCGCTGATGTGCAGCACGAAGTCGGTGGTCGCCGGGCAGCGCGGCCCGTCCCGCACCGCGCCGTCGTGCCGCGCCACGACCCGCGCCGCCGCCCGCTCCCCGGAGCACGGCACCTCGGTGAAGCTCGTCGTGCCGAACGAACTGCACTCGTCGACCGCGAGGAACACCGCCCCGTACCCGGACGGCCGGGCCGGCTGTGGCGACACCGCGGAGGGACTCCCGGTCGCCGGCTCGCCCGGCCGGCCGTCCTCCGCCACGCCCGCCGACGGGCTCTGGCACCCGGTCAGCAGTGCTCCGAGCAGCACCAGCCGCCCGCACACCACCCCCGCTGAACTTCTCTCGCGCATCGCCATCCCCCCGAGTGCCCAGGGCCCGTCGTCCAGATCACAAACGACAGGCCCTGGCCCAGCGTGACTCTCCGGGTGGGCGCACGCCAGGCTCACGGGTCGGTTTGCGCACCTTGGGGGTGGTGTGCCCGGTCCGTGGCGTACGTCTAGTACGTCAGCCCGTACCCGATCGGGTACAGCACCTGCTCCGGATCATCCGCCCGCCGCACCGCCACCGGGAGCTTCCCGCGCGGCTCCACCCGCCCGGCGATCACCCGGGCGGCGGCCCGCAGTTCGACGTCGGTCCAGGAGTAGGCGGCCAGGCAGGCCGCGGCGGACGGCAACCGGGCCACGTCGTACGGGTTGCGGATCGCGACCGCCACGACCGGCCGCCCGGTCGCCGCGAGCTGCTCGACCAGTGTCTGCTGGGCGCTGCCCGCGCCGACGTTGTAGGTGGCGGCCACCACCGCGTCCGCGTCCCGCGCCGCCGCGACCGCCCGGGCGACGGTCGCCGCGGAGGGTGCCGTGCCGGTCGGCAGGGCGGTGGCGGTGAAGCCCAGTTCGGTCAGCGCGCCCGCGAGCACGCCGGTGGGCGGCCCGGTCGTCCCGGACGGCGAGGCCGGGTCGGCCCCGACCACGAGCACCTTGGGGTACCGGCGCCGGGACAGCGGCAGCAGCCGCCCCTCGTTGACGAGCAGTGTGGTCGTCCGCTCGGCGATCCGGTCGGCCGCCGCCAGATGCGCCCGGGTCCCGACGGTCCGGTCGACGCCGCCGTGGGTGACGTACGGCGAACGGAACAGCCCGAGCTTCGCCTTGAGCCGCAGGATCCGCAGGACCGAGGTGTCCAGCCGGGCTTCGGTCAGCTCGCCCCCGCGCACGGCGGCCAGGACGGCGTTCCAGGCGAGGTCCAGGTCGGGCGGGTTGAGGAGCTGGTCCACGCCCGCCTTCAGCGCGAGCACCGGCACCCGGTCGTCGCCGTACTTGGTCCGCACGCCCTCCATGCCGAGGGAGTCGGTGACCACGACCCCGTCGTAGCCGAGCTTCTCGCGCAGGATGCCGGTGAGGATCGGGCGGGAGAGGGTGGCCGGGTCGCCGGAGTCGTCCAGGGCGGGGACCATCAGGTGCGCGGTCATGATCGAGTCGATGCCGGCGGCGATGGCGGCCCGGAACGGCGGGGCGTCCAGCTTCTCCCACAGCTCCCGGCTGTGCGTGATGGTGGGGAAGCCGGTGTGGCTGTCGACGTTGGTGTCCCCGTGCCCGGGGAAGTGCTTGGCGGTCGCGGCGACCCCGGCCCCCTGGTACCCGGCGACCTCGGCGGCCACCAGCGCGGCCACGGCACGCGGTTCGGCGCCGAAGGACCGTACGCCGATGACCGGGTTGGCCGGGTTGACGTTCACGTCGGCGACGGGGGAGTAGTCCTGCCGGATGCCCATCGCGCGCAGCTCGGCGCCCGCGATCCGGCCCAGCGTCCGGGCGTCCCGCCGGGATCCGCCCGCGCCCAGGGCCATGGCGCCGGGGAAGAGCGTGGCGGGCTTGCCCACCCGGGCCACGATCCCGTGCTCCTGGTCGGTGGAGATCAGCACGGGCAGTCCGCGCGGCAGGTCCAGGGAGGCCCGCTGGATGCCGTTGGACAGGTCGGCGATCTGGTGCGGCTCGCGGGTGTTGTGCGCCCAGGCGAAGTAGATGATGCCGCCGACCCGGTACTTTGCGACCAGCTCGGCGGCCGTACGGACCCCGATCTCCTTGAGGTTGGCGTCGATGTCGGCCTGGTCGGGGGCGGTGGCGGAGTGGCCGTAGACCCGCATCACGAAGAGCTGCCCGACCTTCTCCTCCAGCGTCATGCGGGAGACGAGGGCGCGGAGCCGGCGGTCGTCCGGGGCGTCGGCGGCGGACGCGGGCCCGGCGGCCGCGAGGGCGGCGGTGAGGCCCGCGGTGGCGGCGAGGACGGTACGTCTGGAGGGCTGTGCGGTGTTTCCCGTGCTTCCCGTGCCGGTGTCGTGCACGTGGGCTCCTTCCGGAGGTGATCCGCTCGGATCCGCTGAAGGAAATCTGAAGGAAACTTCCAGGAGGTCAGCAATAACCGGGAAGTTTCTGCCAGTCAAGGGAATGCACAGTAACCGGGAAGGGGCCGCCACCGGCGCGGTTGGAGGGGGGCGCGCCGATGGCAGCGGGGCCGCCGGCCGCGGTACGGCGGAGAGGGTGGTCAGCGATCGCAGCCAGCAGCGAGGGCCGACACCGCACCGAGGTGACTCCCCGGCGGCCTGGGATTGGACGACGCGAGTCCGGCCCGGGTTCCCGACTCGGCCCGGATTTCCGGAAATCGGTACGCGAGAGGCTCCGGCGGCTCAACGGGGCGGGTGAGTTGCTGCTTTCGGCCACGGTTCACCCGGCGCCCGCCCGCGACGCGTCCGCCTCCCCGGGACGCTGGGTGTGGACCAGACGCCGGTAGTGCTCGCTGGTGGCGGCCAGGTGGGCGTGGCTGCCGGCGGCGACGACGCGGCCCTCGTCGAGCACGAGGACCAGGTCCGCGGCGCGGATCGTCGACATGCGGTGGGCGATCACCAGCAGGGTGCACTCCGCCGACACCTCGCGGATCGACCGGCGCAGCGCCTCCTCGCTGACGGCGTCCAGGTGCGCGGTCGGCTCGTCCAGCAGCAGCAGCCGGGGCCGGGCCAGCAGCGACCGGGCGATGGCGATCCGCTGGCGCTCCCCGCCGGACAGCGCCGTGCCGTGCTCCCCGGCGTCGGTGTCCAGACCCTGCGGCAGCCGTGCCACCAGATCCGTCAGATGCACCATGCCGACGACCCGCTCCACCTCCTCGGGCGGCGCGTCGGGAACGGCGTACGTCAGGTTCTCCCGCAGCGTCCCGTACAGCACCGGCGCCTGCTGCTCCACCAGGCCGACGCGGGCCCGGTGCGCCGCGCGGCCCACCGCCCGTACGTCCCGGCCGTCGAATTCGATCCGCCCCCGGTCGGGGTCGTAGAACCGCTCGACGAGCGCGAAGACGGTCGACTTCCCGACGCCGGAGCTGCCGATCAGGGCGACATGGGCGTGCTCGGGCACCTCGAAGGACACCCCGCGCAGCACGGGCCGGTCCGGTTCGTAGCCGAACCAGACGTCCCGGAACGCCAGCAGGGGCGGCCGGGCGGCACCGTCGGGGCGGGGCGCCGGCCGCCGGGGCGCCGTGTCCCGCTCGGTGGGCAGCGCCAGCACCTCGGTGATCCGGCGGTAGGCGCCCACGCCCTGCTGCATGGTGCTGACGGACTGGAACACGGTCCCGATCGGACCCACCAGATAGATCATGTACAGCAGGAAGGCGGCCAGATCCGCCAGCGACCCCTGCCGGTCGGCGACCCGCAGTCCGCCGATCAGCAGCACGACGATGAACGACCCCTTCACGGCCAGTTCGACGGCCGGGGCCACCACCGCGTCCAGCTTCGCCATCCGCACGCTCCCCGCGTACGCCGACCTGGCCCCGCCGCCGATGCGCTCCGACTCGCGCTGCTCGGCACGGCTGGCCCGGACGGTGCGGATGGCACCGAGCGCCCGCTCCAGGTCGGCGGTCATCGCCCCCGTGGCCCGCTGCGTGGCCAGGGACGCCGACGCGATGCCGCGCAGCACCGAGCCGACCAGGACCGTGCCCAGCGTCACCACGGCCAGCACGACGAGGAACATCGTCCAGTCCAGCCAGATCATCAGCGCCACGACCCCGGCCAGGCCGATCCCCCCGGTCACCGCGTCCGTGAACCCCTCGGCGACCAGCAGCCGCAGCGTGGTGCTGTCGGTGCTGACCCGGGAGATCAGGTCACCGACGCGATGCCGGTCGTAGGAGGCCATGGGCAGCCGCAGCACATGCCGGATCAGCCCGAGCCGGACGCCCAGCACCACGCCCTCGCCGGTGCGGGCCAGGACGTACTGGGCGAAGCCCTGCACCAGCGCCTGGGCCAGGAAGAACACCACGAGGAGACCGACGACCGGCCCGATCGCGCTCCCGGACGCGGCCGACTCGATGACCCGCCGCACCAGCAGCGGCTGGGCGAGACCGAGGCCCGTCGCGCCCAGCGTCAGCAGCACGGCGAGGGCGACCCGCCGGCGGTGGCCGCGCAGCAGGCGCAGGACGTCCCGGGGGCCCACCCGGTCACCCGCGGTCCTCCTCCCACGCCCGGCAGTCACGGCTGACGCTTCCTCCCACGCCCGGCGCTCACGGCCGGCGGGACCCGGCGTCCGCGTCCCGTCCGGCCCTCACCGCCGACCGGACCCGCTGTCCGTCCTCGGCGCACGCCACGGTGAACAGCGGCCGGAAGTAGCCGGGCGGGTACTCCTCGCCCACCGGCACCCCCTCCGCCTCCACCCAGGCGTGCGCGCCGAACGGCGGCAGCCGCCGCGCCCCCACGCACCAGGTGGGCCACCGGCCGCGCAGTCGGCACAGCAGGGCCGTGGCCAGGGACCGGGGCAGGCAGCCCTCCCGCCCCGCGCAGGCCAGGCTGACGGCGACCACGGCGTCCCGGGCCGCCCGCGTCTCCTCGACGGTGGCCGGGCGGGCACCCCGGCTGAGCCGCTCCAGCACGGTCCGTACACGCCGGGGCCGCCGGGTGGCCAGCAGCCGCGCGACGGCCACCACCAGCCGCACCTCCAGCCGCCGCCGCGGCGGCACCGCACGCGGCGCGTGCGCGACGACCTCCGGCGAGCTCATGACGACCGCCCACGCACGCCACGCCGGGTGTCCTCCTCCACCAGGCCCGCCGCCCGCAGTTCGCCGACCAGCTCCCGGACGTCCCGCCCGGCGCTGTCGGCGTCCACCTCGTACTCGGCGGTCAGCTCCCGCACGGCGTCCTCGGCGCCCCTGCCGTCCAGCAGGGCCCGCACGACGACGGCCGCGGTGGGATTGAGGGTCCAGTACTGGTCGCGGTCCTCGTCCAGCAGCGCGATCCCGTACTCGGTCTCGGCGGTGTACACACCCGCACGCAGCTTGAGCGTCATGACGTCTCCTTCGGACTCAGGACGGTACGGCCGCGGCGCCCTGCAGCGTGCGCAGCCAGAGCTCGCACGCCACCGTCTGGTACAGGGCGTCGAACTGCAGCGACGGCGGCAGCGGACGGCGGCACACCTCGCGCAGGGCGTCGGCGTCGACCAGGCCCAGCCGGGCCAGTCGCGAGTCCTCGCACAGGGCGAGCAGCCCGGCCCGGTTCTCCCGCAGCCCGGCCTCCACGTCGTGCGAGCCCTCGTCCTTGGTGTGCCGGGACAGGCTCCCCTCGGGCACCACACCCCGCATGGCCACGACGATCAGCGGCTTGTACCGCCAGGGCGTGACCCGGTCCTGCGGCCGCACCGCCAGGCCCGCCTCCACGACCCGGTCGTCGTAGTACGGGGCGGCGAGGCCCACCCCGAACCGCGCGGCCATCTGCCCCAGCTGCCGGACCATCCGGGAGGTGCTCCGCATCGCCTCCAGCTCCACGTGCTGCCCGCGCGTGGGGGCCAGCGGCTCCGCCGTCCGGGCCGCGTCGCGGATCACGTCCCGCACGGCCGCGACGGCGTCCCCGGTCGCCCACGGCGGCAGCCGCGGCGGCATCCCCCAGTCCAGGGTCGGGGTGTCCTCCGGGGGCGGTACGGCGGTGAGCTGCTCGGCGACCCGGGCGAGCCAGGCCCGGTAGGGGCTGCCGTCCCGCAGCTGCCGCAGCGTCTGCCGGTACGACCAGGGGCGCTGGGCGGCGAACCCGCGCACCCGCTGCCACGCCACGCGGGGGTGGCCGCGCAGCAGCGCGTGCAGATGCGCCGGCGAACCCGCGAGCAGCTCGTCCCCGCCGAACCCGGTCAGATGCAGCCGTGAGCCGCGCGCCGCGGCGGACCGCGGGATCACCAGCCACCCGCCGCGATGCACGACGGCCGGGCACGGCTCGTCGAACAGGTCGTCCGCCTCGTCCAGCCCGTCGTAGACCAACGGCACCTCGTCCCCGGCGAAGACATGGTGCTCGACGCCGTCCAGTCCGGCCACGGTACGGCGCGCCCAGGTCACGTCGTCGCTCATGGGGTCGCGGCCGTCGGCGGTGTAGGCGACGACCCGGGCGCTCCCGCCGGCCGCCAGGGCGCACACGGAGGTGGAGTCCAGCCCGCCCAGGTCGCAGCTCACCAGCCGGCGCCCCCGGACCCGGGCCGCCACGGCGGCGCCCAGCGCCTCCCGCAGCCTCGCCGCGCCCTCGGCCATCGGCACGACCGGCTCGGGCGGGCTCCACCACCTCAGCCGCCGCTCCCGGCCGTCCCGGTCGAGCAGCAGGCAGTGGCCGCCCGGCAGCACCTGCACGCCCTGCCACACGGGCAGGCCCGCCACCGGGTGCAGCGCGAACGAATTCAGCAGCCGGACCGCCAGCAGCCGCTCGTCGATGTGCGCGTCGAGCAGCCGGGCGAGGACATCGGCCCGGTCACCGGCCACCACCACGTCACCGACGCGGGCATGGAAAACGGGCCGCAGCCCGGTGACACTGCCCTGAACCCGTACACATCCGCCGGCGGAAACGACCAGATGGAAACTCCCGGCGAACGAACCGACCGCCCTGTCGCGGTCGGCGGCGGTACGCAGCCGCCCGGCGACCGCGCTCAGTTCCGCGCCGGTGACGGCGTGTTCACCGAGCACCGCGACGCGGGAGGGCCCGGCCGCGCCGACGGTCAGGGCCCCGTCGTCCCAGCGGCCGAGCAGCCAGGGCCGCCCCGACGCATGGCCGACCTCCCGCACGGCCCAGCGGCGCAGCGCGGCGCCGACCGGGGCGGCTTCGGCACGGTCGGGCAGGGCGACGAACCAGCCCGGGAGCGCGTCGGGGTCGGCGAAACGGTCCACGTGGACGCCCTCCTTGCTCCCGGGCCCGGTCGCTCCCCCAGGGGAAACGACCGACGCGTCACAGGCTGAACCTCAGGCGGATGAGCCGCTCGGGCCCTCTGTTCGTGCCGAGGCCGGTGGCGCGGAAAGTGCCGACCGCAGTCAGCGTCGGACGCTCGTACGCACGCATTTCGTGCACCCCCTTTCCGTTTTCAGTCCTCCGGTATTTCGGGTGCCGATGAAACGCGGCATTCGCGATCCAACTTCTCTTTCCAGCCTAGACTTTGACGGGCCGAATTGCCCACTCGAGCCGTGAACCGCCGTTTCGTATTCAATTGTTGACGGCGTCGTTTTGTTGACGGGATCGTCAGAATGCGGGTCGATTACGCCGATTCGTTGAGCAGCCGGCTCAGGTGCTCACGCCCCGGGCCCAGCAGATCGGGCAGCGGCGCCGCGCCCTCGTACCAGCGCTTCTCGTACTCCCAGCACAGCCAGCCGTCCCAGCCGTGCCGGGAGAGGACTTCCACGCACTCGGCCAGGGGCAGGACGCCCTCGCCGAGGGGCAGCGGGGTCGTGTCCTCGGCGGAGGCGATGTCCTTGACCTGGACGTAGCCGAGGTGGGGGGAGAGGGCCGCGTAGGTCTCCGAGGGCTGCTCACCGCCCAGCCAGGTGTGCATGACGTCCCAGAGCGCGCCGACCTGACGGTGGCCGACGAGCCCGAGGACGCGCATGGCGTCGGCGGCGGTGCGGTGCGAGTCGTGGGTCTCCAGGAGCACGCGCACGTTGCGGTCGCCCGCGTACTCGGCGGCCGTGCCCAGGCGGCGGGCGGCCGTCGCGTCCGCCTCCTCAGGGGTCTGGACGTCCAGGTCGCCGCCGGGGAAGACGCGGACGTACGGGGCACCGAGGTCGTGGGCCAGGTCGAGGAGGGCGCGGATCTCGGCCAGGACGGGCTCGTCGTCGCCCGGGGCGGCGACCCGCGCGTATCCCGCGAGGCCCAGGATCTCTACGCCCGCCCCTTTGAACTCGGCCGCCACCTCGGCCCGCCGATCCGGATCGAGGCCGGTGTGGACCGGCTCCTCGGGGTGGGTGCGCAACTCGACGCCGTGATAGCCGTGCGTACTGGCGAGCCGCAGCACGTCGGACAGGGGCAGGCCGGGGACACCGAGGGTGGAGAACGCCAGCTTCATGTGGACGGACCCTACCCGGCGTCCCCGCCCGCGACTCCCTTTCGTCGGTCGGGTGTTGCGTGAAGATCCAGTCGCCAGTCCTGGCCGGTCAGGTCCCGGCCGAAGGAGTGGTGCGGTTTCTCGGCGACCAGGACGAAGCCGTGGCGCCGGTAGATGCGGCGGGCCGCGGCGAGGACGTCGTTGGTCCACAGCACGACCTCGCGGTAGCCGGCCTCGCGGGCGAAGTCGACGACGGCCTCCACCAGCCGGTCGCCGATGCCGAGCCCCCGCGCGTGCGGCTCGACGAGCAGCAGGCGCAGGCGCGCGGCCCCGGGCGCCTCGTCCCGTACGCACATCACGCACCCCACCGGCCGGCCGTCCAGCTCGGCGATCCACGTCCGCTCCAGGTGGGGGTCGTGGTCCTCGGCGTAGTCGGCGACGATCCTCGCGACCAGCCCCTCGTAGTCGGCGTTCCAGCCGTACTCGGCGGCGTACAGCGCGGCGTTGCGCTGCACGATCCAGCCGAGGTCGCCGGGGGCGGGCTCGCGCAGGGCGACGTCCTCGGGGCGCGGGGCCCGGCCGCCGCCGAGAATCGCCCGGACGGTCCCCAGCGCCTTCGCCAGCCGCGGCCGGTCCGCCGCCCGCACGGTGTCCAGCAGCGCCTCGACCGACTCCCGCGCCCGCTCGTCGAGGAGCGCGGCGACCTCCCGGCCGCGGGTGGTGAGCGTGATCCGGCGACGGCGCGGATCCGTCTCGGACGGGCCGCGCTCGATCAGCCCGTCCTTCTCGAACCGGTTCAGGATGCGGCTCAGGTATCCGGCGTCCAGGTGCAACTGGGCCCGCAGGTCGGCGGCGTCCGTGCGCGGCGCGTGGGCCAGCTCGTAGATCACCCGGGACTCGGTGAGGGTGTAGGGGGCGTACAGCTGACGGCCGTAGTCGAGGGCGCCGATGACGTTCGTGTAGAAGCGGTTGAAGGAGCGGATGTCCTGGACGGTCACGACCACCACCCCGGTCCTTGACTGAGTCAGAGGTTCCGATGGGGTGAGCCTAGGCCGCCCAGGTCGCCGGGACTACCCCTCGCTCGCCGCCGGCCGGTACACGCACACCTGTGCCCCGGTCTTGGCGGTGGTCGTCGAGACCAGCTCCATCGGGCGCTTCGCCCCGTCCCCGGGGAAGATCGTCTTGCCGCCGCCGAGGAGCACCGGCATGACGACGAGCTGGAGCTCGTCCACCAGGCCCTCGGACAGCAGCGTCCGCACGAGCGTCGGGCTGCCCATCATCGCGAGGTCGCCGCCCTCGCTCGCGCGCAGCTCCCGGATCCGGGCCACGGCCCGGTCGCCGGGGATCAGCGAGGAGTTGTTCCAGGTGAGGTCGTCCTCGCCGAGCGTGCTGGACACCACGTACTTCTTCAGGGAGTTCATCCGGTCCGCGAACGGGTCCCCGTCCCGCTCCGGCCAGGCCGCCGCCATCGTCTGCCACGTCCGCCGCCCGAACAGCAGCGCCTCGGCTCTGCCCAGCCCCGCGTCGAAGGCGCCGCCCAGCACCTCCTCGTCGAAGTAGGGGTGCGACCACCCGCCGTGCGCGAAGCCCCCGTCGGTGTCCTCCTCCGGCCCGCCCGGGGCCTGCACCACACCGTCCAGGCTGATGAACTCGGTGACGACGATACGCATGGGACTCACTCCGCTTTCTCGCACAGGCGATGAGGACATTCGATACGGCACTGCAGACCGGTCTGCGACGCGAAACTCATCGCCCCGGCCGCGAACCCGCCCCTCACGCCCGGGGCCACCCCCCGCACCGCTCGGGCAGGGGCAATAGCGTCCGGCCCATGGTCTCCTCGAAGACGACGGCGGTGTACGACGAACACGCCGACCGGTACAACGAGTTGATGTCCCCGGAGGCCGGCGGCGACTACCTCCGGCACGTCCACGCCACCCTCCGCGACCTGCTGGGCCCCGGCGACGGAGCCACCTGCCTCGACGTCTGCTGCGGCACCGGCGCCCACGCCGCCACCCTCACCGCCCTCGGCTGGTCACCCGTCGGCGCGGACCTCTCCCGCAACCAGCTGCGGCACGCCGCCCGGCGCCTCCCCGTGGCCGTGGCCGACGCCACCGCCCTCCCCCTGGCCACCGGCTCCCTCCCGGCCGCCGTATGCGTCCTGGCCGGCACGGACGTACCCGACTACCCCGCCGCGCTCCGCGAGATCGCCCGCGCCCTGGCCCCCTCCTGGAACACCACCGGCGTACGCGCCCGCCTCGGCGCCTGGCACATCCCGCTCGCCGAACTCCTCAACGGGGCGACGGCGGCGGACCTGAGCATCGAACGGACGGCGGAGGCGGGCCGGGAGGGGGTGCCGGAACTCTTCGGATTCACGGCGACGCTCGGCCGGGAAGCGTCGCCGGCCACCCCCGTCACGTGACCTGAAGTCCGAACAACTCCGCCGCGTTGTCGTGGCACACGGCCCGCAGCCACTCCTCTCCGAGGCCCAGCCGTTCCAGGGCGTCGAGCTGGTGCAGGTAGCGGTAGGGGATGTTGGGGAAGTCCGAGCCGAGCAGCACGCGGTCGCCGAGTGCGGCGAGCCGGGGCAGGGCGCGGCGCGGGAACGGCATGAGCCCCTCGGCGAAATCGGTGAACGCCATCGTCGTGTCCAGCCGCACCTCGTCGTACCGCTCGGCGAGGCCGAAGAACTCCTCGTACTCGGGCATGCCCATGTGCGCGACGATCAGCCGGAGCCCCGGATGCCGCGCCAGCACCCGCGCGATGGGCTCGGGGCCGGTGTGCTTGCCGGGCGCGGGCCCGGAGCCGCAGTGCACCACCACGGGGATCCCGGCCTCGGCCAGCAGCCCCCACACCGGCTGGAGGAACTCGTCGGCCGGGTCGTACGCCCCCACCTGCACATGCGCCTTGAACACGCGCGCGCCCGCTTCGACGGCCTCACGGACGTACGACCCGGCGTCCGGCTCGGGAAAGAAGGTGGCGGTGTGCAGGCAGTCGGGGGTGCGCCGGGCGAAGTCGACCGCCCAGCCGTTGAGCCACGCGGCCATGCCGGGTTTGTGCGGGTAGAGCATCGCGGTGAACGCCCGCACACCGAACTCCCGCAGCAGAGCGGCTCGCTCGGCCTCCGCCGTCCGGTACGTGATCGGCCACTCCAGCCCACCGACCAGCGGACCGTTGGTGTCGAAGTACTCCCAGACCTTGCGCAGGACCCGCTCGGGCATGAAGTGCGTGTGGACGTCGACCAGCCCCGGAACCCCGAGCCGCCCCCAGAACCGCCGCACGTCACGGACCTCCTCGGAGTCGCCGGACAGGGCGTGTGGCTCGCTCATACGGCTCCCTGCCCCGACCATCTCCTCACCCACCGCCGCCACCGCCTCCATGCCGATCAGCCCCACCCAGCCCGTCCGGGTTCGATAACGACGGCGCTCAGCCCCACCCCAGCCCGTCCGGCGCTTGAGGACGAGGCCGTTCAGGCCGAAGCGGGGCCTGGGGGCGGCAGCCCCCAGCACGGCCCGGGCAGCAACGCCCAGAACTACGAAACCCCCGGCACTACGAAACCCCCGGCACTACGAAACCCCCAGCACTACGAAACCCGCGGCACCCCGGAGGACCCCCGCACCATCAACTCCCCCCGCACCGACGCGATGCCCCCCGGCGGCGCCTCCTCCCGCCCCATGGCGATCCGCCCGGCCCGAGCCCCGGCCTCCGCCAACGGCAACCGCACCGTCGTCAGCGAAGGCACCGCGTCGATGCTGAACGGCAGATCGTCGAACCCGGCCACCGACACGTCCTCCGGAATCCGCAGCCCGGAGTCCCGCAGCGCCGCACACGCCCCCAGCGCGACGGAGTCGTTCGCCGCGACGACCGCCGTCAGCGACGGATCCCGCCGCAGCAGCTCCAGCGTCGCCTCGTACCCGGAGCGGCGGTCGTACCGCCCGTGCACGGTCCACCGGGGGTCCTCCTCGATCCCGTGCGCGGCCAGCGCCGCCCGGTGCCCCTCCAGCCGGTGCCGCGTCGTCGTCCGCTCCTCCGGTCCCGCGATGTACCCGAGCCGCCGGTGCCCGAGCCCGATGAGGTGCTCGGTCAGCTCCTGCCCGCCCCCGCGGTTGTCGAAGGTCAGCGCGATCGCTCCGGTCCCCGGCGCCGGCGGACGCCCGCACAGCACGACCCGCGTCCCGGCGTCCGCCAGCTTCCGCACCTTCGCGTCCATCGCCGCCTGGTGCGCCGCGTCCTCGATCGCGCCGCCGGTGAGCACCACGGCCGCCGCCCGCTGCCGCTGCAGCAGCGTGAGGTACGTCAGCTCCCGCTCCGGCGAGCCGCCCGTGTTGCAGACCACCGCGAGTCTCTCCCCGCCCGCACGGCCGCCCGGCCCGCCGATCTCGGCCTGGATCGCGCTCGCCATGATCCCGAAGAACGGGTCGGCGATGTCGTTCACCAGGATCCCGACCAGGTCGGAGGTGGCGGCGGCCAGGGCGCTCGCGGGCCCGTTGAGCACGTAGTCCAGCTCGTCCACGGCCTTCAGCACCCGCTCCCGGGTGGAGGCGGCCACGGGGTAGTTCCCGTTCAGCACGCGCGACACCGTCGCGGGGGAGACCTGTGCGCGGGCCGCCACATCCGCCAGGGTCACCGTCATCTCGTCGTCCTCCGGTCGCGCATCTCGTCGTCCGCCCTCCTACACACCCATACCTATGACCATGGTTCCGCTGGTTCCGACGGACCTATGGCCATGGTTTGAGCAGACCTTAAGCCCCCGAGCCCCGGTTGTTCGCCCCCTCGAACAACTCGTCCTGGTCACGGTCTTGTCCGGACCGCGGTTCAGAGGCTAGCTTCTCCGTATATAGAAAGCGCTTGCTGTAACGCTCACCAGTCCACAGGACGGCTCACCGGCCCCCGGTGACGGGTGGGGCGTACGCGGCGCGACGACCGCGTACGAAGGGAACGACGTGACACGCAAGACGGTGCGTATCGCCATGAACGGCGTCACCGGGCGCATGGGCTACCGCCAGCACCTGGTCCGCTCCATCCTGGCCCTGCGCGAGCAGGGCGGCCTCGACCTCGGCGACGGCACCGTGCTGTGGCCCGAGCCGATCCTGGTCGGCCGCCGCGAGCACGCGCTCAGGGCGCTGGCGGAGCAGCACGGGCTGGAGCACGTCTCGACCGACCTGGACGCGGTCCTCGCCGACGAGACGGTGGACATCTACTTCGACGCGCAGGTCACCTCCGCCCGTGAGGAGGCGCTCAAGAAGGCCATCGCCGCCGGCAAGCACATCTACACCGAGAAGCCGACCGCCACCGGCCTGGAAGGCGCCCTCGACCTCGCCCGCCTGGCCCATGAGGCCGGCATCAAGCACGGCGTCGTCCAGGACAAGCTCTTCCTCCCCGGCCTGCTGAAGCTGAAGCGCCTCATCGACGGCGGCTTCTTCGGCCGGATCCTGTCGGTGCGCGGCGAGTTCGGCTACTGGGTCTTCGAGGGCGACTGGCAGGCCGCCCAGCGCCCGTCCTGGAACTACCGGGCCGAGGACGGCGGCGGCATCGTCGTCGACATGTTCCCGCACTGGGAGTACGTGCTGCACGAGCTGTTCGGCCGCGTGAAGTCCGTCCAGGCCATCGCCACCACCCACATCCCGGAGCGCTGGGACGAGAACGGCAAGCCCTACGACGCGACGGCCGACGACGCCGCGTACGGCATCTTCGAGCTCGACGGCGGCGCCATCGCCCAGATCAACTCCTCCTGGGCGGTCCGCGTCAACCGCGACGAGCTGGTGGAGTTCCAGGTCGACGGCACGGAGGGCTCGGCGGTGGCCGGGCTCAGGAACTGCCGCGTCCAGCACCGTTCGGCGACGCCCAAGCCGGTCTGGAACCCGGACATCCCCGTCACGGAGGTCTTCCGCGACCAGTGGCAGGAGGTCCCCGACAACCAGGACTTCGACAACGGCTTCAAGGCCCAGTGGGAGCTGTTCCTCAAGCACGTCTACGCCGACGCGCCCTACCACTGGGACCTGCTGGCCGGTGCCCGCGGTGTCCAGCTCGCCGAGCTGGGCCTGAAGTCCTCGGCCGAGGGCCGCCGCCTCGACGTACCGGAGATCTCGCTGTGACCATCCGACTCCCGGACAGCGGCGGGGCGCTGCGGACGTACGAGCCCCGCACCGAGCCCCTCGCCGTGACCCCCGGCACCCCCTTCACCTCCCGCACGGTCTTCTCGGCGGCGCACGTCGTCGCCGACCCGTACGCGGACGTGTCCCCCGACTCGCCCGCCGCCGTCGACTGGGACGCCACCCTCGCCTTCCGCCGCCACCTGTGGTCGCACGGTCTGGGCGTCGCCGAGGCCATGGACACCGCCCAGCGCGGCATGGGCCTGGACTGGGCGGGCGCGGCGGAACTGATCCGCCGCTCGGCGGCCGAGGCGAAGTCGGTCGGCGGCCTGATCGCCTGCGGCGTGGGCACCGACCAGCTCGCCGCGGGCACGCTCGCCGAGGTGCGCACGGCCTACGAGGAGCAGCTCGCGGTCGTCGAGGAGTCCGGCGCGCAGGCCATCCTGATGGCGTCCCGGGCGCTCGCGGCGGCCGCCTCCGGCCCCGAGGACTACCTGGAGGTCTACGGCCACCTGCTGCGCCAGGCCGCCGAGCCGGTGATCCTGCACTGGCTGGGCCCGATGTTCGACCCGGCGCTGGAAGGCTACTGGGGCTCGTCCGACCTGGACGCGGCGACGGACACCTTCCTGGAGGTGATCTCGGCGCACCCCGACAAGGTCGACGGCATCAAGGTCTCGCTGCTGGACGCCCAGCGGGAGATCGACATCCGCCGCCGGCTTCCGCAGGGCGTGCGCTGCTACACCGGCGACGACTTCAACTACCCGGAGCTGATCGCCGGCGACGACCAGGGCTTCAGCCACGCCCTGCTCGGCATCTTCGACCCGCTGGGCCCGCTGGCGGCCGAGGCGGTCCGGGTCCTGGACACGGGCGACGTGAAGGGCTTCCGGGGACTGCTGGACCCCACGGTCGAGCTGTCCCGCCACCTCTTCCAGACCCCCACCCGCTTCTACAAGACGGGCGTGGTCTTCCTCGCCTGGCTCGCGGGCCACCAGTCCCACTTCACGATGGTCGGCGGCCTCCAGTCGGCCCGCTCCCTCCCGCACTTCGCGAAGGCCTACGAACTCGCCGACGGCCTCGGCCTGTTCCCCGACCCGAAGCTGGCGGAGGAGCGCATGAAGACCCTGCTGAGCGTGTACGGGGTGAACCAGTGAGCACCACCGGGCTGGACCGCTTCTCCATCAACCAGATGACGGTGAAGCAGCTGTCGATGCCGGAACTGGTCGACGGCTGCGGCCGGCTGGGCATCCGCAACATCGGCCTGTGGCGCGAGCCGGTGCAGTCGTACGGCCTGGAGGCCACGGCGAAGCTGGTCCGGGACGCGGGGCTGACGGTGACGACGCTGTGCCGGGGCGGCTTCTTCACGGCGATCGACCCGGGGGAGCGGGCCGAGGCCCTGGCCGACAACCGCCGCGCGATCGACGAGGCGGCCACGCTCGGCACGGACACCCTGGTCCTGGTCTCGGGCGGCCTCCCGGCGGGCTCCAAGGACCTGCACGGGGCGCGGGAGCGCATCGCGGACGCCCTGGCGGAACTGGGCCCGTACGCGGAGCGGCACGGCGTCCGCCTCGCGATCGAGCCGCTGCACCCCATGTACGCCTCGGACCGCTGCGTGGTGTCGACGCTGGCCCAGGCCCTCGACCTGGCGGAGCGCTTCCCGGCGCACCAGGTCGGCGTCACGGTCGACACGTACCACATCTGGTGGGACGACACGGCACCCGCGCAGATCGCCCGGGCGGGCGAGGGCGGCCGCATCCACACCTTCCAGCTCGCCGACTGGACGACCCCCCTCCCGGAGGGCGTGCTGACCGGCCGCGGCCAGATCGGTGACGGCGCGATCGACATGCGCGAGTGGCAGGGTTACGTGGAGGCCGCCGGCTACACCGGCGCGATCGAGGTCGAGCTGTTCAACGACGGGTTGTGGGCCCGGGACGGCCAGGAGGTCCTGGCGGAGACGGCGGCGCGGTTCGTCGAGCACACCCGCTAGCACCAGGCGCGCTGCCCTGTCCCCTGGCTGTCCGGGGGCGGGGCAGCGGCCGCTGCCCCGAACCGGGTCAGCTGCCGCCAGGCTTGCTGAACTCCTCGATGAGCACGGGATACTGCTCCCTGCCGTGCCCGGCGGCGATCGCACGGTCGGCCATCGCCTTGATCAGCTTGGGCAGTTCGGCGTTGACCCCCACCGCCTCGCTCTCCTCGACCAGGTGGGCCATGGCACGCGCGTCGGTCTCCAGCGCAGACACCTCGGCCGGGAAGGAACCGCTGTCGATCTGCTCGGCGTACCCCGGGAGCCACTCGGCCACGCCGGCGGCGATCTGCCGGGCGAACGGCGCGAACGTCCCGGCGTCGACACCGGCCGTCCTGAGCAGCGCCGTGCCCTGGAGCCATGCGTTGAGCACGCTCCACATCATGGCCAGACCGGCCACGTCGTACAGGGACGCGAGCCCGTGGTCCGCACCGAGGTGGGTGACGGTGCCGAGCGCGCCGAGCACGGACTCGTACTCCTCGAAGTCCGCCCGGGCGCCGCTGTGCAGGATCACCGCCTCGGCGGTCCCGATCGCCGGCGGCACGGCCATGATGGCGCCGTCCAGGTAACGGGCGCCGCGCTGCTCCGCCCATCGGGCGGTCTCCCGGGCCTGGGCCGAGTCGCCCGAGGTCAGGTTGACCAGCATCGCGCCGTCCAGAGAGACCCCGTCCACGCCGAGCAGTTCGCGCACGGCCTGGTAGTCGGTGAGGCAGACGACCGTCAGAGCACCCGCCTGGATCGCGTCACCGACCGAAGGGGCGAGCCGCGCGCCCTCGGCCACCAGCCGCTCGGCCTTGGACGCCGTACGGTTCCACACGGTCGTCGGATGCCCGGCCCGCAGGAACGCCCCGGCGAGCGCCTGCCCCATCAGCCCAAGTCCGACCACAGATACGTGAGTTGGGGATGTGCTGTCCTTGTCCATGACAGCATCGTCAACGTTGAGACCGGTGTGAAGGTCAAGGGGGGTTTCCGATGCGGATCGGGGAACTGAGCCGACGGACGGGCGTCAACGCCCACCAGCTGCGTTACTACGAGGCCCAGGGGCTGCTGGAGGCGGACCGCGGCGCGAACGGCTACCGCGAGTACGACGACAACGCCGTACTGCGGGTGAAACAGATCCGGCACCTGCTGGGCGCGGGCCTGTCCTCCGAGGACATCGCGTACGTACTGCCCTGCGCGGTCGGCGAGACCCCGACCCTGCCCGGCTGCCCGGAACTACTGACCGCGATGCGCACCCGCCTACGACGCCTCGACGACCAGATGCAACGGCTCACCCAGTCCCGCGACGCCCTCACCGCGTACATCGAGGCGGCGGAGCGCGTGGGCGAGCACTACCCGCCCTTCGACGGCACGGAATGGACCGCCGTTCCAGCGTGATCCGACACCTTTCACACCTCGAGGTACCGTCCACCGCCTGTGAGGCCGCACTGCGACCTTCACGTACGGCTGCCAGACATCGCGGCACGCGTCAAAGGCTGTTGGTCATGTTAGGTCCGGAGCCTTCGTCGTACGGCTCGGGACTTGCGATTCCCGACGTTGCGCAGATCGGCGCCCGTGAACCACAACTCCGAGGGCAGCCCCGCTGTCAGCCCCGCGATCGGTCACGCAGGGCAGCGAGAGCGACGGTGCGCGGTTCGCACGCCGGAGCCACCCGGCCTGCGCTCGTGTCAGCCGTCGTCGACACCTCGGCCAGAGCCGCCGACGGAGACAACCCCCGGTCGTGCGCGGACCGCAGGCGCTCCAGCCAGGCCAACCCGGCGTGGTACGTGGCGTCGTCGCCGACCTCAAGCGGTTCAAAACTCGCCGCGTTCTCCTCGTCGGACGCCCACAGATGTCCGACGATCCCGCGCTCATCCTGTACGGGGACATACCGCACGTCTCCCTCAGCGGTACGCCGGTACCCGATCCTCCCGAACCCAGGAGTCTGCGTGAACGCCCTGTACCGGTAAGGGATCTCGAAGCTCTCCCAGACGTCCAGAGCGTGCCGTCCTGGTCGAAGAAGTTCTCGGCGCCGGTTTCACTCGGCCGCGCGAAGTAGGTCGGGTCGTCCGGATCGGTCTCGGTTCCAAAGACCTCGGCGATATCCCGAAGCGCCGCGGCCAATCGGGGACCGTTCGCTGCGTACACCTCTGGCTGGGGCCGCCCCCGGAGGTCATACGGAAGCCAGTGAACAGTGTGCGTCACCAATTCCACGCTGATGTGATCGAGCAGGGTCGAGGCTCCCAGCCGTAAGAGGTCGGCCTTCTCACGGCCACCGCCTCTGATCACTACTTCGCCGAGGCCGTCGGCGTCCGCGTACACGGACCCGATCTCCCCCGGGCGCCTGCCCGCTTCGACTTCCTCAGCCATGCTCTTCGCGACATCCGCAGGAGCCCACGTATCCTCCGGCTCGAAGTCTTCCCGGAAGAGGTAACTGTTCTTCCTGCCCGCCTCGTGAACGGACACAGACACACGCGGGGCGCCGATCACGAGCCTGTGCCTGCTCAGAACCGCGTACGCCGTGAACAGTTCACTCAAGCAGGCAGCGACACTGCCGCCTCCCTCACGCTCACGTCCCCAGGTCCAACGGGCGACGGCCGTGGTCGCTTTCCCTTGCTCAGACAGAACAGTCCTCCACGTCCGGAGCGTCGACCCCACTCAGGAACCGTGAGAACGCGTCGTACTCGTCCGCTCCCAGGAAATACCCCCCGGTGTGGTGCAGATGGAACCAACGCCCGGTCTCGTCCACCAGAAGGAGGCCGAACTCGGATTCCTCGAATCCGATGGGAAAGAGCCCCACTCCGATACCGGCCGCCAGCTCCTGAATGAGAGCAGCATCGCCTTCGTAGCCGATCGTCGGTTTCATCAGCCATGTCTCCGCCGCCTTCGGATGCGGGAGGCGCAGCAGGCCATAGGCGTGGACGACCCGGGTGGCCGCCGGGGAAGGAGACAGGGCGACACCCTGCCGCTCGGCATCCCGCACCCGTATCTCGACAAGCTCCGCCGCGCGATCTCCGAGATCCCGGCCAGGAGCCCAGCCGTTCGAGATCAGCCAAGCCATCACTTGTGGCGTCGGCTGCTGGGAAGCCATGGCTGCGTATGACCTCAAGTACCCTCCATCGCCAATCACTTCACGGAAGTTCCGGAAAAGACTCGCGCGGTTCTTCCAGCGCACGCTCACCCGGTTCGGCCGCCACAAGACCGCGTGCAGCGTTCGAAGCCCAGTCTGTATCGATACGGCGAGCCGCAGAAACCACCAAGGCCAGCTGAAGACCGAGATCGTACGAGTGTCGCTCGTGCTCCAGCCTCGTGATACCGCGCCCCACCGTGCCTTTGATCACCGACAGAGAGGCCACGACGAGATCCTCACGCAGCAGGGAGCTGATGTGCCGACCGAATTGAACCGAGTCGACCACTCCGAACAACGCCTCCGCAGCCCGTACGCGCTCGGCACCGGTGCCGCGTTCGTCCTCCATGTCCACGCTGTCGCCCACAGCGTCTGCCAACACGCCGAAGGTGTCGTCCTCACCGTTCAGCCTGTCGTACGAGGCACCCCGCCAGGCGACTGCTCCGGGTGAATGAGCGGCAGCAACCACTTCTTCGTACCCGACGGCGTCACCCCAGCGGGTCAGCGCGACGCACGCCAGGAAACGCCCGGCCGGGTCCTCACCCGAATCCCGCAGCACTTGCCTGAGGGCCTCGGAGCGATCCCTGTAACCGCCGTCGAGGCCATCGCTGATGACGTCGTCGGGATCGGCTGGCATTCCGTCAAAGTCCACGAAGAGCAGCTCAGCAACTCGGGCGCTGGGCTCCCATGAATCAAGACTGTCGGGCACTTTGTACTCCAACTCCGCTGGATCTGTTCAAGGCGCCAGATCTCGACGCCGTTGACTTTGCCAGCCGCGATGTCAGCCTACGCCCGGCCGATGCGAGCGCGCGGTCGAGTCTCACAAGCGAGGGCGGATTTCCTTGGCGATTTCCATGAGACTCGACAAGTCCTCAGCCGGCATGGCGTGGCCAAAGGACCTGATCCGCTCCAAAAACTCGTGCGGCAGACAGATGTGATGGGTTCTCACGTAGAACCAGAGATCTCCTCGCCACACCCATTCTCCATCCGAGTAGATGGAGTCAGCCCCCGTGATCGTCTCGTCGGAACCTAGAACGTCCTCGGAGGAACCCATGACGCTGAAAAGGTCATACCCGGACAGCAAATACTGGACAATCTCTCGCTCATCTATGTATGCGGCATCCGCAATGAAATCCCGCACACTCCCTCTGGGTATCCCAAAAGAAGGCGACCATAGCTCGTGAAAGTGATCCGCAATCTTCATGAGAAGTCTTTTGGCCGTGTAGATCTCTTGCTGGTTCCGCCCCTTGAGGTCGTACGGCAGCCCTCGCCATCGGCACCCTGAAGATCCTCGGAGCCGACAACATCGCCAAGACCACCCGCGCCATCCGCCACGAACCCGAACGAGCACTCGCCATCCTGGGTATCACCAACATCGGACCCGGACACTCATGGAACTTGACCAAGCCCTGCCGCGGCCCGGGTCCACAACGGGCCGCCGATCATCAGCTCCTCGGGCGAGCAGTCCGCCATCGCCTGAAAGAGCGTGCCCCGTTCCACATCACTGATCAGCTCCTGCGGAACCGGCCGCCGTGTGCGCCGCACCGCCAACGCCTCCCGCCCGCCGCCGCGGTAGGCCCGCCACCAGCTACCCACCGACCGCTCGCTGACCCCGAACATCCCGGCCGCCTGCCGGTACGTACGCACCGTGCCCGATTCCAGCGCGGCCACCACCCGCAGCCGCACCACCTCCCGTGCGACGGGCGGCAGCCGACGCGCGTCCTCAACCTCGATCACACCCGGTCAACGAGCAGGCAACTCAACCATTCCGGCTCAATAATTGCGGTTCGTGCGTTCCCAGGAGCGGGTGGGGCGGCCTTCCTCATCCCACTCGTAGTCGGCAATAGGAACTTTTCCGTCCTCACTATTGATCATGTGCTTTGCTAGGACTCCGTTTGGGTGCCAGCGCTTGAATTCTCCTGAAACGAACCCCATGCGCATCATGCCCTCGGCCCGGAGTGTGCCGTCCTTGTACCACTCACGATAGGGGCCGTCCTTAAGTCCGTCCGTGTAAGTTGCAAGGCTCACCAAATGCCCAGCCAAGTACTCCACGGCCTCCCCTGTGTAGGGCTGCCCGGCATAGAGCAACCGGTGATCGAAGCCGATGTCGACCTCGTCGTCGTCAATGTCAATACGTTGCATTTTCACTACCACGGAAGCTTGTTCTGGGCGTTGGGAGGGAATCCGGTGAAGCGCCCGAAGGAACTCGGCACTTCGTGCAGCATGTTGGCGCAATTCGCACAGAAAGGTGCTGCCTTCGGCGGTACGGGGATCTCCAAGTCGAAGTCCTTTTTGAACGGGAACCACACGGAAGCGCGCAGTTCACTTAGAGCACTCGGGCCATCGGGGAGGCCCAGCTTCCGACGCTCCCACAGTAGCCGGTTCGCGGCCTTCACCTCAGCGTGCTGCAGGATCGGTGCGGGGTGAGGCGGATTGGATTCGATTGCCTCGTAACGCTCAGCGAGCGTCGGATGAAGGTCATCGAGCGGGATCAAGGCATCAGCAGGCCCGTTGATACCTTCGTAGACAAGGCCGGTGCGTGTATCTATCACCGAACCGACGCAGGCCCCCGTCTGCGTCTTTGGGAACGTTCCATCATTCTTGGCTTGCATATAGATGTCGACTCGATCTCTGGAAAGAGACTGAATGAACTTTTCGACCGGGCGGCCATCTACATGGGTGATGAGGCCATTGGCGGTTTCGACTCGGGAAGGGTCCATTTGCCCCAGGAACTTGTCTCCGGGACCGACCCCAGGCAGGCTTCCTTCGTGTACCAGGGCGTCCGTCGGGTCGTACCCGTCCGGATAACCAGGGCTATGTGGAGCGTCAGGAGACGCGGAGCCGTGATCCTGGTGACCCGCGCCATCGCCACCATGGTTGGCTACAGGGTGGCTGTCTCCAGGAAGTCCCCCATCGTGGTTGCCGCTGTGGGCGTCCTGGTGATGGACGGTTGGGTGGTCACTGAGGCCATTGGGTGACGGTTCATGGCGGGGAGAGGAAGTATGGCCGTTGTCGCCAGCCCCATGGTGAGCATCTGAGTGTCCACCCGTGTGACTGGCTGGCGGTCCATGGCTGGCAGATGGTCCTTGAGTAACGTCGTCGGCCCTACCGCTGGGCAGGTTGTCGCCTGCGTGACCAGTCGGAAGATGGTCGCCAGCTCCGCCGCTTGGCAGATCTCCACCTGCGTGGACGGATGACATGTCGCTGCTTGCCTGGACGGTCGGTGTGGCGGGTACGTCGTCGTTGACCCGGCCGACGTCGTCGAGGCTGTTGCCCAGGCGCTGGCCGGCTTGGCCGGCTTGTTCGGCGGTGTGGGTGCCGGCGCCGACCAGGGCGGGTTGCTGGGCGGGGGAGTCGACGCGTGGGGTGTCCGCACCCGAGGCCGGGCCGGCCGGGGTGTCGGGCATGTGGGGCTGGTCGACGACGTCGCCGGGGCCGTCGGCGGATTTCTGCAGGACGTTGCCGTGCTCGTCGAGGATGTTGCCGTCGGGATCGTAGTAGCGGGCCGGGGCGCCGTCCTCGGTGGGGAGTTTCGTGGTGCCTTCGGGCAGGACCGGGGCGTCGTCGGGCAGCCGGACGTTGCCGTCGGGCAGTTTCGTCGCCCCGTCCGGCAGGGCCGCGCCCTCGGGCAGTTGCACGGTGCCGTCGGGGAGCTTGACCGTGCCTTCGGGCAGGGTGACGGCGTTCTCGGGCAGGGCCGGGATGTCGATGTTGCCCACGCCACGCAGGTTCTTGGTGATGTCGCCGATCTTCGACAAACCGGCGCCCGCGCCCTTGGCGATGTAGGTCATCGGGTCGATGACCCGGCCGGCCTTGCCCGCCACCG